>CACDSA010000027.1 GCA_902555185.1 uncultured Pelagibacteraceae bacterium | reverse complement strand
TAAAGAAATATCTATTTTTTAAATAAATATTTTGTAAAATGTGAAGTTTATTTTTCAGCCTATCAAACATAGGTTTTTTTAACCTATGTTTGATAAAATAAATACTTTATTTTCCTGGCTCTTTGTATGATGAAGCCATTTTCTGAGCGGTTTTAGCTATCTCATTTAGATCTACATCTTCTAAAATTGTAAAATCTGAAACAGCACCACTAGAAACAGCAACCATTGCAGCTGCAGCAGCTTGTTCAAAAGTTCCCTCAATCACTGCCATAAAATCATATTTTCCTCTTAGGCCTGAATATTGAGTTACTTTAGCTCCCACAGAAGCAGCAAGTGCAGATGTAGCAGCTTTTCTGTCTGTAGAAGGATTGCTTACAAATCCTCCAAGACCTTTAGCTGTGTAACATCCAAGTGTATAAAATTTTGCCATTGTTACCCCTTTCCTATTTCTCGATTACAACTGTACCAGAATGAGGATCTGTTACTCCTAAATCTGATGACAGCTCTTCTAAAGTGTGCCGAAGTGTATCCAAGAATGCAATCATTTTTGGTCTTGCTTTAGCAATGTCATCTTCAGAATTCCATTCACCTATCATAAAAAATTCATTGGGTTTCGTTTCAACGTATTTTGCTGAAATCTGCCCATCGAACTTTGGCATTTCATCTATTTTTTTTAAATATTCTTCTCTGCCAGACGATTTCACTTTACATCTAACAATATTCATAAACTTTGCCATGTATTTCCTTAAACGTAAATTTTATCAGCCAAACCGTAACAAAGAATAGCACTGATAATAACTAAAACTAGTGGAGCATATATTCCATCGTTTCTAGTTTTTTTAGTTAAACCTGTTTTATCAATTTTTAATGTGTAAAAATTTACAACCAATATTGAAACATTCATTATAAAGACCAAGTTAAAGAAGGCCCAAGTAGCCTCTACACCGCCTGATCTTATAAAAGCTATATATATTGCCATTAGAACAGTAGCAATCATGAATGATCCTGCGAATCTTGTGATTAATGTAGCTGTTTTATCAACTCCTCTACCTTTTAGAAATTTTTTAGTATCAAAGACTAATTGGTAAGCGTAACTACCAACTATAATAAAATGTGCTAAGTAAATTATTAAATAAAATGCGTTTCCAAATTTATCGATCATAATTATCTCCTTTTTTTGTTAATATGTATTAGACTCTTCACAAATCACTATTGGACTTGATGGGTCTGTTGCAGTTCTTCTATGAACAACTATCTTTTGATGCTCTGGAGAATTATACCAACCAAGAGCTTTTTCCTTATTAGGAAATTCAATTACAACTGTAAGAGATTTTTCTTCACCTTCTTTAATTAGTTTATTCGGAGTTCTAACAAGAAATTTTCCTTGAAATGCTTTTATAGTATCGGCTACTTTACTTGCATATTCCTTTGCAAACATATCATTATCTTTTATTGTAGGCATTGCTACTAAATAGGCTTTTGTCATTTAAACTCCTTTGATTATTATTCCATTAGCTACTGAGTTTGCTAATCGAATAGGTTTAACGGGCTTATACTCCTCAGAATCATACCACTCTAAAGCTTTTTCATAAGTTGGAAATTTAATAACTACCGTTCTAGGATATTTCCACTCACCGTCTATAACTTTGTACTCCCCAGCACGTACAAGGTATTTTCCTCCGAATTTTTGAACAGTCGGTACCACCTTACCAACATATTCTTTATAAGCTTCGGGATTTTTAACGTCTATATTAGCTATAACGTATCCACTCATGTTTAACCTGCGTAAATCGTTCTAGATAATTTTTCGATTTTTTCTTCTGAACCTTTAATTTGCTTATAAATAAATTTATTACACTCACCATTTTTAGCTTTATCAAAAGGCTTTCCATAAACTTTGTCCACGTAAACATTCATGCCTTTGTTCATCTCATCATCCTTAACACCTTCAGACGTGAGGTATTCTCTAATTACCTTTACTGAAGCCAAAGCTAATTCCATGTTTTTAACTTCAATAGTATCAGCTGGTAAAACAGCAGTCGCACTGTAGTGACCTAAACACTCTATTGTTTTTTCTTTTTGAGCTTTTGTAATATGCCCTGCAGCAAAGGCTGAGCCTAAGTATAAGAAAGCTATCAAAATAGTTAATTTTAATTTCATAATAAAATCTTATTTAAATTTTATATATATTAACTATGTTAAAATTTTATTTCAGGTATGCAATTTGTCTACAACCAGAAGAAGAACTAAGGAATAAGTATGATTTTAGGAGCCACACAAGTACCATTATGGAT
>CACDSA010000026.1 GCA_902555185.1 uncultured Pelagibacteraceae bacterium | reverse complement strand
AACATTTGACATGGTAGAGATGGCAAAATTAATAGACAACGCTGTTTCTCAAAAGCCAAAAGGTATTGTGATAACTTTACCAGATGCTGCCGCTTTAGGTAAATCTGTAAAAGCTGCAATATCTGCAGGTATTCCAGTAATCTCTATGAATTCAGGTTCAGACGACTACATGAAACTAGGTATTAGTGCTCACGTAGGTCAAACAGAGTTTGAAGCTGGCGTAGGTGGCGGACAAAAAATGAAAGCTGCTGGTGGTAAAAAAGCACTATGTGTTAACCACGAAGTAGGTAACGTCGCTTTAGATAGAAGATGTGCTGGTTTCAAAAAAGGATTTGGTGGATCTGTAGACATATTAGGTACATCAAATGACCCGACTGAAATTCAAAAAGCTGTAGCTGCTAAATTAGGTGGTGGATATGACACTATTCTTACTTTAGGAGCTGGTCTTGCAGGAGAAGCTGCTCTAAAAGCCTTAGAATCTGCTGGTAAAGTTGGAAGCGTTAAACTTGGTACATTCGATATGTCGCCAGGAATGCTTAAAGCTGCTGCTGCTGGAAAAGTTGAATTCTTAATTGACCAACAACAGTATCTACAAGGTTATTTACCTATAGCTATCTTTTCTCAATATATGAGATATGGAACAATGCCAGCTGGTGTTGTAATGACTGGACCTGGTTTCGTTACTCCTAACAATGCAAAGGATGTAATTAAATGGGCAGCTCAAGGTTATAGATAAGAAAAATATGAAAAAGGCCTAGTGATAATTCACTAGGCCTTTTTTTTTAGGTTTTTTTATATGTCTACAAAGTCTAAAAGTATTGAAACAAAAACTGATTTCAATCAGGATGAAAGGCTAAAAAAAGTTTCTAAATTAAGGTTATTATTAAATAGACCCGAGCTCGGTGCTCTTGGTGGAGCCATACTTGTATTTATATTTTTTGGTATAGTTGCTGGGGATACGGGTATGTTTAGTGCATATGGGGTGTTAAACTTCTTAGATGTTTCTGCAAATCTCGGAATAATAGCGATTGCTGCTGCTATGTTAATGATAGGTGGTGAATTCGATCTATCTATCGGATCAATGATTGGATTTGCAGGTATATGTATAGCTATTCCAGCAATTTATTGGGGATGGCCACTATGGATGAGTATTATTTTTGCATTCTCAATGGCAGTGTTAGTAGGATATTTTAATGGAATATTAGTGGTAAGAACAGGCTTACCATCATTTATTGTCACTCTTGCAATGCTTTTTATTTTAAGAGGAGCAACTTTAGCTATAACAAGATTGATCACTGGTCGAACTCAAGTTCCAGGCCTGAGAGTTTTAATTGAAGATGATCCACTAGCATGGATATTTGCGACTGATACTTTTAAATGGGTTTTTACTTGGTTAGGATCAATGAATCTGATCGCATTAAGAACTGATGGAACTCCACTCGCCACAGGAATACCGCCATCTGTAATATGGTTTATAGCTTTAGCAATAATTACAACATGGATACTAATGAAAACGAGATATGGAAATTGGATATTTGCATCTGGAGGAGATAAAAATGGTGCTAATAATGTTGGAGTACCAGTTGGCAGAGTAAAAATAAGTTTATTTATAGGTACTGCAGTAGCAGCAACTATTTTTGCTACTATTCAAGTTTTAGACGCTGGTTCAGCTGATACAATGCGTGGAACTTTAAAAGAATTAGAGGCTATTGCAGCTGCAGTTGTTGGAGGCTGTTTATTAACTGGGGATATGGTTCAGCTATAGGCGCAGCATTTGGAGCTTTGATATTTGGTACAGTATCAATGGGAATATTTTACACTGATGTGGATACAGACTGGTTTAAGGTTTTTTTAGGAGCAATGATGTTGATTGCAGTGATTTTTAATAATTATATAAGAAGAAAAGTAACAGAAAGCAAATAATGTCTGACTATTTAGTTCAATTTAATAATATTAGTAAATTTTTTGGAAAAGTTATAGCTTTGAAAGATGTAACTATGAAATTAAAAAAAGGTGAAATCATGTGCCTACTTGGTGATAATGGTGCAGGTAAATCAACCTTAATTAAAACTCTAGCTGGAGTGCACAGACCTGATGAAGGTGAAATTATTGTCGAGGGTAAAAAAACAATATTTGATAGTCCCAAAGATGCATTGGATATGGGAATTGCTACTGTATACCAAGATCTAGCTTTAGTCTCTTTAATGAGTGTAACAAGAAACTTTTTTATGGGCAGAGAACCCATGAAAGGTCCACCATTTTTCAAAACATTTGATATAGAAAAAGCAAATAAGATAGCTGCTGAGAGAATGGGACAGATAGGCATCGATGTTAGGGATCCATCTCAAGCGGTTGGTACAATGTCGGGAGGTGAAAGACAATGTTTAGCAATTAGCAGGGCTATATATTTTGGAGCAAAAGTTCTTGTTTTAGACGAGCCTACTTCTGCTCTTGGAGTTCACCAAGCTTCAGTTGTTTTAAAGTATATAGTCAAAGCTGCTTCACAGGGATTAGCTGTAATTTTAATAACGCATAACGTTCATCATGCGTATCCAGTTGGAAATAGTTTTACTGTATTAAACAGAGGAAAAAGTTTAGGAACCTATGAAAAAAAAGATATTTCCAGGGAAAAACTTTTAAGTATGATGGCAGGTGGAGAAGAATTAAATAAATTAGAGGTAGAGCTTCAAGAAATGAACAGGCCTTCAGCTAATTAATGCAAATAGGAATTGATTTAGGTGCAACTAAAATAGAATACGTTCTTTTGGATAATAATAATGTAGAAATAAAAAGAGACCGCGTTCAAACACCTCAAGATTATGAGAAGACAATAATTACAATAACCGAAATAGTAAAGAGATTAGAAAATAAATCTGGTAAATTTAATGTAGGCATATGTCATCCTGGTGCAGTAGATAAAACAACAGGATTAATTAAAAACGCGCATAATTCTCAGTGGTTAAATAAGAAAAATCTAATAAAAGATTTAAAATTAAAAATGGATAACAATTTTCTTTCAGAAAATGATGCTAATTGTTTTTGCTTGTCTGAAGCTTATGATGGATCAGCTAGTCATTATGAAACTGTATTTGGAATCATATTAGGATCAGGCTGTGGTGGTGGGCTAGTAATAAATAAAAGAATAATTTCTGGTGCTAATGGTTTAGGTGGAGAATGGAGCTTAAATCAAATGCCACTTACAGATATACCAAACTTAAAATCTGATAAAATCTTAGATTTTTCAAATAGACTGGAAGGATATCTATCTGGTAAATCAATAGAGAAAAGATTTAATGAAAGATTTAATGAAAACATTCCCGCAAAAGAAATTTTTGGTAGATATAGAAAAAAAGATCCTAACTCCACTTTATTTATTAATGAGTATAAGGAAATTTTAGCAAGGTGTTTGGTTATAATCGTTACAACTCTAGATCCAGATGCTATTGTTTTTGGAGGAGGAATTTCTAATGAAATAGACTTTCTGGATCAAATTAAAGAAAAAACTTCATTATTT
>CACDSA010000025.1 GCA_902555185.1 uncultured Pelagibacteraceae bacterium | reverse complement strand
CTCCGAATATAATTTTAGAAATTTTAATTAAGTCACTCTTTTTTGTATCTAATAAAGGTCTAAAAAGTTTGACCTGATCGTTAATTTTATTGATAGTTTTCATAGCTGATAATCCTGTTAAGCCACTGCCTCTTGAAAGTCTTATTAAAAAAGTTTCTACTTGATCTTCTAAATTATGGGCAGTCAAAACTGTCTGAATATTTTCCCTTTTTGAAAAATCACTTAAAATTTTGTACCTAATTGTTCTTGCCTGGCTTTGAACATTTTTATTTATTTTATTTTTATTTGAAAAAATCTTTAATCTGATTTTGAATTTTTTTAATAAACCTTTGACTTTTTTAGCCTCTTTTGCAGAGTTTTTTCTTATGCCGTGATCAATTAAAACATATTTAAATTTTGTTTTTTTTTCTAAATTATAAGATAATGATAAAGCAACCAATGCCAAACTATCTGGTCCACCAGATACAGCTACAACGTAAGATTTTTTTTTAAATTGATTTAATTTATTTTTAAAGTTTTGGTAAATTTTTGATATATTTACAAAGTCTTTAAAATTATTTTTAAGAATTACACTTGAATTTTTTTTGCTCATATTGAGCTTTTTGTAACACAGACTTACTTGCTTTTGGGTATTCTTTTTTTAGCCCAATTATCATTTTACAGCCTTGGTCTTTTTCCCCAAGTTGAACCATGGTGATTCCTAATTTTAAAAGATTATCTGGTGCTTTTTTACTTTTTGGATAATTTTGATAACCATCTAAATAAGCTGTTGCTGCATCTGAATATAGTTGTCTAATTCTAAAAGTTTCTCCATACCAATATTGAGCACTACCTGCTAAATCATGATCTTTATTTTTTTCAATAAACTCCTTTAAAGCAAATTCAGCTGTTTCATAGTCTCCAATTTTCATAAAACTTACCGCAAATTCATATTGCTCTGCTGCAGGTTTAGAAGGTAATAAAGAATCTTTTTTTTCTGGTTCTTGCGTAATTACAGTTTGTGCACTTTCTACTGAGTTTAAAGATTGTTGTGCAGGAAGGTTTGATGTTTGGTATCCTGGGCTTGCTCCAAAGTCTTGGGGTTTGCTAGTGCCTGGCAAAGATACTTGGGTATCTTTTTTTTTATCTGTATTTATAGTGCCACTTTCAAGATCTGAAAATCTCAATTGGGTGTCTGACTGTATTTTAGTCACCCGTGTTGAAAGTTTATCAAGTTTAAAATTAACTTCCTCAAATTTATTTGTAAGTTCTCTAAATTGATTTTCAATTTCATTTAACTTGAGTAAATGTTTGGTTAGAATATCTTCATTAAGTCCATCTGTCTTTATTGCTTTAGAATTAATTGATGCTGTTATGTCAGATTTTTTGTAAACAGCTTTCTCTAAAGTTTTTAAATCTTTTGTAATTACTTGAATTTGATCTGAGATAGATTTTAAGTAAATTTCTTCTTCCTCTGCATATAAAACCTTAAAGAACAGTAAGGGAATAATTGCACAAATTTTTATCAATTTTTTAGACTCAAACATGACAAAATATTATTTTGATAAAATGGCAAAAAAAAGACCCTTTAAATTTATGTATTTAAAGGGTCTCTTAATTAATAAAATTAATTTACTTTAACTGTAACTGATCTTCTGTTTTGAGACCAAGACAATGGTGATGATTTAGGATTTACAGGTTTTTCTTTTCCATAACTAATTACAGATATTCTTTTACCTGAAATTCCATAAGTCATTAAATAATCTCTTGCAGCATTAGCTCTTCTTTCACCTAATGCTAAGTTATATTCTCTCGTACCTCTTTCATCAGCGTGACCTTCAATTGTAACATTAAGATTTTTATTTTTTCTTAAAAATGTTGCTTGTTTTCTTAGAGTAGCTCTAGATGCAGTTGTTAAAGAAGATTTATTTGTTGCGAAAAACACTCTGTCAGGAACACCTGCAGCTAAATATTCTACTGTATCCTTGCCTGTGTAAACATCACCCTCTATATCCGCAGATTTTTTTCCAGTGGAACAAGCACTAAGAATTAATGTTGTGAAGATTACTAAAAATATATTTTTTAAATTCGTATTTAATGTCATTTTTTCCCCTAGGTTTAATGTGGTTATTTCAAATTATTAATAGTTATTCAAGTATATTTTACATAAAATGCAACCTCACTTAGATAATAATGAAGACCAAGATGGGTCAGAGGCGTCTGTTTTGGTGGAAAGTCTTCTTTCATTATAGCCGGTTATATCTATAGACCATAATTTTGCTGAAAATCCTTCCCCTTTTTCTCCTGCTTTTGTCTCTCTATAAAATACTAAAACTCTGCCATTCGGGGACCAAGATGGTGCTTCTTGATAGTAATTTTCTGTTAAAAGCCTTTCTCCTGTTCCATCTATTCTCATAACTCCGATATAAAACCTGCCTTTGTGCATTTTAGTAAAAGCTATTAAATCCCCTCTAGGCGACCATACAGGTGTTCCATAAATTCCTTTACCAAAAGTAATCCTCTTGACATTGCTGCCATCGCTTCTCATCACATAAATTTGCTGCAAACCACTTCTGTCAGAATTAAATGCTATAAATTTTCCATCAGGGGAAAAAGATGGAGAAGTGTCAATCGATGAATGTTCAGTGATACGCTCAACTACTCTCGTCTCCAGTTCCATTGTATATATATCTGAATTCCCATCCTTAGCAAAACTCATAATAATTTTTTTTCCATCTGGAGAAAATCTTGGAGCAAAAGTCATACCGGGAAAATTTCCAACAACTTCTTGAGTTCCTGTTTCAATATCAAGTAGATAAACTCTTGGCATATTTCTAAAGTAAGACATGTATGTAACCATCTGATTAGTAGGGTTAAATCTTGGGGTCAAAACTAGTTCATTTCCTAGAGTTAAATATTTTGTATTAGATCCATCTTGATCCATAATTGCTAATTTTTTAACTCTTTGATTTTTGGGTCCACTTTCTGCTACGTATATAATTCTAGTATCAAAATAACCTTCTTCACCGGTAAGTCTTTCATATATTTTATCAGAGATAATATGCGCGACTCTTCTCCAATTTGATGGTGTAGTAGTAAATGCTAATGCTGTCATTTCTTGAGCAGCAGTAAGATCCCATAAACGAAATTCGACTTTCAATTTATCGTTTTTAATTAATAACTTTCCTGTGACAAGAGCTTGGGCTTTAATGAGTCTCCAGTCTTCAAATCTAGGTTTAAGGTGTGCAATGTCGGGTTTTTGAACAAATGCATCTTTTTTCAAGGGATTAAATAATCCTGTCCCCCTAAAATTATTTTCAATTATTTTGGAGATATTGCTGCCAAGGTCTTTAACTTTAATTTCTTTATATTGTTCAGATTTGATATCTACATGTAACGGGGACACAGCTATTGGTAGTGGATCTAAATTACCCCTAGTAATATCTACTTGTATGAGCGCGAAAGCTTTATTAAAAAATAAAAAAAAATTAAAAAAAATGAATAATTTTTTCATCATTTTAACCTTTAAGCATTTCTGTTGGATTAAAATTTAGTTGTAATTCCTTCCATTTGTCAT
>CACDSA010000024.1 GCA_902555185.1 uncultured Pelagibacteraceae bacterium | reverse complement strand
AACCAAAATTTTAATGAAATAAAAAAATATAACGATATAATTTTTATCTCTCCCTCAAATATAAATCCGGAATTTAACAACAATATTATTAGTGTAGGGATAAGTTTAGAGTCTCAATTATTGGCTATAATAGAGTTTTTAAAAAAACAAAAAAAAAATAAAACCGTTATTATGTATCCAGAAAATGATTACTCTACATTTATAGAAAAAAAATTAAAAAAACTAGATTTAGATAATTATAGAAAATTTATTTATAATCCAAATCCAGAAGTTCTTACTGGTGAAATTGAAATATTGACAAATTATTCTCAAAGAAAGAAAAACTTAGAATTAAGAAAAAAAATATTTGAAGATAAAGAAGATGAGCAATCTATAAAACAACTAGAAAAACTAGAACAGTTATACACACTAGGTGATGTAAATTTTGACTCTGTTATAATAATTGATTTCGGCAATAACCTTAAAAGTGTATTGACCTCTTTAGTGTACACAGATGTTAATCAAGACAAAGTTTTATTTACTACTGTAAATCAATGGTTCGATGAAAGTATATTTTACGAAAATACTATTCGGAATCTATATTATCCGTCTATCAATTATAAAGAATTTAAAAAATACAATGAAAATTTTTTTAAAAAATTTGAGATTTATCCTAACGAGATAACAATACTAGCCTATGATGCTTTGGGTTTGATTTACTACGCATGGAAAAAAAATGGAAAAATAAGTAGTGTTAATGATTTTTTATTCAAAAATAAGATTAAAGGAAAAATAGGTACTTTTAGTTTTAAAGATAAAAAGGTTTCTCAAGAACTTGAGATCTATAAAACCGATAAGAATAGATTTATAAAATTCTAATTTTTTTTTTTAATTTTTGGAACGCAATAAATCTGTGGTCAATATTAATTTTTTTTTTCTTTTCCATTTGCCCAAAGGTTATCTTATATTTCGATGGAATAAAGATAGGGTCATAACCAAATCCATTTTTTCCTAATATTTTTTTAGATATATTACCTTTTATTTTACCTGTAACACTTATTGCCTTTTTCTTTGGATGTTTAAATGTCAAACAACAAATAAAATATGCTGATCTGTTTTTTTTTCTCTTCATTTTTCGTAAAATAAATTTCATCGCTTTTGAAAAACTCCCTTTTTCTTTTGCCAACCTAGCTGAATAAATCCCTGGCTTGTTTTTTAGCGATTTGATACATAAACCTGAGTCATCCGAAATCACAGGAAAGTCAACATATTTTGAAAAAAAATTGGCTTTTAATTTAGAATTTCCATTAAATGAATTACTCGTTTCTGCTGGACTTGGAATATTAAGTAAAATTGGTGAAATTTTTTGAAATTTTTTTGATAATAAATAGGAAATTTCTTTAAATTTACCCTTATTATGAGTTCCTATCAGTATTTTTTTCATTTCGATCTAGTAATTTAATAAATGTTTACTATATAGCAATCAGATGGCTGATAATAATAAAAAAAATCACGATATATCAGAAGAAAAGCAACCAGGCAAATCTGATGAAAAAATTAAAAAAATATCGTTAGATGAGAAATTAAAAGAAACAGAGGATAAGCTCCTCAGATCATTAGCTGAAATTGAAAATCAAAGGAGAAGATTTGAAAAAGAAGTTAAGGATGCTTTTGAGTTTGGTTCATTTAATTTTGCAAGAGAAAGCCTCGCAATATTAGATAATCTTCAAAGAGCAAAAAACGCGATTAAAAATGATGAAATTTTGAAAGTAAACAAAGATTTGGATAAGTTTTTAGAAAACATATCCATAATTGAAAAGGATTTAATTTCAATTTTTGAAAAAAACAGAATAAAAAAAATTGAAGCTGTAGGAAAAAAATTCGATCCTAATCTTCATCAAGCTATGACTGAAATTGAGGATGAAAAGTCAGAGGTTGGATCGATAGTTCATGAAATACAACCAGGATATATGTTAGGTGAAAGATTATTAAGACCAGCATTAGTAGGGGTGGCAAAGAAAAACAAACCAAAAAATGAGGAAAAAAGTGAAAAAAAAGAGGATAAATAACCTTGTAGAAGGAAAAAAAACACCCATATAAAACTAACTAAAGGAAAATTTTATGAGCAAAGTAATAGGTATTGATTTAGGAACAACAAACTCTTGTGTAGCTATTATGGACGGTACACAGGCTAAAGTGTTAGAAAATGTCGAGGGCGCAAGAACAACACCCTCAGTTGTTGCCTTTTTAGAGAACGAAGAAAAATTAGTGGGCCAACCGGCAAAAAGACAAGCTGTTACGAACGCTGGAGATACGATTTTTGCGGCAAAAAGATTAATTGGGAGAAAGTTTGACGGACCATCAGTTCAAAAAGATATTGCAAAAGTACCTTATAAAATTATTAAATCAGACAACGGTGATGCATGGGTAGAAGGTAAAGGAAAAAAATACTCTCCTGCACAAATTTCTGCTTTTGTTTTACAAAAAATGAAGGAGACAGCTGAAAAATATTTGGGTCAAGCTGTTACGAAAGCTGTAATTACAGTTCCCGCCTATTTTAATGACTCTCAAAGACAAGCAACAAAAGATGCTGGAAAAATTGCAGGTCTTGAAGTTTTAAGAATCATAAATGAACCAACAGCTGCTTCCCTTGCTTATGGACTTGATAAAAAAGGTGGAAAAAAAATTGCTGTATATGATTTAGGTGGAGGAACTTTTGATATATCAATTTTAGAAATAGGAGATGGAGTATTTGAGGTAAAATCAACTAATGGTGATACTTTTTTAGGTGGAGAAGACTTTGATGATGAAATAGTTGAATATCTTGCATCGGAATTTAAAAAAGATAATGGAATAGATTTAAAATCTGACAAGCTGGCACTGCAAAGATTAAAAGAGGCTGCCGAAAAAGCAAAAATCGAACTTTCATCTGCTGCTCAAACCGAAATAAATTTACCATTTATAACTGCAGATAAAACAGGGCCAAAACACTTAAATTTAAAATTTACTAGAGCAAAACTTGAAGCATTAGTTCAAGGTTTGGTAGATAGAACTTTAGAACCTTGCAAAACAGCTTTAAAAGACTCAGGTTTTTCTGCTGCTGAAATCAATGAGGTTGTACTTGTAGGCGGAATGACAAGAATGCCAAAAATTATTGAAACAGTTAAAAATTTCTTTGGTAAAGAACCAAATAAAAGTGTTAATCCGGACGAAGTAGTTGCTATGGGCGCAGCAATTCAAGGTGGTGTACTTCAAGGCGATGTTAAAGATGTACTGTTATTGGATGTTACGCCTCTATCATTGGGCATAGAAACACTTGGTGGCGTTTCAACGAAACTTATTGAGAAAAATACAACAATTCCAACTAAAAAAAGTCAAGTTTTCTCCACAGCAGAGGATAATCAACCTGCCGTTTCTATCAGAGTGCTACAAGGTGAGAGAGAGATGGCTGTAGATAATAAGATACTTGGTAACTTTGAATTGGTTGGCATACCTCCAGCGCCAAGAGGAACTCCACAAATCGAGGTTACATTTGATATTGATGCAAATGGTATAGTTAGCGTTTCTGCAAAAGACAAAGGA
>CACDSA010000023.1 GCA_902555185.1 uncultured Pelagibacteraceae bacterium | reverse complement strand
AATCCAAGCACCCATGCTTGAGCCAATTAATATAAATTTATTTTTTTTTACAATCTTTTTAATAGAAACTTTAGCATCATTAGTCCATTTGGTAATATTTCCTTTAATAAATTCACCTGATGATTTTCCATGACCTGAATACTCAATTCCTAAGAAACCTAATTTTTTTTTAACTGCATACTTCTTAAAAGCTAAGGGTTTTTTTCCATCAATATCTGACATAAAACCTGGAAGGAAAATTATATATAGTTTCTTTTTAAAATAATTGTCTATATATCTTAGTTTTTTTGTATTCGCTATTTTTAGATACTTAAATTTTTTCATATAAAGATCAATTACTGTTATTATATATAAACTGGATGAGTACTAAAATAAATGTTTTACAAGTAATCCCCAAACTTGGGTATGGTGGAGCCGAAACAGGTTGCTATGATATAGCTCATTATCTAGCAGAACAAGGTTGCGGATCTTTTATAGCTACTTCTGGCGGCGAGTTACTTAAATTTGTAAAAAAGAAAAAAGTAGGAATATTTAAATTACCAGTTCATTCTAAAAATCCAATTTTAATTTTTTTTAATGTAATAATATTATCTATATTAATTATTTTTAAAAAAATTAATATTGTGCATGCAAGAAGTAGAGCGCCAGCTTGGTCAAGTTATTTTGCTTGCATTTTAACAAATACAAAATTTGTAACAACTTTTCATGGAACTTATAATTTTAAGACAAACCTTAAAAAATTTTATAATAGTATAATGCTAAGGTCAAAATTAACTATAGCTGGATCAAATTTTATTTTTAATCACATAAACGAAAATTACAGTGAATATCTTAATAAGAAAAAAAAATTAAGAGTTATATTTAGAGGAATAAACATAGATTATTTTAACCCTCAAAATATTTCTATTTTAAAACAGGAAAAGTTAAAAAAAGAATGGGGACTTGACCCGCACAAATTTACAATTTTAATGCCAGGTAGACTCACTTATTGGAAAGGTCAAGAAAAATTTATAGAGGCATTAAATATCTTAATTGAAGATTTTAACGTCACAAACTTCCAAGCGATTTTGCTTGGCCCTGATCAAGGAAGAAAAGTTTATTCTAAAAAACTTTTTAGTTTAGTTGAAAGGTATAGTTTGACCAAAAAAGTAAAATTTATAAGTCATTGTAAAGAAATGCCTCTGGCCTACTCACTTGCTGACGTAGTTGTTTCAGCTTCAATTGAGCCTGAAGCTTTTGGGCGAGTTGCGGTAGAGTCCCAATCCATGGGTAAACCAATAGTTGCAAGCAATATAGGAGGTTCAAAAGAAACAGTTTTGAACAAAAAGTCTGGATATTTATATAAACACGATGATCCTAGAGAACTTGCAAAAAATTTAAATACTATTATGGATTTAAGTCAAGAAGAGTTGAAATTGATGGGAAACGAAGGTAGAAAAAACGTAACAAAAAAATTCGACGTTGAAGTAATGTGTGACTCAAATTTAAGAGAATATAAGAAACTATTTAAAATTTAATGCCTAACGTTCAATTATTAGACGGGAAGAAAATATCATTTTCAAAATCTATAAATGGTTTTGAACTAACAAAAAAAATTAGTAAGTCATTAGAAAAATCTGCTCTTATTATGGAAGTAAATGGAGAATTGAGGGACTTGAGCCATGAAATAACAAAGGACTCAAAAGTAAGACTAATTACTTCAAGAGATAAAGAGGGCTTAGATGTAATTAGACATGATGCAGCACATATAATGGCGATGGCTGTTCAAGAGCTATACCCAGGAACTCAGGTTACTATTGGACCAGTAATAGAAAATGGTTTTTATTATGATTTTGCCAGAAAAGAACCTTTTAATGAAAATGATTTAAAAAAGATAGAACAAAAGATGTCAGAAATTATTGACAAGGATGTCAAAACAAAGAGAGAGGTTTGGGAAAGAAGTAAAGCAATAGCTCATTTTAAAAAAATTGGTGAAAAGTATAAAGCTGAAATAATAGAGAGCATACCAGAAAGCGAGGAACTTTCGATCTATCATCACGGCGATACTTGGCATGATCTCTGTAGAGGACCCCATTTAACTTCTTCAAGTAAAATTGGAAAAGCTTTTAAGTTGACCAAAGTTTCCGGGGCTTATTGGAGAGGAGACTCTAACAATGAAATGCTGCAAAGAATTTATGGTACTTGCTGGGCTTCAAAAAAAGAACTTAACGATTATCTTAATCGATTAGAAGAGGCTGAAAAAAGAGACCATAGAAAATTGGGTAAAGAAATGGATCTATTTCATTTTAGAGAGGAAAGTCCAGGCTCAGTTTTTTGGCATGAGAAAGGTTGGTTATTATTTCAAAGACTCGTTGAGTACATGAGAATGAAACAAAGATTAGCTGGTTATAAAGAAATTAACACACCAGAACTTTTGGACAAATCTTTATGGGAAAAATCAGGTCACTGGGAAAAATTTGGAGACCACATGTTCACCTCCGATACTCCTGATGAAAAAACATTTGCTGTTAAACCAATGAACTGTCCAGGATGTGTACAAATTTTTAATCAAGGGCTTAAAAGCTACAGAGATTTACCTTTGAAACTTTCTGAATTCGGAAAAGTTCACCGATACGAACCTTCAGGGGCGCTACATGGTTTATTAAGAGTAAGAGCATTTACACAAGATGATGCGCATATTTTTTGTACAGAAGACCAAATTACAGATGAGTCGTTATCAGTAACAAATCTTATTTTAGAAATTTATAAAGATTTGGGTTTTAAAGATGTGATTTTGAAATACTCTGACAGACCTGAGCAAAGAGTAGGCGATGATAGCATTTGGGACAAGTCAGAGGCTGCATTACTAACAGCTATTAAAAAAACTAATCTTGAATATACAATAAATAAAGGAGAAGGTGCATTTTATGGACCTAAAATTGAATTTGTTTTAAGAGATGCTATCGGAAGAGATTGGCAATGTGGGACACTTCAAGTAGATTTAAATTTACCTGGTAGACTGGGAGCAACATACATAGCTAAAGATGGAAGTAAAAAGGTACCAGTAATGTTACACAGAGCATTATTTGGATCTTTAGAGAGATTTATTGGAATTTTAATTGAAAATTATGCAGGTAAATTGCCTTTCTGGTTATCTCCAGCACAAGCAGTAGTATGCCCTATTGCAGAAGAGAATAATAATTATGTTAAAAAATTATTTGAAGATTTATTTAAAGAAGGTATAAAATGTGAAATGGATTTAAGGAATGAAAAAATAAATTACAAAGTAAGAGAACACTCTTTGGCTAAAGTTCCTTATATCATTGTTTGTGGGAAAAAAGAAGTTGCAGAAAATACAGTGACTGTAAGAAAACTTGGTTCAGACAAACAAGAAATTATGAAAAGAGAAGACTTGTTAAAAATTATGTTAGACCTCAATAAGTTGCCATTAAACTAAGTGTCAAACTCAAAACCAAATTATTTTCAAAGACGAACTAAACCACAAGGACCTAGAGCAAATGAAAGAATTAGAGCTTTGGATGTTCAAGTTATAGGTAGTGATGGGGTAAATCTTGGAACTATGCCTTTGAACAAAGCTGTAGAATTAGCAAAACAGGAAGATCTTGACCTGATAGAGATTTCACCAAATGCAAATCCACCAGTATGTAAGATTATGGATATTGGGAAATACAAATATGATTTGCAGAAGAAA
>CACDSA010000022.1 GCA_902555185.1 uncultured Pelagibacteraceae bacterium | reverse complement strand
AATATACTTTTATCTGATGTGAGAGATATTACAGAAGAATTTGTTGTTCCCTCAGATGAAAATTACGATCAAGTTTTAGAGGGTAAGCCAGTATTTATTTCTGAAAGTTTAGATAATAAAACGACTGTAATGACAAAATTAACCTCACTAGTTGATACGTATTTGTATATATCAAGAAATATTGATCCCGAGACATTAAGATATCTTAACGAAACGAAAGAAGCGGTTAGTTTTTATTATTCAGTGGAAAATAGTCAAACAGGTATTAAGGTAACATTTGCAATAATTTATATCATAGTCGTAACTTTATTATTATTTTTATCAACTTCGATAGCGATTACTTTTGCATCAAGATTGACAAGACCGATAGTAAACTTAATTGGAGCATCCGACTCGATAAGCAAAGGCGCTTTAGATGTAAAAGTTCCGGAGTTAGAAACAGATGAAGAATTTAAACAATTAAATAAAAATTTTAATTCAATGATTGAAAGACTTAAAGAACAACAAAATAAATTGTTAATTAATGAGAGATACGAAGCATGGGAGGGTGTAGCGAGAAAATTAGCACATGAAATCAAAAACCCTTTAACACCAATCCAACTATCAATTGACAGTTTAAGAGAAAAATATAAAAAAAAATTAAATAACGAAGGGCAAAATTTTGAAAAATATCTTGAAACTATTAACAGGCAGATAAAAGATATTGAAAAATTAGTGAATGAATTTTCTAATTTTGCAAGAATGCCAAGACCTATACTTGAGAAAGTTGATCTATCAGATGTATTAAATAAGTCTCTTGATTTTATAAAAATGTCCTCTAAGGTTAATATTAATTTTTCAAAAAATACTAAAAATTCTCACATTAAAGGTGATAAAGATCAATTGAATAGAGTATTTATAAACTTAATAAAAAACTCTGAAGAGGCTTTTAAGGAATTATCTAAAAAAGACCCTGATTTTAAAGGTAATATTCACATAGAAATTTACGATAATAATGACTATATAGTTTGTAGATTAACAGATAATGGACCAGGTATTACAGACGCAAAAAAAGCAATGACCCCATACTTTACAACTAAAAAAACAGGCACAGGCTTGGGCTTGCCTATTGTTTCTAAAATTATTAACGAACATTCTGGAAACTTAAATATTAAAAATAAAATTAAACAGAGTGGAATAATAGTTACTATTTCAATACCAAAAGCAAATGCATAAAGAAATATTAGTTATAGACGACAATCCCGATATACGCTTACTTGTAAGTAATATTTTAAAAGATCAAAATTTTAAAGTCCGAACAGCAGCTAACTACGATCAAGCAGTTTTTGAAATAAATAAAAAATTACCAGATTTAGCTATAATTGATATCAAATTAGACAAGCCCGATAAGGATGGAATAGATCTCTTAAAACTTGTAATTGAAAAGAATAAATTTTTACCAGTGATCATGATTTCAGGACATGCCACAGTGCAGATAGCGGTAGAGGCAATTAGAATTGGAGCTTATGAATTTATAGAAAAACCATTTTCAAAAGAAAAAATTTTAAATTATGTAAATAGAGCTTTTGAGTCATTCGATTTAAAAAAAGAAAAAGATATTATTGAAAATAAACTTTTTCACTCATTTGATTTAATTGGAAAAAGTCCTTCAATTACAAGAGTAAAAAAAATTATAGATAAATTATCAACTTCAGAAAGTAGAGTTTTAATTTCAGGACCTACCGGTACTGGAAAAGAGTTAGTAGCTAGAAAAATTCATAAAAACTCATCAAGATCAAAAGAACCTTTTGTAATAATTAACGCAGCTTTGTTAAAAGAAAATACATATGAAAAAGAATTATTTGGTGAGGAGTTTGAAGATGGGAATATTTCATTTGGAGCACTAGAAAGAGCTAATAAAGGGACACTATTAATTGATGAAGTTTCAGAGATACCTTTTGAAACACAGGCTAATGTTTTAAGGGTATTGATTGATCAAAAATTCAAGAGATTGAATGGATCAAAAAATATTAATGTAAATATAAGATTAATTTCATCAACTTCTAAAAAGTCAAAATTAATAAATTTAGAGAAGATTTATTTCATAGACTAAATGTAATACCAATTGAACTGTCACCATTAAGTTCTAGAACCGAAGACATTCCTTTACTTATTGAATATTTTAAAAAAAAACTCTCAGAATTAAATGGAGTTCAATTATCTAGGATTGAAATTGATAATAACAACTTATATACATATAATTGGCCTGGTAATGTTAGAGAGCTAAGAAATCTTGTTGAAAGAATTACAATTCTTTCTGCAAATGAGACAAAAGAAAATATAAATAAATTAATTAGTGATATTCTCGATCCTCAAAAAACACTCAATAACAATAATGATATTTTAGAAAAATCATTCACATCTCCCCTTAAAGAAGCGAGGGAGTATTTTGAAAAAGAATATTTAATTACTCAATTAAAAAAAAATCATGGAAATATATCAAAAACAGCCGATTTTATAGGAATGGAAAGATCAGCATTGCACAGAAAACTAAAATCTTTAGGAATTAAGGGCGTTAATTAAAATGAATATTATCATATGTGGAGCTGGTAAAGTCGGCTTTTCAATTAGTAAACAATTATCAACTCAGGGACATTCAGTTACAGTAATTGACCAATCTTCTGAAGATATTAAAAAAATTAATGATACCCAAGATGTAAAGGGGATTGTGGGCAGAGCTTCTCTACCAACTGTTTTAGAAAATGCAGGTGCCGAAAAAGCTGATATGATTATTGCTGTTACAAGAAATGACGAAACAAACATGATAGTTTGCCAGTTAGCGAGTTCTCTTTTCAATGTTTCAAAAAAAATAGCACGTATAAGAACCAAAGATTTTTTAGAGGGAAAATGGGGAAAATTGTTTAACAAATCCAATATTCCAATAGATGTAATTATTTCGCCAGAAATAGAAGTTGCAAAGTCATTATTCAGAAGACTTGAGGCACCTGGAGCTTTAGATAACGTACCTTTTGGTAACAATAAAGTAAAGATGCTTGAAATTTCAATTGAAAAAAATTGTCCAATTAAAAATATTCCTCTTAAAAAATTGACTGAAAAATTCCCAGATTTTAAAGCAAATATAATAGGAGCATTACGAAAAGAAAAGTTTATTTATTTAAAAAAAAATGATCAGATCTTAGAAGACGATAACGTATATTTGGTAGTAAGCAGCGATCAGCTTAACCCAATTTTAAAAGCTTTTGGCCATGAGGAAAAAGTAGCAAAAAATATTCTAATTATTGGTGGCGGAAATATTGGCCTTAACTTAGCAAAAATGCTTGAGGAAAATTTTGAAGATTTAAGAATCAAAATAATAGAGAAAGATAAGAAAAGAGCCGAAGAAATAGCTAATGATTTATCTTCATCAATAGTTATTAATGGTGATGCTTTAGATGAAGAAATTTTAAAAGAGGCCAATCTTGAGGGATCAGAAACTATTTTAGCTTTAACCAATGACGATGAAAATAATATGATGGCATGTGTACTAGCTGAAAAAACAGGATTAAAAAAAAGAACTATCGCTATAGTAAACAAGTCTAATTATAATTTATTACAAGACTCACTTAATATAGATGATTTGGTCGACCCTAGGATGACAACAGTATCCAGAATTATGGAACATGTTCATAAAGGCACAATCGGCACAGTTTATTCATTGCTAGATGGAGAGTACGAGTTTATAGAAGCAAAAATTTTAGAAAAATCTGAATTGTTAAATAAAAAAATTAGAGACTCTAACTTACCCGAGGATATTAGAATTGGAGCGATAATAAGAAAAGATAAAGTAATAATCCCCAGGTCTAATTTTATCTTTGAAAAAGACGATTTAGTCGTATTTTTAGCAAAAAGAGAGCAATTGAAG
>CACDSA010000021.1 GCA_902555185.1 uncultured Pelagibacteraceae bacterium | reverse complement strand
AAACCAACTAAAAAAAATTTAATTACAAATCTTTTCTCATTGAGTCCATATCACTTAAATGAAATTTTAAAGCATCGTTTGAAAGTCTAATTTCTTGTAAAAATAAGAAAATTGAGAAAATCATGCAAATACAACATGATGCAAAACTTAGTCTTGCATAAAAAACGAGATCTAAATAAAGTAACAGAACTGTAAGCATGTTAAATAAAAAACCAAAAGCTGAAAAACCCATTACAAACTTTAGATAATTAGTTCTTTTATTTAGAACGTGTAGTTGATTTTCCCACTCTGGTGGAACTTTTTTTTCAAATGTATACTGATCATGAATTTTTCTTATTAAAGCGCTTAAAGTATGGAATCGATTGCTATACATAGTCATCATTAGAGGTATTGCAGGAAACATTAATGCAGCTACTGTGTAATCTATATCCATATCGAATCAAATTGATTATGTAGATAGTGTTTGATATTTACAAGAAGTATTTCATGCAACATCTTAAAATTTTTATAGATTTAACAAGACTTAATAAGCCAATTGGCTTCATGCTATTGTTTTGGCCGTGCTCGTGGGGCTTGGCTTATGCTTCAAATATTAGTCAAGATACGGATTTGTTTATTTATTATTTAATTTTATTTTTCTTTGGCTCTGTATTAATGAGAAGTGCTGGATGTATTTTCAACGACATAGTTGATAAGGATTTTGATAAAAAAGTAAAGAGAACAAGAAAAAGACCAATAGCAGCTAACAGAATTTCTGTGAAGCATTCATTTATATACGTAGCGATACTTTGCCTTTTAGCTTTTTTTATTCTAATTCAATTTAATTTATTTACTATATTTTTGGGAATGGGTTCTATGTTTTTGGCTTTCACTTATCCCTTTATGAAACGAGTGACCTACTGGCCACAACTATTTTTAGGTATTACGTTTAATTGGGGAATAATTATGTCTTGGGCGGCAATTAATAATAGCATTTCACTTGAGATAATTGTGCTTTATCTTGCGGCCATATTTTGGACATTGGGATATGACACGATATATGGAGCACAAGATATGTCTGATGATGAAATAATTGGTGTCAAGTCCACTTCAATAAAGTTTAAGAAAAACATAAAATCTTTTGTATTATCATGTTATTTGATAACGAGTATATTAATACTTTATGTATTTAAAGAAAATTTAAATTTTAATATTTTTTCATTATTTCTAATAATATTTTTTGCAAGTTTAATTTTGCAAATTGTAAAATTCAACCCAATAAAATCGAGCTCTTGTTTATGGTCATTTAAATTTAATAATATTTCAGGTTTACTATTATTTATATCAATTTTTTCTACAAATATATAAAATGGAATTTAAAGAATTAAAATTATTACTTTCTAGACTTTACAAAGAGTATGTAAAAAAACACTTAAAAAAAATTTTGATTGCTTTATTGCTTTCCTTGATTGTAGCGGGTAGCACATCAGGAATAGCTTGGTTACTAGATCCTGCAGTAAAAAAAATTTTTATAGAACAAGATAGAACCTTTGCTTGGTCTATACCTCTATTAATAATTTTAGCTTTTTCTAGTAAAGGTTTATCCCTATATTTTGCCAGAATAAACATTATCAAAGTTGGAGAAGAGGTAGCAGGGGAATTAAAAAAAAAAATTGCTAGAAATATTTTATTATCAGATGTGCAAACGCTAGATAACCGTCACTCTGGAAAATATATTTCCAATATTACTTTCGACTCAACCCAAGTTCAAAATTTAGTAGGAACAGGCGTATTAAATCTTATGAAAGATAGTTTTTCAGTAATAGCTTTAGTTTCGTTAATGTTTTATCAAAATTGGAAATTAGCCATGTTCGCAATTCTGATGATGCCACTAGCAGGTGGTTTGGCAAAGTCTTTAGGTAAAAGGATGGGTAAAGCAACAGGTAAGGCTGGTATATCATCTGGAAATTTAGTGTCTTTTTTATCAGAAATTTTAAGGGGATCTAGAATGATAAGAATTTATCAAAAGGAGGAAAATGAAGCTATAAAAGCTGATAAAGTTATTGATGACGTTATAGAAAAAAATATCAAAATTGGAAGTATCATGTTTAGAGCTACTCCAATTATGGAGACTTTAACCGGTTTTATGATAGCTGGATTTATTTTTTTCTCTGGAACATTAATTGCATCTGGTGAATTGGAAGTGAACAATTTCTTTTCATTTTTAGCAGCAATGATGCTCGCATATCAACCTATTAGATCACTAGCTACAATCAATATGTCTGCCTATCAAGGTGCAGCAGGTTTTAAAAGGATCACCAATATAATTGATAAAAAAATAGAGATTGAAAATAATGAAGATTTACCAAATTTATCAATAAAAGAATCTAAAATCGAATTTGACAATGTGGCTTTTAATTATCAATCAACAGATAAACAAGCGGTAAAAAATATTAATCTTCAAATTGAAGGAAATACGATGGCAGCTTTTGTTGGACATAGTGGTGCAGGAAAAAGTACTATAATCAATCTATTACCAAGATTTTATGATCCACAAGAAGGTATTATCAAAATTGATGGTCAAGATATAAGAAAAGTAAAGCTAAAATCTCTTAGAAAAAATTTATCTCTGGTAAGTCAAGATGTAATATTATTTGATGATACGATTAGAAATAATATTTTATACGCTAAAGAAGATGCCTCCTTTGATCAAGTAGAAAAGGCATGTAAATTCTCAGCAGCAGACGAATTTATTAAAAACTTACCAAACGGTTATGATACTCTAATTGGAGAAAACGGAGTAAGATTATCAGGGGGGCAAAAACAAAGGATATCGATCGCTAGAGCGATATTAAAAGAGTCGCCGATAATACTTTTAGATGAAGCTACTTCATCACTTGATGCAGAGTCAGAACAAATAGTTCAAAATGCTATAATAAATTTAACAAAAAATAAAACCTCTTTAGTTATAGCGCATAGACTTTCAACAATACTTAATGCAGACAAAATTTTTGTAATAAAGAAAGGAAAGATAATTGACTCAGGAAAACATGATTATTTGTTAAAGAATTGTGAAGAATATAAGTCACTGTATGATAAACAATTAAAACAAGTAAAATGATTTTTATCTATAGAATACTTACGAATCTGCTTTACCCATTTCTAATTTTATTAATTTTTTTTAGAAAATTAAGAAACAAAGAAGACGCTTATCGCTACAAAGAAAAAATATTTCCTTCTTTTTTTAATGTAAAAAAAAAAAAGAAGTCTAATCTTTTGTGGTTTCATGCCGCAAGTATTGGCGAAATAAAAAGTATATTGCCAATCATTTATGAATTAAAAAAATTAAATCCTAAAAATGAAGTTTTAATAACTACAGTAACATTAAGCTCTGGTAATTTAGTTAAAGAAGAAATAAAAAAATATAAAAATGTTTACCACAGATTCTTCCCCGTTGATGTTAGATTTTTAATAAAAAAATTTCTTACAAAATGGAACCCAAAAGCTATATTTTTTGTAGACTCTGAAATATGGCCTAACCTCATTATAGAAGCAAATGAAAAAAAAATTCCATTAGCAATTTTAAATGCAAGAATTACAAAAAAAACTTTTAATAGATGGAAATTATTTAAAGATTTGGCTAAAATCTTGTTTGGATCTTTTAAATTATGTCTAGCGTCTAATCTTGAAACAAAGAAATATTTTTTAGATTTTGGTGTTAAAAACACTCATTATAATGGAAATATTAAATTAATAGATAATTCAAATGAAATTAAATTATCTAATCCTAATGAAAGGATACTAAAAAACAAAAGATTTTGGTTTGCCGTAAGTACTCATGAAGGAGAAGAAGATTTTATTTTAAAAACTCATTATTTTTTAAAGAAAAAATATAAAGACTTAATTTCAATTATTGCACCAAGACATATAAATAGAGTTTATGAGATTAGAAATTTATGTAACAAATTTGGTTATTCTTCTCAAATTTTACATAAAAATGAAGAGATTTCCATAAATAATGAAATAATAATTATTAATTCATTTGGTGGTTTAAGAAATTATTTTAAAGTCTCAAAAAGTGTTCTAATAGGAAAATCATTGTTAAAGAATTTTAAAAATAACGGTGGTCAAAATCCATTAGAAGCTGCGAAACTAGGTTGTAAGATATATCATGGAAGTTGGGTTTATAACTTTCAAGAGATTTATAAACTTTTAGAAAAATACAAAATATCACAAGAAATAATGACACCAAAACAACTAAGTCGAAATCTTTCTTTTGATTTAAGAAAAAATAAAAAAGATAATAAAAATTTTTCTATAAAAATAAAAAAATTAGGAAAAAAGACTTTGTTAACAACAATGATGCATATCAAAATATTTTATAGAAATGAAATTAATTAAGCCAAAATTTTGGGATAAAAAGAAAACTTTTTTATCCATTTTTTTATTTCCTATTACTATTATTTTTTTCATCATAGTAAATCTGAGAAAAATACTTATTAGAAAAAGAAAATTTAAAATTCCAATTGTGTGTATTGGAAACCTGTATATTGGTGGCACGGGTAAAACTCCTCTTGCAGTTGACTTGGCTAACGAACTATTTAAAAGAGGGAAACATCCTGTAATTATAAGAAAATTTTATAAACAACATTATGATGAGCATAAAATATTAAAAAACAAATACAAAGACATAATACTAAATAAATCAAGAATTGAAGCGATTAATGAAGCTATTGAAAATAAATATGATAGCGTAATTTTAGATGATGGTTTTCAAGATTATAAAATTAAAAAAGATTTGAATATAATTTGTTTTAATCAAGCTCAAAAAATTGGAAATGGGATGATGATTCCATCAGGACCATTAAGAGAGACTTTAAGTGCTTTAAAAGATGCACATATAATTATAATTAATGGAAAAGTGGATAAAGATTTTGAGAAGAAAATTTTAGAAAGAAATGAAAACTTAAAGATTTTTTATTCTAGTTATCAACCTTTAAACATTGAGAAGCTGAAAAACAAAAAACTAATTGCAATTGCTGGCATAGGAAACCCTATTAATTTTTTTAATTTGCTTGAGAAAAATGGTTTAATGATACAAAAAAAAATAATTTTTCCTGATCATTATAAATTTAAAAAAAAGGAAATTTTAAAAGTAGTAAAT
>CACDSA010000020.1 GCA_902555185.1 uncultured Pelagibacteraceae bacterium | reverse complement strand
TTGTTTTAAGAAAATTATTAAATTGAAAGATATACGATTTAGATGATAACCAAGTTTTATTATCCCAGTTTTTAAGTTTTTTCATTAAAGAGCAACAACCGCAGCAGCCATGGAAGCAAGTCTTGCTTGAGTATCATCAGCTCTACTAGTTATTACAACAGGGACTTTTCCGCCAACTACTACACCAGCTGCACATGCTCCCATAAAAAAAATCATCATTTTTACTAAAGCATTTCCAGTTTCTACATTGGGAACTAATAATATGTCTGTATTACCAGCAACCACATTTTTAATTCCTTTAATTTGAGCAGCTTTTTCAGAAACTGAATTATCGAATGCCATTGGTCCAAATACTTCTGCGTTCAAACCTTCTTCTTTTGCTCTTTTGGTAAGTTCGTTTGCCTCTAGAGAACTAGGCATACTATCTAAAACCTCTTCAGTCGCTGAAAGTACTGACACTCTAGGTTTTCCAATTCCTATCCTATTCGCAAAATCTATCGAATTTTTTAATATATGCATTTTAGTTTCTAATTTGGGTAATACATTTAATGCTCCATCAGTAATGATAAATGGTTTATCTTTTTTTTCTAAAGTCATATGCCAAATATGACTAAGTCTTTTTTTTCCTATCAAATTCAAATCTCTTTTTAAAACAGCTTTCATAAGTACGTCTGTATGAATATGTCCTTTTACAATAATTTTAACTTTATCTTCACTTGCAAGTTTTGCTGCGATTGGTGCAGTACTATTTTCATCTGGTTCATTAATAATTTCATATTTAGAAATATCCCAGTTTAATTGCTTGGCATTATTCTCAATAATTGACTTATCTCCTATAAACACTGGTTTAATTAAATTTGCATCTACAGCTTGTTTTGCTGACTCAATTGAAACTGGCTTTACAGCATTAACTATTACTGCTTTTGCCGGTCCTTTTGTTTTAGCCAAATTAAGTAAATTCTCAGGACAAATAATATCTTTTTTACTCAGCATTTAATTTTTCCATTTCTCTTAAAATTTTCTCAGGAATAGATATATCTTTATTTAAATTCTTTTTATACGTCTTATTTTTTCTTTCACCTGGATATAAAATATTTGAAAATCCTTTTGCTCTAGGAAGTTTTTTGACAAACTTTATATTTTTCTGCATTTCTTTAACGAACCTATTTCCGATAAAAATTTTTGGATTAATAGTTATAAATAAATGACCCATATTTTGGGGTCCTGAAAAATCGTCAAAAGGATCTTTTGTTTTTCCTCCATGGCTACTGCCTGTTAAAACACCACTTAAAATATCAACCATCCAAGCTAAACCAGAACCTTTAAAACCTGCAATGGGTAATTGAGTGCCCTTAAGAGCCTCTTTAGCGTTAGTAGTAATTTTACCTTTTTTGTTAAGCGCAACACCGTGTGGAATTTTTAAACCTAATTTGTCAGCTCTTCGTATAGCACCTCTGTTTATTATTGACGTTGAAGCGTCATAAATAAAAGGAATTTTTCCTGTAGGAACACCAAAACAAATAGGGTTTGTGCCAAATAAAGATTTTTTTGCACCATAAGGAGCTAGAGCGGCAGGTGCATTAGTAAAACAAAAAACCATCAATTTATTATTCACTGCTTGTTCCGCATAAAAACTTGAAAGTCCGTAATGTCCGCTTTTTTTTACAGCAACTAAGCCTATTCCATTTTTTTTTGCATTTTTAATTGCTTGTTTAATACCAATATCACCACCAACAAAACCAATACTGTTATCTGCATTAATATAAGAAATTGAAGAACTTATTTTTTTTATTTTAATTTTGGGTTTAGGGTTAATTACTTTTGCTTTGATTCTTTCGCAGTACATTTTTAGTCTTGCTAAACCATGGCCTTTAGCTTCTAGAATTTCAGCTTTAATTAAATAGTTTGAACAAAGTTCAGCATGTTTATTTGAAAGTTTATGTTTGAGGAAAATTTGTTTAAGTTTTGATTTTAGAAGATTTTTTTTCACTTAAATTTTTTTATACCTTTTTCTTCCCAAAAATTTGTTCTTTGCTCTGGGTTCTCAACTAAATTTTTACATAGCATGCCATAATCTTTAGCTAGTAAAGAAAAATTCTTTTTAGCTAGTTTAATAAATTTGTTAACATTATCTTTAGTCATTTGAGACATAACCTCAGGATTTAATCCCATTATTTCTCCTAGATCAAAATTATATTTTAAAGATACATCTGCACTATTTTCCAGACTATCAATTATGCTTTTATCTTTTCCAGCATCCTTGAAACTTTGTGCCGCAACTTTGTAGAAACTATAACAATTTAGATAATCTTTTTGAATATTTTCCATAACATATTTAGCGACTTTTTTTTCTTTAGCATTTTCATTTGCATTTAAAGAAAAAGGAGCAATAATTAAAACTAACAATATTATTTTTTTCATTTATATTTCCTCATGGAGGCTTCAGCTAATATTAAATTTGGATCCATAAATATTTTTGATAGCTTGGCTTTCTTAAAAGACTTATAGGCAAAAATTGCAATTGGCAACTCAGTACAGCCCAAAATGATTTTTTTACAGTTCATTTTTATTAAATAATTAACAGCAGGTTTAATAGCTCTTTCGGCCTCTTTAGTTTTACCCATTTTAACCAGTTTTATAGATTTATTTACGCTTCTTGTTTGTAGGTTTTTATTAGGCGATACTAATTTATAATTTTTGTTAAAGTAATAACTGTAAATCCCTGTTTTGATAGTGGCATCTGTAGCTAAAAGGCCAATTTTAGAATTTTTTTTACAATTTTTTTTTGCGTTCAAATAGACAATTTCTGGCATATTTAAAATCGGAATCTTTATTTTTTTTTTAAGATCTTTATACCAATAATGTGCAGTGTTACATGGGATTGATATAAACTTACATTTATTTTTTTGTAAAAACTTACATCCGTGAATAAGGCTTTTTAAAACTTTGTCGTATTTTTTAAGATTTTGTTTTCGATCTGGAATGTTAGCTTTATTATATAAAACAAATAGGGGATACTTTTGATCTGCTTTTCCTCTATTTAATTTTGCAAGCTTTGAACAAAAATCTAAGCCTGCTTGTGTGCCCATACCACCAAGAATTCCAATCATAAATTATTAAATTTAATTAACCTTTTCCCCGCCAAGGAATAGTTTTGTCTATAATCTTTCTTATCGTGATATCAAAAATTAAACCCAACATTCCCATGATAAATATAGTTATCCATATTACTTCATATTGGAAATATTTTTTAGCGACATTTTCTACAAAGCCAACTCCTGTTGTACCGGCTAAAAATTCTGCAGCCACTAATGTTCCCCAGCACATACCTGTTGCAACTCTTATCCCTGTCAGTATTTCTGGTAATGAATTTGGAAAAATAACATGTCTTAATATTTGCCACTTGGATGCCCCAAGAGAATGCGCTGCGTGGATTTTTGATAATTGAGTTCCAGAAGCACCAGCTCTAGCTGAAATTATCATTATTGATAACGAAACCATAAATAATAAAAATACTTTTCCAAGATTATCTATACCAAGAACTGAGATAACTAATGGTGCCCATGCTAAAGGAGGAACAGGTCTGTATAATTCAATTAAAGGATCAAAAAATCCTTTTGCAAATCTATTTAAACCCATAAACAATCCTAATGGAACTCCAACTATTATCCCGGCTACTAATCCAAGAAATACTCTCAAAAATGAATCCCAAATATGTCCAGTTGGAATTGGAATTTTAAATAAATTAAAGTCTCCAGTTACAAAACTTAAAACCTTACTTTTAAAATTGGGCTTTACTTCACCTTCTTCATTATGAACTGGATATTCCCCAGGTAAAATATCAGCAAACCAATCAGGTATTAAGAAACCAATGATCTTACTTACATCCATCATTTCATACCAGATTAATGGAATTTGTTTGTAACCCACATTAGGGTTCAACATTAATGTAAATTTGTTGAGTGTATCTGATGGTTTCGGCAACCATCTACCAGATCCTTGTTCCGAGCAACTTGGACCACTAGAAATAATCGTACCTGATGGAAACAAAAGAATATCAACCCATCTAAGACTACCTTGTTCCTTTATTTGTACATTATCAAAATTGACTATTGATGCTTGCATGTCTTTAAGAGTATTAGGCGGAAATATACTCGCGTATTCAATTCTTCTTGCAATTTTAAGAATATCTTTCGCAAATGAGGAGGAAATTTCCTCAGAGGAGCCTAAACTAGTTCTATAATCTTTTATTTCTTTTTTAAGTTTTTCTAAAGCGGAAGCGTATTGTTCATTATGGTTTCTAAGTTCAAAGAATTCATCACTTATTAAATTTAATTCTGTAGCTGCTGCCTGAAATTTTAAACCTCGCTTTGTTTTTGGAATGAAAGGAATTTCTATTGTATTTTCAATTGAGGTACTTGATGCCTTCCAAGATCCTTCCTCTTTAGCAGCTTCAAGTCTTTCTATTTCTTGTTCAGCACTCTCATTGGGATAATCGCTTCTTTCAAAGTCCACAGTTAAATTTACAATTTTTTCAGTAATTATTTTTATTTGTTCTCTAGTGTCATTATTCAAAAGCTGTTCATTTGTAAGCAGTGGTATTGTATTTTTAGTCTGTGCGATAAAATCTATTAGCTTATTTTTATCTTGATTTTTAATTCCTGATTTTTCAATTTCTATTGTGATTTTGTTTAAATTTTCTGACTCAGTCTCTATTACAGACGTACTCTTAAGTTGACGTTCCTCTATTGGAAAAAGATATTTAAGCGAAAGAAGTGACTCATTTACTTTACCAACTTGACAAAGCTCATTTGCTGACTTTGGAAAAAAAGATTTAGCAATATCCCATGAATAATATAGCCATATCAATAAAAGAAAGCTGCTTCCTACTATTACCCAATGAATTCCTCCTTTAGCTCTTTCAGGATTTCCAAATACAGCATCAACTTTTTCAGTTTTAATTAATTTTCTTCCATATAGTACACAGCCTACTATGGCGAAAAAAAATAAAAATGTATATAGGTATTTAAATGCAGACATCATTTACTGAAAAACAGCTTCAAGACAAAGACAATAAAACAAGCGAAACAATAATTAGAAAATGTGTTCACTGTGGTATGTGTAATGCCACTTGCCCTACCTATGGAATTAATGGTGAAGAGTTAGAGGGGCCACGAGGAAGAATATATCTTATTAAAGATATGTTGGAAAATAAAAAACCAGCCACCAAAGAAATTGCAAAACATATAGACAGTTGTTTATCTTGTTACTCGTGTATGACTACATGTCCATCG
>CACDSA010000019.1 GCA_902555185.1 uncultured Pelagibacteraceae bacterium | reverse complement strand
TTCCATGTCCCATATCATTGAGAGAATTTCCTCTCTCTTAGATACGAACTCTTTATTATTTTTGATGTCTCTTAAGTCCCCTTTAAGTCCCATCGATGCAAAAGGTAATTTATATTCTTTATGTATTCTTCCTGGCCTTGGTGCCATTACATAAACTTTTTCTCCAAGCAATAATGCTTCCTCAACAGAGTGAGTTATTAGAATTATTGTTTTCCCAGTTTCTTTCCAAATTTTGAGAACTAAAGATTGCATCTTTTCTCTAGTCAAAGCATCTAAAGCGCCTAATGGTTCATCCATTAAAATTAATTCAGGATCATTAATTAAACATCTCGCTAAAGCTACTCGCTGCTGCATCCCCCCAGATAATTGATAAGTAGGTGTATTACCAAAACCTTTAAGCCCAACTATATCTAACCATTCGTCAACTTTCTTTTGAGTTTGAGCAACATCTTCTTCCTTCATTCTCAAACCAAAATTTACATTTTCAGCAACAGTTAACCATTCAAACAAAGCACCTTGTTGGAAAACCATACCTCTATCGACACCTGGTCCGTTAATTTCTTTATTGTTAAGAGTAATTTTACCTGAAGTAGGTCTTATAAAACCTGCAGTAATATTTAATAAAGTTGTTTTCCCACAACCAGAAGGCCCTAGAACAGTTAATAATTCTCCTTTTTTAATTGTGAAATTTAAATCTTTAAGAGCATGAACCGTTTCTCCTTTAGGAGTTTTAAAAATCATATTTAAATTTTGAGAAATCAGATCACTCATAAAAGAACTATATTAGATATTTTTTTAAAAAAATAGGCACCAATTTATTAGATCGGTGCCTATAATTTTATTATTCAAGAACTACGGTAAAAACTTAGTTGTTACTGTACCTCTTGGAGTGTCAAATCCTTTTAAAAATTTAGCAAGGTTTCCACTCTTCATAGATTTTTTCGTTTCTTTTGGTGTTAAGAATTTGAAGCCACTTAAAGTGTCTTTCATGTCAGCAACTTTCATTTCTGACTCTTTAGACATAGCTTTCATATCACTTCCACCTTTTCTGTATCTCTCATTAGCTTCATGAGTTAATTCTACGAAAGCCTTTAACATGCCAGGATTTTCTTTCATAAATTTATTCGTTACAGAAACGATATCTATTCCCATGATGCCTCCAGCACGAGCTTCATCGACTGTTAAAAGTCTTGTTCCAACAGAAGTAGCTGATTTAATAGAGTTCCCTCCGAATAGACATGCCATTACAACGTCACCACTTACTAATGCAGCTGCACCTTCTTCAGGGTCCATTGCAATAATGTTCATTTTTTTTCTATCAGCACCAACTATTTTCATACTTTCTGTGAAAACGTATTCAGCCATAGTTCCAAGTGGAACCGCAACTTTTTTACCTTCAAGTTCAGAAGCATTAGCTTTAGTAATACCAGACTTATTAGAAGTAACACATGTTGTTCCTCCCATTCCGTACTCCATTGCAACGTCTACTAAACTGATTGGCGCTTTAGCCTTAACAGCATTAATGTAAGGCATTAAACCTTGTGAGTAAGAGATATCAATATCTCCCGCTAACATAGCATCAGTCATTGCTACACCATTAGTAAAGTTAGTCCACTTCACTGGCACACCAAGTGCTTTTGCATATGCTTTTTTGTTCATGTCCTCAAGATTTGGAGATGGCCACTCCAAAAAGTACGCAACTCTTACTTCTTTCGCAGCTGAATTAGCTACTGTAGCAGTTAGAGTAAATGCGAATAAAATCCCAAGAACTGTACTTATTATTTTTTTCATAGTTCTCCCATATGGTTTGTTAATTAATTCAGATCTAAAATGAATTTTCGGCTTATGTAAATAGCAAGAAAATTGAAATTGGGTCTAATTTAATGTACAACTTTGAATTGTAAACAATATTTCTTGATTTAATTTAACAAAGGTCTACTAATTTAAACATGAGCTCATCTAATAGAACAAACATCCCAAATTCATTAAACGAGCATTGGATGCCGTTTACAGACAATAAGTCATTTAAAAAAAATCCAAGATTAATTACTGATGCTAAAGGTGTTTATTTAACCAATCATCAGGGTAAAAAAATGATTGATGCAAGCTCAGGCCTATTCTGTAATCCTTTAGGACATGGCAGGAGAGAAATAACTGAGGCTGTATCCAAACAACTAGATAAACTAGATTATTGCCAACCATTTAATCAAGGCTATGGAGGTTCTTTCGAATTGGCTACTAGAATTGCCAAGAAAACTCCAGAAGGAATAAATAGAATTTTTTATACTATTTGTGGTTCCACTGCAGTTGAAACAGCTATTAAAATTTCAATAGCCTATCATAGAGCTAGAGGTGACTCGAAAAGATTTAGATTTGTGGGACGTGAAAGAGGTTATCATGGAATGAATATTGGTGCGACCACAGTTGGTGGAATGATTAATAACGTAAAAACATTTGCAAGTGTTTTAATGCCAGGCGTTCAACATATGAGACATACTCATATGCCAGAACATAAATTTGTAAAAGGACAACCAGATACTGGTGTTGAAATGGCAGAAGACCTAGAAAGAATTGCAATGAATTTTGGCGGTGAGAATATTGCAGCTTGTATAGTAGAACCTATAGCAGGTTCAACTGGAACATTAGTACCACCCAAAGGTTATTTGAAACGTATAAGAGAAATTTGTGACAAACACAAAATTCTTTTAATTTTTGATGAAGTAATTACAGGATGGGGTAGAACAGGCTCAGCATTTGCATCACAAGAGTTTGGAGTTACACCGGATATAATTACTATGGCTAAAGCGACTACAAATGGAGTAGTTCCAATGGGAGTAGTAGCAGTTAAAGAGGAAATTTATGATACAGTTTTAGACGGTTCCTCAGCACCCGAAGGAACTCCAGAGTTATTTCATGGATATACATATTCAGGAATTCCGGTTGCAGTTGCTGCAGGCTTAGCTGTCCAAGATATTTTTGATAAAGAGAATATTTTTAGAAGAGCAAAAGAAATGTCTCCATATTTTCAAGATGGTTTACATTCACTAAAAGATTTAAAGGAAGTTGTTAGTATTAGAGGATACGGAATGATGGGTGGAATTGAAATGAAAATGAAAGATAAGCCTGGAAAAGCTGGCTTTCAGACCTTTAAGCATTGTTATGATGCTGGTGTAAATTTTAAAAATACTGGTGATTCTTTAATAATCGCACCCCAGTTTATATGTGAAAAAAAACATATTGACGAAATTATCGATAAATTAAGAACTGGTATTACAAATTATTCTAAGTCTTAGTTATGATTATTGGAGTACCGAAGGAGATTAAACTTCAAGAGCACAGAATCGGATTAACGCCTGGTAGTGTAAAGATTTTACATGAAAAAGGGCATAAAGTTTTAGTTGAAAAAGATGGTGGATTGGAAGCTGGATTTACCAATCAAGATTACGAAAAATCTGGAGCAATTATTTGTAATAATGCTAAAGATATTTTTAAAGAAGCAGAAATAATAGTCAAAGTAAAAGAACCTCAATTGAGTGAAGTAAAAATGATCAGAGAAGGTCAAGTTATTTATACTTATCTTCATTTAGCAGCAACTAGAGAACTTACTGAAGGGTTGATTAGGTCAAAGTCAATTTGTATAGCTTATGAGACGGTTACTGACGATAACGGAAGACTACCTCTTCTTGCACCAATGAGCGCAGTAGCTGGCAGGATGTCGATACAAGCTGGTGCACACTCTTTAGAAAAAAATCAAAAGGGCAGAGGTTTACTGCTTGGAGGAGCCCCAGGTGTTGAACCAGCAAATATCGTAATTTTAGGTGGCGGAGTAGTTGGAGAAAATGCTGCAATAATAGCAACTGGAATGAGAGGAAAAGTTTTCGTTGTGGACAAATCAAAAGAAAGACTAAAAGAATTACATGAAATGTTTGGTGATAAAATAATACCTTCTGAAAGTGATAAAACAGATTTAAAAAAACTTGTATCAGAATGCGATTTACTTATTGGAGGTGTTTTAATTCCTGGTGCCGAAGCACCTAAATTAGTTACTAAAGAAATGATCAAGTCAATGAAAAGAGGATCTGTTGTCGTCGATGTTGCAATAGATCAAGGAGGATGTGTAGAAACTAGCAAGCCCACTACTCATGCAAATCCTACTTATATAGTTGATGAAGTAGTACATTATTGCGTTGCTAATATGCCAGGAGGCGTGCCAAGAACTTCTACAATGGCGTTGAATAAAGCTACTTTGCCTTTACTATTAAATTTAGCTGATAAAGGTGTAAAAAAGACACTTCTAGAAAATAAAAATTATTTGGCGGGATTGAATGTTTACAAAGGTCATATAACTTATAAAGGCGTATCAGACGCATTCAATTTAGAATATGTACCTGCCGAAAAGCTCTTAAAATCAAATTAATTTTTATGATTTTAATCATTTTGGGTCGAATCACTATTTCTAACCCATTTTGCCTAAATTAATTATTTAATAATTTTACACTTGTGCTTTAATCGATCTATGAGTTCACAACATAAATTTGAAAGCCACTCGGAGGAGATGAGTCACCAAAGTAAAGTAAAGCTTACAGATTTACTATCCAGAATTAACGAAGAAAAAAAAATAGAGAGAAATAGAAACTTAGCTCTAAGTGTAGCCGCAGTATCAGCAGTTACTGTATTTGGCATAATTTTAACACTATAAATCCTTTAATATCGTCTATTTTCCAAATAACTAAATTAATGATTTAGTTTATTAAATATATTATAAAACATCTCTTTGGCGAGGTAGCTCAGTTGGTTAGAGCACAGGACTCATAAGCCTGGGGTCGGCGGTTCGAATCCGCCCCTCGCTACCAACTGTCAATTCAAATATTTTGTAATTTTTTTCAAATTATAACAAATTTTATCAATCTCTTTCTTGGCTAATTCAGGGTAAAGCGGTAAACACAAAATTCCTTTTGCCTTTATTTCAGAAATTTTAAGATTATTTTTATTTTTAATTATTCTAGAATAAGCTTTCATTTTATGGATTGGGTAAGGATATATCTTTCTTGTTTCAATTTTTAAATTTTTTAATCTTTTTTTTATTAATTCCCCTTTTGGATGATAAATTGTGAATAGATGATATACATGTTTACAATTTAGATTCTCTTCTGGGAGTTTCAAGTTTAAAGATTTTAGACTCTTCAAATAATAGTTTGCAAGATTTCTGCGTTTATTAATAAAATTATCAACTTTTTTAAGTTTAAAATTTAAAATTGAAGCTTGAATTTCGTCTAACCTAGAATTGTAACCATTTTCGTTAGCATAATATTTATTTTTAAATTTATTTTTCCTTAAAGTTTCGATTCCATAAAACCTTAACCTTTTTATTTTTTCATATGAGTTTTTATCGTTTGTTAGGATAAAACCACCATCACCGTAAGCCCCTAAAATTTTAGTAGGATAAAAAGAGAAACAACCAAACCTACCTATTGTTCCAGAAAATTTATTTTTATATTTTGCCCCTTGAGATTGTGCACAATCTTCGATTATCGTTAGATTATTTTTTTTTGCTATTTTTTGAATTTTATCCATTTCACACATTTGACCGTAAAGATGCACTGGAATAATAACCTTCGTTTTTTTTGTGATTAAAGACTTAATTTTTTCTGCATCAATCAAATAATCCTCCCCAATATCCGCTAATTTAGGCACACCACCTGCATTTATTATAGCTGATATAGTTGGAATAGCAGTATTGGCTGCAGTTATAACCTCATCACCTGGTTTAAGATTTAAACTTTTTAAAGATATAAGCAAAGCATCTGTGCCACTACCAACAGCTATTCCATATTTCGAACCATATTTTTTTACAAAATTTTTTTCAAAAGTTTTTAATTGATCTCCAAAAAAAATATTTCCTTTTTTAAGAGTAATATGAACCTTTTTCAAAATAGAATTCTTATATTTTTTAAATTCTTTATCGTATGACCAAAATTTAATCATTTATCAAATTTTTAAATTTATGAATATTCATAGAGACGTTTATTGGAGCATGTTTACCAAACAATTTTTTTGCTGAAATTTTTTTGATTTTTGGATTATATTTTTTTACAAAATCAAAAACAGATTGCGATTTCCCACCAATATTTATAATTCCTTTTTTATTAATAACTTTTAATATTTTTGGAACTAGATCTTCATGAAAAATAAAATTAGTTTTGAAATCACTAAAAGCTCGTTTATGAACAAAAGGTTTTTCAGTTACTGACGCTCTAAGAATAAGAGAATTTTTATAAAGCATAACAGCACACTCCCCGCCAAGCTTGGACCATGCATAATTATTAATTGGCTTAAGAGCTGAAAGTTCAGAATAATTTCCCT
>CACDSA010000018.1 GCA_902555185.1 uncultured Pelagibacteraceae bacterium | reverse complement strand
TTGCAAATTTACTAATATCATCAAAAATAAGTTTAATTATATTTATGATTATAGGTAAAATTGAGCTAATATCAGTTTTTTTAATTTTCAAAAAAATATTATTTAAGGATTAGATTAAATGTCAAAAATCGTAATAATTGGTGCTGGAGCTATGGGTACAGCTTTTTCTTTGCCGTGTTTAGATAACAACCATGATATAAATATTGTAGGTACTCACTTAGAGAACGAATTTATCGACGACTTGAAAAAAAATAAGAATTTTCATTCAGGATTGAAAACAATTATCCCAGAAGGTATCAAAATATTTAAATTTGAAAAATTTGATGAATTATTGAAATCAAATGTTGATTTAATAGTTTTAGGTATAAGCTCAAAAGGAATAGAGTGGGTAGCTAGTCAATTGAGCAGACTTTACCAAAATAAAGCAATACCAAAATTATTAATGCTTACTAAAGGGTTAAGTGTTCACAATAACAAATATGAGCTTTTAGTTGATAAATTGGAAAGATTATTAAAATCAAAAGGAATAACAAAAACAAATATTTCTGCTATTGGGGGGCCTTGTCTAGCAGCTGGATTAGCAAATAGAGTTCATAGCAGTGTAATCGTTGCAAATAAAGATATCAAAATAGCTAAACAAATAGCCGATATGCTTAATACAAGTTATTACCATACTTCTCATTCAGATGATTTAAATGGGGTAGAAGTATCTGCTGCGATTAAAAATATTTTTTCTATGGCTGTAGGTGCAGCTAAAGGTTTATGCAGTAAAAATATTTCTGATGAGGTAAGAGAAAAGAACTATTTAAATACAGCTTCAGCCCTTATTAAACAATCAATTTTAGAAATGGAAATTTTTGTAGAGCATCTCAAAGGAAAAAAAGAGACTGTAAAAGGATTAGCCGGATTAGGAGATCTATACGTAAGTTCAGGTGGCGGAAGAAACGCTAAGATGGGAGCTTATATCGGAGAGGGACTAACATTTTCTGAAGCAAAAAAAACAAAAATGGAAAAAGTCACAGTTGAGGGTGCCGACTTAGCAAAAGAAATTGCTAAAAAAGTAAATGAGGATTTTGATGAAAAAAAACTACCTTTAATGCTAAGCATGATTAATGCTATTGTTGAAGATAAAAAACTTGAATTAAATTGGGAGGCTTTTAGATGAAGAAATTTATAATTTCAATTGATGCAGGAACAACATCCAACAGATCAATTTTATTTGATTTAAAAGGAAAACCGATTTTTTCTTCACAAAAAGAATTTACACAATATTTTCCAAAAAGTGGATGGGTTGAGCATAATCCAGATGAAATTTGGAAAACAACAATAAAAACTTTAAAAGATGTAATACAAAAGGCTAGGCGCTTAAAAGGTAAAATTTTAAGCATTGGAATCACCAACCAAAGAGAGACCACTGTTTTATGGGATAAAAAAACTGGAAAACCTGTTTATAAAGCTATTGTTTGGCAGGACAGAAGGACTGAACAATTTTGTAAAAAATTAAGAAAACAAAATAAGGATACGATGGTCTTTAATAAAACTGGCCTTTTGATTGACTCATATTTTTCTGGAACAAAAATTAAATGGATTCTAGACAATGTTCCTAAAGCACGGCAGTTAATGAATAGGAAACATTTGTTATTTGGAACTATTGATAGCTTTTTAATTTGGAGACTTACAAAGGGGAAAGTTCATGCAACGGATGCAACAAACGCAAGTAGAACAATGATATATAATATTTCCTCAAATAAATGGGATGATACAATATTAAATCTCCTTAAAATTAAAAAACATATTTTACCAGAAGTGAAAGATTGTGCTGATGATTATGGTAAAACCCATCCTTCTGTAACTGGTAAACCAATTCCGATTAATGGAGTAGTAGGTGATCAACAATCAGCAACTATTGGTCAATGTTGTTTTGAACCCGGCTCATTAAAAAGTACTTACGGAACTGGAGCTTTTGTATTATTAAATACTGGTTCTAAAAAAATTTATTCAAAAAATAGACTATTAACAACTATTGCTTACAGAATTAATGGAAAGACAACATACGCAATGGAAGGTTCTATTTTTATAGCTGGCGCAGGTGTTCAATGGTTAAGAGATAGAATGAAATTTTTTAAGAAAGCACCTGAAACAGAAAAAATAGTCAAATCACTTCAAAACAACAATGATATTTATTTAGTGCCAGCATTTACAGGTTTAGGAGCTCCGTATTGGAACGCTAACGCTAGAGGAGTTTTAAGCGGTATTACTAGAGATACAAATCCTAAAGAAATAGTCAGAGCTACAATCGAGGCAGTTGCATATCAAACTCATGATCTATTTGAAGCTATGAAACATGACGGTTTGAGACCTAAAATTGTAAAAGTTGACGGTGGGATGGTAATGAATAATTGGTTTTCACAATTTTTATCTGACATTGTGAATGTAAAAGTATTAAGACCCAAAGTTCAAGAAACTACTGCTTTAGGAGCAGCGTTCATGGCCGGTTTACACTTAGGGATATACAAATCACTAAAGGATATATCTAAAAATTGGAGCTTAGACAAAAAATTTTCACCAAAAATGAAAGACAAATCTAGAAAAATTCTAATCAATGGCTGGGAAAAAGCTGTCAAGAGAGCCTTAATAAATTAACACACACCTTTAAGTTGTAATTTTTAAAGTTTCTGCGCTGTACTTTTCACTTTTATTTTGGTTGAATATGAAATCAAAAAACAACAACAATGAGGGAAATAATCTATGTTTAAAACATTGAAGAATATTTTAGCTGTTGCTGTTTCAATTTCTCTATTAACTATTTCAAACGCTGTAGCTGACGGACACGGAGCTGCAATTAAGAAATGGTCAAATGGTGAGTTTAGTCTTTCGACAATTTCTGCAAAAGAAAGAGAGAAAGAACTTAATTGGTTCCACGATGCTGCAAAGCCATTCAAAGGAATGGAAATAAATGTATTGTCAGAAACTATTCCAACTCACGAATACGAGTCAAAAGTTTTAACAAAAGCTTTTGAAGAGATAACTGGAATCAAAGTAAATCACCAGTTACTTGGAGAAGGAGAAGTAGTACAAGCTGTGCAAACTCAAATGCAAACTGGAAGAAACTTATATGATGCATACATCAATGACTCTGATTTGATCGGTACGCATTCAAGACTTCAGTTAGCAGTAAACTTAACAAAGTGGATGAAAGGTGAAGGTAAAGATGTAACTTTACCAACATTAGATATCGATGATTTCATCGGTAAATCATTTACTACAGGTCCAGATGGTGATTTATATCAATTACCTGATCAACAATTTGCTAACCTTTACTGGTTTAGAAAAGATTGGTTTGACAGACCTGAAATCAAAAAAGGTTTTAAAGCTAAATACGGATACGATTTAGGTGTGCCAGTAAACTGGTCTGCTTACGAAGATATCGCTGAATACTTTACAAAAGAAGTAAAGAATATCGACGGTGTTAGAGTATACGGTCACATGGACTACGGTAAGAGAGCTCCAGACTTAGGATGGAGAATGACTGACGCGTGGTTATCAATGGCAGGTGCAGGTTCAGTTGGTAAACCTAACGGAGTACCAGTAGATGAGTGGGGAATAAGAATGGAAAAAGGTTCTTGTAACCCAGTTGGTGCCGACGTAGCAAGAGGTGGGGCTGCAAATGGTCCTGCTGCCGTATATGCAATCAGAAAATGGGACGAATGGTTAAGAGCTTATGCACCTCCAGGTGCTGCAGCGATGGACTTCTATCAGTCTCTGCCAGCTTTATCATCAGGAAACGTTGCTCAGCAAATTTTCTGGTATACGGCGTTCACGGCATCAATGGTTGCTCCAAAGAGTTCTGGAAACAAAACAGTTGACGATAATGGTAATCCTTTATGGAGAATGGGACCATCACCAAAAGGTCCTTACTGGGATGAAGGTATGAAGCTTGGTTATCAAGATGCTGGATCATGGACTTTATTTAAGTCTACTCCAGTTGACAGAAGAAAAGCTGCATGGCTATACGCTCAGTTCGTTGTGTCAAAAACTGTTGACCTTAAGAAAAGTGATGTTGGTTTAACTATCATTAGAGATAGCACAATTAACCACAAGCACTTTACTAAAAGGGCTCCAAAACTTGGCGGACTTGTAGAATTCTACAGATCTAAAAACAGAGTATTGTGGTCACCAACAGGTATCAATGTTCCGGATTATCCGAAACTTGCGCAAATCTGGTGGCAACAAATTGGAGATGTAAACTCAGGTGCGTTTACTCCACAACAAGCTATGGATCGTCTTGCAGAAGAGATGAACTTAGTAATGTCTCGTATGGAAGCTGCTGATAAAGCAAACAATACATACGGTGGATGTGGTCCAAGATTAGCAAAACCGAAAGGTGCTGATTATTGGTTGAAACAACCAGGATCACCAAAAGCTAAACGTAACGAGAAACCTAAAGGTAAAACAGTTCCATTCGAAAGAGCTTGGAAGTAATTTAGGTTAAATCTAAATTTAAAGGGGGCTTTACGGCCCCCTTTTTTTAAAACGAAATTCAAAAAAATATGAGCTTAGAATTAAAAAACGTAGAAAAAAAAATAGGATTAGATACTCATATTTATTCAACAAATCTAAAATTAGAAAAAAACACTATCAATATTCTTTTAGGTCCTACATTATCTGGGAAGACAACTCTTATGCAAATTATGGCTGGTTTAGACAAACCAACATCAGGCGAGATTTGGTTTAACAACGAGAATGTGACAGGTATGAAAGTTCAAAAAAGAAATGTCTCAATGGTTTACCAGCAATTTATTAATTACCCCAACTTCACAGTTTACGACAACATTGCATCTCCACTAAAAATTACTGGAGTAAGTTCAGATGAAACAAAAAAAAGAGTTGGGAAAGTTGCAGAATTACTAAAACTCTCTGGGATGTTGAATAAAAAACCAAATGAGCTTTCAGGAGGACAACAACAAAGAACTGCTTTAGCAAGGGCACTTGTAAAAGACTCAGACTTAATTCTTTTAGATGAACCACTTGCTAACTTAGATTTTAAATTAAGAGAAGAATTAAGAGAAGAACTACCAAAATTATTTGAAAATAGAGATTGTATTGTAGTTTACGCAACCACAGAACCTTCAGAAGCTTTACTCTTGGGTGGTAATACTGCAACGTTACAGGAAGGTAAGATTATTCAATATGGAAAAACCTTAGATACTTATAATAAACCTAACTCTCTAGTTTCAGCCCAGGTCTTTAGTGATCCACCAATGAATATTGCTAAAATAAAAAAATCAGGAGACCAGTGTTCATTTTTACAAAATGACATTCAATGGAAGACTAAATTAAATATCAAAGATGGTGAATATAAAGTAGGTATTAGACCTCATAATATTACCACGTATAAAGAGGGCAACAATACACTTGAGATAAAAGGTAAAGTTTTAATCTCTGAAATTAGTGGTTCTGAGAGCTTAATCCACTTTACAAACGGAAATTTGAATTGGGTTTCTTTGTCTAATGGGGTTTTTCAAAAAAACGTTGGCGATGAGATGAATTTATATATGAATACAGATGAGTTTGTTTATTTTGATCAAAATGAGAGGTTAGTATCTAATGGCTAAAGTTACATTAAAAGGTTTAAGCCATAGTTATTTAAAAACTCAGTCTTCAGATACTGACTGGGCAATCAGAGGAGTAGACATTGATTGGAATGATGGGGGTGCTTATGCTTTATTGGGCCCGTCAGGTTGTGGAAAGACAACTTTGTTAAATATTATTTCCGGACTAATTACACCAACCAAAGGCGATATATTATTCGATGATAAAGTTGTTTCTGGGTTGAATCCTGTAGAGAGAAATATTGCACAGATTTTTCAATTCCCGGTTATTTATGACACGATGACAGTGTATGATAATTTAGCTTTTCCTCTAAGAAATAGAAAAATTCCAGAGGAAGAAATCAAAGTAAAAGTTCATGAAATAGCTGAAATGTTGGAATTATCTTCAACATTAAACAATAGAGCTTCTGGTCTAACCGCAGATGGTAAACAAAAAATTTCACTAGGACGCGGATTGGTAAGATCAGATGTAAATGCTATTATGTTTGATGAACCACTAACAGTAATCGATCCACATTTGAAATGGATTTTAAGATCTAAACTTAAAGAACTTCATCAAAAGATTAATAGAACAATGATTTATGTAACACACGATCAAACAGAGGCTTTAACATTTGCTGATCAAGTAGTTGTAATGCATGAAGGTCAAATTGTTCAAACAGGGACACCAGTAGATTTGTTTGAAAAACCAAAGCATACATTTGTTGGATATTTTATTGGTTCACCAGGCATGAATGTTTTGCCTTGTCAAATTAAAGGAAATGATGTGATCGTTAATGGAAAAAAAATAGAAACTCACCAAAAAATTAAGAAAAGTAATTTTGACAAGACAGAAGTTGGTGTGAGACCTGAATTTATATCTTTTAGTAATGAAGGAATTCCAGTTAAAGTTTTATCGGTAAGCAACACTGGAAGGCATAAAATTGTAGATACTGAAAGTGAAACCGGAAAAATTAAAATTATTGCAAAATCTAAGGAAGATATTCCGTCAGGATCTGCATTTTTAAAATTTAAAAAAGAATATACTTATACATATGGAGATAGTTGGATAATTGAATGAATAAAACAGTGAATCAAAAAGCATGGTTTTTTGTAATACCAGTATTTGTGCTGGTAGCTTTCAATGCCATTATTCCATTAATGACAGTAGTAAACTATGCTTTCCAGGAAACTTTCGGGAATAATGTTTTTATGTGGGAAGGCACAAGATGGTTTAAACAAATCATGTTATCCGAAAGATTTCACGCATCACTTGGTAGACAATTTTTATTTACGTTTATAATTTTATTTATTCAAATTCCATTAGGAATAGCTATTGCACTTACTATGCCTAAAGAAGGAATAGGAGTACCTGTTTGTTTAGTTTTAATGTCTATGCCACTTTTAATTCCATGGAACGTTGTAGGAGCTATGTGGAATATTTTTGCGTTACCAGATATTGGTTTCTTAGGTCATTCACTTAATGCTTTAGGATTTGATTATAACTTTACTCAACAAATTGGCGATGCTTGGTTCACAACTATACTAATGGATGTATGGCATTGGACATCGTTAGTAGTTTTATTGTCTTATGCAGGATTAAGATCTATTCAACCTGCTTACTATCAAGCAGCAGAAATTGATGGGGCTAGTCGTTGGGCAATTTTTACCAAAATTGAATTACCTAAAATGAAAAAAGTATTAACGATTGCAATACTTTTAAGATTCATGGACAGTTTCATGATTTATACAGAGCCATTTGTTTTAACTGGAGGCGGCCCAGGTAATGCTA
>CACDSA010000017.1 GCA_902555185.1 uncultured Pelagibacteraceae bacterium | reverse complement strand
CAAAAATCGTAAAACCATTTAGTTTTTTATTTCCAAAATTTTTGAGAAACGCCTTAAATCTAATGCCAGATAAAATACCTGGTAAAAAATTAAAAGAAGAAAAAGTTTATAAGGTTACAAAAGGAAAAAAAGTTTCAAGAGTTGCATTATTGACTGGATGCGTTCAGAGAGTAATTTCTCCCGAGATAAATGAGTCAACGATAAGACTTCTTAATAGACATAATGTTGAAGTTGTTGTGATGCCAGACATAAACTGTTGTGGATCTCTGAATCATCATTTAGGCAAACAAAAATTAGCTCATGAGTCTTTTAAAAACAATATTAACAGTTGGTATGATGAATATCTCAATAACGGTTTAGATGCTATAATAAGTAATACATCAGGATGTGGCACAACTTTAAAAGATTATGGACATATTTTTAAAAATGATAAAGATTTGAAAAAAAAAGCAAAAAAAATTTCTGAATTGACAAAAGATATTACCGAGTATCTAGATGAAAATTTAAAGCTAAATGTTAATATAAATTCCGATAAAAAATATAAAATCGCTTATCATTCAGCATGCTCAATGCAACACGGGCAAAAAATTCACCAACAACCTAAGGATTTGATCTCAAAAACTGGTAATGAGGTTCTAGAAATCCCAGAGGGACATTTATGTTGCGGATCTGCTGGTACTTATAATATCCTTCATCAAAAAATGGCAAAATCATTGCTAAAAAATAAAGTAAAAAATATTGAAAAAATTTCACCTGATTTTATTTCAACTGGTAACATAGGTTGTATGACTCAAATTTCTTCGGGAACTAGAATTCCTATTATTCATACAGTTGAATTACTTGATTGGTTCACCGGCGGTCCAAAACCAGATAAATTAAATAATTTCTAAAATGAAAAAAAAAATCTTTGTAACCAGAAGGCTCCTTAAAGAAAATGAGGAGAAACTACAAACTTTGTTTGAAGTTACTTTAAATAAAGATGATAGAATTTATACACCACAAGAAATTATTGATGGTTCAAAAAATTATGATGGGATCTTAAGCTCAGTTACAGATCCAATTAATGCGGATACCATATCAAAATTATCGAGCTCTATTAAAATAATTGCTAATGGCGCAGTTGGATTTGGAAATATAGATATTAAAGCTGCAAAAGAAAAAGGAATAACTGTAACAAACACTCCAGACGTTTTAACTGATGCAACAGCCGATATTCAAATATTACTCCTGTTGGGCGCATCTAGAAAAGCTTATGAGGGTAGAATTGCAGCTGAAACCCAAAATTGGAAGTGGTCTTGGGATTTTCTACTAGGAAAACAGATGTCTAATAAAAGACTAGGTATTCTTGGAATGGGAAGAATAGGAAGAGCGGTGGCTAAAAGAGCTAAAGCGTTTGATATGGAGATACATTACCACAATAGGTCAAAACTTTCATCAGACTTAGAGGATGGAGCGATCTATCATAAAGATTTAAAAAGCTTATTTGAAAAAAGTGAATTTTTATCGATTAATTGTCCTGCAACACCTGAAACAAAAAATCTAATTAATAAAGAGACTTTAAGCTATTTAGAGGAAAATACAGTGATAGGTAACGCAGCAAGAGGTGATGTAGTTGATGATGATGCTATGGTTGAGGCTTTGAAAAATGGGAAAGTTTTTGCTTATGGTTTAGATGTTTACAATGGTGAGCCAAAAATTCATCCTGAATATTTAAAGTTAAAAAATATTTTTTTACTTCCTCATTTAGGAAGCGCTACCAAAAGGACAAGGTGGGATATGGCATATAGGGCTACAAAAAACTTAGAAGATTTTTTTTCTGGTAATAAACCGCAAGATCAGGTCAATTAGTACACCTGTAGATTGAATCTGCAACTTAAAATAATTCTAAAAAGTTAGAGACTCTGATTTGAGTTTATGCTTAAATCTTTGAGTTAATTAACTAACGGAGGACATATGTCAAAAAAAATAAAGGGAGTAAAAACTCCATCAAGACGTAAGTTCTTTAAAGCAGCAGCAGCTACGGGTGCTGCAGCGGCAGCAACTGTTGCAATGCCAAACATTGCTTTAGGTGCTCCTCAAACTTTAAAGATGCAAGCGGCTTGGCCGTCAGGCGCTAACATTTTCTTTGAAATGGCTGGCGACTACGCAAAAATGGTAGGCGACATGTCTGGAGGTGAATTAAAAATTGATCTTCAGCCAGTTGGAGCTGTAGTTAAAACTTCGGAGATTGGACAAGCAGTAAGTTCAGGTGTACTTGATATGGGACACTGGGTAACAGCTTACTGGTATGGAAAAAATCCAGCAGCTTCTCTATTCGGTACTGGTCCGTCATACGGAATGTCATCTCAAGAAATTATGGGATGGATAGAGTATGGTGGAGGTAGAAAACTTTATGATGAAACCCTTGCGAAAGTTGGTTTCGACTATATTGGTTTCTTCCATATGCCAATGCCTGCACAGCCTTTTGGTTGGTTCAAAAAGAACGTAACAAAAGTATCTGATGTAAAAGGTATGAAGTACAGAACAGTAGGTCTAGCTACTAACGTATTAACAGCAATGGGAATGGTTGTAAGACAATTACCAGGTGGTGAAATTCAGCCTGCAATGAAGACAGGTTTAATTGAAGCAGCTGAGTTTAACAACCCAACATCAGACTCTCAGTTTGGTATGCAAGACGTTTCTAAGCATTATCACTTAGGAAGCTTCCACCAGTCTCAAGAGATGTTTGAAATCCCAGTTAATAAGAAGACATTTAATGGATTATCGCCTAAACATCAGGCTATTCTAAAAAATGCTGCTTATGCTGCAAACAGTGATAACTACTTTAAAGCATTAGTAAGATACTCTGCTGACTTATCTAAATTGATGAACCAGCATAAAGTAAATGTGTATCAAACATCTGATGCGATCTTAGCTCAACAACTAAAAGGTTGGGATAAAGTAATCGGAGATTTCAATAAGAAGGATCCATTCTTTAAAAAGATTGTAGACTCACAAAAAGCTTACGCGAAAAGAGTTATGAAGTACTTACTCATGAACCAACCTAATTATAAGTTGGCTTACGAGAATGAATTCGGCTCTATAGCTAAAGTTAAAATTTAATTATATTTTAAACATAAAAGGGGGCGTTTTTACGCCCCCTTTTTTTATGGAAATTATAAAAAAATTAGAATAGTTTAAAATTTCATGAGGGGATTTATTCATTTTGCAGATACCTTAAGTACTTCCGTGGGGAAGGCATTTTCTTGGTGCATCGTAATTTTGATGGGCGGAACTTGTTATGAAGTTGTTATGGCATATGCTTTCAATGCTCCTACATTATGGAACTTTGATTTCAGTTTACAAATGTACGGTGCAATTTTTATGATGGCGGGTGCTTACACTTTATCCACTGAAGCTCACGTCAGAGGTGACGTAATTTACAGACTTTTTAAACCAAGAACACAAGGTTATATTGATTTAGTTTTATATTTTATTTTTTTCTTCCCTGGTGTACTCGCGTTAGCATTTTATGGTTATGAATATGCTTCGCTTGCGTGGAAGATTAAAGAAACAAGTTGGAACAGTCCAGCTCAAATCCAAATTTATATGGCTAAATCTTTGATACCTGCAGCAGGAATTTTATTAGTTATCCAGGGTATCAGCGAAGTTTGTAGGGCAATTATTTGTATTCAAACTGGTCACTGGCCTGCTCGAATGGTAGTAGCTGAGGAGACAGAAAAAATGTTAATGCGAACTTCACAAGACGAGGATCAAAAAGATGTTATTTAGTTTAACCAATCCAGAAATAGCAATTTTAATGATGTCAATTTTCTTATTTGCTGTACTACTAGGTTTTCCTATCGCATTTACTTTAATGGCAATGGGAGTTGGATTCGGTTATTACGCTTACTTCGATCCTACAAGAATGGAACATCTTTTTGACAATAGGATTTTTCAATTATTTGTTCAGAATACTTATACCGTGATGGACAACACTGTTTTAACCGCCGTCCCACTCTTTTTATTTATGGGCTACTTAGTTGAGAGAGCCGGAATAGTTTCTAGATTGTTTTTTGCAATAAGATTAGCCTCTCACAGACTCCCTGCTTCTATGGCTGTTGCCGCGCTTGTAACTTGCGCCTTATTTTCAACAGCGACAGGAATTATCGGTGCTGTTGTTACACTAATGGGGTTACTTGCATGGCCTGCAATGATAAGGGCAGGATATGATAAAAAATTTGCATCAGGAGTAATTTGTTCTGGTGGATGCTTAGGAATTTTGATTCCTCCAAGTATCATGTTAATTGTTTATTCAGTTATCGCTCAGCTATCACCTTTAAGACTATTTGCAGCAGCAATTTTTCCAGGATTATTATTAGCTGGTCTTTATATAATGTATGCAGTTACACTCGCTTATTTCAATCCATCAATAGCGCCTAAACCTCCAAAAGAGGATATTCCGCCAAGATCTGAAATTTTAAAAGAGGTTATGGTTTCGTTCTTACCACTTTTCTCATTAATAATATTAGTATTAGGAACTATTTTAGGAGGACTTGCTACACCTGCAGAGGCTGCAGCAGTAGGAGCCTTTGGTGCATTAGTGCTTTCTTATTTTTACAAGACTTTAAAATGGAAAAATTTTAAAGAGTCTGTATTTCTAACAGCAAAGACAACTGCAATGATAATGTGGCTGTTCATTGGCTCTTGGACTTTCGCATCTGTTTTTTCTTACTTAGGTGGTCATGAAGTTTTTGAGCATTTCTTTAAATCAATGAATTTACAACCATGGCAATTCTTAGTAATCACACAAATAATTATTTTCTTATTAGGTTGGCCACTGGAGTGGACGGAAATTTTAATTATATTTGTTCCGATATTTTTACCTTTAGTAGCTTTCTTCGAGGTAAATCCTTATTTTTTCGCAATGCTTATCGCTTTGAATTTACAAACTTCATTTTTAACACCGCCGATGGCAATGTCCGCCTACTATTTAAAAGGTGTCCAATCTAAAAATGTAGAGTTAATGGAAATATTTAGAGGAATTATGCCTTTCCTTGGTATTGTTATATTTGCCATGTTTTTAATGTATCTATTTCCAGGAATAGCTCTTTGGTTGCCAGATACATTATTCGCTAATTAACAATTTAAATGATAGACGTTACATCTTTAAGTGCCTACGATTTATCGCAAAAACTTCATTCTGGTGAAATTTCTTCTTTAGATCTTTGCAAAGCTTACTTAGATAGAATTAAAAAATTTGAAAAAGATGTCCAGGCTTGGCAATTTTTGGACAAAAAACTTTTATTAGAAAAAGCTGAAGAAGCTGACACTTATAGAAAATCTGGAAAACCTCTAGGGCCATTGCACGGAATGCCAGTTGCAATTAAGGATATTATAGGTACGTATGATATGCCAACCGAATGTGGGACAGTCTTTAGAAAAAAAATGTCTAATTCACAAGATTCGGAAATTGTAAACTTATTAAAAAATTCAGGGGCAATTATCATGGGTAAAACTGTTACTTGTGAACTTGCATATATACATCCATCTAAAACAAAAAATCCTAATGATTATTCAAGAACACCAGGAGGATCATCAAGTGGATCTGCAGCAGTAGTTGCAGCTCATATGGCACCTTTATCTGTGGGTTCTCAAACTGGAGGATCAGTAATCAGGCCAGCATCATATTGTGGTGTAGTTGGATATAAACCCTCGTATGGATTAATCTCTAGAAACGGTGTTTTAAAAGTTTCAGATAAACTAGATACAATGGGAGTATTTGGTAAAAGTGTGAAAGATGTTGCATTATTAGCTAAATCACTAATTAGAAAAGATTTACATGATCCTTCAACAATTTATTTTGCTGCTGATAACATGATTCAGGAATGTGAGAAAGGACCAGTTTTTGATCCAAAGTTTATTTTTTATAAAACGAAAAATTGGAAAAATATAAATAAAAAATCACAGCAAGCTTTTGAATTTTTAATTAAAAACTTAAAAAAAAACATAGAGGTTTTTGATACACCGTCATACTTTGACGATATACCAAAGTTTCATCAAATCATTCATGAAGTTGATATGGCAAATAATTTTCAAGTTTACTATAAAAAAGATAAAACTAAACTTTCAAAAGAAATGAGAGAAGCTATCTCTAGAGGATTAAAATATTCAGCAAAAGAATATGGCGATGCTTCAGATTTTATGAAACAAAGTTATGAGTCCTATAAAGAAGTTTTTGAAGATTACCACGGAATTATAACTCCATCATCAAGTGGAGTTGCTGACAAAGGATTAAAATCTACTGGAAGTGCGGACTTCCAAAAAATCTGGACTTATCTTGGTTTGCCCACAATTTCATTACCTTTACTTACAGGTGAAAATGACTTACCATTAGGAGTTCAGTTGGTTGGTGATAAACTTGATGATTTAAGATTTTTAGGTACGGCTAACTGGCTTGAGAAAAATTGTAGAGATGAAGGATAAAATTACAATAATAATTGGCGTTGGTCTATGTACCTTTTTTTTAATTGGTTTAGCCACAACATTAACCAGGTCAATGATGATAGGATTTTTTGATGTGCTTCCTGTTTATATTTTAATGGGTATGGTAATTGTAATGATGTTCTATGAAGCCTTCATTGACAAAAAATAATCCTTACGCTCCTTATTTACTTTTGTTAATCCAGCCAATTTTTATGGCCACAAACACTATTGTAGCAAGAGGTGGCGTTGAGTCAGTACCTCCTATTTCTCTAGCATTTTGGCGATGGTTTACTGTATTCATTTTATTATTTCCATTTTTTTTTAACGAAATCTTAAAAAATAAAAAAAATTTTAATAAAGAGTTTTTTAAGCTTTTTTTCTTAGGCTCAATGGGTTGTGGTATATGTGGGGCTTTTCCAAATCTTGCAGGCATGACAACAACAATGGCAAATATTGGAATAATCTATACTTCTTCACCAGTAATAATAATTTTTTTAACAATTTTATTCTTTAAAGAAAAAATTAATTTTTTTAGGATAATGGGCTTATTAATTTGCATTTCAGGTGTTTTTACAATTATATCTAAAGGAAATTTAGATTTTTTAATCAACTTAAATTTTACAAGAGGTGACTTATGGGTTTTAGGTGCAGCTTTAGGTTGGGCTCTTTACTCAATTTATTTATTAAATTGGAAATCAAAATTTAGTTTAATGGCTCGATTTACTTTAATCGCAATGTTTGGATTTATTTCACTTTTCCCATTTTTTGTTTTAGAAAATATTTACTTTGCCAAGACAAACTATAATCAGACATTTTTGTTCTGGATTGTATTTGCTGCTATCTCTCCCAGTATAATAGCTTTCTCTTTATATACTCGGTTACAAAAATATGTAGGCGCATCCTTTGCCGGGTTTACTTTATATTTATTTGCAGTCTATGGATCTATTTTTGGAATTATAATTTTTGAGGAACCTCTTCTTAGCTTTCATTATTTGGGTGGCTTACTGGTTTTTACTGGAGTTTATTTCGCTAGAAAAAAAGTATGAAGTATCTTTATTTAGCTTTATCATCAATTATATTAGCTTACATTGTAATTGTACTTTTTACTTATTTGTACCAAAGAAAATTACTTTATCACCCAAGTGAAAATAACTACACGGGAGATGAAATTCAATTTGAATATAAAGAAGTTTTTATTGAGGTTGATAAAGATATCAAACTTAAATCATGGTTTTTGGAAAAAGACTTAAAAAAATATAAAACAATTTTATATTTCCATGGTAATGCAGGCGATCTCACAAATAGGGTGCATAAGCTTAATGAACTATATAAATTAGATGTAAATATTCTTATTATTTCATGGAGAGGGTTTAGCGGCAATCCAGGCAAACCATCAGAGAAAAATTTGTATAAAGATGCCAGAAAATCAGTTGATTGGCTTAACAATACTGGAATTGAAAATAAAAATATAATTTTATATGGGGAGTCATTAGGTACTGGTGTTGCTACAGAATTAGGCCAGGATAACTCTTTTTCAGGAGTTGTTTTAGAGTCTCCTTTTACTTCGATCGCTGATGCGGCAAAAATTTATTACCCTTATTTGCCAATCGATCTATTAATAAAAGATAGATATGACTCTTTAAAAAAAATCAAAAATATAATTATTCCTATTTTGGTTATGCACGGTAAGAAAGATGATGTTGTACCTTTTAAAATGGGTGTAGAATTATTTGAGAAGGCCAATAACCCAAAATTTAGTTACTTTTCCGATAACGATGATCACATGATGGAATTTAATGATCAACTAATGAATGCTTTGAGGAAGTTTTTAGGTTTCAATACCTAAAAGAGCTTTTGAAAAATATTCAGCATTGAAAGGTTGTAAGTCATCTTCTTTTTCTCCCATCCCGATTGCAACAATAGGTAAATTATATTTCTTACAAATAGCAAGGACTACCCCGCCTTTTGCAGTGCTATCAAGTTTTGTAATTATAAGCCCTGTTAAATTATGTATTTTACTAAACTCTTCAACTTGATTTAATGCATTTTGGCCAGTAGTTGCATCAAGAACTAGAACTACCTCGTTTGGAAAAGACTCATCAATTTTTTTCAAGACATTGATAATTTTTTTGTATTCTTCCATTAGATTTTTTTTATTTTGCAGCCTTCCTGCTGTATCAATCAACGCAATATCTATTTCATTTTTTTTTGCAAATTCAGCAGTTTTAAAAGCAACTGAAGCCGGATCGCTATTAATTTCTGACTTAATTATATCTACTTTTACTTTTGCAGCCCAAACTTGTAGTTGATCTATGGCTGCTGCTCTAAAAGTATCGGCAGCTCCAAAGACGACGGATCTATTATTATCTTTAAAATATTTCCCAAGTTTTCCAATACTAGTCGTTTTTCCAACGCCGTTCACACCAGACACAACGATTACAGCAGATTTTGCATTTCCCATTAGGCTTAAATCTTTTTCGTACTTTTGTAGACTTATTGCTAATTTATCAGCTAAGAGTTTCAAAATCTCTTTATGATCTTCTAATTTTTTATCAACTTTTAAGCTCTCAAATTCTTTCCTAAGTTCTTTAGCCACATCAACACCAGCATCAGATGAAATGAGTAATTCCTCAAATTCTTCAAGAATAGTTGAATCAATCTTTTTTTTTGAAAAAATATTTTTAAATCCGTCTGAAAGATTCGATGAACTTTTTCCAAGTCCTGATTTAAACTTATCGAAAATTCCCATTTTATATTTCTACTTTTATACTCTTTATTTCTGACACCGGCCCAGTCATAAATATATTACTTTTTTCATCTATAACTATATTTAAGACTCCCTCTTTAAATTTAATAGCAACTTTGTTTTCAACTAATTTTTTTTTGTTTCCAGTAACAGCAGTCGCACAAGCTGCTGTTCCACATGCTTTAGTAAGCCCAGCGCCTCTTTCCCAAACATTTACTAAAATATTTCTTTTATCTAAAACTTGAGCAAATGTTACATTTGTTTTTTCGGGAAATAATTCATGATTTTCAATCAAAGGTCCTATTTCTTTCAAATCGTGTTTAAAACAATCATCTACGAAAAAAACTATATGGGGGTTTCCCACGTTTAGACAAAATCCACCATTAAATATTTCACCTTTTACATTTAGCGAAACGTCAGCAGGATTTACTGTTTTTGATAACGGAATATCTTCAAAATTAAATAAAGGTTTTCCCATTTCAAGCTCTACCATTAAATTTCCAACAATCTTAGCATTAAGACTACGATTATTTGTTTTTAGTTTAATTTGGTTAACATTTAAATTTTTACTCAAAAGATACGCAACACATCTCGAACCATTTCCACAAGCACTTACTTCACCTCCGTCAGAATTAAAAATTGTTATCGGAAAATAATTCTCTTCTTCTTTTTCTATAAAAATTATTTGATCAAAACCAATACTACTCCTTTTTCCTAACTCAATAATTTTATCTTTGGTCAAGTTGATTGAATTTGATCTCCTATCGATAATAATGAAATCATTACCTAATCCATCCATTTTATATGCGTTAATCGTTGCCATAATTGATTAGTATAATTATTCATTGACTTTTAAAACCCCAAATTGTAGTTTCCACAAACTTTCCGCAAATACACATGTTTTTGCGGTGCTCTTAAAACAAGAGTGTCGACACTAGTCAGCGAAGGTTCGCCCACTAGTGCGATAGGTGTTGGGTGTTATAAAAATGTTTGAAAATTTAACAAATAAATTAGAAAGTATTTTTTCTAAGCTAAAAAGTGCTCCTTCATTGACAGAGGAGCAAGTTGACTCTGGCTTAAAAGAGATACGATTAGCTTTACTAGAAGCTGATGTAGCTCTTCCTGTTACTAAAGAATTTATAGCTAATGTAAAACCAAAAGCCATTGGTAAAGAGATTATAAAATCAACATCTGCTGGCCAGATGATAATTAAAATTGTTTATGATGAACTAGTTAATATTTTAGGTTCTAAAAATGAAGAGCTTAACTTCAAAGCTGTACCACCAGTTTCACTTTTATTAGTTGGATTACAGGGTTCAGGTAAAACTACGTCTGCATCAAAGTTAGCAAAAAATATAGAGAAAAATTATAAAAAAAAAGTGATGGTAGTTAGTTTAGATGTTTATAGGCCAGCTGCTCAAGAACAACTTAAATTACTTGCAGAAGCAAATGGAATTCAATGTTTACCTATTGTTGAAAAGCAACAACCTATAGACATTACCAAAAGAGCGCTAAATGCGGCTAACCTTAATGGCTCAGATGTTATTATATTTGATACGGCAGGAAGAACCCAAATAGATTTACCCATGATGTCTGAGATTAAGCAAATAAAAGATATTACAAAACCAGCTGAAACAATTTTAGTAGCCGACGCATTAACAGGACAAATTGCTGTAAATGTTGCAAAAGAATTTGACACCGCTATTAACCTTTCTGGAATTATTCTTACTCGAGTTGATGGTGATGCTCGAGGTGGTGCAGCATTAAGCATGAAACATGTAACTGGTAAACCAATTAAGTATATTGGTGTTGGAGAAAAAATCACCGATCTTGAACTTTTTCACCCTGACCGATTAGCTAACAGAATCTTGGGAATGGGCGATGTTGTAACTTTAGTAGAAAAAGCTCAACAAGATTTAAGTGAAGAAAAAATTAAAGAAACAGAAGATGAATTAAAAAAAGGAATATTCACAATGGACTCATATCTTTCCCAGTTAAGGCAAATGAAAAAAATGGGTGGAATGGAAGGAGTTATGTCTATGTTGCCAGGAGTGAATAAAATGAAAGCAAAAATGGATCAAGCTAATATAGATGAAAAAATGTTAGTAGAGAATGAAGCAATTATTTTATCAATGACTAAAAATGAAAGAGAAAATCCAAAAATTATTAGTGGATCAAGACGTAAAAGAATTTCTAAAGGAGCAGGTGTAGATGTTTCAAAAATTAATAAACTTTTAAAACAATTTAAAATGATGTCAGACATGATGAAAAAGATGTCTCAAGGAAAAAAAATTCCATCGGGGGTGATCCCAGATGAAATGCTTAATCAACTAAAATGAAAGGTGTAAAATGTTAAGAATAAGACTATCAATGGGTGGTGTAAGAAAAAGACCCATTTACAAAATTGTAATTGCCGACAGTAGATACCCAAGAGATGGAAAATTTATTGAAAAAATTGGCTCTTACAATCCGTTACTTCCGAAAGATAAAAAGGAAAGAATAAAAGTAGAAGCAGAAAGAGTAAAATATTGGATGAGTAAAGGAGCTCAGCCAACAATGAGAGTTTCTAGATTACTAGGAGAGGTGCAGTTAATACCGATGCCAAAACCTGGAAACAATCCTCAAAAGGCAATACCAAAAAAAGATAGAAAAAAAGCTGAAGGAGATAAAAAAGAAGAAACTAAAAAAGACGCTCCAGCAGCTGAAGGTAAAAAGCCAGATCAAAAAGCTGAAGCAAAAAAAGAAGATCCTAAAAAGGAACAACCTAAAGCAGAAGCTAAAAAGGAAGAGCCAAAGAAGGAACAACCTAAAGCAGAAGCTAAAAAGGAAGAGCCAAAGAAGGAACAACCTAAAGCAGAAGCTAAAAAGGAAGAGCCAAAGAAGGAACAACCTAAAGCAGAAGCTAAAAAGGAAGAACCAAAGAAGGAAGAGAAAAAGGCTTAACCATAAGGTAATTAGAGATGCTAGAAGTAAAAATTTTTACTTTATATCCAGATTTGTTTCCTGGTCCTTTAGACATTGGAATATTTAAAAAGGCGAGGGAAAACAAAATTTGGAATTTGAAAGTAATAAATATTAGAGAATATTCGAAAGATAATCACGGTACAGTAGACGACACTCCTTTTGGAGGAGGAAGTGGAATGCTTTTACGTCCTGATATATTAGCATCAGCTCTTGATAAGAATATAAATAAAGGAGAAAAAATTATTTACTTATCACCAAGAGGAAAAAAATTTGATCAAAAAGTTGCTAGATCATTGAGTAAAGAGAAAAATTTAAACCTTATCTGTGGTCATTTTGAAGGTGTTGATCAAAGGCTCCTAGAGACACGAAACATTGAAGAATATAGTTTAGGCGATTTCGTTTTATCTGGTGGTGAACCAGCTTCTTTTGTATTAGTTGACGCTTTAATTAGATTATTACCTGGAGTACTTGGAAACAAAGACTCTGTCAAAGAAGAAAGTTTCGAAAATTATCTTTTAGAATACCCTCAATATACTAAACCAAGAGAATGGGAAGGTAAAAGTCCACCAGAGGTCTTATTTTCGGGAGATCACGCCAAAATAAAAGGGTGGCGTTTATCTCAATCTGAGGCTATAACACGTCGCCAGAGACCCGATCTTTGGAAAAAATATTTAGAGAAAAAAAATGAAAAACATTGAAGACATAAATAAGGCAGCAATAAAAAAGATAGTTGCTAATAAAAAAATTACAGACTTTTCTCCAGGGGATACAATCAAAGTGGGTGTTAAAATTATAGAAGGTAAAAGAGAGAGGATTCAATATTTTGAAGGTGTTTGTATTGCTAAAAAAAATAGAGATATAAATTCTTCGTTTACTGTAAGAAAAATTTCATTTGGTGAGGGTGTAGAAAGAACTTTTGCACTTTATAGTCCTAATGTTGACTCAATTAAAGTAATTAGATCCGGAAAAGTGAGAAGAGCTAAACTTTATTATTTGAGAGATAGAAAAGGAAAATCTGCAAGAATTGCTGAAAAAATTAAAAAGAAAATTGGTGTCGATGTTTCAGTGAAGCCAGAGGAGCCAAAAGTAAAACCAATCGAGCCTGCTACGCAAGAGACTAAAGTTGAAGAAGTTAAAAAAGAGGCTCCAAAAGTCAAAGCTAAAGCTGAAAAGCTAACTAGCGAAAAAAAATAAAATTTAATGTCTAAAACTCTATACGATAAGATATGGGAAAACCATCTTGTTCATGAACAGAGCGATGGAACGTCGTTAATTTATGTTGATAGACATTTAGTCCATGAAGTTACGAGTCCCCAAGCTTTTGAAGGACTCAGATTGCAAAAAAGAAAAGTCAGAAGACCAGAATTAACTCTTGCAGTGCCTGATCACAATGTTCCTACAACTGACAGGTCAAAAGGTATAAACGATGAGGACTCTAGAATTCAAGTAGAAACATTGAGAAAAAACTGTAAAGACTTTGGAGTAGAACTTTTTGATGTTAATGATAAGCGTCAAGGCATAGTCCATATTATAGGACCTGAACAAGGTTTTACTCAGCCAGGTACAGTAATTGTATGCGGCGACAGCCATACTGCTACACACGGAGCATTCGGTGCATTAGCTTTTGGAATAGGAACATCTGAAGTTGAGCACGTTCTTGCGACACAAACTTTAATGCAAAAGAAATCAAAAAATTTAAGAATAAACGTTAATGGCAATTTACCAAAGGGAGTTACTGCAAAAGATGTAATCTTAAAAATTATTGGTACGATTGGAACTGCGGGTGGAACTGGATATGTAGTTGAATTTGCTGGCGATGTGATTAAAAACTTAAGTATGGAAGAGAGAATGACCGTTTGTAATATGACCATTGAAGCAGGTGCAAGAGCTGGATTAATCGCACCAGATGAAAAAACATTTAGTTATTTAAAAGGTAAAACAATGTCGCCAAAAGGTGAAAATTGGACTAAAGCTGTAGAATTTTGGAAGACTTTGTATTCAGACAAAGACTGCAAATTTGATAAAGAGGTAAATATTGATGGCAAAAATATAGAACCACTTGTTACTTGGGGTACCTCACCTCAAGATGTATCACCAGTTACTGGTGTTGTACCAGATCCAGAAAATGAAAGTAACGAGGATAGAAAAATGGCCATGAAAAGATCTCTTGATTATATGGGATTAAAAGCAAATACTAAAATTTCAGACATAAAAATTGACAAGATTTTTATAGGAAGCTGTACAAACGGAAGAATAGAGGATTTAAGATTGGCTGCAGATCTTTTAAAAGGCAAAAAAATTGCAGATAATGTTAGCGCTATGGTTGTTCCAGGATCTGGATTAGTTAAAGAGCAAGCTGAAAAAGAGGGAATCGACAAAATTTTCAAAGAAGCAGGTTTTGAATGGAGAGAGCCTGGTTGTTCAATGTGTTTAGGCATGAATCCAGATCAATTAAAACCTAAAGAAAGATGTGCTTCAACATCAAATAGGAACTTTGAAGGTAGACAAGGTCGTGGAGGAAGAACACACTTAGTAAGCCCAGGGATGGCCATTGCTGCAGCAATCAAAGGGCATCTAACTGATGTAAGAGAAATATAGTATGGAAAAGTTTAATAATTTAAGATCAATACCATCATATTTATCACTACAAAATATTGATACAGATATGATTATCCCAAAGCAATTTCTAAAAACCATTAAAAGAACAGGTTTAGGAAAAAGTTTATTTTATGAAATGCGTTATGATGAAAACGGTAAAAGGAATGATGATTTCATTCTAAATAGGGAACCTTACGATAAATCAAAAATTCTTTTAGCAGGAAAAAATTTTGGATGCGGGTCATCAAGAGAACACGCACCATGGGCTTTATCTGATTTTGGTATAAAGTGCGTAATAAGTGCCAGTTTTGCAGATATTTTTTACAATAATTGTTTTAAAAATGGAATTCTTCCAATCAAGATTGATGATAAAATTGTGATCGAACTAGCTGAATATTCAAAGAGGAAAGAGGAAATTGAAATTAGTTTAGAGAAGCAAGAAATAAAATATGGAAACAAAGTTACAAATTTTGAGCTTGATCCATTTAAAAAGAAATGTTTGATGGAGGGTCTAGATGATATAGCGCTTTCAATGGAAAAAATTTCTAGCATAGACGACTACGAAAAAAAACTACAATCCACAAAACCTTGGGTTATAAATAATGGCTAATAAGACTAGGAAAATATTGCTTTTACCTGGTGACGGTATAGGCCCTGAGGTGGTTGCAGAAGTAAGAAGAATACTTGAATGGATGAATAAAACAAAATCTTTAGATTTTGTTTTAAGCCAAGAATTAATTGGCGGCGCATCTATTGACGCAAATAAAGTTCCAATTACTGATGAGGTTTTTTATAAGTCTTTGGAATCTGATGCAGTAATATTAGGTGCTTGTGGCGGACCTAAATGGGATAATTTGGAATTTTCAAAAAAACCTGAGAGAGCTCTGTTAAAACTTAGAAAAGAATTAAAGTTATTCGCTAACTTAAGACCAGCTATTTGCTTTAAACAACTTGTTGATTCTTCAACTCTTAAACCAGAAATAGTTTCAGGGTTAGATATAATGATTGTAAGGGAATTAACCGGTGGTATTTATTTTGGTGAACCGCGTGGGATTGAACCAATGGAAAATAACCAAAGAAAAGGTATTAATACCCACTCATATACTACTTCAGAAATTCACCGGATAGCACGTGTTGCATTTGATTTGGCAAAAAAAAGAAAAAATAAAGTTACATCCTGCGAAAAATCAAATGTCATGGAGGCAGGTATTTTATGGAGAGAAGAGGTGCAGGCTATTAAGGATAAAGAATTTAAAAAGGTCGAGCTAAATCATATGTTAGCTGATAACTGTGCGATGCAACTTTTAAGATATCCAAAGCAATTTGACGTTATTTTAGCAGACAATTTATTTGGAGATATGTTATCAGACGAGGCAGCAATGCTTACAGGTTCCTTAGGACTTTTACCTTCTGCATCATTAGGTGCAAAAGATAAAAACGGAAGAATTAGATCATTATACGAACCAGTTCATGGTTCTGCTCCTGATATCGAGGGAAAAAATATTGCTAATCCGATAGCTACTATTTTAAGTTTATCTATGGCATTAAGGTATTCCTTGGACCTTGGAAAAGAGGCAGATCAACTTGATAATGCTGTTCAGAGTGTTTTAGACGATGGTTTAAGAACAAAAGATATAATGTCTAAAAATATGAAAGAGGTTTCTACAACAGAGATGGGTGATGCAATCATCGCAAAATTGAAATAAAGTAACAAATTATGAATTTTGCAATTATTGGCGCCTCAGGAAATGTTGGAAGAAAAACGATAGAAATTTTAGAGAAATCCAAAATAGCTATTGA
>CACDSA010000016.1 GCA_902555185.1 uncultured Pelagibacteraceae bacterium | reverse complement strand
AAGAAATATTTCGTCATATCCGTCATTATCAAAATCAGCTGCGATTACTGTTCGAATTTTAGATGGCCTTTTAAAATTGCTATCGGCAATGTCTATAAATGAATTTTCTTTTTTTATAAAAATACGATGTTCTCCATCCCAATTTCCACTTACAATATCCAATTGACCTCTGTACAAAACATCACTTAATGCTGTCCCTCTTCCATTTTCATAAGGGTCTAAAATATTATACCCGGATGCTACATCATAAAAAGTACCATCAACATTTTTGTACAAAAAGTTGATACCTCTTTCATTAGCTGCAAAAATATCAATATTGTCTGATAATATATGGCCTGCAACAACTGCCCTTCCGCCAGTTATTTTATCCAAGCCAAATTCTGCCGCTCTATCTTTAATTTTTCCTTTAAAATTTTCATAAAATCTCGTTGGACCACCATAATTAGCAACATAAATACCATATTTACCATTTCCTTTTCTATCTACACAAACAACGGAGCGACCTGCTGTGAAGTTTAAATCTATTTGATTTTTCTTTTGTTCAAAAATATCAAAAAATTTATTATTTTTTAGATCTATTAATCGGTCGGAATATTTCTTTTCACCGCTATAAGTATCAGTATTTAAAAAATAAATCTCTTCGTAACCATCTGAGTCTATATCGCATGCAGCTACACCAATAGTAAAACTTCTTCTGTCTGTAAACTTGGCATCATCCACAATATTTATTAATTTATTGTTTTTATATGTCAAAGCTAAATTTTCACTTCCAAAACCTGCTACTATAAATTCATAAGTGCCATCGTTATTAACATCAGCTACAGAAATACCATATCTAAGACTTTCATAGTTGTTTTCTATTAAATCAGTTATGTTATTAAAAAAATTAGCCGATGCACTTTTTATTGAAATAAAAATAAATAATATCGAAACGAAGACAGTTTTTAATTTCATTAAATACTACTGTAATATTTTCCAAGTTCCACTTGCAGAGGCTACTATGTCGCTTGAATTACAAATTTCACAAGAAATAAAAACTAGTGTTTTAGTTTTTTTCAGTATTTTTATTTTACCAATAAGTTTATCACCAAGTTGGCCTACTGAGATAAATTTCATATCCAAATTAATTGTTACACATCTTTTGTCGCCAGCAACTCTATGTGCTGCAGTTCCCATCCCTGTATCAGCAATAGAAGAGAGGAAACCACCATGAGCGATTTTACCAGTGTTCAAATGTATTTCTTTCACCATTACTGTAAATTCATATTGAGTGTTGCTAATTTTTTTTAGCTCTAACCCACCGAGATGTTTCATAAATCCTTTATTAGATTCGTCCATAATTTTTTTTACCATAAATTGGTATCAATTGTGAAAATATTACTGCCAACAAAATAATCATTATACCAAAAACTTTTGTTTCACTTAAAAACTGATCTAAAAGTATCCATCCAAAAATTGAAGCAAATACTCCCTCAAGTGAAAATATAATAGCTACTGATGCAGGTGATAAAACTCTTTGAGCATAGGCTTGGAGCATAAAAGCAATTCCACTTGATAAAATTCCTGCGTAAAGCAATTCTGTAATTTCTTTTGAAATTAATTCAATTGTCACTGTTTCAAAAGTTAAAGCAGGGAACGAACAAAATATACCAGCAACTAAACATTGAAAAGCTGCGATAGCTATTGGAAAATTAAAAACTTTTAAGATTTTATAAATAAAAATTATATGGAAAGCCCAAAAAAATGCACCAATTATAACCAGTGAGTCACCAAATCTTACATCATAGTTTTTAATTTCACTTAGAAGTAATCCCCCTATTAAACAGAGTGTAACGGAAGGCCAAATAGATGGATGAATTTTAATTGAAAAAATAAAATATGAAATTAACGGTACTATGACAACATAAAGCACAGTAAAGACTGCAGAGTTAGCAATATCTGTATAAAGAAGAGAAACCTGCTGGAGTATATTTGCCATTCCAAATATTGATCCGATTATTAATGTTAAGACAAAAACTTTCTTAAAATTAAAATTCTTTTTTTTAATTTTGTTGAATTCAAAATATAGAAAAAAGGGTAATAAACCTAGAAATCCTAAAAATAATCTAACTGCACAAAACGTATAAGGGCCAATGAAATCCATTCCTGTGTCTTGAGCAACAAAAGTTGTACCCCAAAGAAAAGAACATGTAAGAGCACACGATATAGGGATCAAATTATTTTTCATGATCCTTACTAATTTAATTTGATCTATACAGCAAGCTTGAAAGCAAAATCTTTGCCAAGGCATTTACCAAGATAAAGACAGAACCTAGCCCCTTCAGCTCCATCAATTATTCTATGATCGTAAGATAAAGAAAGTGGGAGTATTTTTCTTGAAACTATTTTTTCTTTTATTTTCACTAGTCTGTCGAAAGTTTTTCCTACCCCAAGAATAGCTACCTCTGGTGGATTAATTATTGGAGTAAAGAAGGTTCCACCTATCCCCCCTAAACTTGAAATTGTCATCGAGCCACCAAAAAACTCTTTTTTATCAATCTTCAATTCTCTACAAAGCTTACTAGTTTTTTTTAAATTTTCTCCAATTTCTTTTATACTCATTTGATCCACATCTCTGATTTTAGGCACCATTAATCCATGAGGAGTATCAACTGCAAAACCTATGTGAAAATATTTTTTATATACAATTTTATTTTGATTTGGATCAATAGAAGCATTAAAATTTGGGAACTCTTTTAAAGCATTAACTAAAGCCTTGGCTATAAATGCTAACGGGGTTACCTTAATTACATCACCAGAGTAATAGTCATATAATGATGATCTAAATTGTTCCATCTCAGTTACGTCTACTTCATCGTGTTGAGTAACATGTGGGATCTCAGTCCAAGACCTTACTAAGTGTGGACCAGATAATCTTTTTACTCTAGAAATTTCCTTTATTTCTATTTGACCAAATTCCTCGTGAGAAAACTCTTCTTTATATTCTTTTTTCTCAACAGCTCCTTTGTTGACAGTTACTTGTGATCGAACAAATTCTTTTACATCTTCTTCTGAAACTCTTCCTAATCTTTGAGAACCAGGAATTTCTAATACGTTCGCCCCTAATTCTCTTGCAAATTTTCTTACCTTAGGACTAGCTGACTTTGTCCCTGTTTTTGTAGTTTTAACAGCTACAGGCGGAGGAGTTTTAATCTTCTTAGGTTGAACTTCTTCTACTTTTGTTTTTTTTTCTGGAGTATTTGCGACAGGCTCTTTTACCTGTTCAACTTTTTCAGATGATTTCAAAGTTAAAATGAGATCACCTTGATTCACATTATCACCGACTTTAACATTAATTTTATCAATGGTTCCTGAATGTGTAGATGGAACTTCAACACTAGATTTATCACTTTCAAGAGTAATTAAAGAGTCATTTTTATTAATTGTTTGACCCTCTTTAACAAGAACTTCAATAATTTCTACATTCTTAAAATCACCCATGTCAGGAACTGTAATTTTAAGATCAGACATAATTATAAGTTTGCAGGAAATTCTTTATCTTTATCGATATTATATTTCTTAATTGCTTTCTCAGCTTGTTCAGAACCTATTAATTGTTCTTTTGCTAATGCACTTAAAGTGTAAGCAACAATATGTTCTTTATCAACCTCAAAAAACTTTCTTAAATTTTTTCTGGTATCACTTCTTCCATAACCATCTGTCCCTAAAGAATAAAATGGTTTTTCTGTGTAGGGCCTTATTTGATCAGAAAATGCTCTTGTATAATCAGACGCAGCAATAATAGGACCATCTCTTTTTTCTAAACATTTTTCTACATATGACTTCTTTTTTTTATTTGAATTTAACAAATTCCATCTTTCAGATTCCATTCCATCTTTTCTTAATTCATTGAAACTTGTTACACTCCATACATCAGAATCGATACCATATTCTTTTGATAATATTTCTGATGCTGAAATTATTTCCCTTAAGATTGTTCCTGAACCGAGTAGTTGTACTTTTGTTTTACCTTTATTATTATTTTCTTTAAATAAATACATCCCTTTTAAGATTCCATTATCACTTCCTTTTGGCTTTTGAGGATGAGTGTAGTTTTCGTTCATTGCAGTAATATAATAAAAAATATTCTCTTTTTTCTCATGCATTCTTTTAAGACCATCCTGAAGTATGACTGCCATTTCATAAGCAAATGTAGGGTCATAACTTACACAATTTGGTATATTGGATGCTAACAAATGACTATGACCATCCTGGTGCTGAAGTCCTTCACCAGCTAAAGTAGTTCTTCCTGCAGTTGCTCCAATCAAAAAACCTCTAGCTTGGGAGTCGCCTGCTGCCCATGCAAGATCACCAACTCTTTGAAAACCAAACATAGAGTAAAAAATATAAATTGGTATCATCTCTAAATCATGGTTGGTGTAAGAAGTTCCAGCAGCGATCCAAGAAGACATAGCGCCAGACTCGTTTATTCCCTCTTCTAATACTTGGCCACTTTTATCCTCTCGATATGAGCTTAATTGCTCTGAATCAACAGGTTCATATTTCTGTCCTTCATGAGCGTAAATTCCAATTTTCTGAAAGAATCCTTCCATTCCAAAAGTTCTTGCTTCATCCGGTATTATTGGCACGAGTCTAGGTGATAAATTTTTATCTCGTAGTAAAGCAGTTAACATTCTAACAAGAGCCATTGTTGTAGACATTTCTTTATCCCCCGTAGATTTCATAAAATTATCAAAAATATCTTTTGGAGGAGCCTTAATTACTTTTGCAAAAGAGGATCTTTCTGGAATAAAACCACCGAGCTTAATTCTTTTTTCCTTTAAGTACTTAATTTCTTCTGAATTTTCGCTAGGTTTATAGTATTCAATATTTTTAACTTGTTTATCCGTAAGGGGCACTCCAAACCTATCTCTATAATAAAGTAAATCCTCTTCATCTAACTTTTTTTGTTGGTGAGTAGTATTGATACTCTCTCCTGATTTACCCATTCCATAACCTTTAATTGTTTTTGCAAGTATTACTGTAGGAGTCCCTGTATGCTGCATCGCAGCATGGTAAGCTGCATAAACTTTGTGTGGATCATGTCCACCTCTATTAAGTCTCCAAATATCTTTATCTGTCATTGAAGAAACTAGCTCTTTAAGTTCTGGATATTTTCCAAAAAAATTATTTCGTACATATTCACCACCTTTAGCCTTAAAAGCTTGATATTCACCATCAACACATTCGTTCATTCTTTTTACTAGTAAACCCGTTTTATCTTTTGCTAATAATTGATCCCAATAAGATCCCCATATAACTTTTATTACATTCCAACCGGTTCCCCTAAAGCTTCCTTCTAATTCTTGAATAATTTTACCGTTACCTCTAACAGGTCCGTCCAATCTTTGAAGATTACAATTGATAACAAAAATTAAGTTATCTAATTTTTCTCTTGCAGCTAAACCTATTGCACCCAATGACTCTGGCTCATCCATTTCACCATCTCCAAGGAAAACCCAAATTTTTCTTCCTTCATCTTTAACTAAACCTCTATTAATAAGATATTTTAAAAAACGTGCTTGATAGATTGCCATAATTGGTCCTAAGCCCATCGAGACAGTTGGGAACTGCCAAAAGTTTGGCATTAACCAAGGATGAGGATAAGAAGATAAGCCGCCTTTAGCAACCTCTTGTCTAAATCCATCTAGTTGTTTTGCAGTCATCCTTCCCTCTAAAAACGCTCTGGCATACATACCTGGAGCAGAGTGACCTTGAAAGTAAATAAGATCTCCTCCGAACTTGTTATTTTTTGCTCTCCAGAAATGGTTCATACCAACGTCATATAAAGTTGCAGCAGATGCAAATGTTCCAATATGGCCTCCTAGCTCAGAGCTTTTTTTATTAGCTTTAACGACCATAGCAGCAGCATTCCATCTAATGTAGGCTCTGATTTTTTTTTCTATATTTTGATCACCTGGAGATTTAACTTCTATTTCAGGAGGAATAGTATTTATGTAAGGAGTAGTTCTAGTATCTGGTAGAACTAATCCAGATTTATACGCTTGATCTATAACTTTATTTAAAAGATAACTTGCTCTAGGAGCTCCATCATTTTCAATTACTGAATTTAACGACTCTATCCATTCATTTGTTTCAACAGGGTCAATATCATCTTTAGAAGCAGGTTCAGCAAATACTTTTTTAACTTGTTTTACAGGATTTAAATTTCCATTAGATTTAGGTTTTTCTTTAATTTCTTCAACATTGGTTTCTTTAATTTTTTTTGGAGCTTGAGCAGCTTGGCCATTTTCTATAGTAGCAAGCAAACTACCTTCTGAAACTTTGTCACCAACCTTTACTTTTAAATCTTTTATTTGGCCTGATGAAGGTGATGGAATCTCAACACTAGATTTATCACTCTCGATAGTAACGATTGGATCATTTTTATTTATTTGGTCACCTGGTTTTACTAAAATCTCAATTACTTCAACGTCTTTAAAATCACCTATATCTGGAACTGAAATATTCTGAGCCATAAATCTTATTATAAACTGGATGGAACATATAAAAAAGTTATTGAATAATAAACTAGAAAGAATAGCGCTTATTAGTTGAATAGTTCAACTTTTGACACATTTTTTGCCACTTTTTGTCATGTCTAAATGCTCTAATTAAGTATGAAATGGTTAATTAATTTTTTATTCAAAAAGCGGGAAATCAGAGGCAATCAAGGTCATATTGTTCAGAAATTTCTTCTAAAAAAATATATATTAAAATAATTTCATAAGAGCTAAATTAGTTCTTATGAATAAACCCCTCTGGCAACCTTCTCAAAATTTAAAAAAGGAATCTGTCTTACAAGATTTTTGTCATTTTATAAATTTCAAAACCTCAAGTGATTTCAAAGAATTGTGGGAATGGTCAGTAAAAAATCCTGAAGAGTTCTGGTCAAAGTTTTGGGATTACTCGAAAATTATAGGAGACAAAGGATCAGAAATAATTCAAAAAGATAAAATTTTCAATAAATCAAAATTTTTTCCAGACTCAAAATTAAATTATGCGGAAAACATTCTTAAGATAAGATCAAATGATATAGCTATAAACTTTTTATCTGAAAAAGGTTTTGAAGAATATATAACTTGGAATAACTTATATGAAAGAGTTTGTAAATTTTCTAATTATCTTAAAAAGTTAAAATTAAAAAAAGGAGATAGGGTTGCTGCGTATGTGCCAAATAAAATAGAAACCATAATCAGTTTTTTAGCCTGTGCTAAAAATGGAATTATATGGTCATCGTGTTCTCCAGATTTTGGAGTTCAGGGAGTGGTTGATAGATTTAAACAAATTGAACCAAAAGTTTTAATTACAAGTGATTATTATTTTTATAATGGGAAAAAAATTAATATTTTAAATAAAGTTGATGAAGTGATCAAACAGATCCCATCGATTGAAAAAGTAATAGTTTATAATTATTACAAAAAAGAAAAAGAAAACTTAAAAAATTTTATTGATTTTGAAGATACTTTAAATGTTGAATCAGATGAGTCTTTTGAAAGGTTTGAATTTAATCATCCAATTTATATTCTTTTTTCAAGTGGCACGACTGGAAAACCGAAATGCATTACGCATGGAACTGGAAATGTGCTAATTGAACATAACAAAGAGTTCATGCTTCATTGTGATATAAGAAAAAATGAAAAGTTGTTTTATTACACAACAACTGGTTGGATGATGTGGAATTGGCTGGTAGGTGGGCTTGCTACAGGATCATCAATTTTTCTTTTTGATGGAGCTCCGGTTTATCCCAAGATAGATGTTCTGCTTGAATATTGTCAAAATAAAAAAATTAATTTATTTGGTGTTAGTGCAAAATATATAGATCATCTTAAAAACGAAAAGTATAATAGTAAAAATTTAGATTTAAATTCTATTAAGATTATTACCTCGACTGGCTCACCGTTAGCAGAGGAAAGTTTTAAATATGTATATGACAATATTAAGAAAGATGTTCACCTTGCTTCTATTGCTGGAGGGACAGATTTAGTTGGATGTTTAGTACTTGGAAATCTTTTTTCAAATGTTCATAAAGGGGAGATCCAAGGACAAAGTTTAGGTATTGATGTAGATGTCTTTACCGATGATGGAAATAGTACTTCAGATGGAGAGAAAGGAGAATTAGTTGTTAAACAACCTTTTCCTTCAATGCCAGTAAAGTTTTGGGGAGATGAGGGTGGAAAAAAATATCATAAAGCTTATTTCACAAAATTTGAAAACATTTGGCACCATGGGGATTTTATTGAAAGAACTGATAAGAACGGATTCATTATGCGTGGCAGATCTGATGCTACATTAAATCCAGGTGGAGTCAGAATAGGAACATCTGAAATTTATCAGCAAGTAGAAGATATAGATTTTATTACAGAGGGACTAGTTGTAGGCCAAGACTTCGAGGATGATGTCAGAATTATTTTATTTGTCACTACTAAAAACGATCAAAATATTGATGATGAAAAAATTAAATTAATCAAATCTAGGATTAGAAAAAATTGTTCTCCAAAACATGTGCCTGCAATAATCATTAAAGTTCCAGAAATTCCAAGGACTAAAAGCGGAAAGATTGTAGAATTAGCAGTAAAACAGGTAATTAATGGCGAAAAAATAAACAATAAAGAAGCGATCGCAAATCCTGAGTCTCTAAAATTTTTTGAAAATCTTCCTCAGCTTAAAATGTAGCGCGTCAGTTTTATACGTTACTATCAACAATTTTTAGAACTATAGTTAATTTAAGTCTTGGCTTTAGTCCCTAAGTTTAGTCCATCTAAAGTCAAGACCGACTAGAAATATTTTGCACAATTTTTGTGTAACATAGAATGAAGTTCCACAAGCTTTTCAAAACTTTTATTATATCCTCCACCTAGCACACCACATAAAGGTATTTTTTTTGAGTAGAAGTTATCTATTACTATTTGATCTCTTTTATTAATACCTTCATCAGTTATTTTAAGCTTACCTAACCTATCTTCATGATGAATATCAACTCCTGCAACATAGAAAACAAAATCATAAGTATTTTGGTTTAATTTATTAAGGCTATCATTTAAAATATTAAGATATTCATTGTCCTCCATATCGTCTTGAAGCTCAATGTCTATATCGCTTTTTGATTTTTTTGCAGGATAATTAGAAGCACAATGCATACTAAAAGTAAAAACATTTTTATCATTTTGAAATATTTCTGAATTACCATTACCTTGATGTACGTCTAAATCTAAAATCAAAATATTTTTAGCGTATCCTTTATTTCTAAGATAATTTGCAGCCACAGCGGTATCATTAAAAACACAATATCCTGCACCAAAATCAAATGTAGCATGGTGACTGCCTCCTGCAGTATTACAAGCAAGTTTTGAGTCAAGAGCTAGTCTACTTGCAAGGACTGTACCACCAGTCGCTACAAAAGATCTTCTAACCACGCTATCGTTTATAGGAAATCCTATTTTTTTTTGGGCTTTAATATCAAGAGTTTTATTTTTAATGTCATTTATATATTTTAAAGAATGTGAAGTTTTCATAGTTTCCACAGAGCATTCTTTAGGAATATGAAATTTTTTTACTACACCATTTTGTAAAAGATGATTAGCTAAAGCACCAAATTTTTTGATAGGGAATTTATTATCATCGTTAATTTTAGCTACATAATCAGGATGATTTACAACAGGTAGTTCCATTAAAAGACAATATTTTATCTTTCAACACACATTGCAATACCCATTCCACCTCCGATACAAAGAGTCGCTAATCCTTTTTTAACATCTCTTTTCACCATTTCATGAACAAGTGTCACAAGTATTCTAGTCCCTGATGCTCCAATCGGATGACCTAAAGCTATAGCGCCACCATTTACATTTATTTTTTCATCAGGAATTGCCAGGGTTTTTATAACTGCTATACTTTGGGCCGCAAAAGCTTCATTAATTTCAAACAAGTCAACGTCCTTTACCGTCCATCCAGCTAAATCTAAAGCTTTTTTTGATGAGGGGATAGGACCTGTACCCATCAAAGCTGGATCCACCCCACAGCTTGCCCATGATTTAATGGATACCAGTTTCTCCAAACCTCTTTTATTTGCCTCTTCACTAGTCATCAAGGTAACGGCTGCAGCCCCATCGTTAATGCCAGAAGCATTTCCTGCTGTTACTGAACCATCTTTTTTAAATACAGGTTTTAATCTTGATAAAGCATCTAAGTTTATCCCATCTCTTGGATGTTCATCTTCATAAAAATCTAAATCAGATTTTTTTGATTTGATTTTTAAGTTTACAATTTCATTTTGAAATTTTTTATCCTTTTGAGCCTTAAGAGCTTTTTCTTGGGAATTTAATGCAAATTTATCTTGTTGTTCTCTAGTCACTTGAAATTTTTCAGCAACATTTTCTGCGGTAACACCCATATGATAACCATGAAATGCATCCCATAAACCATCTTTGATCATAGTATCTAATAATTCGGTATCACCTAATTTTTTTCCATCTCTCAAATGAATAGCGTGTGGAGCCAAAGACATATTTTCTTGACCACCAGCTATTATGATTTTTGTATCTTGACTTTTAAGAGACTGATAGCCTGAAGCTATTGACCTTAAACCAGATCCACAAACTTGATTTACGACATAAGCTGGAATTTCTTTAGGGACACCTGATTTCATTGCTGCCTGTCGAGCAGGATTTTGACCAATTCCACCAGTTAATACTTGTCCCATTATAACTTCACTTACATCCTCATATTTGATTCTAGACAATTCACAGGCTTTGGAAATAACAGTTGAACCAAGATCGATACTTGAAATATTTCGCAATGACTTTCCTAATGAACCTACAGCTGTTCTGGTTGCGGAGGTAATTACTATTTCATTTTTTTTCATATCTATATCTTATATGTTATTTATTTTTTTTGACATTCCAACAAAAATTGGCATTAAAAGAAAAATATAAGCTGCATTAAACGTTGAAAAGAAACTCCCAGAGGATTTTATAGGAAAAAATTCTGCTAAAAGTAATAGAAAAAAAATTTGGAAGGCAACATTTTCATAATCAAATTTTCTTTTAAAAGAAAAATTCTTAGTGAAACTTGAAATTAAAAGAAGAAATATTATTAAGATAATTAAAAGACCTATTAAACCAAGTTCAGACAAAATCTCTATATAGTAGTTATGAGGATGTGTATCACATGACCATTTACTCCCTAATTTTTCGTGAGCAGGCCAGCAATTAAATTTGAAAGATTTTATACCACCCCCTAAAATCTTATTATTAAAAGACCAAGTATATAAACCAGATCTAAATTGGTAAATTTGTTCAGGAACTTTTTTTGGAACAAATTCTTCATAATTATAGAAATAATTATAAGTTATATTTTTTATTTGAATATAAGCCCCATGAAAATTATTAAATGCTTTTTCATTATCCTTTATAAACAAGAAAAATATTAGCGGAAGTGAAACTAAAGCAATAAAAAAATATTTCTGAAGATTTGCATTAAGTATAAAAAATAAAAAAAATAAAAAAAGAAATAGCAATAAAGGCATTCTATTGCCTGCAATTAATAAAGAAATGACAATTACGATCGCAGTAAGTAAAAAAATTGATTTTTTATTAAAATTTCTTTTAAAATTGATTAAAAATAAAATTGAAAAAAATAAAAAAAATGAAAACCTCTGAATATATGAACCAGCTATTAGTTCAGCTCCAAAAGGTCCTGACAATTTAACATGAGAAATTTTGTAACCAAATATATCTTGACCAAATAATTGTTGATAAAAAAGATCAAAACATACAAATAAAACACAGAGCGAACTAGAGATTAAGAAAATATTTAATTTGAGTTTATCATTATCAAGATAAAACCTTAATACAAAATAAAGCAGTAAATATCTTAAAAAAAATATTGTTTTATAAACAATCGTTAAATCAATATTTTGTTTATCTAAATGATAACTTTCTAAAGAATTTACCGCTACCGTTATAAGAGAAAATATAAAGAATAGAATTATTAATTTATCTATAAGTAATAATTTGATATTAAAAATTTTCTTTCCATCGAAAAATAATGAAAATATCACTATTAATACAATATTTATATTAATTGCGGGGTTGCCAGCTATAAAAGATAATGGTGTAAATGCTAATAAAATACTTATTAGATTGGTTTTCTGATTAATGAAATTAAAATTCATTTAAATATTAATACAAACAATATATTATGCTATCAACAAAATTATTTTGCGCCTGTAGCTCAACTGGATAGAGCGCTTGGCTACGGACCAGGAGGCTCTGGGTTCAAATCCTAGCAGGCGCACCATTAATGTATTGAAAATTAAAATAAAACTTATAAAACATAATGATGAACTTTTTTAATAATATTTCTTTACAAAAATCAGTAATTCTTTTTTTTATAATCGTATTTTTAATCTTATTAGCACTAACAATAATATTATAAGTAAGCAAAAAACAATATAATTATTCCTACAACCATTCGATAAATAATAAATAAGTTTAAACTGAACTGTTTAATGTATTTTAAAAAATATTTAATTGTTATAAGAGAAAAAAAATAAGAAAATATTATTGCAGTTATATTCAAATAAGAAATATCTAAATCATTAGAGAATACAATATTATTTAGTCCAAAAATTGAAACAGCACCTAATGTTGGTATTGATAACAAAAATGAAATTTTCGCTGCATCATATCTATTAAACTTTAACAATCTTGCAGCCGTTATAGTAATACCAGATCTACTTACACCAGGGACTAAAGATATAATTTGAAAAAAACCAATAAGAATTGCATTTTTAAAGTTAAAATTATTATCGATATTTTTATCTAGATCAAATTTATCACTTAAAAAGAGCAGAACACCAAAAACTAGAGTCATCCAACCAATAATTTTTAAATTTCTCAATTCCTCTATTAGATTTGTTTGAACTAAAAGATATCCCACTATCATTATCGGGATAGAAGATATGACTAATTTGATAAATAACTTTTTATTTTTTTGTAAATTGATTATATCTTTATAGAAATATGTGATTACTGCCAAAAATGATCCGATATGAAGACTTACATCAATTAAAAGACTTTGATCTTCAAAATCAATAAACTTTGAAATTAAAACCAAATGTGAGGATGAGCTTACAGGAATAAATTCAGTAATACCCTGCACCAGTGAAAGTAAAAGAACTTCAAGCATTTAAAAGAAATAATTCTGAAGAATGTTTTTTTAATGTCATTCTAAAATGCATATCAGGTATGCAAAAAAAAACATTAAAAATTAAGGAATTATAAAATATAGGTAATGATTATTGACCTTATATTTCTGTTAATTATATTATTTCTTAATTAATTTGACGATCTTATGAAAAAAAAAATGCTTCAATTCGTGGATCTGAAACAGGAAACCCCTGTTAAAAGAAGTACTTCAAATAGAAAACAAGACTTCAATGAAATTTATAATGAATTCATTACGGAGAAAGCTAAAGAACAATCAAGTAGATGTTCACAATGCGGAGTTCCGTTTTGTCAAATACATTGCCCCTTAAGTAATAATATTCCAGATTGGTTAAAGTTAACTGCAGAGGGCAGACTTAAAGAAGCTTATGAAATTTCTCAAAGCACAAATAATATGCCTGAGGTTTGTGGTAGGATTTGTCCTCAAGACAGATTATGTGAGGGAAATTGTGTAATAGAGCAGTCAGGTCACGGTACAGTTACTATTGGTTCTGTCGAAAAATATATCAACGATACCGCATGGGAAAAAGGATGGGTAAAACCAATAAAAGTCAAAAGAGAGCTAAAAAGATCTATAGGAATAATTGGAGCCGGTCCTGCTGGGATGGCTTGTGCTGAGGAACTAAGAAAGTCAGGCTATCAAGTTACAATTTATGATCGATATGATCGGCCAGGAGGCCTTTTAATTTATGGAATTCCAAATTTTAAACTTGAGAAATTTGTGGTTGAGAGAAGAACAAAACTTTTAAAGGAAAGTGGAATTAAATTTGTTCAAAATTTTGAAGTAGGTAAGAACAAAACTCTCTATGAATTAAGGGAAGAACATGATGCAGTTCTTATTGCTACGGGAGTTTATAAAGCAAGAGAAATAGAAATTCCTGGAAACGATTTGAATAATATCTTTCCAGCAATGGAATTTTTAACAGCCTCAAATAGAAAAGGTCTTGGAGATAAAGTAGAATTATTTGATAATGGTACTCTCAATGCAGAGGGGAAAAATGTTGTTGTAATTGGTGGTGGAGATACAGCAATGGATTGCGTTAGAACTTCAATAAGGCAAAAGGCACGTTCAGTAAAGTGTATATATCGTAGAGATCGCAAGAATATGCCAGGCTCAGCAAGAGAGGTTGGAAATGCTATCGAAGAAGGAGTCGAATTTATTTGGTTAACAAGTCCTAAAAGTTTTATAGGTACTAAAGTAGTCGAAGAGGTTGAAGTAAATAAAATGAAACTAGGAGAGCCAGACTCATCGGGAAGAAGACGTCCAGAGATAGAGAGTGGTTCTGAGTATAAAATAAAGGCAGATCTTGTAATAAAATCTTTAGGCTTTGACCCGGAAAATTTACCTAAATTATTTGACGCAAAGGAACTTGCGATTTCACAATGGGGAACAATCAAAATTGATTTAAAATCAATGCAAACAAATTTAGACGGAGTTTTTGCTGCAGGAGATATAGTCAGAGGAGCTTCACTAGTTGTGTGGGCAATTAGAGATGGAAGAGATGCGGCAGCTCAAATTGAAAAGTATTTAAAATTAAAAGATGAAAAAAGTAAATCTGTAGAAGCAGCTTAAATGAATAGATATAAAAAAAATAAATTATTATTGGAAAAATCTCATAATTACAGTCCTGACATGGAGCACGACGCTTGCGGAGTAGGTTTAATTGCTTCTACGAACGGAAAAAAAACTCGTAAAGTTGTTGAATATGGAATCGAAGCCTTAAAAGCAATTTGGCACAGAGGAGCCGTTGATGCCGATGGTAAATCAGGTGATGGAGCAGGAATACAAATTGAGATAGCCCCAGACTTTTTTAAAGAAAAAATTTTAGCAACTGGCCATACATTAGATAGCGAAAAAAGAATTTGTGTTGGAATGGTTTTTTTACCTCGAACGGATTATTCTGAGCAGGAAAGATGTCGGGAAATTATAGAGTCTTCTCTATTGAGTGAAAATTACTATATTTATGGGTGGCGACAAGTTCCAATAAATTCAAGTGTTTTAGGAAAAACAGCAGATCAAAGCCGTCCTGAAATAGCACAAGTAATGTTTAAAAAAAATGAAAATTTAAAGACTAACGATCTAGAAAGAGACCTGTTTGAAACTCGAAAAAAAATTGAAAAAATAGCAAGAGATAGTCAATTAAAAGAATTTTATATCTGCTCATTTAGTTCAAGATCTATTGTTTATAAAGGTATGTTTTTAGCTGAGATGTTATCTGAGTTTTATCCAGATCTTAACAACGAAAAATTAACTTCAAGATTTGCTGTTTTTCATCAACGGTATTCTACAAATACATTTCCAAGTTGGGATCTGGCTCAACCTTTTAGAACATTGGCTCACAATGGTGAAATAAATACGCTTAAAGGAAATATAAACTGGATGAAAATTCACGAACAAGATATGTCTAGTTCTTTATTTAAAAATGTAAAAGATTTAAAACCTGTGATTAGGAGCACCTCTGACTCTGGCGCTCTTGATAATGTTTTTGAGCTCTTAGTCCACTCAGGAAAATTAGCCCCATTAATCAAATTAATGATGATACCCGATGCATGGTCTAAAAGGAGTAAAACAGTACCTAAAAATCATCAAGATTTGTTCAATTTTTTGAATAGCACTATCGAGCCTTGGGATGGACCTGCTGCAATTTGTGCTACTGATGCAAAATGGGTTTTAGCTTCTTCTGATAGAAACGGACTAAGGCCGCTAAGGTATACAATAACATCAGATGATTTATTTTTCGCGGGTTCAGAAACTGGAATGATTAAAATTCCTGAGGAAAAAATTATAGAAAAAGGAAAGTTGGGTCCAGGACAAATAATTGCGATTGATTTAAAAAAAGGAAAATTATTTAAGGATAAAGCTATTAAAGATTTATTAGCTAAGGATTATAAAAAATATAACAAACAGATTATTGATCTTGAGAAGAAAATTTCTAATGAAAATGAAAAACCAAACTTCATAAATGAAGATTTAAGAAAGAGACAATATTTGTCTGGACTAAGTGTAGAAGATTTAGAATTAATCCTTCATCCTATGGCTGAGGAAGGTAAAGAAGCCTCTGGTTCGATGGGAGATGACACGCCTGTAGCGGTATTGTCTAGCCATTTTAGGCCAGTATCACATTACTTTAGGCAAAATTTTAGCCAAGTGACAAATCCCCCAATAGACTCTCTTAGAGAAAATAAAGTCATGAGTTTAAAAACAAGATTTGGAAATCTTGGTAATATTTTAGATTTTGATAATTTAACCGAAGAAAATATTTATGTCCTAGAAAGTCCAATTTTAACAAATTCACAATTTAAAAAATTTAAAAAATTTTTCTCAAAAAAGACAAAAGTAATTGATTGTACTTTTGATATTTCTCTATCACTAAAAGACCGTATAGAAGAAATTAGAGAAGAGGCAGAAACTTCTGTAAGACAGGGAAGCACATGTCTAATTTTATCTGACAAAAATATTAGCAACCAAAAAGCAAGTATTCCAAGCATCTTAATAGTCGGGGCTGTCCACTCTCATTTGGTCAAACATGGATTAAGGGGGTATTGCTCATTAAATGTAGAATGCTCTGATGCATTAGATACTCACTCTTTTGCTGTTCTTATTGGTGTGGGAGCAACAACCGTAAATCCTTATCTTGCTATAGATAGTATTTATCAAAGGTTTGAAAAAAAGCTGTTCGGCAAAACAGATTTTGAGAGTTGTGTAGTTAAGTTTAAAAAGTCAATTGATGCAGGTTTGTTGAAGATAATGTCTAAGATGGGAATTTCTGTAATAAGTTCATATAGAGGAGGATGTAATTTTGAGGCTGTAGGTTTAAGTCGAGCGATTGTCTCCGACTATTTTCCTGGAATGTCATCAAGAATTTCAGGAATAGGCGTTTTTGGCATCGAAAAAAAAATCAAAGAGCTTCATGACAAATTTAACGCTAAAAATGTATTCACTTTACCTATTGGTGGTCTTTACAGATACAGAAAAAGTGGAGAAGACCATCAATATCAAGGAAGATTAATTCATCTACTTCAGAGCGCTGTAGGAAGCGGTTCATACGATCATTATAAAAAATATTCTACTGGAATCCATAATTTACCGCCAATTAATATTAGAGACCTTTTAGAGTTTAAAAAATCTAAAAAAGCGATAAGTATCGATGAAGTTGAGCCATTAGA
>CACDSA010000015.1 GCA_902555185.1 uncultured Pelagibacteraceae bacterium | reverse complement strand
GCTATTGGGGTAACCTGAGATCAATTGGTGAGAAAATTGGAAAAGTTGGAAAAACATCTGGAATTATTCCTTTCATTAAAGTTATGGACTCGTTAACTCTAGCAATTAGCCAAGGCTCTTTAAGAAGAGGATCAGCAGCATGTTATTTACAAATTGATCATCCTGAAATTGAAGAATTTATAGAAATGAGAAGACCAACTGGTGGAGATGTAAACAGAAGATCTTTAAATCTTCACCATGGCGTATTAGTAACAGACGAATTCATGAGAGCAGTTGAGACAGGAGGTCAGTGGGCATTAAGAAGTCCTTACGACGGATCAGTTCAACAAACCATATCAGCTAGAAACTTATGGATAAGACTATTGACTGCAAGAATTGAGACTGGTGAGCCATATATTGTTTACATAGATACAGTTAATAGACAAATTCCACAACACCACAAACTTGCTGGTCTAAAAGTTAAAACCTCAAACCTTTGTAGTGAAATTACTTTGCCAACTGGTATTGACAATGAAGGAAACCAAAGAACCGCTGTTTGTTGTTTGTCATCTTTAAACCTAGATACCTATGATCAGTGGAAAGACGATCCTCAGTTTGTAGAGGACGTTATGAGATTTTTAGACAATGTTATGACTGATTTCATAAATAGAGCTCCAGATGAATTTGCTCATGCAAAATATTCAGCTATGAGAGAGAGAAGTGTCGGACTTGGTGTTATGGGATTACATTCTTACTTCCAACAAAAAAATATTCCTTTCGGCTCGGTGATGAGTAAAGTTTGGAATAAAAAAATATTTCAAAATATTCAAGATAAAGTCGATGAAGCATCAAAAACTTTAGCTGAAGAAAGAGGCTCATGCCCTGATGCAGCGGAGTACGGAATGAAAGAAAGATTTTCAAATAAAACTGCAATAGCTCCTACTGCCTCAATTTCAATTATTTGTGGAGGCTCTTCACCAGGAATTGAACCAGTTGCAGCAAATAGCTACACACACAAAACACTTTCAGGATCTTTTAATGTAAGAAATAAATATTTAAAAAAAATACTTCAAAAGTACGGTAAAGATACAGATGAAGTTTGGTCAACCATAACGACAAATCAGGGTTCTGTATCTCATTTGGATTTTTTAACTAGAAATGAAAAAGATACTTTTAAAACAGCATTTGAAATAGATCAAAGATGGATAGTTGAGTTAGGCGCAGATAGAACGCCTCATATATCACAAGCACAATCAGTAAATATTTTTGTACCCGCAGACATACACAAAAAGGAACTTCACGATATTCATTTTCAAGCATGGAAAAAAGGCCTGAAAAGCCTATATTATTGTAGATCCAAATCAATCCAGAGAGCTGAAAATGTAAACAATGGATCTTCAACAGATGTGACAAAAAATGTTTACTCTGGAAAACAAGAATCAAATAATGAAAGTAATAACTATGAGGAGTGTTTATCATGTCAGTAGCAGAAAAAACTAAGCCAACAATAATTCAGCCTAATAAAATGGGTCTACTAGTAGAAAATCCAGTTTACAAACCGTTCAGATACCCATGGTGTAGCTGGCATGAACCATAAATTACTAATGTAGTTATAAATTCTTTGAGCATGCAAATTATCATCTGCGTAAACACTAGCTACTCTTGCAAACAAGTCTTGAAAGCTTTCACTTTGACCTAAGTATCTGTCTGTAAGCGTAGCTCTTCCAAAATCAGTTAAATTTTGGTCTCTTGACCTATCAATCTTAATTGTAATCCCTTTCTCATTTTGAAATAACTCTGTTTCCCCTGAAAGAGAGAATAAATCTGGTTTCTTTGGACCATTATTTTTTAGTTCGTTTTGGTTTTTTTGAGTTATTGAGCCGACAGCTTTCTCTATTGCCAATGATACGTTTTTATTCATAATTTCCTTGTTTTTACTTGATTTGTTAACAAAACAACTACATGTTGTGTTACAGATATGTTAATATACTATATAACATCTAAATCAATAGAACATTATAAGAACATCTAATTAATTTTGCAAGTGGAAAGTTTTGTTAATAAACATTTAATAACAAATGCCTATATTCTTTAGTATTTATAGCTAATGAAAATCAATCCAAATGGTTTTAGAGAGTATGATGCGAGATGGATATTTGAAAAAGATATTGATTTAGAGGGAATCACTAACTTAGGTAAAGGTTTTGGTACCCAAATTATAGTTCATACAAAAAAAAACAATCCTAGAGTTATAGTTGGTCATGACTACAGGTCTTATAGTGAAAAAATTAAAAAAGCTTTTATTGAAGGCTTAGTTTCAACAGGTTGCAATGTAGAAGATGTTGGTTTGTCCTTATCGCCAATGGTTTACTATGCTCAATTTAATTTAAACTCTGATGCCATTGGGATGATAACTGCAAGCCATAATGAAAATGGTTGGACTGGTGTAAAGATGGGTATCAAAAAGGGTTTAACACATGCTCCTGAAGAGATGTCAGAGCTAAAAACAATAACTCTTAATAATAAATTTAAGTTAGGAAATGGGAATTTAAAAAAAATTGATAATTTTAAAGATATATATATTCAAGACTTAATTAAAAAAAATAAAATACGCAAAAAAATTAAGGCTGTAGTTGCGTGTGGTAATGGTACTGCTGGTATTTTTGCACCAGATATATTGAGAGGTATAGGTTGCAATGTCATAGAATTAGATTGTGAACTAAATTGGTCATTTCCAAAATATAATCCGAATCCAGAGGATCTAAAAATGCTTCATGCAATTTCTAAAGCCGTCAAAGATAATTCAGCTGATATTGGTTTTGGTTTTGATGGTGACGGTGATAGATGTGGTGTGATTGATGAAAAAGGTAATGAAATTTTTTCTGATAAGATAGGTTTGTTGATTGCTAGAAACTTAGCACCCAAGCATAAAAACTCTAAATTTATTGTAGATGTTAAATCGACTGGTCTTTATTCAAATGATAAAGTTTTAACAGAAAATAAATGTAAAACTATTTACTGGAAAACGGGTCATTCGCATATCAAAAGAAAAGTGAATACAGAAAAAGCTTTAGCAGGTTTTGAGAAAAGCGGTCATTTTTTTTTCAATCAACCTTTAGGATATGGTTATGATGATGGTATTAACTCTGCAATACAAGTTTGTCATCTATTAAATGACCAAAATAGAAAACTTAGTGAGTTAATGAAAGAACTACCAAATACATTTCAAACTCCTACCATGGCTCCTTATTGTAAAGATGAAGAAAAATATAAAGTTGTTGATGATATGATAAAAGAAATTCAAAAACTTAAGAAAGAAAATACAAAAGTTGCTAATCAATCAATTGCTGAAGTTTTAACCGTAAATGGTGTAAGATTTTCTTTGGAGGATGGATCTTGGGGTTTAATAAGGGCTTCATCAAATAAACCTTCGCTCGTTGTTGTAACAGAAAGTCCATCTTCAGATATAATAAAAAAGAAAATATTTGAATTCATTGACGGTTTGTTACAAAGGACTGGTAAAGTTGGAGACTACGATCAAAAAATTTAAAGTGAAAAATATTCGTATAAAAATCTTGTTCCTATAACAACTAAGAAATATCCAAAGTATTTAGTCATTTTTTTTTTATCAACTCTATGACTTGCTTTAGCTCCTAACCTAGCCATGAAAGCTGTTATTGGAAAAAATATAAGAAAAGCCGGAATATTTAAGAAACCAAAACTTAGAGGCAGTCCAACGTTTAAATAATAACCAGAGATTAAAAATCCTATAGCGCCAAATAATGCAATAATAAAACCAATAGCTGCAGCGCTACCAATAGCTTTATTTATTGGATAACCAAAAAACTTTAAAATTGGTACGTTCATAACTGCCCCTCCTATGCCCATGGGTGCAGATATAAAACCACTTACAATTCCTGCTATTATCCTGGCCGATAAACTCATTTTTACATCTAAATTTTCCTCTTTCTCTTTAAGGAAGAGTAAGTAGAAAGCTAAGAGATAAACAACAATTGTAAAAAATAAAATCAAAGGTTTTGTTTTTAAATTTGCCGCTAAAATTGTTCCTAAAATAACTCCTGTAGCTACAAATATTCCGTAACCTTTTACGATACTAAAATCTACCGCTTTATGTTGATGATGAGTAATAACAGATACAATAGAAGTTGGAATTATAATCCCAAATGAGGTCCCAACCGCTAAATGCATTAAATAACTAGGTTCTATTCCAGAAGTACTAAAGATATAAAACAAAATTGGAACTGTAATTAATCCACCACCTATTCCAAACAAACCTGCAGCAAATCCTGCTGGAATTGCTGTTATTATCATAATAAAAGTTAAATAAATAATTTCTGATTGAGAAAGAATATCCAAAATTATCTCTCTAAAAAAACTGGATTTGTTTTTTTTATATGATCCATAATATGATTTACTTTTTGAAGATCGGCATTTCTAATACACATATTTTTTGAAAGATATTGCTTCCAGACTTTTGAACCGTTTTGTCCATGAAACAATCCAACGGTATGTCTCATGATATGATTTAACTGCGTTCCTTTAGATGTTTCTTCTTGAATGTATGGAATTAAATTCTCCATAACTTCGGATCTTGTTGGAACATATTTGGTACCAAATACTTCTTTTTCTATATCGGCTAATAAGTAAGGGGAGTGATAAATAGCTCTACCAATCATAACACCATCGACTTTTTTTAAATGATCTTTAATTTCGTTAGTTGTTTTGATACCTCCATTAATAATGATTTCATCATTTTTAAAATGATTTTTAAGCTTATAGACATAATCATATTTTAATGGTGGAATATTTAAGTTTTCTTTTGGGCTCAACTTTTTTAATAAAGCTTTTCTTGCGTGAATGATAAACTTTTGAGAGCCTGCATTTTTAGTTGTCTGAATAAATGATTTTAAAAAATCAAAATTTTCAACATCATTATAGCCAATCCTTGTTTTAATTGTTATCGGTAAATTTGTTGATTTAGTCATCGCTTCAATGCATCTTGCTACAAGTTCAGGCTCTTGCATTAAACACGCTCCAAATTTGTTTTTTTGAACTTTTTTACTTGGGCAGCCCAAGTTTAAATTTATTTCCTTATAACCGTAATCTTCTGAAATTTTACAAGCTTCAGCTAGCTCGTTTGGATTTGATCCACCGACTTGAAGTGTTACTGGATTAGATATTTTTTTAAATGATAGTAATTTATCTCTATCACCTTTAATTATTGCATTAGCAACAATCATTTCTGTATAGAAATTCACATTTTTACTTATTAAACTAAGAAAATATATTTCGTGCTTATCAGTGCAATCCATCATTGGCGCAACTGAAACCGATTTCTTCATGATCTACTCTGTTTTGTTCTCTTCTTCTGCAGGAACCTCTTGACTTAGTTCTAGAGGCGCTTCTTCTGTATCTAAATTTTCTTCTTTTATTTCTGGTTGTTCAGCTTTTAATTCTGACAATGCTTCATCAGCAAGGCTAGGTTTTTTTGCCTCTGGAATTCTTCTAGTTCTTTTAGAAGGTAAAATTGCAACACCACTTTTAGAAACTTGACCTTTATATAAATTTTCGAATTCATCATTGGTTTCTTCCTCTGTTTCCTCTTGAACTTCTAATTCGTCAGGTTCTTTTCTTAATCTCTTAATTGCGCTTGCCTCAATTTCCTTAACATCTAGTTTTCCATCTCCAATTTCTCTTAGAGATATAATTGTTCTTTTGTCATTATCTTCCTCGACTAGCATTGGTGCGCCAGAGTTTAATTGCACTGTTCTTTCTTTAGCTAATAAAACCAAATCATATTGATTTTCAACTTTTTCTAAACAGTCTTCTACGGTAATCCTTGCCATGATGATGAGTGTATAGTCAAAATATGTAAATAAATCAATTATTTTCTAATATGCACGGGCTCTAATTTTTTTCTAATTATAATTAAAAGAAACAAAGAAATGAGTATATAAAGTACAGCAATAAATGAGATGTTTTCGATCGTAAATCCTTTATCAATCAATAGGCCAAAAATAGCAGTGCCAAAAGCAGTTGAAAAAACCATAAAAGCTGTTGTTAAAGCTTTTATTGATCCTATAAATTTTACTCCATAAATTTCAGCCCATGTTGACGAGCCTAGAACATTAGCAAGTCCATTTGATACCCCTACTAAGCCTAAAAAAATAAATGCTGATAATTCATGTTGATAGTAATACAAAACAAACATTGCAAAAAGTAAAGGTAGGTTCATAATTGGAATTAATTTTCTACTCGTAAATTTATCAACCAAAAAACCAGAAAAAAATAAAGTTATTATAGAAGCAATTGAATAAATCATAAATGCTTTAGGGATAGTATAAATTTTCCACATTTTAGAATCAGAAATAAAAGATTGATAGACAAACACTCCCGTTGCTATCCAAGGCATAGCAAGCATATTTAGTGATAAAATATAAAACCTATAATCTTTGATAACTTCTCTTCTTTTCCAACTTTTAATTCTAAAATTTTTTCTTGGTAAAAGATTTTTTTCTCTAGAGTCTAACTTTATTGTTCTTATTGTTTTTAAAACTACAAATGGTAAAAAAATAATAATTAAAACTGCAATTCCTTGCCAAACTGATCTCCAAGAATAAATAACAAACAAATAAGTTACAAGTACTGGCAAAATAAATTCTGCAGAGGATAATCCAAACCAAATAGTGCTCAAAGCTTTACCTCTCGATTTTTCAAAAAATCTGGAAATTGTTGTTGTAGAAGTGTGGCTCATTAATCCTTGTCCAGAAAAGCGCATTAAAAATATACCAAAAGCTAAGAAAAAGATGTTATCAATAAAAGAAAAGAACAATGAAGATATAAATAATAAAAAAATTACAAAAAAAGAATAATAAATAATTTGATATTCATCAATTTTCTTTCCAACCCATATAAGCAAAAGGCTTGAAAAAATTGTAGCTGATGCATAAATATTTCCAAATTGACCATGGCTTATACTTAGTTCATTTCTAATTGGTGCGTTAAACAATCCCAAAAAAAAACTCTGTCCAAAACTTGAAAAAAATGTAAATATGAAACCAAATATAATTACTTTTTTATTTAAAGAGAGGTTAAACATTTATGAGTTGTAAGGTTGCTTTCATAGGTTTGGGTGTAATGGGTTACCCTATGGCAGGTTATATATCAAAAGCAGGTCACGATGTAACTGTTTATAATCGTACTAAATCAAAAGCAGAAAAATGGATTAAAGAATTTAAGGGAAAATTAGCTGATACACCAAAAGAGGCTGCAAAAGATTGTGATTTTGTTTTTACTTGTGTTGGAAACGACAAGGATTTAGAGGACGTAAGTATTGGTAAAGAGGGTATTTACAATTCAATAAAAAAAGGAGCTATTCATATAGATAATACAACTGCATCTGCTAACATTGCAAGACAGTTATATGCGTCTTCAAAAGCACACGGCTGGGGTTTCTTAGATGCTCCTATTTCAGGTGGTCAAGCTGGTGCTGAGGGAGGAATTTTAACTGTAATGGTAGGGGGAGATCAAAACGACTACGATAAAGCTATGCCAATAATAGATTGCTATAGTAAAAAAGTTAAGCTGATGGGTCCTGCTGGTAATGGTCAGCTTACTAAAATGGTAAACCAGATATGTATTGCGGGTTTAGTACAAGGATTATCTGAAGCGATAAATTTTGGAATGAATGCAGGATTAAATATGCATGATGTAATAGAGGTAATTTCAAAAGGTGCAGCTCAGTCTTGGCAAATGGAAAATAGACATAAGACAATGATCGAAGATAAATTTGATTATGGTTTTGCTGTTGATTGGATGAGAAAGGATTTAAAAATTGCAATGGAAGAAGCTAAAAAAAACAATTCACCACTCCCAATTACAAAAATAATTGATGAATATTATGCTGAAGTTCAAAAAATGGGTGGCCAAAGATGGGATACTTCAAGTTTAATCAAAAGATTTAGAAAATAAGTGTCACAAGAAATTGTAAGTTACTACGAAGATTTCAGCGAGATTGAAAAAAAGATTTGGGATTTATTAACTAATGCTGTAACTGATCGATCTTCTGAGTTTAGGACACCTGTATTTATTTGCGGTAAAGACAAAGATTTGGATGGAAGGGTTGTAGTATTAAGAAAAGCAGATCAGAAGAATAGCTTTGTTCAATATAATAGTGATATCAGATCATCAAAAATAGAAAAAATTAAAAAAAATTCAAATTGTTCAATCTTGTTTTACGGTAAACAAGAGAAGATTCAGCTTAGATTAAAAGCAGAATGTAAAGTTCATTTTAATGATGATGTTACACAAGAGTCTTGGGATAAAACAGGTCATATTAGTAGAAAATGCTATCTTGTTACTAATGGACCGGGAACCGAGTCAGATAAACCAACCTCAGGTCTAGATAATAAATTTGATAACTTTGATTACACAAAAGAAGAAAGTGAAGCTGGTTATAAAAACTTTTGTGTTATTAGATGTAAAGTTAAAAGTATAGAGTGGTTATACTTAGCTGCTAAAGGACATCGTAGAGCTTTTTTTGATTTAGAAAATAATAAAAAGAACTGGTTAGTTCCTTAAATTTTTTATTACTTTTTCTTTTGAGTTTCCTTGATTAACTTCATCAAAATAAACCACCATGTTTGGATAAGGTTTATCTCCGTGTTTTCTCTTCCAGTCGCTTACCCCAGTTTGATAGATTCCCCATTCTATCTTAGCTCCTTTATTTGTATATGGTGTAAACGTTTTAATATTTAATGATTCTAATATTAATTTATTATTGATCCATACTTTCATAAAGCCATCTTCCTTTCTTGTGTAACGAACATTAATTAAAATATCAGTCCATTTACCTTTCATATCATTAATTTTTATTCCTTTTTTCATTTCAACGTATTCACCGCTCCACATTCTACCAACTTCAAGCCATTCACTGCTTCTATCCGTAATCATTAAAATAGGTTTCCAACCCTTTTCGTAAATTTGTGTGAAAACTGTCCTAACAGGAGCTACAGATATGTAGTCTTCTGGAAGATAAATAGACGCTGAATACCAATATTCTTTATTTCTTTTTTGATATTCTACTGTTTGTAATTCAGTTCTTTGTCTATTAGATTTACAATCGCTATATTTTTTATCTTCACCACAATCTCCTTCTCTTACTTCAAATCTCCAAGACTTATTACCAGATCTTACGGGGTGCCCGTCTTTACTATTTACTAATTGCAAAGAATATTTTTGTTTGTGAGATATATTTTTTTTTTGAACTTTAATATTAGAAACATCTTTACTATTTTTTGCTTCAACATTTATTGTAAGAAAAATTAAAATTAATAAACTATTTTTTATACTTTTTAAAATTTTCAACATAGTCTCTTGCGTTTTCTTTTATGTGTTCTATTTCTTCGTCAGTAACTTGTCTGACTACTTTACCGGGACTACCAAGAACTAATGATCTTTCAGGTATAACTTTATTTTCTGTAACAAGTGCATTAGCACCGATGATACAGTTTTTTCCAATCTTTGTTTTATTTAATATTGTTGAGCCAATTCCAATTAAACAATCATCAGCAATTTCACAGCCATGAAGCATAACCATATGTCCAATGGTAACTCCTTTTCCAACTATTGTTGGGCAACCTGGATCAGTGTGAATTACACTTCCGTCTTGGACGTTTGAATCTTCTCCAATAATAATTGGTTCGAGATCTCCTCTCAAAGTTGTATTAAACCAGATGTTAGAATTTTTTTTCAATTCTACCCTTCCTATTATTACCGCATTAGAAGCTGACCAACTATCTGGGTCTATTTTAGGAGTATGTCCTTCAAAATCATAAATCATAAAATTGCTGTAATGTAATATTAATTAATTTATAATACATTATGGCTCTAACTAAAACCCCAGTTTGCGATTTTGGAAAAAAAGCTGAGGATTTCAAACTTAAATCAATTAAAAATAAATTGATCTCTTTAAACGATATAAGAGGGGTAAATGCTACTTTAATAATGTTTATTTGCAATCATTGTCCTTATGTGAAAGCAATTATTAAAGATTTAGCAAAAGATTGTAACGATCTTAAAGCAGATGGCGTAAATACAGTTGCAATAATGTCTAACGATACTAAAAACTATCCTGAAGACTCGTTTGAAAATATGATCAAATTCGCAAAAGATAATAACTTTGGAACTATAAATTATCTTTTTGATGAAACTCAAGAAATAGCGAAAAAATATGGTGCAGTTTGTACCCCAGATTTTTTTGGCTATAATAAAGATTTAGAATTGCAATACAGGGGCAGATATAAAGAACTTAGAGATCTAAAACCTATACACAAAAACGAGGAAAGTGACTTAAAATTAGCAATGAAAATGATTGCCCAAAATCAAAAAGGTCCTCTTAAGCAAGACTCAAGCATGGGCTGTAACATTAAGTGGTTTAATTAATGTTTTTAGTAAGCACACGAAATTTTCCACCAGAGCTCGGTGGAATTCAAAACCTTATGGAAGGTCTATCTAACGCTCTTCTAAATCATGGTCCAGTTAAAGTCTTTGCTGAAGCAAATGATGAGGCAAAAAATTATGATCATAATTCCAAATTGAATATAGAAAGAGTTTCTGGTTTTAAGATTTTTAGGAAATATCGGAAAGCGAATTTAGTAAAAGAATTTATTGAAAAAAATCAAATTAGAGCTTGTTTCTTTGATCATTGGAAAAGTGTAGAAAATATTGACTTAAGTTATTTAAAAAAAACAAGATCTTTTTGTTTAATACATTCAAAAGAAATTAATCATCCATTAGGAACATCTTTGAATAAAAGAATTTTAAAAGCTTTATCCAAGATAGACTTTGTTATTGCTAATTCAAAGTTTACAAAGGAGCTTGCAGTTAATTTTGGTATTAAAAATGTTACAGTTATCAATCCAGGGTGTAATTACCCAATAAAAGTTAGCAACTCAGCAAAAGATTATGCAAGAAGCAAGTACGCTAATTCTTCTCCACGATTGATCACTGTTTCAAGGTTAGATGGGAGAAAGAGTCATCAAAATATTTTAATGACTATAAAAAATCTTTTGCCAAAGTTTCCAAATTTAAAATATATATCTGTTGGCGACGGTGATGAAAGAAAAAACCTTGAAAAACTTAGAAAAGAATTAAATTTGGAAAAAAATGTTGATTTAATTTTTAAATCTACTGAACAAGAAAAAGTTGGCTTGCTTGAGTTATCTGATGTCTTTGTAATGCCGTCTGTAATTTATAAAAAATCAGTAGAGGGTTTTGGGATTAGCTATATTGAAGCCGCATCTTATGGAAAAGCATCTATTGGAGGCATATATGGAGGAGAAGCTGATGCAATAAAGAGTGGTAAGACTGGATTTCTTTGTAACGGGAATGATTTAAATGCCATATATGAAAATTTATTAAAAATTTTATCTAATGAAAAATATAAGGAACTTGGTGCAAATGCACTTGAATTTTCAAAAGATTTTAATTGGGAAAAAATTATTAAGAAATATATTAATTTAATCTAGATTTTATTACATTAAAAACTTCATCGACACTCAGTTCTTTTAGATCATTAGCGCTTAGGGCTTTAAAATTAAAGTTTTCTATACTTACTTTTCTAGCGGTTGTGTGGCTACCAAACAACACGATGCCTTTTTTGTCTAAATGTGAAGCAATATGAGCAGGTCCTGTGTCATTTGTAACTATAAATTTAGCATTATTAATTAAAGAAACCAATATTTTAATGTCTACAGGCTCATTATTATCTAAAACTACCTTGGCGTTAAGTTCATTTGCTAACTCAATTTCATTTGGCCCTGGTGCTAAAAGAATTGGATATCTATTTTTAAAATCTTGTTTTAATTTTAATATTAACTCTTTAAAAAAAGGCCATTTTTTTTTAGGGTGTTTTTTTGAACAGAAGGGAAACAACAATATATATTCGTTATTTGCGTATTGTTTTTTGAGTCTTGAGATATCTGAAATAGCCCAGGATAAATCAATGTTTTTCACAAACTCAGTTTTAATTCCACTTTTTTTAAGCTGAATTTCCATTCGATCTAGAACAGGTTCTTTGTCAAAATCTTTCTTTTTTTGGTTCATTTCTAAAGAGGACTCGGATGAACTCCACTCAGTGTTAGTTATAATAAATCTTTTATAAAATTTTGTTCTTCCGGAATTTTGTAAATCAAATACTTTAGTAAAATTATATTTTTTGAGATTTTTTTTTAGATTATTTAAATAAAATAAATTCCATCTAGGTAGTCTTTTATCAATTATTACTCCATCAATGTAAGGGCATTCTGACATAAATATCGCATAGGGCTGTGTTGTTAGTAAAAATACTTTTCTATTTTGATAAAAATTTTTAATATCTTTGATCGCTCCATTTGCTTGGATTAAATCACCTAACGAACCGTGCTTTATAATTAAAATATTTGACATTATTATTTCGAAGTATATTTAATGATAAATATAGTCAAATATTAATATGGACAATAAAATGGACAAAATATTGGCAGAAATATCGGCCGGTGAACTAGTGGATAAAATAACCATCTTAGAAATTAAAAAAGAAAAAATAAATAATAAAGAGAAATTAAATGAAATAAATAAAGAATTAATTTCTTTAAATGAGACTTTAAAAAGATCTATTACTGACTTAAGCAAAATTACCAATTTTAGAATAGAGCTTAAAAATATAAATTTAAAGCTTTGGGATATTGAGGATAGGAAAAGATCCGCTGAAAAAAATAGTAAATTTGATGATACATTTATTGAATTAGCAAGAAATGTTTATAAATTTAATGATGAAAGGGCAAAAATTAAATTAGCTATTAATAACGCTCTAGGGTCAAACATAAAAGAAGTAAAATCTTATGAGTAATTAGTCTCCTTTTAAACTTGGTATCTTTGATCTTAAATTTTTAGATAACTGAGGATTTATTGTTGCTGTTATTACCCCTTCAGATTTTTTTAGCTCTTTAATGACCTTTCCATCTGGAGAAATTATTAAGGAATGCCCGAAAGTTTTTCTTCCATTGTAATGAGTGCCACCTTGTGCAGGAGCAAAAACAAAGCAGAAATTTTCTATCGCCCTAGCTTTTAATAATGTATGCCAGTGTTTTTTACCTGTGGTTTCAGTAAAGGCTGAAGGAACAGATAAAAATAATGACCCAGCTTTAGATAGTTTTCTATAAAGATTTGGGAATCTTAGATCATAACAAATACTTAAACCAATTTTTCCCCAAGGTAATTTAAAAGACTTTATCTTATTACCTGAATTAAAACTTTTAGACTCAAAATATTTTTCTTTTTTACTTAAAGTTACATCATACATATGAATTTTATCATAGAAAGTTCTTATTCTACCACTTTTATCAATTAAGATAGATCTATTAACTAATTTATTTTTTGAAACTTTTATAATTAAAGATCCTATCAGGATCCATTTCTTATACTTTTTTGCAATTTCTTTTATTCCATTAAGATAAATATCTTTTTTCATAGAGGTACAAATTTTTAATAGTTCTTTTTTATCTAAAGAAAAATGTGAGGAAACCTCTGGTGTTATTATAAAATCGGTCTTTTGCTTAACTGCTTTAGTAATAAGTTTTTTTGTTTTATTTAAATTATGATTGATATTGTTATTTGACCTTAATTGAATACAAGAAACACGAAACATTACTTCATTATAGATGAAGCAAAATTCCATTTACAGTCAAAACTAGGAATGTAAGCGCCAGATAATTTAACATTTCCAAAGCTTTTTTCCAAAACCTTACACCAATTGTCTACTTGTTTGGGCTTTTTATCCTGACTCCCAACTTGAGCGGTTATCACGCCACCTTTTTTTAGAATTCTTTTTAAACCTTTCATATTTTTTCTAGCCAAATCTATGCAGTATTGGTCATCATTTAAATCGACAAAAATTTTATCATATTTAGAATCTTCAATTTCTTTTATACTTTTAAAAGCGTCCCCCCAGAAAGTTTTGATTATGTTACTTTTTTTTACCTTAGAACAAACTTTCGGTAAATGACGAAAACAAACATCTACTATTTCTGGATCTAATTCAAACCAATCTATATAATTTGAATTATTTTCTAAGCAAGCTCTTGCCACCCCTCCATCTCCACCACCAATGATAGCTACATTGTTATTTTTTTTACTTAAATCATAACTAGACTTAAAAAAGTTTGAACTATAAATTTTCTCATCTTTTTCAGCTACTTGAATTTCATGGTCAATAAATAATGCATGACCGAATTCCTCAAGATCCATTATCTCAACAAATTGACCTACTTTGGAAGTAAACTTTTCTAAAACGTCCTTGACTACATAAAATTTTTTTTGACCAGCTGTGCTGTAAATATCATCATAAAGTCCTATACTACTTCTATCAAAAGCATTAGTTACAACTCTTTTATGTTCTATTTCTTTCCTTAATATCTTTAATGCAACTTTAGGGTTGACTTTACCGCAAGTAAAAAAATCAAAACTTATTACACTTTTTTCAGGAAAAGTATGAAAGCTAAAATGACTTTCAGCTAATAGAGCAATAAGTGTAAATCCCTGAGGTTCAAACTTATGTGAGGCTACATTCAGTATCTCTACTTTTGCTGCCTTGGCAATTTTATAAATTATTTTTTCGTAAAATTCTGGAGAATAATCTTTTTTTACACCTAAAAAATCAATGGTAATATGTTCACCGACTTTAATCATTAAAAACTATCCTTTTTTATAATTTTTAAATTTTTCTAAGACTATTTTCATTTCTTTTTTTGAAAGAATCTTAGGAATTCCAATTCTTATGGCATTTATATATTGATGGCAAATATTTTCGATCTCCTGTGCAAGTTCAAAAGTTTTTTCTAAATTTTCTCCAAAAGCAACCTGACCGTGATTGGCAATTAAACAAGCTGTTCTATTTTTTAGTGCTTTAATAATATTTGTAGAAAGATTTTTTGTTCCAAAAGTTGCATATTTACTGCATTTAATGTCTTCTCCTCCAGCTACTGCAACCATATAGTGAAATGCTGGAATACTTTTTTGATGAGTAGAGACAGCCGTAGCACAAGTAGAGTGAGCGTGAACTATAGCTTTAGCCTCTTTTTTATTCACATAAATATCTTGATGAAATCTCCACTCTGATGATGGTTTGCCCTTTTTTTTATCGTAAACACCTTTAAGGGAAACAAAGACGATGTCTTTTATTTTTAAAGACGAATACTTTCTCCCCGATGGAGTTATATAAAAACCATCCACACCTTTTTCTTTTGCTCTTGCAGAGATATTTCCTGATCTCAAAGCAGATAAATTAGTAATATTTAATTTTTTAGAATATTTTATTACTTCTGACTTTAGCTTACTCATTAAATTCTGGAAGATATATAATCTAAGATTTTTGGATTATAGTATTGAAAACAAGTAGCATGATCCATTCTGTGACCATCTTTAACAGGCTCTTTTTCATTGGCATGTTCCTTAAAACATTTTTGACCGTTGATTGTATAGTCTTCTGAAATAATAATTCTTTCTAAACCAGGTATCTCTTCAAGCCAGTCAGATAATAATCCTTCGTAACTATCTTTTGGATGTGTAAATGCAAGTAAAGGTAAATTTTTAGAACTTTTAATTTCATCAATTTGTGACTGTCTAACAACTGAGGGTCCTGGTTTTTTTTTTTTAAAACTTTCTAAAGCTACTTTAGGGCCAACTTTTGCAGCTTTATATTTTTTTGAAATTTTGCCAAAACAAGCTTGATTGAGAGAAATACCTCCGCCTGCTGCATTAGGATATTTAGCAAATAGCATAAGCGTCATAAGCCCTCCACAGGAATGCCCAGTGACTATTATTTGTTTTTTTGGAACACCCATACTAACTAATTGCTCTATAAGTTTGATATTTGCATCAACCCTTTTTTCTAGTTTATGTTTTCCTTTATAGGGTCCTACGTATTTTTTGTGCCATAAAGGGTATTTTTCTAACATTTGATCACCTTCTAAATGATTAGTACAAAAATTGTACACCATTATTTCTTTACCTTTTACTTTTTCTCCAATAAGTGATGCCATATTTCTAACATTACCTATCCAAGTACATTTATTCTTTTTTTTAGAGTCGTTAGAAGACTGCCCATGATTAAAAATAATGATTATTTTATTTTTAGGTTCAGTAATTTCTAATTTATCTACTTTAGTACTTATTGGTTTTTTTAAAAAGCCGCTTTTTGTTATATCATCGCTTCCAGCAAATGCTAAAGTAGGAAAGATTATGAATAGTAATAATATTTTTTTCATTTAAATAATTCTTTCAATCCTTTTTCTGATGCTTCACAAATGCCTTTTTCAGTGATTAAACCTGTAACTAGTTTAGCAGGCGTAACATCAAAAGCTAGATTTAATGACTTGCTTTTTTGTGGGTAAATTCTTATTTTTTTTATTTCATTGTTTTCATCTACTCCTTCAACATGTGATAGCTCTTCTGAATTTCTTTCCTCGATAGGAATTTTTCTATGATCTTTGATGCTCCAGTCTATAGTCGAGCTTGGTAAAGCTACATAAAAGGGAACATTGTTATCTTTTGCAGATAACGCTTTTAAATATGTTCCAATTTTATTGCACACATCACCATTGGATAAAGTCCTATCTGTTCCAACTATGCACATGTCAACCTGTCCTCTTTGCATTAAAATACCGCCTGCGTTATCTGTTATTACAGTGTTTGAAATTCCTTCTTCATTTAATTCATAAGATGTTAAATTAGCTCCTTGATTTCTAGGTCTAGTTTCGTCGACCCAAACATGAACTTTAATTCCTTTTTGATGTGCATGATAAATAGGCGAAGTTGCAGTCCCCCAGTCTATTGTGGCTAACCATCCAGCATTACAATGAGTTAAAATATTTACTGTATCTTTTTTTTTGTCAGCAATTTCTTCTATTATCTTTAAACCATTTACACCAATATTTTTACAAAATCCTTCGTCCTCTTCTTTTATAGCCTTTGCTTCATCTAAAGCTATTTTCAAGATATCTTTATCGTTTACTCCAGATAATTTTTTCATCATTCTGTCTACTGCCCACTTAAGATTAATTGCAGTGGGTCTTGATGCAATTAATTCTTCACTAGATTTTTTTAGAAAGGACAAATCATTTTTTTCTATTATTGATAAAACTAAACCGTAAGCAGCTGTTGCTCCAATTAATGGAGCTCCTCTTACTTCCATAGTTTTAATGGCATTAATTGCATCTTTTACATTTTTTAAGTCTTTAATTACAAACTTATGAGGTAGTTTTGTTTGATCAATAATTTTAACTAAATTATTCTCAAACCAAATTGTTTTGTAAGACTTCCCTTCTATTTTCATTTTCTTTTTTCCATTTTTCTCAATCTTTCTCTTAAGCTTGGACTTAAAGAATTATACCATTTTTTTTCTTGCCCTGATTTAGGTAAAACTTCTCCATACTCTATCATTTGATCTGGCAACAAATCTTCTAAATACACCCAAACATTTTCTTTTCTTAAGCTAGTATTTTTAATTAAAATTTTTCTTAGCCCTAAAATTAATTGTTTTTTAACTTTTGCAGTACGTCCAGATCTTATTTGTCCATTTAAAAAAATTTCTTTAGTCTTTACTAATTTACCTCCCATGAAATGAGAATTTTTTTCATTTTTTTGAAATATTACTTGTGCAAAGAAAGTATTTGCACCTGTAAATTTACTATGAGTATTTGAAATATCATTGGCCAATGAATTTTTTTGCTTATGAGAGAGATTAAAATTTGAACATTTTACAGTATATGTTGGCATTAAATTATTTTTTTTTATTTAAAACTCTTCCAGCAATATTCTTTAATTTTTTTATTGTTTTTTTTGTTCTTAATTTTGGGTCTGTTATGATTGCGACATCTAAACAATCATTAGCAGGATCTTTTGCAACAGAATAATCTTTAAAAGTCTTTATAATTTCTTTAATCATATTTTGAGCGTTAGCTGCATTTTTCATCAAAGTTTGGATTACCATACTTACGTCAACCTCGTCATGATCTGGGTGCCAACAATCGTAGTCAGTCACCATAGCAACAGTAGAATATCTGATTTCTGCCTCTCGTGCTAATTTAGCTTCAGGCATATTAGTCATACCAATTACGTCTGCGCCCCATGTCCTATATAAGTTTGATTCTGCTAATGTAGAAAATTGAGGTCCCTCCATAACAACATAAGTACCTCCAACCTGATGAGAAATATTCAACTTTTTTAATGCAGCTTCACAACATTCGGAAAGTCCAACACTTGTTGGATTTGCCATTGAGACGTGGGCAACTATTTCTTCATTAAAAAATGTTTTAACTCTAGAAAAAGTTCTATCAATAAATTGATCTACAATAACAAATTTTCCTGGTTCCAAATTCTCTTTTAATGATCCTACAGCTGATACTGAAATTATATCTGTCACCCCTAATTGTTTCATCGCATCAATGTTTGCTCTAAAATTTATATTAGTTGGATTTATTTTGTGACCTCGAGAATGTCTAGGAATAAAGCAAATTTCTTCTTTTCCAATACTTGCAAGTAAGATTTCATCTGAAGGTTTTCCCCAAGGAGTATTAATTTTTTTCCATTTTGTTTTTTCAAAACCCTCCATTTTATAGAGACCACTTCCTCCAATTATCCCGAGCTTTCTTTTTTTCATCATTTAATTATTAATGCTTTTTTGTTAGAACTTGAAGCAAAATTATGGACTTAAAAAAATATATTAGATCAATACCCGACTATCCTAAGAAAGGTATTTTGTTCAGGGATATTACTACTTTAATCAAGAATGCAGAGGCATTTAAGTACACTAACGATAAGATTATTGAGTTATCAAAAACAATCCAATTTGATAAAGTTGCTGCCATAGAGTCCAGAGGATTTGTTTTTGCTTCTACTGTATCATATCAACTTAGTAAGCCTTTTGTTCTATTAAGAAAAAAAAATAAGTTACCTGCAGAAACTCACTCGGTTGACTTTGAGCTAGAATATGGAAAAGCTACTATTGAAGTTCACAAAGACTCGATTGCAAAAAATGAGAAAGTTTTAATAATTGATGATCTTATTGCAACTGGTGGTACCGCAGAAGCCGCTGCTAAATTAGTTGAGGTTTCTGGAGGGAAGGTAGCTGGTTTTATCTTTGTTATAAATTTGTTTGACTTGCCAGGAAATAAGCTTTTAATAAAAAAAGGTTACAAAACTCATAGCTTAATTGAATTTCCTGGTCATTAATTTAAATTTCTTTATTTTTCCAAGTAGATGGTGTCAAGTCGTTATTTATTTCTAAATTTATATTGTAGTCAAACGGTCTTACTCCTCTTTTTTTAATGTAATCAAAAGTTTTTTTAACTCCTTCTCTTAAGTTTACCCTTGTTTCATAATTTAATAGTTTTCTTGCTTTATCTGCAGAACAAGTAGCGTGCTTGACTTCTTGTGGTCGATCTTTTTTATAAATAGGTTTAAGATTTACCCCGGTTATGTTTGCACATATATCTGAGATTTGATTAATAGTTACAAATTCTTCATCTGGTCCAATATTGATTGTTTCCTTATTTAAATTGCTTTGATCAAGCATTGGAATTAGACAACTTAAACAATCATCTATGTAAGAAAAGCATCTTGTCTGGTTTCCGTCACCATATATTACGGGTGCCTTACCTTGCAGCATTCTGTTTATCATAATTGAAACAACGTTTCTAAAAGGATCATCATACTTTTGCTTTGGACCTATTATATTATGAGGTATGGCTATAACCCATTCGATACCGTTTAAATCACAAAGATTTTTTAAAACCTGTTCTGATGCAACTTTTGAAATTGCATAAGGATCTACAGGCTTTGGTTTCATTGTTTCCTTAAATGGAGTTTGCTGATCTCCGTATCTTGCCATAGATGAACAAAATATTATTCTTTTTACTTTCTCATTAACTGCAGCTGAAAAAATAGAAACTGAAGCTAAGTAATTATTCTTTGTTATCTCGTATGGGGAAAAAACTGACAAACCTTCATGCGCAGTAGCGGCGCAATGGTAAACAACATTAACTCCACGCATAATTTTTTTTATCTCTTCAAAGTTACAACAATCAACATTGTAAAATTTAATATTTTTTGGAATATTATCTTCATATCCTCCAGTCATATTATCAATACCTATTACATCATGACCAAGATCAACTAATTTTTCAGCTAAATGAGAGCCTAAAAAACCTGCAA
>CACDSA010000014.1 GCA_902555185.1 uncultured Pelagibacteraceae bacterium | reverse complement strand
TTTTTACTTTTTCTAACTTTTTCGAATTCCCTAAAATCTTAAATAAAGCTAACTCTCTAAATAAAATATCTTTTTCACCTCTTTTAAAATCGGCTACTTTATGAACTGGAACAAGCTTTTTAAGTTGCAAATTTATTTGTTCTATTACCTGTGGTGTCCCCTCAGTAACAATTGTAATTCTTGAAATATGTTTTTTTTTATCAACTTCAGCCACTGCTAAAGATTCAATATTATAGCCCCTGCCGGAAAAAAGTCCGGCTATCCGAGCAAGAACACCAGCTTCATTATCAACCCATACAACTATTATATGCCTCTCGGTCTTTCCAATTTTACCAGGAACGCTATAAGCAGATTTTGACTTTACCATTAAACTAAAATTTTCCCTTCATCAGAAATTTCTTCTTCTTCTTCAGGTCCTAGTATCATTTGATTGTGTGGCTTACCTGAAGGTATCATAGGGAAACAATTTTCTGCTTTATCTACAACACAATCGAATATTACTGGTTTATCAATATTTATCATTTCTTTAATTTTTTCGTCCAATTCATTCGGCGATTTTGCTCTAATACCAACACAGCCATAAGACTCTGCAAGCTTTACGAAGTCTGGTAGAGCAGCAGTGTAACTCTCAGAATAATTTTTTTCATGTAAAAGTTCTTGCCACTGTCTTACCATTCCCATGTATTCGTTGTTTAAAATAAATATCTTTATGGGAAGTCTATATTGTACCGCTGTAGACATTTCTTGCATTGTCATTAAAACGGATGCCTCTCCAGCAATATCAATTACTAATTTTCCAGGATTAGCAATTTGAACGCCAATAGCTGCTGGAAGACCGTATCCCATTGTGCCAAGACCTCCAGATGTCATCCATCTATTTGGTTTATTAAATTTGTAGTGTTGAGCTGCCCACATTTGATGTTGACCTACTTCCGTGGTGATAAAAGTATCTTGATTTTTTGTTAATTCATATAATCTCTGAACTGCATGCTGAGGTTTAATAACCTTCTCGCTATTTATAAAGTTTAAAGATTTTTTTTCTCTCCATTTTCCAATTTGTTCCCACCACTTTGATGTTTTCTGTTTATTTGAATTTACAAAGTTTTTATTTTTTTCTTTAAATCTTTTTATTAAAGATTTCAAAAGCTCTGTAACATCGCTTACTATAGCCAAGTCCACTTTAATATTTTTTCCTATTGAAGATGGGTCAATATCAACATGAATTTTTTTTGATCCAGGAGAAAATTCATCAACCTTTCCTGTTATTCTATCGTCAAATCTGGCACCAATATTTATCATTAAATCGCAATCATGCATTGCGTTGTTTGCTTCATAAGTTCCATGCATACCAAGCATGCCTAGAAATTGCGGATCATCTCCAGGATAAGCTCCTAAACCTTGTAATGTTGAAGTTATTGGAAAACCAGTTAATGAGACTAATTCTCTTAAATATTTACTAGCATCTGGTCCTGAATTGATAACTCCTCCACCAGTATAAAAAATAGGCTTTGAGGATTTTTTAATTAGATCAATAAACTTATCCAATTCTGAGTTAGATATTTTATGTGTTGGTTTACCATTTAATTTCTTTTTAAGAGTATTTTTGAAAAATTTATATTTTCCTTTTTTAAATTGTATATCTTTTGGAATATCAACTAAAACCGGACCGGGTCTTCCTGTAGTTGCAACTTCGAAAGCTAAATGCAAAACTCTTGATAGATCATTTACATCTTTTACTAGCCAATTATGTTTTGTACATGGTCGAGTGATCCCTGTTGTATCACATTCTTGAAATGCATCTGTGCCAATTAAATGCGTAGGTACTTGCCCAGAAATACACACAAGAGGAATTGAATCCATGTAAGCATCTGTAAGAGCTGTTACAGCATTAGTGGCTCCAGGACCAGAAGTAACAAGTAAAACTCCTGGTTTGCCGCTTGATCTTGCATATCCCTCTGCTGAATGACCTGCTCCTTGCTCATGTCTTGCTAAAATATGTTTAATTGATTTGTGGTTTTTTAATTCGTCGTATATAGGCAAAACCGCACCTCCAGGATAACCAAAAATATATTCTACTTTTTGGTCTTCTAGTGCTTTAAATACAATTTCTGCTCCACTCAATAATTTTGGCATTTATACAATCTAGCCTAGAAATGGATTGCGTCAAGTTTTAGGTTACAACTTTTAATGATTTTTTTAAAAGATTTGAGAAATTTTTGGAATAAATCTTGTTCCAATTCTTCATATGGCCTCTAGCCCAAGTATTTTGTCTTTTGGCGTACTGTCTTGTCTTAATATTTATTAGCTCTTTACATTGATCAAGGGTTATTGATCCATTCAAATAATCATTTATTTCTCTTAGTCCAATTAATTTATTAACGGACAAGTTTTTATCTATTTTCATTTTGTTAAATTTTATAACCTCATTTACACAATTATTATAAAACATATAGTCAATTCTATTAGAAATTGTTTTTAATAGTTCCTCTCTACGTGTTTCTAAAAAAATCTTTTTAATATTGAAATCTGAAAAATCTGACCTTGTATTTTTGAACCAATCATATAATGATTTTTTTGTTTTAAGTTTCACTTCATAAGCTCTTTGAACTCTTTGAGTGTCGGTTAAAATCAATTTATTTTTAACTTTTGGATCAAGTTTAATTAATTGATTATAGAACTTTTTAGCACCTAATTTTTTATAAAGATTTCTAACCTTAATTCTAGTTTTAGTGTCAATATTAGGAATTTTGCTTATCCCTTTCGTGATAGTGTTGAAGTATAAACCTGTCCCTCCAACAACAATAGGAATTTTGTTTTTTTTCAAGCAAGTTTTAATTTGAGACTTTGCTTTTTTAAACCATTCTCCAGATGAAAAGTTTTTTTTTACAGAAATAACTCCATAAAGGTGATGTTTAATCTTTTTTGTTTCATTTAAGGTTGGGCGTGAGGACAAAATAGAAAATTCTTTAAAAATTTGCATACTATCTGCATTTATAATTTCACCATTCAATTTTTTTGCTAAGCCAAGAGCTAGTTTAGATTTTCCTGATGCTGTAGGACCTGCAATTAGTATGATCTTCTTTGACAAAATTAATTAATCTTAACACCCAGGTATCGTCTTTGATTATTTTTATTTATTACCGTTAGCAACAAGGTCTTCTCACCTTTTTTAAAAATGCTATCAACTAATTTTTTCAAATCTGAAACATCTTTTATAGGAGTCTTTTGAACCTCAATTATAATATCATTAACTCTTAAAAGATTTGTTAGTGGACTACGTGCAGAAATTTCTGTTATTACTACACCAGTAGTTTTGCTATTTAAGTTTCTTGAAGAAATATCATCTTTACTTAAAGCCCTTACTGCAATTTTTAATTTTTCAATATCTTCAATTTTTTTAACACTTTTTGTTTTTTTCTCTTTGAATTCTTCAGAGGACTCTAGTCTACCAAGAGTTAATCTTTTTGAAATTAGTTTTTTATTTCTCCATATTTTAAGTTCAACACTTTTTCCTACTTGAGTTGTGGCCACAACCTTTGGCAGAGTTCTCATTGTATCTATTTTTTTTCCATCAAAGTTCAAAATTATATCTCCAGCTTTAATACCAGCTTTATCTGCAGGACTGTTTGCTCCTACACTTGCTACTAAAGCGCCTTGAGGTTTTTTTAATTTTTCAACATCTGCTATTTCTTTTGTTACTTCTTGAATTCTAACACCAAGCCAACCTCTTTTTGTTTCACCAAATTGAATTAATTGATTTATAACATTAGATGCAGCGTTAGCAGGAATTGCAAATCCAATTCCAATAGAACCTGATTGTCCAGGAGCAATAATTGCAGTATTAATTCCAATTACTTCACCCTTTAAATTAAATAATGGTCCACCAGAGTTACCTTGATTAATTGAGGCATCTGTTTGAATGAAATCATCGTATCTTGTTAAATTAATGTCCCTATTTCTTGCTGAAATGATTCCCGCAGTAACTGTACCACCTAAACCAAAAGGATTTCCAATTGCAACTGCCCAGTCTCCGACTCTCGCTTTATCGGAGTCACCAAAGCCTACTGGTTTAAATTGATCTTTAGTATCCATCTTTAAAACTGCAATGTCCATATAAGGATCAGCTCCTATAACTTTAGCTTTGTATTCTTTGTCTCCTACTCTAACTAAAATATCATCAGCTCCAGAAATTACGTGATTATTTGTAACGACTGTACCTTTTGTATCAATTATAAATCCAGATCCTAAAGAAGAAGCTTTTCTCTCTGTTGGCCTTTCAAAATCTTTAAACATTTCGCCAAAAGGCGATCCTGGGGGAAATTGAAAAGGAAATTGATTGGTAGAAGTTCTAACTGTTTGAGTTGTTGATATATTAACAACTGAGGGCATTAATTTGTCCGCCAAATCTGCAAAAGACTCAGGTACAGGTTTTGAATTTGCAACAGAATTTAAAATAATTATAAAAAATAATATTTTACTTATTAATTTCATCTAACTTTTTATATACCAAATTATTAAAAAACCGATAATTAAAAATACAAATCCTAATAATCTTAATTTATTCTCCGGTATATTTTTGATTATTTCTAATATGCTTTTAATTCTTGTCGGGAAAATGGCCAAAAACAGACCTTCCGCAAAAAAAACTAGGCCAATTGCAATAATGAACTCTTTCACAAAAATTTTATATTTTCTACTTTTTAATAGCAGGCTTTATTGATTTACCAAAAAACTTAAAGAAGTCGCTATCAGGTGACAAAACTAAAGAAGTTTCTCCACCGATAAGAGCTTTTTCGTAAGCTTGCATTGCTCTATAGAAAGCAAAAAACTGTGGATCTTGTCCAAATGCATTTGCAAAAATTTTATTTCTTTGACCGTCTCCCTCACCTTTCATTATCTCAGATTTTTTATTTGCTTCAGCTAAAATTACAGTAACATCTTTATCAGCTGTTGATCTGATTTTTTGTGCAATCTCCGCACCTTGGGCTCTAAACTCTTTTGCTTCTCTTTCTCTTTCTGTTTGCATACGCTTATAGATAGCTTCACTATTCGCTGGCGGTAAGTCAGCTCTTTTTATTCGAACATCAACAATGTTAATACCAAAGTTCTTCGCCTCTTCATTAACTTGTGATTGAATAATTTGCATTTGTCTGGCTCTGTCGGTAGATAACAATGTAGCTAATTCCTGTGTACCTAATACACCTCTTATTCTTGAATTAATAATAGTAGATAACCTCGATCTAGCAACTCTCTCATTTCCAACTGAAATATAAAATTTCAATGGATCTACAATTTTGAATCTCGCAAAAGCGTCAACAATTAATCTTTTTTGATCAGCAGCTATTACTTCTTCGGGATCATTATCTAAATTTAAAATTCTTTTATCTAAGTAAACTACGTTTTGAATAAAAGGTAATTTAAAGTTTAATCCAGCTTTAGTAACAATCTTTTTTGGATCACCGAATTGAAGAACAATCGCTTGGCTAATCTCTTGAACAATAAATAAAGATTGAAAAACTACCACGCCAATTAAAATTATTGCTGGCACTATTAATTTAACGCCTCTCATTAATTGTTACTCCCTTTTTTTAGCTCTGGTAATGGCAAATAAGGAACAACACCTGAACCGGATTCTTTATCAATAATAACCTTGTCTATATCAGCTAAAACTTTTTCCATTGTTTCTAAGTACATTCTTTCTTGAGTAACTTGTTTTGCGTTTTTATATTCATTGTAAATAGCCAAAAATCTGCTAGCTTCTCCCTCAGCTTTAGCGACTACTTCTTTCTTGTAGGCTTCTGCTTGTTGTAAAACTTGTTCAGCTTCCCCTCGTGCTCTTGGTATTACATCATTAGCATAAGCTTCTGCTTCGTTCTTCGATCTTTCTCTGTCTGCCCTTGCAGCCTGTACGTCTCTAAAAGCATCTATCACTTGCTCAGGTGGGTCTGCTTGTTGTGTCTGAACCTGAGTTAATTGTATACCTGAGCCATATTCATCTAAAATTAATTGTGCTATTTCTTGAACCTCAACCTCTATTTTAGACCTTCCTTCAGTCAAAATATTTTGAATTTTATTTTTTGCTATAACTTCTCTCATTGCTGTTTCAGAAGCAGCTTTAACTGTTTCAACTGGACTTTGAATATTAAATAAAAATTTTTGAGCATCTTTTATTACCCAGAAAACTGAATAATTTATATCCACGATATTTTCATCACCTGTTAACATCAAACTCTCTTCAGGAACATTACCAACTCCTGAGGATCTACCAGTATCACTAGCAGGTCTAAAGCCAACATCCACTCTATTCACCTTTGTGACTTTTGGAGTGAGAACTCTCTCAAAAGGAGTAGGAAAATGATAATGTAATCCTGGTTGTGTAGTGTTTACATATTTTCCAAACCTTAAAACAACTCCTTGTTCATCAGGCAATACTCTGTATAAACCACTTGCAACATAAAGAAGTGCTATGATTATTAAACCTATGAAAATAGGTCTAGAGCCACCAGACCTTCCACCTGAAAATTTATTTATAGTTTTTTGAAAATTTTTAATTAAATCGTCTAAGCTAGGTGGGTCTTGTCTTGTTCCAGAGCCATTGTTGCTTGGACCTCTGCCGCCATCTCCGCCTGGAGGCGTTCCCCAAGGAGACTGGTTATTTAAAATCTTATCTTTAAAACTCATGACACTTTATATAGTGACTTTTCTCTTAAAAACAAGTTAAGTAAGAGCGATATTATGACCAATAAATTATAAAATTATGAGCCAAAAACCCCCTCCAAAGCAATTTGTCAAGACGCCCATACTTGGAACTAAATTTACATTGCTCGTTTCTAGTGCCAAAGGCGGTGTAGGCAAATCAACAGTTGCTGTTAATCTTGCTTTTGCATTACAAAACCTTGGACTAAAAATAGGAATATTAGATGCTGATGTTTACGGACCATCCTTACCAAAATTAATGAATATAAAAGAAAAACCAAAGAGTGAAGATGGTAAAGCAATGTTACCAGTTACAAAATATAACGCTCAATGTATGTCAATGGGTTTATTAGTTGATGAACAAACACCAATGATTTGGAGAGGTCCAATGGTAATAAGTGCAATTAAAACTATGACTCAAAAAGTTTTATGGAGAGATAGAGATGTAATTGTTATTGATATGCCGCCAGGAACAGGTGATACACAATTAACATTCGCACAAGAAGTTAAGGTTGATGGAGCAGTTATAGTTTCAACACCGCAAGATTTAGCTTTGCTGGATGTTAAAAGAGGTATTCAAATGTTTGATAAAACTGGAGTTAATATTTTAGGATTGGTCGATAATATGAGCTACTTTAAAGGTGATGATGGAAAAAAATATCAAATTTTTGGTGAAGGTGGAGTAGAAAAAACTGCTAAAGAATTTAATAAAGAATTTTTAGGTCATTTACCCATACATCAAGATTTAAGAAGTTCAGTTGATAAAGGTGATCCTTTAACTCATTCGGATCCAAATCACGAAGTCTCTATTCTATTTAAAGATATAGCTAAAAAAATTAAACAATCTTTTCCTTAAATCCAAAAGACATCATTAACTCATTCCACTCTCTTTTTGAGAGGCCAGAGCTTTCATGATTAACTTTTTCACCCTTAGCCATTAGTTGAATTACTTTTTTTCCTTTAGCAGACACATGAACCGCTCCTACTCTATAATCTAAAAATGCAGAGTGAGTTATAGGTACCCATTTTTTGACAGTTTCTAGCATTGTCTCAGCATAAACTCTAATCTCGTATTGGGCATGACTATCGGCTCTTAAAAATAAAAAATTCAAAAGATTTAACAAATCGGTTTTCCAATACCATTGAGTATAAGAATTTAAAGTTAAATTCATTCTTGCAAGTTCTCTTGCTAAACCAGCTTTATTCTCATCAATTGTGGTTCCATCATATCTTTCGTTAAGCATCTTTTCATAGTTTTCATAGGTTCTTGTTGCGTCGTCTTTTAAAATTTTTAAAACCTCATCAGCTTGATCACCGCTAATTAAATCTCCCCTTCCTTGACGATTCGAAGTAGATTGAGCAGATAACTTATCTTTTGCAGGAATATAAAATTCTTTATCTAAAATAGAATATCTTGCAGAGTATTCATTAACATTTGCAGTTCTATGTCTAATCCATTGACGAGCAATAAAAATTGGAAGTTTAACATGATATTTTATTTCACACATTTCAAATGGTGTGGAATGCCAATGTCTCATTAAATATTTTATTAAGCCTTCATCTGTAGAAACTTTTTTTGTTCCTTTTCCATAAGAAACTCTAGCAGACTGTACTATCGAGCTATCATCTCCCATATAGTCTACAACCCTTACAAAGCCATGATCTAGAACTGGCAAAGCTTCATACAAAATTTTTTCTAATTCTAAAGAAGTAACTCTTTTTGTTTGATTTTTTTGAGCCTGTTGGTCTGCAATTTCTTGCTTTTGTTCTTTTGTAAGTTTCATTTAGATTTAATTATTGAATCTCTCTAAAAGAGTTTTATATTAATAGTGTTGGTTTTCCAACTATGACGATAAACGAATTTCGTAATAAACATCACGGACGTGGGGGCAGTACCCACCACCTCCACCATTTACAACTTACGGGGGTGAATTAGGATCGACGGGTGTCTAAAGGCTGTTCTTTCGTTCGAGATGGTTCCGACGTAACGGACTAATATATAAATGCAAATCAAAAATTTGCACTTGCAGCTTAATTAACTTTGTTAATTAAGTAACGGGGTCCGGGGCACCTGGCAACAGAACGCCCCTTAGTTTAAAAAAAATGATATAATTAATTGTGATTCAAAAAATTAATTTATTATTACTTTTATTTTTAATTTCTGCATGTAATACGGTGACAGGAACAGTGGAAGGCACAACTAGAGGAGTTGTGAAAGATGTTAAAACTATACACCATTATAGCACTTGTTTATTTACTAAGAAACAGTGTGGAGATTTAGACCTAGGTAATTAAGATATTATTAAATTTAAAAAAATATTAGCCCAAATATAGTTTAATAAGACCAATCAAATAAATACTTGCAAGACCAGTATTCAAAGCGACTAATGATTTTTCATTCCACAGCCAAGAAACTATTGCTAAACCACTATTTCCCACAAGAAAAATATAACAGTATAAAGGGTAAAAACCTAAAGCCGCGGTAATTGCCCCTGCAAGAATTGTTAAGGTTGAACACCATGCCCAAAGTTGATGTGGTTTAGGTTTAAGTTTTTTCATTTAATGAAATATAACTAAAAGATATACTTATCCAATAAATAGAAAACTATTCCAACTGCTATACCTAAAAGAATCCAGTGATAATTTTTTTGCATCATGCTACAAATTTATTTAAGTCTGGTTTAAAATAATTTGGCCCTTTCATAACTTTGCCTTTTTCATTGTAAATTGGTTTACCATTCTCATCAAGTTTGCTCATATTTGAATTCTGGACCTCTTCAAAACATTTGTCTAAATCGATACCAAAAGCATGTCCAGCACCATATGTAACGTAAAGAATATCTGTTAAAGCATCAGCAACTTCTTTTATATCTTTTTTTAAAATTGCATCTTTCAGTTCATCTAACTCTTCTTTAATTAAATCGTACCGTAAAGAAGTAATCTTATCACCTGGGAATCCTGCTTTTTCTTTAACTTCTTGACCAAAAGTTTCCATAAATTTTTTAACGCTATCAAAATTACTCATTTTTATCCTTTATGTTTATTATTCAATAATTAAAGTGTATTATATAATTGATTCATACATGAAATACAGATTAGAATTCGATAGTATTGGAAAAATAAAAGTACCTGGTGATAAGTATTGGGGAGCATCTACTGAGAGATCTAATAAATATTTCAATATTGGTGATTTTTTAGTTAGACCTTTGGTAATACATTCAATTGCTATAATTAAAAAAGCAGCTGCTATCGTAAATCAAAAAAATAAAGATCTAGATCCAAAATTAAGTAAATATATCATTAAAGCCGCGGAAGAGGTTATTAAAGGAAAACATGATAAACATTTTCCTTTAAAAGTCTGGCAGACGGGATCGGGTACTCAAACCAATATGAATGTTAATGAAGTGATAGCAAATAGAGCAATACAAATGATGGGAGGGGAAATGGGCTCAAAAAAACCTATTCACCCAAACGACCATGTAAACAAATCTCAGTCGACAAATGATGTATTTCCCACAGCCATGCATATTGCAATTGCTTTGAAAGCAAGAGCAAAACTCTTACCTTCATTAAAAATTTTAGAGAAAGAGCTTGCTATAAAATCTAAAATTTTCAAAAATATTGTTAAAGTTGGGAGAACACATTTACAAGATGCGACTCCTCTTACATTAGGTCAAGAGTTCTCTGGCTATCATTCTCAACTAAAAAAATGTATAATTCGAATTGAAGCTGCTTTAAAAGAAATTTATTATTTGGCACAAGGCGGAACTGCTGTTGGAACAGGACTTAATACCCGTAAAAACTTTGACAAGAAAATTATTAAAGAAATTAGTAAAATTACCAAACTCCCATTTAAGCCTTCAACCAATAAGTTTGCTGCTCTTGCGGCTCATGATGAGATAGTTAATTTTTCAGGTACATTAAATACAACTGCAGTTTGTTTAATGAAAATTGCAAATGATATTAGATTTTTAGGTTCTGGTCCTAGAGCAGGATATGGCGAACTTATATTGCCTTCTAATGAACCTGGTTCTTCCATTATGCCTGGTAAAGTAAATCCTACTCAGTCCGAAGCAGTAACAATGGTTTGTGTAAAAGTGATTGGAAATCATAATGGTATCACAATGGCGGGTTCTCATGGCCATTTTGAATTAAATGTTTTTAAACCATTAATAATACACAACATTTTGCAGTCTATAGAAATAATGAGTGACTCAGCAAAAACCTTCGCGCTTTATTGCGTAAAAGGTATTAAGGCTGATAAAAAAAGAATTAAAAACTTGCTAGATAATTCATTAATGTTAGTGACTGCATTAGCCCCAAAAATAGGTTATGACAAAGCTGCAAGTATAGCAAAAAAAGCTTATCGAAACGGAACTACTTTAAAACATGAGATTCTAAAGGCGAGGCTAATTAATGAGAAAGAGTATAATAAAATCATGAATCCTCTTAACATGACAAAACCAAAGTAAATCAAGAAATTTCGTAAATAAATTTTTTTATTTTCGATGAATTAAAGATATCTAAAAAATCTTCATCAAAAATAATATTTTCGAATGTATTTTTAAAGTAACTTAAATCTTCATCCGTAGCCTTATAATTTTCATTCATTTCAATAGATTCAAAATTAATTTTTTTGTTCAATATATTTAAGTTACCTTTTACAGCCAAGTCTACTGGTTCATGTTTTTTTTTATATTTAATATCAATTTTTTTTAATAATTTTTTCTTATCAGGTGAAATTATTGAACAATCAAAAAATAGAACTGGATACTCCTCTAATAAGTTAACGTTATTTTTACAGGTAAAAATACTATTTGAAATGAAAAATTTTTTTGAGACAATTAAATTCCCGTAAGCTAATTTTGTGTTAATATTTAATTCATCAATCAAGCCTCTAGAAAATCTTTTTGGTTTAAAAAAAATATTCACTTCACTGTTTAATCTTTTTATTAGATCATTGAAATGTAGGATCTTATCAAGATCTAGTTTTTTCAATTTACTTATTTCGATACTGTTTATTTTAGATTTAATATTAATTTTAAAAAAAGGTTTAAATTTCAACAGCCCATCGCTATCAATTGATAAATCTTTATCTCTAAAAGAAAAATCATAAATCTTTAATGAGTTTTCATCATGAATAAAATTTAACTTATATTTAGATTTTAAAATTTTACCTTTCAAATTGCCTTTGTATGATGTGTTACTTTTTTCTTCAATATTTAATGAAGCGGAAATACCAGTTTCGACCAATTTAAATTTAATATCTCTTTTTTGGTTACGAAAATTAATTTTAAATCTTTTATTAAAAATTTCACCCTGAATAATATTTTTCTTATATCCATAATTCAAAAAATTTATTCCATAAATATTAATTATATCATCTTGCTTACTTTTTAATCTTAAATTTAAATTTTTTAGATATATTTTTTTTTCTAAATTTAAAAAATGTTTTAATAGGCTGTTTATTTTTTCTAAATCTGCCTCTATATAATTATTTTCTAATTTAATTTTTCTTGTATCAAATCTCTGAAAATTATAGATACTTAGCAATTTGGGGTAAATAGTCAGCTTTTGAATTTTTAAGTTTAAATCTTTCGAACGAAAATTTGAATCTAAAATATTTAATTGCAAATTTGGAGCTGGCAAAGGATTATATTCAATTTTTTCAATATTTTTAATATTTAGTCCATAGTTTTGAAACAAATAAGACTTAATAATTTTTTCTTTCTTTTTATAGTCGAAAAATTGAGGAATTAACAAAAAAAGTAGTATAGAAACAAAAAATATTGCGAAGAGATATCTTAGAAAAAATAAAAATTTAAAAAATCTATAATATTTGTTGTTAATTGTTTTATAAATTTTATTAATCATTTTTTTTATATTTACAACTAGTATATAAATGAAAATCTCAATTTATGAATAGCATAGATAAATTAATTTCAAATTTAAACAACGAACAAAAAGATGCAGTTCTGAACACAGAAGGACCTAACTTAATTGTTGCAGGAGCTGGCTCTGGTAAGACTAGAGTTTTAACTACAAGATTAATTCATATCATAAATCAAAAAAAAGCTTTTCCAAATCAAATTTTGTGTGTGACTTTTACAAATAAAGCAGCAAAGGAGATGCAAAATAGAGTCATGCAACATATCAAAGGGACATCGAATGCAATCCCTTGGCTAGGAACATTTCACTCAATAAGTGTTAAAATTCTTAGAAGACATGCGGAGGCACTTGGGTACAAAAGTAACTTTACTATACTAGATACAGATGATCAAAAAAAATTGATTAGAAATATTGTAAAAGCGGAGGATTTGGACGCTAAGAAATTTTCCCCCCAACTAATTGGTTACCACATAGATCAATGGAAAAATAAAGGACTATTACCTAGTGATGTAAAGTTAGAAAAACCAAGTTCAATTATCAAATCAATTTTAAAAGTCTATAATATCTATCAAAGTAAAGCGAAAGATCTCAATGCATTTGATTTTGGAGATTTAATTTTATTTTGCGTAAAATTATTTGAGGATCATAAAGATATTAGAGAAATATATAATAATAATTTTAAATATATTTTAGTCGATGAATTTCAAGATACTAATTATATACAAAACAAATGGCTGAATTTATTAGTTAATAAAAATCAAAATATTTGTTGCGTTGGCGACGATGATCAATCAATTTATAGTTGGAGGGGAGCTGAAATTAAAAATTTCCTTACATTTGATCAAATTTATAAAAATTGTAAAGTTTTTAAATTGGAACAAAATTATAGATCTACAAGAAATATTCTTGAAACAGCATCACATTTAATTTCAAATAACTCTAGTAGAGTTGGTAAAAAATTATGGTCATCTTCAAATCAAGGTGAACTTGTTAAACTTAATTGTTACAAGACTGGAAAAGAAGAAGCTCAAGGTATTAGTGATATTATTGAAAAAAAAATCAAAAAAAAATACTCTCTAAATGAAGTATCAATTTTAGTAAGAGCAATTTATCAAACACGTGAATTTGAAGAAAGGTTTCTTCAGATAGGTTTAGGATATAGAGTTTTAGGTGGAATCAAGTTTTATGAAAGAGCAGAAATTAAAGACGCTATTTCTTATTTAAGGATTATTAATCAGAAATTTGATGATTTAGCTTTGGAGAGAGTAATTGGATCACCGAAACGAGGTATTGGTGAAAGCACTTTAAATCAAATCTATACTTTCGGAAAAACAAATAAGTTATGTCTGGAAGACTCTATTACAAAAATAATTGAAAAAGGAGATTTTAAGCCTAAAGTAAAAAATTCATTAAATCAGCTTTTAAATATGCTTCATAAATGGCGAAAAGACTCTATTGAGATGAAGCATTATGATTTATTAAAATTAGTATTAGATGAGTCAGGATACTCATCAATGCTAAAAAATAAGAAAGATTTAGAAAATGAAAATAGATTAGAAAATTTGAAAGAATTACTTAGAGCAATGCAAGATTACGATAATTTACAAAGTTTTTTAGAACACGTGGCGTTAGCTACATCAGTAGACCAAGAATGGCAGGGTGCAAAAGTTAATTTAATGACGATGCATGCTGCAAAAGGCTTAGAGTTTGAGGTTGTTTTTCTTCCAGGTTGGGAGGAAGGTTTATTTCCTCATCAAAAGTCGTTGGAGGAAAAAGGTGATTTTGCTTTGGAGGAAGAAAGGAGATTAGCTTACGTTGGTATTACTAGAGCAAAACAAGAAGCATACATTTCATTTGCTATCAGAAGAGCATATCATGGTGACTGGATGGACACTCTTCCATCAAGATTTATTAATGAAATTCCTGATGAAAGCGTCGAGAAAAATGAAATAAGTAGTAAGGAAATCGATGACTTTGATTTTAATCAAGATAGTTCTATAGAATTTGATGAGGAGTACAGAAGCCCTGGCTGGGATAGGTATAAAAAAAATAAAATGCTCAAATGGAAAAAATAAAAAAATTTAAACTTATTTTAAAAAAGGAAAAAATTGATGGATATTTAATTCCAAAAAATGACGAATTCTTCAGTGAATACGTATCAGATTGTAATGATAGATTGAATTATATTTCAAATTTTAACGGCTCTTTTGGTTTTTCTTTAATTCTGAAAGATAAAAATTATTTATTCGTTGATGGTAGATACACACTACAGGCGTTAAAACAAAGTGGGAAGTTTTTTAAAGTAATAACTTTTCCAAAAAAAATGCCAAAAGATATTTTTAAAAAAGAGATATCAATTGGATTTGACCCTAAACTTTTTACAAAAAAAATGCTGAAGTCGTTTTTTAATAAAAGCAAGTGTAAATTGGTTTCTATAAATAAAAATTTAATCGACGAGATCTGGAGAAGAAAAATTAAGAAAAATAATAAAAAAATATTTAACCTGCCAAGAAATTCAGGCTGTGAGCCTGTTAAATCAAAGATAAATAAAATTGCAAATTATCTAAAAAAAATAAAAGCAGATTACCAGTTTATAACTGCAAGTGAAAATAATGCTTGGTTACTTAACATTAGAGGACTAGATGAAAAATATTCTCCAATTCCCCATAGTTATATACTTATCGATAAAAATAAAAATGTGAGATTTTATTGTAATTTGAATAAAGTTCCATCAGCTTTAAAAAAAAATCCTTACAAAATTAACTTTTTTAATATTGGGACTACTCACGAGGATCTTTCAAAAATTAGTAAAAAAAAATTTTTGATTGATAAGAATACTTGTTCTATTTACTTTGAAAATATAATTTCAAAAAAAAATGAGATATTGAATCTAAATGACCCTATATATAATTTAAAATCTATTAAAAATAAAAAAGAAATTAAGAATATTCAACTTGCTCATATCCTGGATGGGGCAGCTTTAACAAAATATTTATTTTGGCTAAAAAGAAATTTCCAAAACTCGAAAGTTACTGAATTAAGCGCTGCTAAAAAATTATATGAGTTGAGAAAAATAAACAAAAATTTTAATTTTTTAAGTTTTCCGACTATTTCTGGCTCAGGCCCTAATGGTGCAATAATTCACTATAAACCTACAAAAAGAACAGACAGGACTCTAAAAACAGGAGATATTTACTTAGTTGACTCTGGTGGCCAATATAAATTTGGAACTACTGATGTAACTAGAACAATTTCCCTAGACAACTCGAGTAAAAGGATAAAAAATATTTTTACTAGAGTTTTAAAAGGACATATTGCAGTATCAAGTTATAAATTTCAAGATAACACAACTGGATCTGAAATTGACAAGGTGGCAAGAAAATATTTAAAACAAATTGGTTTAGATTATTCACATGGTACTGGTCATGGTGTTGGATACTTTCTTAATGTGCATGAAGGCCCACATGCTATCACTAAAAATAATAAAATTAGATTAAAAGAAGGGATGATAATTTCTAATGAACCTGGATATTATGAAAAAAATAAATTTGGTATCAGAATAGAAAATCTAATTTATGTAAAAAAAATTAATAAGAAAATTTTCTTTGAAAATTTAACATTAGCACCAATCGATAAAAGTTTATTAGATATGTCAATCCTAAATAAAAATGAAATAGATTGGATAAATGATTATCATAAAAAAGTTCATGATAAACTAAAATATCTTATGAACAATTTTGAAATATCAGAATTAAAAAGAGCCTGCTCACCTATCTAAAATTTTATTCCACTCTTTCTCAGTAATAATCTTAATTTTTAACTTTTTAGCTTGGTCTATTTTTTTTTTTGTAGGTTTAGAATTTCCAACGATTAAGAAATCTAATTTTTTTGATATTGAACCTAATACTTTACCACCATTATTTTCTGCAATAGACTTGGCTTCTGATCTACTCATATTTTCAAAACCACCTGTGAACATTAATTTTTTACTTGAAAATTTTCCACTTTTATCTTTTTTATTAAAATTTGAAATTATTAATTGATCTTTCAAATTTTTTGTAATTAGTATGTTCTTTGAGTTAGAAAAAAAATTATCTAGAGATTCAACTTGAGTTTCTCCAATACCATCTAGCTCAACTAAATTCTTTAAAATTTCGTCTCTTTTTTCTCTTTTAAAGATCTCTATAAATGCGTCTGAAGAGGTAAAAAATTCTGCTAAAATTTTTGCATTTTCCTGTCCGATATGTCTAATGCCAATTGAATAAATAAATTTATCTAAAGTGATTTTTTTTGATTTATTTATAGCTTTATCTAAGTTTTTTATTGATAATTCTCCCCAGCCTTCAAGTCTTATGATTTTTTCATAATTCAAATTGAAAATGTCTGCTGGCTCTTTGATTAAATTTAAATCCCATAATTGTTCAATTACTTTTTTACCCAAACCATCAATATTGAATGCCTCTTTTGAAACAATATGTTTTAATTTTTCCTTAGCTATAAATTTACAGTCATAACCTTTGGTACATCTTCTTACTGCATCCTCCTTTTTTGTACTTTTACTGATCTCTTTCTTTGTTGGTGCACCACATAGACACTTTGAAGGAAAGATGAATTTTCTATTTTTATCTTTTCGTTTAGATAAATCAACCGATACTACTTGTGGAATTACATCCCCGGCTCTTTGGATTTTTACTGTATCTCCAATCCTGATGTCTTTTCTATTTATTTCATCCTCGTTATGTAATGTAGCATTTGATACTACTACTCCACCCACTGTCACTGGTTCAACTTTTGCTACTGGAGTAATTGCACCCGTCCTTCCCACTTGAATTACTATGTCTTTAATTTCTGTGAATGCCTTTTCTGCAGAAAATTTGTAAGCTATTGCCCACCTAGGAGAATTTGAGGTGTTTCCTAATCTTTCCTGTAGTTTCAAATCATTTACTTTGTAGACAAGACCATCAATATCATATTCTAAGGAGGATCTTAGATTATCTATTACAGAATGTTGTTTTTGGATTTCCCTTAAGCCTGTAATTTTTTTACTGAGAGGATTTGTAGAAAAACCCCATTCATTTATTTTAGCTAAAAATTCAGATTGTTTTTGAAAAAACATTGGTTCTATAGCCCCTAACCCATAAGCGAAATATTTCAGAGGAATTTTTGAAGTTTGTCTCGGGTCTTTTTGCCTTAGAGAACCACCGGCTGCATTCCTTGGGTTTGCAAACTTAGTTTTAATTTTATCAAAATCTCTTTTTGATATATAAATTTCACATCTTATCTCAATTAAATTAGGTATTTTTTTAGAATTAATTTTTTTTGGAATAGTTGAAATCGTTTTTAAATTTTCCAAAATATCTTCACCAGTAGTTCCATCTCCTCTAGAAAGACCTTTGGTTAGTATTCCATTTTCGTAGATTAGCGTAGCTGAAATTCCATCTATTTTTGGTTCACATGATAATTCGATAATTTGATTTTTAATGTTAAGAAAATTGCCAATTTTTTTTAAGTAATCATTCATATCTTTTTCGTCAAAAGCATTTGATAAAGATAACATCGGCTTTAGATGCTTTATTTTATCAAACTTGTTTGAAGGCTTTGCTCCTATGACATTTTCAACAGAGTCGATTTTCTTTAAAAAAGGATAATTTTTCTCAAGATCCTGAAGCTCTTTTTTAATTTTATCATATTCAGCATCGGTTATTTGAGGTTTATCATGAATAAAATAACTTTTATTATGTTTTTTTAAAATATTAATTTTTTTTTTGAATCTATTTTCAATTTTATTATTCATTCATTTCATTTTATCATTTCGAATACTTTTTTTAGAAAACCACTTTCTTTTTTTGTTTCTTTTTTATTAGTCGAAATTTTTTGAATATCATAATCTTTATTTAAGATTTTAAATGATTGTTCAAACCATTCACTCGAATTATAATTATATCCAAGGATGCTTGCAAATTTATTGGCCTCTTCCTCTAAACCTAAGTGGTAATGAATTTCTACTAAACGGTGAAGTGCCTCTTCAACAAAAATTGTCTTATCGTATTTATTCAAAATAATTTTTAATCTATTTATAGCCGGTACCCACTTTTGAGTTGAAATGTAATATTTCGCTACATACAGTTCTTTAGCAGCAAGTTGGTTGATTATAAGATCTTTTTTAAATTTTAAATCAATTGCATAATCAGTATTAGGATATCTTCCAATAAAATAATCTATTTTTTTGTTTGCTTCTATTAAAGGCTTTAGATCTTTTTTTTCATCAGTTATTTGTTCGAAATAAATTATTGCTAAAAGATAATGTGCATACATCACATTTTTATCAGAAGGATATAATTTCAAAAATCTTTTTAAATTTTCTTCTGCTTCATCATAGAAATTAATTCCATATAAAGAGAAGCTCGACATAATCGCAGATTTTGCAGCAAGTTCAATATCGTCAAAATTTAGTTCTGCTTGACTAAATTTTTTCTCAGCATAAAAAAAATCATTATTTTCGAAAGCTTTAATTCCCTCCTCGTAAAGTTTATAAGGATTATTTTTTTCAACAGGTGTATAAACTGAGTCTTTCTTTGAACAAGAAAAAAAAACTAAAATTATTAATGAAGCTAAAATTAATCTAAAAACCATAACAAAATTATTAACAGAAAAATAAATAATTTATATGTTAAAAATTAGATATTAAGCGTTTACAGCAAGTTTGATTGATTGATTGGAGCTTACTTTCTTTGAGATTACAATATCTTCTATCTCGACGATTTTATAAGAAGATTTGAAACTTAAAAATTTTCTAAGAAACTTGTTAGTAAGTTCATGCCCACCTTGGTGACAAGAAACTTTTCCAAGAACTCTATAACCAGAGAGTAGAAAATCTCCAGCTAAGTCTAAGATTTTATGATTAACAAATTCATTCTTATTTCTTAATCCACCTTCATTCAAAACTTTATGCTCATCAACTACTATTGCATTATCCAAGGAACCGCCCTTTGCTAATCCTTTTTTCTTGATTAACTCTATATCTTCAAACAAACAAAATGTTCTGGACTCTATGACATCTCTCAAATCATCCATATGAAAATTAATCGAGTTTTTTTGTTTACCAATAATTTTATTTTCATAATTTAAATAGAAATCTACCTCAAAACTAAGTTCAGTAGGTTCTAGAGAAATAGTTTTTTCTTTATGTTTCAGTTCAACCTTATCTAAAACTTTTAAATACTTTCTTTTTTTACTTTGTTTAGTTATTTCACTTTTTCGTAATGCAGTTAAAAAATCTTTTGCTGAACCATCCATTATTGGTATTTCCTGATTATCTATTTCAATAATGGCGTTATCTATACCTGCGATGTACAGAGCTGCTAATAAATGTTCAACCGTAGAGACTTTCACTCCATATTCATTTTCTAAAGTTGTACAAAGCTTAGCTGAAGAAACATTTTTGTAATTAGCTTTGATAAAATTATTTTCGGTAAGGTCAATTCGTTTAAAGACTATTCCTTGATCTTCTTTTGCAGGGAGGATATTAATTTTAGATCTTTGGCCAGAATGTAAGCCTGTACCCGCGAAACTAAGAGGTTCTTTAATTGTTTGTTGATAAATAATTAACATTAAGGATTTATAACTAAAATGTGATTTTCAATGAAAACAACTAATGTTTCTAAAAATAACAATAAATAACTTATCTTAAAAAAATTCAAAAATTCTAGCAATTAGTGACTTTTTTTCGTGAGTGATTGGCACAGCCTCTGTTTTCCACCCATATTGAACAACCTGACTTGCGGTTCTATATAGCTCTAACTTGGCTTGATTAGGAATTAAGTTGATTTCTAAACTATTTTTTTGTGAGAGAAAAAGTTTGCAAAGATTACTAAAACTCTTTGAGATATCTTGATCTTTAATATTTAAAAAAATAGGACATTTTTTTTTTATAAAAGTTAAAATATTAATATTCTTAACGAAAATAATTTCTAAAATTTCGTGTAT
>CACDSA010000013.1 GCA_902555185.1 uncultured Pelagibacteraceae bacterium | reverse complement strand
GGAAGTGAATATATATTCAGAGTACCAGTATCTTCTAGATTTTATAAACTTGTACAAGGTAAATTCACTGCTGAGCAACAAGGTAAGAAGATAGCGTATATCTATGTGCCTGACCAAGCCAGCATGGTTTTTGCTAAAGAGATGATTCAATTTATGAAAGACGAGTACGGAGTTGAACCAACTTATGCAGTTCAAGCCGGTGAAAAAGAAACTGACTTTAGATCTTACTTAATGAAAGCTAAAGCTACTAACCCAGATGTAATAGTTTTATCTGGTCTAGTTGATGAAACAGTTCGTATGCTTGTTCAATCATATGAAGTTGGAATACCAAAAAGCGTGCACAGAGTAGCAAACTCGGTAGCTTCAAAAGTAGAAGTGCCAACAAACGCAGGTAAAGCTGCAGTTGGAGTTGTTTACTCAGCTGCTTTCGCTGCTTCAGACACAAGACCAATCGCAAAAAAATTTGTGAAGAAGATCAAAAGTACTTATGGTGTAACACCAGGTCATGACTTTTCACAAATGCAAGATCTTTTAGATATGCTTAAACCAGCATTAACAAAAGCTTCTGCTAAATTCACAGGTGATTTAGCTGCTGATAGGTTAGCTGTCAGAGATGCTATCGCTGGCATAACTAATTTTACTGGACTAGCTTCAGGACCAATTAGTTTTTGTGCGAATGGTTCACCAGAGTGTAGAGATGGTAACAAAACACCAGTTATGATCAAATACTCAAGAGGTGGAAAAAACTGGAAAACAGCAGTTGCTGGTACAGTTACATTTAACCCTAGTGACGGTCTATAATTTCTAAAAATTGATGAGCGGTGTTTAAAGCACCGCTCATTTATAGTCTTAAGAGATTTAATAAAAAAAAGAGCAAGAAAATGGAAAAATTTAAAAAAGTAATCAGCCAGTATCCTTTTCTTGGATTTATCATTGCTTATCTAGTTCTTTTATGTGTACCAACAATTTTTTTTACAGACTTATATCAATCACATTTATCTAGCTTAATATTTATAAATATAATTGTTGCTGCGGGACTAAACATTGTTAAAGGCTATTGCGGTCAGGTCACTGTAGGACACGTTGGTCTATATGCAGTCGGTTCTTACACAGCTGGATGTATGTTTATGTATTTAGGTTCTGACTTATGGATGACTTTACCAGCAGCGATCATAGTAACAGGGTTATTTGGAATAGCTTTTGGAATTCCATCATTTAGATTAGAAGGACCTTATTTAGCTTTAGCCACATTAGGAGGGGGAGAGGCAATAAGATTATTTATTGAGAACGGAGAATTTTTTAATTCAACATATGGAATTTCAAGTATTTCTCAACCTGTAATCTTTGGAGTTCCGTTCGATACACCAGATAAATATTATTATATATCCCTTCCAGTTATGATAATTGCAGTTTACTTTTCTTATAGTATTTTAAAATCTTCTATTGGAAGAGCATTTATGTCAGTAAGAGAAGATCCAATTTCTGCAGCAGCGTCTGGAATAGATATAAAAAAATATAAAATCTTAGCCTTCATATTAAGTGCAATGTTTGCTGGAGCTGCTGGAGCTGTATATGCGCATCTTCCACCAGGTTATATCCATCCAAATAATTATACAGTTATTGAGATGGTAACTTTTTTAGCAATGGTTGTTTTTGGAGGCCTAGGGCATATTTGGGGTGGAATAATAGGAGCAATAATAATTACAATTGTCTATGATTTAACTCGTCCTCTTTATGAGTATCAACTATTTATATTTGGCTTAACAATTGTTTTAACAATTTTATTCATGCCAAAAGGTATTGGTGGATTTATAGATAAGATATTCATAGATAAAAGATTTAAAAAAAAGAAAGTTGAGGAAGGCAAGTAATGTTGCTTAAAACAGAAAATTTAATGAAAGCTTTTGGTGGTTTAAAAGCTATTAATAAAGTTGACTTCGAGTTACCAGCTGGAGAAATCAGAGGGATAATAGGCCCTAACGGTTCAGGAAAAAGCACTTTTTTTAATTTAGTTTCCGGTGTTTATGATCCTGATCCAGGTAGTTATATTGAATTCGATGGTCATGATATTACCAATGAACCTCCTCATAAGATTGGAGCGTTGGGTTTATCTAGAACTTTTCAGTTATTAAGACTTTACCAAGATATGTCAGTAATAAATAATGTTATGTCTGGCTACCACACAAGAGTAAAATATAAATTTTTTGATGCTGTAATTGGAAGAAAGAAAATTTGGGATCAGGAAAAAGAAATCAAAGATGAAATGATGGAACTATTATCCTTTGTAGGTCTCGCAGATTATGCAGAATTAAATGCAAGTGAGTTATCTGGAGGCCAAAGACGTTTGTTAGTTTTAGCTAGAGCAATAGCCATGAAACCAAAATTATTGATGTTAGATGAACCTGCAGCAGGACTATCTCCAGTTAACGTTGATAATCTTATGAAGATAATCATGCAATTAAAAGACAAGTATGGGTTAACACTTATTATAATAGAGCACATACTAAAAGTAGTTATGGATACCTGTAATACTGTGACAGTTCTCGATCACGGGCAAAAAATTGCCGAGGGAACACCTAGTCAAGTTAAAGACGATAATGCAGTAATAGAAGCCTATCTGGGTAAAAAGATGAATGACGAAGAGATGAGAAAAGCTCTTGCAGTCTAAAATGAGTTTGATAATGTTTTCAAATTATTACTATCTATTCAATGAGCCAAAATATTAAGCAAATTTTTGAGAAACAAGGTTTCATAAGATTAAAAGGCGTTTTAAATTATAAAGAAGATTTAGAGCCAATTTTGAATGATATGGCTTTTATCATGGATAGGCTTATTCATAGGTTTGTTCCAAAAAGTTGTAAAGTGAAAGTATTAAATTATGAGTTTAAGAAAAAATATTCATATTTGGTTTCTTTAGATATTCCCGAGCTTGACCAATATTTTAATATAAGACTTCCTGAAAAAAACATAAACGCTAATAGTGATTTTTTTGCGAGTCAATCAATATGGAATTTAATTAAAAATAAAAAGGTTTTAGATAAAATTGAAAAAATTCTAGGTCCCGAAATAGCTTCTAATCCTTGTCAAAATTCAAGAATTAAACAACCTGAAAAAGGTGTTTCAAAAAAGAATTTAAATGACGGCCTAGTTGGAAGAACACCTTGGCATCAAGATGCTGGCGTTATGAATAAAAAAGGACAGAAGGGTACTGAATTAGTAACTTGTTGGATACCTTTTACTAAAACAAGAATAGAAAATGGCTGTATGCTTGCTGTAAAAGAAAGTCATAAATTTGGACTTGTTAACCATGATTATGGAAGTAAGGGACAAGTAGAAGTTAGAGGCAAAGAAATAATTGATAAGTTGTCTACCGTACCTCTTGAAGCTGATGTCGGTGATATAATATTATTAAATAGATATTTACTTCATTGTTCACTACCAAATAAATCAAAAAATTTTAGAATAAGTATGGACTTGAGATATAATAAAGCAGGTCAGCCTTCAGGAAGGGATCCATTGCCTAATTTTATTGTTAAAAGTAAAAACAAAAACAACATAAAAGTACAAAATTATAAACAATGGATTGCTTTATGGGAAAAAGCTAAAGTAAAATGTATTCCAAGAAAATGGTCTTATAAATATCCTCTTCCTACTTTTAAAGGAACTAAAAGAGATTTAGCGAATATTATTTAATGAGTTTATCAACATCGGAGAAAAATTATCTCCCAGAGTTTTTTCTCGCATGTTTAGGTTATTTTTTATTTACAGCACAGGACGCAATAGTTAAGTTTATGGCTGAAGACTATGGAGTTATACAAATAATTTTTGTTAATGCTTGCTTCGCATTTATACCAATCATTCTTTATACTCAAACACTTCACGGATGGAAAAAATTAAAAAAAGCTAGTTTTACTGTACATTTTTTTAGAACTTTAACTATGTGTGTGGGTTTATATTTTGTGTTCACTGGTTTTTATCACCTACCGATGGTAACAATGTATAGTATAGTTTTCTTAATACCTCTTTTTATAACTATTGGATCTGTTTTATTTTTAGGAGAAAGAGTTAGGTGGAAACGGTTTACAGCTATTATTGCAGGTTTCATTGGAGCAATTATCTCGATTAATCCATTTACAGCTGAGGTTAATGAATATGTTTTTATTGCGTTGCTCGCGCCAGTTTTAGCTGCTGCGAGTTATTTAATTGTAAGAAAGTATGGAGAACAAGAGAGCTTATTCTCATTTTTAATTTACGGTAAAATCTTGATGATAATTTTTACCGGAATTTTTGTAATATTTTCATTCAATCAAATGTCTTTTTACGATTTAATGTTAAATGCTATTTCTGGTCTATGTAGAGGTATAGCTATGATATTTGTGATAAATGCAGCTAGACATTTACCTGGTGCCATCTTCGGTTCAATACTTTACTCACAAATTTTTGCTGGAGTTTTCTTTGGATATTTTATTTTCGGAGAAATACCAACTATTAATAATTATGTTGGAAATGCAATAATTATTACAGCTGGACTTTACATAGTTATGAGAGAAATGAAGTTAAAGAAAAATATAGTTACATCTACTGCGAGACACCCAACTATACCAATTAAAAAAGATTAAAGTTTCTTTTAAGTATTTTTCAATTCCTTGTAAATATTGTTTACTCTGTGTACTTCCTCGGCGATATTAAAAAAGCACTCGTATTCAATTTCATTAGGGGTTACATCGAAATGATAATGACCTGCATCCTGAGTTCCTTTATAAGAGTGAAAATGTGTATGTTCGCCTGACTCCCTTAAATCTAATTTTCCTCCAGAGGGATCATTAGTCCATAAAACTGAATAGCATTGAAAATGTGGTCCTATAGGTTCATAAAATTGTAAAAAATCCTTAACGCATTTCATTTGTATTGGATCGTAATATTCATGTTTAATGTCCTCGTAGTCTGGCTGAACATGAGATTTAATTTTACCGTTTAAAATTCTAAAAACTCCACCAAGTGCAACGCTTACGTTTTCTAAATTTTCAATAAGTGCAGTTCTCATAGATTGAGGTAAAGAGCCTTGCTCACCCGACCTTCCTTTAATTTTAATTTTTATAACATCCCCTTTTTTTCCTTCGGAGTAATAGATATTTCCTAGTCCGCCATGCTTTCGGTGATTGTAAGGAGTTGATTTACTTTTATTATCTTTATCTACTTGAGCAATTATAGATTTTGACTCGTTCGTTATTAAATTTTCATTAATGATAAGCTCTCCGCAGTGACCCTCTAAGCACGACATTGCTCCTGAACCTGCACCTAAAGCATATGATTTTTCAGAGCCTATTCTTTTTGCTATTTCTTCATAATCAAATTCTGTACCTATGAACCTTTTATCATGCATGTACGGTTCCCCTCCAACATCAATAATTCTTTGGTTTCCACTTATACCTTCAGCAGGGCAATCCCATTTTCTTAAATCAGGACACTTAACAATTGAAACATCAACATCAATATAGTTTTTAGACAATCCCTTTTTTAGAGCTTCGGTTACTTGTTTTAAGGAAATTTGATGAAACTTGGCTTTTTCGATTGTTAATTCCATAATCTATTAATATCATTTAAAGAAGTTTATCAATTAAATATAATTTTTATTATGAACAAGTTGGGCACAGAACTAGCAAACGCATGGACGAAAAAAACTTTAGTTGACCTTAATGGGTTCAGTGAAGATGAAATTCCTAAAAATCGAGATGAAGCATACAAAGCTTTAAGTGCATTTTATAAAGAGTTAAATAAAAAAACAGTAGGCTGGAAAATAGGAGCAATATCTAAAGAAGTTCAAAAAGAAGAAGGTTTCGATGGACCTGTACCAGGTAAAATTTTTAAAGAAACTATTTTACCTTCTAATTGCACGATTGAATATCCAGAAATCCCTTTTTCCAACTTAGAATGTGAATATGCATTTAAAATTGATCAAGATTTAAAAATTGATGGCGAATTACTAAATAAAATGAATAATTTTAAATTATATACAGCTATTGATATTACTTCTTCAAGATATTTACAAAGTTCAAAAAATAAATTTGATAAGCTTGTTCAAATGTATCTTGGAATTTCTGACCATGGAAACGGTGGTAAAATTATTATTGGAGAAGAATTAAAGAATTGGCAAACTACAGACATTAATAAAATTAAAATTAAATTAAATATTAACGATGTAGTTACTGAACCTTATTTCACTGGAACAAAGAGAATAGATCCTAGAGACTCATTGAAAGCTTTTGTTGATGAGTTTAAAGATAAAAATATAAGCTTTAAAAAAGGAGATTATCTACTTTGTGGTTCTTTAACTCAACCATACAAAATTAATATGAAAGATAAAATTATTGTGACTTATGAAAATTTAAGAGATATTAATATAAAGATCTTATGAAAACAGCATTAATCACAGGGGCTAGCCAAGGTATCGGAGCAGCAATAACTGATAAGCTTAATGATAAAAAAATTAAAGTTATTTTAGTTTCAAGATCAAAAAGTAAATTAAAAAGTTTTCAAAAGAATTTAAAATTTCCTAAAAATTCTTTAATCATTTCTAAAGACTTGAGATCATTATCTGCGTGCAATTCAATTGCCAAAAAAATTAAAAAATTGGATTACCTCATAAATGTAGCAGGGGCAACAAAGGGAGGAAAATTTTTAAATCTGAATGATAATATCTGGGAAGATGGATTTAATTTAAAATTTAAAGCTGCAGTAAGATTAAGCAGAGCTTTTTGGCCTGCTCTTAAAAGAAGTAAAGGAAAAATTATTAATATTGGAGGAGGGGCTGCTAGAAATCCCTCAAATACATTTATGATTGGAGGAGCTGTTAATTCAGCCTTAAATAATTTTTCGAAAGCTTTAGCTATGCAAGGTAAAATTGATAAAGTTTCTGTATCGATAATTCATCCGGGCATGACATTAACAAACAGATTAGAAAAACTCTTAAAAACTGATGTAAAAATATTTAAAAGAAGCGTTAAACAAATCTTAAAACAAAGGTGCAAAGCTGAAAAAATTAAAAGACCAACAAAACCTGAAGAAGTTGCAAATTTAGTTTATAAACTGATTAAAGATAAAAATTCAAATTTTAAAAACCTTTCAATAGACGGTGGAAAAATTAAAAATTTAAGATGATTGTATACAGTCATTCAGATTGTTTACTAAAATTTAATGGAGAAGGTCATCCAGAGAGAAAAGAAAGATTAGATAGTATTTTAAAATCTATTAAATCATCTGATTTAAAAGTAGAGTTTAAAGAGGCCCCTAAGGTTAAATTAGAAATAGTTTCCTTAGTACACCCTAAGAAACATATTGAACAAATATTTGCTAATATTCCAAAAGAAGGAATTATCGGTGTTGAGAAAGAGCCATACGCAGATACAATGTTATGTTCTAATAGTGAGAATGCAATTTTAAGATCTTGTGGTTCAGGTATTGCTGCTTGTGATGATCTAATTAATAATAATGAGCGAGTTTTTTGTGCAGTTAGACCTCCAGGACATCATGCAGAAACTGTTCGAGCTAATGGCTTTTGTTTTATTAATAATGTTGCAGTTGCAGCAAGATATTTACAAAAAAAATATAATATTGGAAAAGTAGCTATTATTGATTTTGATGTTCATCATGGTAACGGAACTCAAGAAATCTTTTTTAAAGATAAGTCCGTAGCTTATGGATCTTCTCATGAATTTCCATTATTTCCAGGCACTGGAGCTGAAAATGAAACTGGTGTAGGTAATATTTATAACGCCACTTTAAAAGCTGGCACAAAAAGTGAAGAATTTCATGATATTTTTGAAAAAAAAGTTTTAACTCCTGTAGAAAAGTTTAAGCCAGAAGTTATTTTAATTTCTGCAGGTTTCGACGCTCATAAAAGAGACCCTCTAGCGAATATAAACTTAGAGTCTACTGATTTTTTTACGATTACAAAAAAAATAATTGAAATTGCTAATATTCATTCAAAAGGAAGAGTAATTTCTTTTCTGGAGGGCGGTTATGATTTACAAGCTTTATCAGAAAGTATAATTGAGCACCTGAAAGGATTAAAGACCCATATTTGACCAGTTATCAGGATTTTCAAATTTCTCTATTTCTTTTTTTGTTACAGGTCTAAAAAGATAATAAATAATATATGCCGTCAAAAAAAATAGAAAAATTGAATTCATTAATTGATATTATCAAATTTTGAGTAAATTTTACTGGTAAATTCTCAATATTTCATATTTTTTTATTCACACAGCACCCAAATCGTTCACATATAAAGGTGATTTAATAAACTAAAAGTTTAGAATCCGACTCATGGATCCAATTATAGTTTTAGCTGCTGGCATAATTCTTGTGGTAACAGGGGCAATAGATCCTCTAATTAAGAATAAAGAAGACGTTGCTCAAGCCCCTAAAACTGAGGTTTCAACACCTGCTCCTGAGCCTAAAAAGGAACCAGAACCAGAGCCAGAACCAGAGCCAGAACCAGCACCGGAACCAGAACCTGAGCCAGAACCAGAACCAGCTAAAGAGCCGGAGCCAGAACCAGAGCCAGAACCAGAACCAGAACCAGCTCCTCAAACTGAAGTGCCAAAAGAACAAGTTAACACTGAAGCCAACCAAGAACAAGATGCTAAACCTGAAGAAGAGGAAGTGAAACCAGTTACAGAAGAAACACCAATTGAAGAAGAAAAAGAAGGATTAAGTATTGTAAATATAATGTTGTACATTCTAGGTGCTATTGCAGTTATTGCTGCTGGAATATATTTCTTTATGAGAAGAGAGCCAGCTCCAAAAAGTGCAGCAGAAATTGCAAGAGCTCAATCACAGGAACCAACTCCTGAACCTCAGCCAGAACCTGAACCTCAGCCAGAACCTGAACAACCAGTTCAAGAGGAAACACCAACAGAAACTACTCAAGAAGAAACTCAACCAGAAAATACAGACCAATCATCTAATAATGATGATGAAAATAATAACAGATAAATTAAAATTTCTTTCCACCCTCAAGATAAGCACACTTTTCACAATTTTTTTCAATTTTAGGTGGTTCATCTAAGTTTAGAACATGTTTCATTTCAATTAATTTTTTTTCTATCCAATCAGTATTTACTCGGTATGGGATTAGTGTAGTTTTAAAATCTATTTTATTATCAAATTTATTATTTGTTTTCTCACCATTACAAACATAAAAAAAAGTTCGGTCTGAAACTTTTAAATTCATTTTTCTTAAGATATGAACATAAATGTCCATCTGTAATTTATAACTAAGATGCCATTCAGCATCGAGATAAGAAGATACTGTTACGGGGTAAGTTGACGATTGAGCTTTATAATCTACGACAACTAATTTTTTTTCAGTCAAATCAAACCAAATATCATCAACACCTCCATGAATTATAAGGTTTGTATTTTCATCCAAATATGAAATGCCACCTTTTAATGAATTTCTCCACATATCTAAATCTTTGTGCTGATAAGGTATAAAATTTAAGTTATGTTTAACCATAATTGGATGGGGTTTTTGTTCTTTTCTATACTGATCAAATTCTTTCTTTAATAACTCATCGACTGCAACGTTTAGAGCCCATCCGGGCATCGAAGGTTCTTTTAGTCCTTTTACACGATCTAAATAAAAGCATCTTTTGCAGCTCATAAAGTTAAAAAATTTAGACCTACTTATTTTAAAAGGAGCGTTGGATGTTTTATCGTAAATAGAAGTTTTTCTTGTTCTGAAAGATACAGCTTCTCTCATTCTCGATCTGGGTCCGTTTTCTCTCATTTAAATTTGTTTTAGTCTTTTAAGTACTTCAGCCTTATCTAATGAAAGTATAACATCATAAAGACCAGGCCCAAATCTTGAGCCAACAAGCGCTATCCTTAAAGGTTGCCCTACACCTTTAAAATTAGTTTTATGTTTATCAATTAGAGACTTTATTAAAGGTTCTAAAGTTTCTCTAGATAATGAGGAAAGTTTTTCGTACTCATTAATAAATTCATTTATTATTTTTTTTGATAGATCATCAATTAATTTTTTATCATCTACGCTAATCTCAATTTTATCATTTATAATATACTGAGCGTTGTTCCAAATATCATCTAGAGTTTTTGCCTTATTTTTTAAAAAACCCATAGATTTTAAAAGAACACTCTCTTTTGATTGATTTAAAGGTTTTTTGTATTTTGAAATATATTCTTTAAAAAAATTAAAAAGATCTTTCTGATCGATACTCTTTATATATGTCTCGTTTATTGAATAAATCCTATTCATATCTAATTTTGAGGGTGATTTTCCAACACCGCTAAGATCAAATAAATCTATACTTTCCTGCTTTGTAAAAATTTCTTTATCTTTGTAAGACCATCCCAATCTTAATAAATAATTCCTTAAAGCGTCTGATATAACTCCTATTTTCATATAATCTTCAATAGTGGAAGCATTATCTCTTTTTGATAATTTTTTTCCTTGTTCACTATGAATTAAAGGAATGTGCGCAAAGTTTGGAACCTTCCAACCCATTGCTTCGTAAATTTGTCTCTGTTTAAAAGAGTTAATCATATGATCATCTCCTCTAATAACATGAGTTATTTTCATTTCATGATCATCAACTGTGGCCGATAACTGATATGTTGGAGTATTATCTTTTCTTAAAATTACAAAATCCTCAATAGTAGAATTTGAAATATTTCTTTCCCCTTGAACTAAATCTTTTATAATCGTATTCCCTGATATTTTACTTTTAAATCTTATTACCGGTTTTGCTCCTTCTGGAATTTTTAAATCTTTGGCATCTCTCCATTTTCTATTATAAATATATGGTATTCCTTGTTTTTTGCATTTTTCTTTTTGTTCATTAATTTCTTCCTCAGAACAATAACACTTGTAGGCGAAACCTTTTTTTAACAATTCCTCTGCAACTGTAACGTGTTTAGATATATTTTTAGATTGAATATACTCATCTCCATCATGTTCAATACCAAGCCAAGCTAAAGATGTAATAATTTGTTTTTTGAATTCGTCCTTAGATCTTTCTTTATCAGTGTCCTCTATCCTAAGAAAATATTTACCCTTATTTTTTTTAGCTAAAAGCCAATTGAATAAGGCTGTTCGAACGCCACCAATATGAAGAGGCCCAGTAGGAGAGGGCGCAAACCTACAATTAAAAGACATTAATATTAATTAGACTATTTTAATGAAAGTTTCTATATAAAGAAACAAGTTTACCTTGAATTTTTATTCTATTTGCAGCATAAATTTTAGTTCCATAGTTTCGATTTGCTGCTTCAAGAGCGATCGTGTTTCCTTTTTTTCTTACTCTTTTTAAAGTAGCTTCCTGGTCGTCTATTAAGACTACTGCAATCTGACCATTATCAACATTGGAAACTTTTTTTATAATAACTGTATCACCGTCTGCAATTCCTGCTTCAATCATTGAGTCACCTTTTACTTTTAGTCCATAGTGCTCACCATTATTTTGAAGATCTTCTGGTAAAGCAACTCTATCAACTTCTTGTTGAATAGCTTCAATTGGTGTACCAGCAGCGATACTACCTAATATTGATACATCCGTAGATTTATTATCATTCTTATCTAATCCACCTTTAATTACACTTGGTGTGAATGTATTAAAAATATCATTTGCGCTCGCGTTTTCTGGTAGTTTGACCACTTCTAAAGCTCTTGCTTTATGTGCTAATCGCTTAACAAAACCTCTTTCTTCTAATGCAGAAATTAATCTATGTATTCCTGATTTCGACTTAAGGTTGAGTGAATTCTTCATTTCTTCATAAGATGGAGAAATTCCTGAAGATCTAATTTTCTTATTGATGAATATTAATAAGTTTTTTTGTTTTTTTGTAAGCATAGAACAAACCTCGTACATATATGTTCTATAAAAGTTCTTTTTGAATTACAACTTGAAATAAATGGCTAATTTATTGAGTAATTTGAATTAATTTTTTCATTAAATCATCAGGATTGTCAGATTTTAAAAGTGATTCTCCAATTAGAAAATTTTTAATTCCGGTTTTTTCGTAAATATATTTTGCATCTTTTGCAGTTTTAATTCCGCTTTCTGAAATAATAGGGCCTTTGTGGGTTTTAATAACTTCAAAAATTGAAATCGTATTGTTTAAAGAAACTTCAAGCGTTTTCAAATTCCTATTATTGATTCCAATTAATGCTTGATCAAATTTTAAGGCTGTTTCAGCTTCTTTCTGATCGTGCACTTCCACTATGACAGATAAATTATGTCTTAGTGCTTCAGAATAAATTTCGTCAGCTTGGGCCCCATTAAGAGCCGCGACTATAATTAAGATACAATCACAACCATAACTTTTTGATAATGCGATTTGATAAGGATCTATAAAAAAATCTTTAGCTAAAATTGGCACTTTAATTTGTTTTTTTATATCTTGAATATAATCTAATTTTCCTAAAAAATACTTTTCCTCCGTCAAAACTGAAAGACAAGTAGCACCATTATCTACGTACATTTTTGCAATGTTTAAATGATTGAATTTATTTACAAGAACACCAGCAGATGGGCTAGCTTTTTTTATTTCTGTTATTAAAGAAATATTATTATTTTTTTGAATAGTTTCTTTAAAATTGAAAAAAACCTGCCCTTTTATATTTTTTTCTAAAATATCTAAAGATTTCTCTTTTTTAATTAAGTCTAAGGCGGTTTTTTTTTCTGCAATTATTTTTTCTAAAATATTTGTCATTAATTTGATTGAATCTTTTCTAGGTGTTGAAAAACATTTCCTGAATTTAAATGTTTTGTAGCCTTTTCGTATGATATTTTAAAATCTTTTTCTTTACCAGAAACAATCAATCCTGCTGCTACATTAAGTGCAACAGATTGAGAAAATTCATTTTTTTTACCTTTGAAAATTTCAACAATTTTTTTAGAATTATATTCTGCATTTTTTCCTTTTAAATTCTCTTTATTTGCAGAATTAATCCCTAAAATTTTTGGATCAATTATGAACTCTTTAATAATTGCATCTTTAAGTTCTACCACATATGTTTTTGAAAATGGTGAGATTTCATCCATTCCATCTTCGCTATGAACAATGAATGCGTGAATAACTCCGTTTTCTTTAAGCGCCTCAGCGAAAGGTTTCATCCATTTTTTATCAAATACTCCTATTACTTGTCTTTTTACTTGTGCGGGACTACTTAGGGGGCCAATTAAGTTAAAGATCGTTTTCTTTCCCAATTTTTTTCTGGCAGGCCCAACATGTTTCATTGCCGAATGATAATTAGGTGCAAACATAAAAGCAAAATTTAATTTTTTTATACTTTCTTCGGCTTCACTCGGTTTTAAATTTATATTAATTTTTAGTGCTTCTAATACATCAGCAGAACCGCAATTTGAGGAAACAGCTTTATTGCCGTGTTTAGCTACTTTCACACCCATACTTGATAATACTATAGCTGCGGCAGTTGAAATATTTAGAGAGTTTTGCCCGTCTCCTCCTGTTCCACATGTATCAATAGTATTTTGATCAGCTTTTACTTTTGTAGCTTTTTCTCTTAAAACATAAATCCCTCCAGCTAGCTCGTCTTTGGTTTCACCTTTTTTTAAAAGAAACTCTAAAATTTCAATAATCGAACCCTCATCATATTTACCCTCCATAAGCTTATTAAATAGAGCTTTACTCTCCTCAAAAGAAAGATTTTGACCTTTTCTTAAATTTTCTAAAAAATTAGACATATTAATTGGTTATAAATTTTTTAATTAATTTCATACCTACTTTAGTACTTATACTTTCTGGATGAAATTGAAATCCATGAATATCATATTCTTTATGCATTAATCCCATAATTGTTTTGTTTTTAGTTTCAGCAGTTATTAATAGATTTTTTGGGAATTTATTACGGTCAACTATCAAACTATGATATCTGGTAGCTTCAAAATTATTTTGAATATTTTTAAATAGACCTAAACTATTATGTCTGATTTTACTTGTTTTTCCGTGCATTAAATTTTTTGCATTAATAATTTTGCCTCCAAAAACCTGGCCAATAATTTGATGTCCTAAACAAACACCAAGAATTGGAATTTTTTTATAAACTTCTCTTACAATTTTTAAACAATTACCAGCTTGATTGGGATTACCAGGACCAGGTGATATTACAATTTTATCGTATTTTTTTCTTAGAATTTTTTGACCATTTATTTTATCGTTTCGAATAACTTCAACATTTTTCCTAATGTTCGAAATGTAATGAAATAAATTGTAGGTAAAACTATCGTAATTATCTATCAACAAAATTTTCATTTAATCTACTGCTTTCATTAAGGCTTTTGCTTTATTTACTGTTTCTGCATACTCCTTTTCAGGTTTACTATCAGCAACAATACCAGCACCAGCTTGAACATAAAATTTATCTTTTTTAATTAAAGCTGTTCTTAGTGCTATACAAGTATCAAATTCATTATTTGGAGTGAAATAACCAATTCCACCTGCATATAGTTTTCTTTTATTTTTTTCGAATTCATCGATTATCTCCATCGCTCTTATTTTTGGGGCACCACTAACTGTACCTGCAGGAAAACCTGATAAAAGAGCTTCAAAAATTGAGACTTTGTTAGTAAACTTTCCAATAACGTTCGAAACAATATGCATAACATGAGAATATTTTTCTACTTTAAATTTTTCAGTTACTTTAACAGTATTAATTTTTGAAACTTTTCCAACATCATTTCTGCCAAGATCTAGCAGCATAAGATGTTCAGCTAATTCTTTTTTATCTTTAAGTAAATCAGAAGCATATTTTTTATCTTCTTTTGTATTTCTGCCTCTAGGTCTTGTACCTGCAATTGGTCTAATTGTTACTTCACCTTTTCTTAGTCTAACAAGTATTTCTGGGCTACTGCCTAAAACCTTAAAGTCCTCATAATTAAAATAAAACATAAATGGAGAAGGATTTGATTTTCTTAAATGATTATAAATTTCTATTGGTCTCTTAAGTATTTTTCTCTCAAATCTTTGACTCAAAACAACTTGGAAAATATCACCAATTTTAATATAATTTTTTGCCTTTCTAACCAACTGTTTAAATTTTTTTTTAGTTGTATTTGATTTAATCATGTTTTTATTTACCTTGAATGTAAATTGTTCTGGAAGTTTGATATTTTCAAAACTTTGGAATAATTCAAACCTTTTTATAATTGAGTCGTAAGTCTCCTTGTAATCCTTAATTTTTGTATCAGCATAAACATTTTCTATGTAATGAATTTTTTTCTTCAAATTATCATAAATAATTAAATTTTTTGGACGAGAAAGTCTTACGTCTGGAATTTTCAAATCATCTTTACATTTATTAGGAATTTTCTCAATGTATCGAATTATATCATACGAAAAATAACCAACTAACATTGATGCCATTGAAGGTAATTGATTTGGTACTTTTATTTTAAAATCTCTGATTAATTTATTTAAATATTTTAAAGGATTTGCTTTAATCTTAATTTTCTTACCATTATCATTTAAAGTTATTACCTCGTTGTTTATATCCCAAATTTTATCAGGGTTAAGACCAATAATTGTATATCTTCCTCTAACAATTCCTTTCTCAACCGACTCAAAAATAAAACTATTCTTTTCAGCTAAAAGAAACTTATAAAGGTTTTCCACTTTGAAATAATTTCTACATGTAAAAGACTTAAACAAAATTTGGTGACTCTTTTTAGAGTGTTTTTTTTTAAAATCTTTAAAGCTTGTATTTATTCGCATTAAAATGAATTTTTAACTCGCTCTATTGTCCTTTGATTTAATTCAACTTTGTACTTTACATTTAAATCATTATCATGGGACTGATATATTCTATTAATTAAATTTAAGCGAGCCTTGGCTTCGTATTTTTCGTATTCATTGCTACCTTTTTTAAGATCTTTATATTCAGTCTTAATCGCTAGAATTAAATAGCTTTTGGTTAAAGTATTATTAGTTATCAAATCTATTTCACCGTCTTTAGTAAGAAAAATTCTTTTGATAATTCCTTCAGAAAAAATTTCATTTTGTTTTAAACTTTCAATTTTATATTCCTTTATTTCTAATTTATTATTAGTTGCAAATGTTTTAAGTTTTTCTTTATCAATTGCGCCCATACTAATATCTTTTATTAATGAGGTATTATTTTCTATTTTACTCTTAAAACTCAATTGAGCGTTAAGTGCCTTTTGCACTTCTGGATCAGAAAAAGATCTATCTTTTTTTTCAATGTCTAATATTTCGGCTAAATAATATTTATTCTTTAAATTTAAAATTTCTGGTGTCTGGATAGATTTTAAATTATAGATTTTTTTAAAAAAATTATCTGATAAATCTTGAATTTTTTTCTTATTCTCATCCTCTTTGTTTGCATTAATTCTTTCTATTGTTATGATTTTAAGGTTATTGTCTTTTACTGCATCATCAAAAGACATTCCATCTAATATATTATTTTCAATTGTATCCAATTGTTTGAAAAAAGTTTCATCGTATTCTTTGTTGCCACTTATTTTCTCAGGATTGATTTCTGCATAACGAATATTTTTAAATTCTGTAAAAAAAATCTTTTTATTTTTTTCATAGAGATCCTTTTTACTTTTTTCAGATGGTTTATTTTTTAAGTGATATTTTTCTAAATCAATATATTTAATCGTCTTTGTCTGATTCTCCTTTCTAAATTCTTTATTTACTAATAATTCCGGTATAACTATACCCCCTGATAAAGAACTTAAAAACTGTCTACGTTTTTCTTGCTCAGCAATATTTTCTTCAAATAATGGAGCTGATACGCCACTCTTAATTAGAAATTTTTCGTACTCTATTCTTGAAAATTTATCATCTTTGAAAAATAACTTATCGTTTTTGATAATTTGTCTTAAAGAATTATCATTCACAGTTATCCCAAGTTTTTCAATTTCTAGAGCCATCACTCTTTTTCCAATATATTCAGATAAAATTTTTTCAACTAAATCCGTTTTTGGTAGATTTTTAATTTGATCTTCATTAAGATTTAATCTTCTCATATATGTTACAAAATCTTGAGTACTAACTTTTTCGGAATCTATCGATGCAATAACATTTTGATTTCCACCTCTAAATACATCTCCCATTCCCCAAAAAACGAATGGCAGAATAATTATCCCTACCAAGAGTTTTACAAAAAAGGACTTAGAAAATTTACCTATTGATGTTAGCATTATTATAATTTATTAAGTTTCTAAAATTATACACCTATAAATTAAAATTAATACTAAGGCAAATAATGAGATATTTTATTGGAAATTGGAAAATGTTTGGAGTTCCAAAATCTATTAATATACTTAATAAAATTAATTATTTTCACTCAAAAGATAAAAATCGTAAAAACTATAGAGTTATTATAACACCTCCTTATACGTTAATCGAAAATTATGCCAAATATTTTAAAAATAAGAGTATTTCTATTGGTTCGCAAAATTGTTACCAAAAAGACCAATTTTCTTCGGATACAGCAGCTGTAAGTCCATTTATGATTAAAAGTGCAGGAGCAGAATATACTTTAGTAGGTCATTCAGATAATAGAAGCGAAGGTGATACTGACAAAATGTTAAAGAATAAAGTTTTTTTTGCTTTAAAAAATAAATTAAAGGTAGTTTTTTGTATTGGTGAAAATAAAAAAGAAAAAAAAAACAAAAGAACTTTAAGCGTACTTAAAAAACAACTGACAAAAGTTTTAGATAAGAAATTTAATAAAAAGAATATTATTGTAGCCTATGAACCTATTTGGTCGATTGGCAGCGGTAAAATACCAACTAAAGATGAATTAAAAAAAACAACAATTTATATAAAAAAAGTTTTGAAAAGCATATTTGGAAAACAAACTCCTGCAGTTCTTTATGGCGGATCAGTGGATGGAAGTAACGTTAAAATGTTTAAAGAAATTAAAGAAATTGATGGTTTTTTGATAGGTGGAGCTTCAAAATCCTCTAAAAAATTTATTGATATATTAAAAAATTACTATAGATAAATGCCATGGAAAGCTTACTTGTATTAATTAATATTATTTTAGCTATTGTTTTGATTATTGTTATACTTTTACAAAGATCTGAAGGAGGCGCTTTAGGCCTTGGTGTTTCACAAGATAATTTCACGTCAGCTAGAACAGTCGGTACTTTCTTAACTAAATTTACCTCTATAATTGCAGCTTTATTTATTATTTGTAGTATTGCTATTGTGGCTATCTCAAGAGATGAGTTGCGTGAAACTCAGTCAGTTTTAGAAAAAGAAGAAGAACAAAATCCAAATCTTCCACAAATACCACAATCAAAGTAATTAAGACTTTGTAATTTTACTAATATGAAGTATAACATTCTTCCATGGCGCGATATATTTTTGTCACTGGCGGCGTGGTATCATCTTTAGGAAAAGGATTATCTTCAGCATCGTTAGCGTATTTATTACAATCAAGAGGCTTTAAAGTCAGAATAAGAAAACTGGATCCTTATTTGAATGTAGATCCAGGAACAATGAGCCCTTTCCAACATGGGGAGGTTTTTGTAACTGATGATGGAGCCGAAACTGATTTGGATCTCGGACATTATGAGAGATTCTCTGGGATCTCAGCAAAAAAAACAGATAATATTACTACCGGTAAAATTTATAGTGACGTTTTAAAAAGGGAGAGAAAAGGAAAATATTTAGGAAAAACTGTACAAGTTATTCCGCATATCACAAATAGAATTAAAGAATTTATTAAAAATGATGTTTCAAGAGAGGACTTTGTAATTTGTGAAATTGGAGGAACAGTAGGAGATATTGAAAGCCTTCCATTTTTGGAAGCTATAAGACAATTTTCAAATGAAATTGGAAAAAAAAATACATTATTTATCCACCTTACTTTAGTTCCTTACATGAAAACATCAGATGAAATAAAAACAAAACCGACTCAGCATTCAGTCAAGGAATTAAGGAGCATCGGTATTCAGCCTGATATAATTATTTGTAGGTCTGAGCGTTCTATCCCATTAGATCAAAGGAGGAAAATTTCTTTATTTTGTAATGTTGCAATAGAAGATGTTATTGAAACCGTGGATGTGAAAACAATTTATGAAGCTCCAATAAGTTTTAATAAAGAGAAATTAGATGATAGGGTTTTAAAATTTTTCAAAATTAAATCAAGAAAAAAAGTAAATCTTTTACCTTGGAAAAAAATTACTTATTTGGTTTTAAACACTAAAAACAAAGTTAATATTGCAATTATAGGTAAGTATGTTGAGCTTAAAGATGCGTATAAATCATTAGATGAAGCATTAACACATGGTGGAATAGCTAACAATTTAAAAGTCAATCTTGTAAGAATTGAGTCTGACTTTTTAAAACCTAGTGAAATAAAAAACAAACTTAGAGAGGTGTCTGGAATTTTGATACCAGGTGGATTCGGCAAAAGAGGAACAGAAGGTAAAATTGCTGCTGTAAATTACGCAAGAAAAAATAAAATCCCTTTTTTAGGGATATGTTTTGGTATGCAAATGGCAGTAATTGAATTTGCAAGAAATAAATTAAATATAAAAAATGCAACCTCCAGTGAATTTGGACCGTCTAAAGCCTCAGTTGTTGGATTAATGAGCGAATGGACAAAAGACGGTAAATTGATGAAGGGCACTGACAAAGATTTAGGCGGAACAATGCGACTTGGAAGTTACGAAGCAAGACTTAAAAAGGACACAAAAATTAGTAAAATTTATAAATCTTTAAAGATATATGAAAGACACCGTCATAGATATGAAGTTAATATTAATTATAAACAGGACTTTGAAAATAAAGGAATGATTTTTTCAGGTTTGTCTCCAGACAATAAATTACCAGAAATTATTGAACTAGAAAACCATCCTTGGTTTATAGGAGTTCAATTTCACCCTGAATTTAAATCTAGACCTTTGGAACCTCATCCTTTATTCTCATCATTTATAAAGGCTTCAAAAAACAGTTCAAAAAAATGACTAATCATAAAGTAAAATGCTCTAATTTTGAAATCGCAAACAATAAACCATTTACTTTAATTGCTGGACCTTGTCAGCTTGAGAGTGAGGGGCATGCAATAAATATTTCAACTGAACTTAAAAAAATTACAAAGGATCTAGGCATTAATCTTATTTACAAAACATCTTTTGATAAAGCTAATAGAACAAGTTTAAAAGGAAAAAGGGGTCTTGGGTTAGAAAAATCACTACCAATATTTGATAAAATAAGAAATGAGGTAGGTGTGCCAGTTTTAACTGATGTGCATACAGCAGAACAATGTTCTCTAGTTGCTAATCACGTAGACGTTCTCCAAATCCCGGCATTCTTATGTAGACAAACAGATTTATTAATCGCTGCAGCTAAAACAGGTAAAATAATTAATGTGAAGAAAGGACAATTTTTAGCTCCATGGGATATGGCTAATGTTATAAAAAAAATTGAAGACTCGGGGAATAAAAATATTCTAATTACAGAGAGAGGAGCGAGTTTTGGTTACAACACTCTTGTTTCAGATATGAGAGCCTTGCCAATAATGTCAAAATTTGGTTTTCCAATAGTTTTTGATGCTACCCACTCAGTTCAACAACCAGGTGGAATGGGGGAGAAAAGTGGTGGACAAAGAGAATTCGTACCTTATTTAGCACGTGCAGCAATAGCCGTTGGTGTCGGAGCAATTTTTATGGAGACACACGAGGACCCAGATAATGCTCCATCAGATGGTCCGAACATGGTTCCATTAAATGAAGTCAAAAACTTATTAAAAAAACTGACTGAGATTGACAAGATAGTAAAATAATAATGGTAAAAATTTTAGGTATAAAAGGCAGACAAGTTTTTGATAGTAGAGGAAATCCCACAGTTGAGGCTGAAGTTTTTTTAGAAAATAATATTTCAGCAACAGCAATTTCTCCGTCAGGAGCTTCAACGGGTGCATTCGAGGCTCATGAATTAAGAGATCAGGACAAAAAAAAATTTTTAGGAAAAAGTGTTTATAAAGCGGTTGAAAATATTAATAATCAAATTTCAAAAAAATTAATAGGCCTCGACTCAGATGACCAAATAAATCTTGATAGAGTTTTAATAAATTTGGATGGGAGTGATAATAAAAAAAACTTAGGGGCTAATGCTACTCTTGCTGTCTCACTAGCTAATTCAAAGTGTTCAGCATTATCAAAAAAAAAATCCTTATTCAGAAATTTGGGAAAAAGTTTTTCTTTACCAATACCATTGATGAATATTATTAATGGTGGGGCTCATGCTGATAATGACTTGAATATTCAAGAGTTTATGATCAGACCAGACTCATCTAAAAATTTTATGGATGCAATAGAAAAATGTTACATTGTAATTCAAAATTTAAAAAAATTGCTTAAATCAAATAAAATGCTTACTAATGTTGGTGACGAAGGTGGATTTGCCCCATCAATAAATACAAATGAAGCCGCTTTAGAATTAATTGTTAAAGCAATTGAAAAATCAAATCTTGAACCAGGAAAAGATATAGTTATTTGTTTAGACGTAGCAGCTAACGAACTAATTAATGCAAAAGGTGAATATTCAATACAATCTCAAAATTATACAACAGTAGAGGACAATATTGAATATTATAAAAAACTAATTTCTCATTACCCAATCAAATCAATCGAGGATCCTTTTGCAGAAGAGGATTGGGCGTCATGGAAAAAACTTACAAATGAAATAGGTAATAAGGTTCAAATCGTTGGAGATGATTTGTTTGTCACAAATTCAAAGCGATTGAACAAAGGCATTCAAGAAAAGTCAGCCAATTGTATTTTGGTCAAACCTAATCAAATAGGTACTTTAACTGAGACTTTAGAGGTAATTTCTATAGCAAAAGCTGCAGATTTTAACACTATTATCTCTCATAGATCAGGGGATACTGAAGATACTTTTATTGCTGATTTGGCTACAGCTACAATGTCTTCTCAAATTAAAACGGGATCTTTGGCGAGATCAGAAAGAGTCGCTAAATATAACAGGTTATTGCGTATAGAAGAAGAACTTGGAAATCAGGCCAAAATGGCTAGAATCTAGTCTATGCGACTTATTGAAAGTTTGAAGAAAAAAAAATTTACACTATTTAATATCTTTTTTACTCTTTATATTGGAATAAACTTAATTGGGGGTGAAAGAGGATTAATCTCTTATATAGAAAAAAAAAAAATTTACGAAAATTTAGAAAAAAAAGAAGTAATATTAAACAGTAAGTTAAAAGATCTAGAACATAAAATATTGTTAATTAAAAAAAATGATTTAGATTATTTAGATATGCTTTATAGAGAAAAATTTAGATACGGCACTAAAGATGAAATTATTATTAAATTAAGATGAGCCAAAAACCGAGACATCCAGAAAAGGTAAATAAACCTATAAATCCAATTAAAAGAAAACCCGATTGGATAAGATCAAAAATGCTGGACTCACAAATTTTTTTTAAAACAAAACAAGTAGTTAATCAAAATAATTTAGTTACAGTTTGTCAGGAAGCAAATTGTCCAAATATTACTGAATGTTGGAGTAAAAAACACGCAACATTTATGATTATGGGAGACACATGTACAAGAGCATGTGCGTTTTGTGATGTAAAAACTGGTAAACCATCAAATTTAGATATTTTTGAACCAACTAAGATTGCGAAAGCTGTACATAGCTTAAATTTAAAACATGTTGTAATTACATCTGTTGATAGAGATGATTTAGATGATGGTGGGTCAGAACATTTTTATAAAGTAGTGAAAGCTACAAGAGAAAAAAACCCTAGAACGTCTATTGAGGTTTTAACGCCTGATTTTTTAAGAAAAGGAGATGCATATAAAAAAGTTTTAAAAGCTGATTTAGATGTCTTTAATCATAACATCGAAACAGTACCGAGACTCTATACAACAGTAAGACCAGGAGCTCGATATTTTGCTTCTTTAGAGTTATTAAAAAATGCAAAAAAATTTAATAAAAAAGTTTTTACGAAGTCAGGGATTATGGTTGGTTTAGGTGAAAACAAAGAAGAGATAATTCAAGTTATGGACGATTTAAGATCTGCAGAAGTTGATTTCATTACTATAGGTCAATATTTACAACCATCTCCAAAACATCATCCATTAAATCGATATTATCATCCAGATGAATTCAAAGAGTTTGAGCAAATTGCAAAGACAAAAGGTTTTTTACTTGTGTCTTCTTCACCTTTAACGAGGTCTTCTTATCACGCTGATGAAGATTTTAGGAAATTACAGGATGCAAGAAATAAACAGCTTGAATGTCGTCCGCATCAATAAAAAAGATAATACCTTGTAAAAAAGAACAACTGATCGAAATGGTTCTAGATATAGAAAAATATCCAGAATTTGTTCCTTGGTGTATTGAAGGTAAAATCTTCGATAAAAATGAGAGTGTAGATTTAATCACTTTTAACGGTGATTTAAAAGTTGGAAAAAGCATTTTAAACGAAACTTTCTCAAGTCACGTGTCTTTTTATAAGGAAAAAGATACCATTATAGTAACTAATCTTGAAGGACCATTAAAACATCTTAAAAATGAGTGGAAATTTAAAGAAGTAAACAATTCGACACAGCTGGAATTTTTTATTGATTTTGAATTGAAAAATCCAATTTTGAATGGAATAATGAAAAAATCTTTTGAGCTTGGTCTAAATAAAATTGCCAAAGCTTTTGAAGAGAGAGCAATTAAATTGTATAAATAATGTTTACAATATCATCATTATTAATTTTATTTATTTTAACTTTTAAACTCTTATCCTCATACATCAAAACAATCAGAACAGGTGATCCAAATGAAACTAACTTAACTTATTGGATGTTTTCGTATGACTTTAAGTCTCAAAATAAAAAAGAGTGGGTGCCTGAAGATAAAAAATTATTAAAGAGGAAAAGAGCTAGGAATTTTTTAGTTTTTTTACTTTACATTATAGCTTTCAGTATTTTCTTACTACTAAACAGTTTTACTGCCCATCTTTTAGATGTAATCGTTAACCCAGAGTTTAGTTATCCTGTTTAATCAGTCGAGTTAATAAATTTAAAGACTTTTTTACAGTTTGTTTTTGAATAAAAATTCTTCCTTTATTCTTAAAATTACATTTGTTAATAACAATCTTTTTTCCGATCCTAATTCCAATATAGACTAAACCTACTGGTTTTTGTTTTGATCCCCCTTTAGGACCAGCAATTCCCGTAATTGAAACACAGACTTTTGATTTACTAATTTTACTTAAATTATTGACCATAGCCAAACAACATTGAACACTTACAGCACCATATTTTTTTATTATTTTTTGAGGTACTTTTAATATACTTGTTTTGGCTTGATTTGAGTAAGTGACTAATCCCATAGTAAATACTTTAGATGATCCGCTCACAGAGGTAATAGCACTAGACAACATTCCTCCAGTACAAGACTCCGCAATTGCCAGTTTCATCTTTTTTCTTTTAATTAATGAGATTATCTTTTGATTTAAACTCATTAGAAAAACTTTGATTTAATTACCATAAATATTATCAATGTAAGAACCACATATAAACCTGCAACTACATCGTCTATTATTACCCCAAAACTATTTTTAAATCTTTTATCAATAAAACTTACCGGAAATGGTTTTTTGATGTCAAAAAATCTAAATAAAATAAAAATATATAAATAAAATAGAATTGACTCCTGTGGAGCTTTCATGGTTCCGTGTGCGATTTCATAAAGATAAATTGGAATGGATTGGCCAATAAACTCATCTACAACAACTTCTTGAGGGTCTTTGTTTTCATTATATTTTATATATTCGGATACTGCATAAAAAGAGTATATAAAAACTAAAAACAAAATTAGTAATATAATACTGCTAGATAGATTAACTACATGAAATAGGCTATATAAAAAAATAGTTGTAACTAAAGAAGTTATAGTTCCTGGAGCAAATCTAAAAGATCCAATGCCAAAACATGTGACAAATAAATAATTTATGGTTTTAATCATATTTAATAACTGAACATATAACTTCGCACGCTATTGCTTTTTCTTTTCCGATAACACCTAATTTTTCAGTTGTTTTTCCTTTAATATTAATTTGATTTTTAGAAACATCACAGAGTTTAGCAATATTATCGATCATTTTATTTTTTAAATTTTTAATTTTTGGAGTTTGGGTAATAATATTTAGATCAATATTATTTATAAAAAAGCCATTAGATTTAATTTTTTCTACTACTTGTTTAAGTAAAATTGTAGATCTAATATTTTTAAATCTTTTACTTTTATCTGAAAACATTTGACCAATATCTCCTAAATTGCAAGCTCCTAAAATTGCATCTGTTATTGAGTGGAGAACAGGATCTCCATCTGAATGACCTAATGTTCCTAGCTTAGATTGAATTTTTAAACCTGCTAAGTAAAGTTTTCTCTTTGGAACTAATCTATGAACATCGAAACCTATTCCAACACTTTGCTTAGATTTAAAAATATTTTTTAGATTTTCAAAATCTGATTGATCTGTAATTTTTAAATTATTCTTTTCTCCATCAATAAACTTAACTTTATTTAGATCCATATATAAGGAGATATCATCATCTTTATATTTACCAGAGATAGTTTTATGTAAGTGATATATTTCTTTTAAATTGAAAGCCTGAGGCGTTTGTGTCAAAAATAAATTATCTCTCTTTCTTCCCACAACGTACTCTTCATTACTAGAGTCTATAATTTGTTTTACTGCATCCTGTATTTTTATTTTTGGCACAACTGCTCTAGCATTTTTCATGTTTCGCAATATAGAGCTTAAGAGTTTTATTGTGAAATTTGGTCTTGCAACATCATGAATTAAAACTTTGGTTATCCCATTTTGACTTCTTAAATATCTTAAAGCATTTAAAGTAGATTTTTGTCTATTTTTTCCTCCAACTATTAATTTCACATTTTTAAGTTTTAGCGACTTGACTCTTTTAGAGTCTTTTATGTTGTAAACAAGAATTATCTTTTTAATTTCTTTAAATTTACGAGCTTTGAGGAGGTTTATTTCAACTAATGATTTGCCGCCAATTTTTTGGTATGGTTTGCCAATTTTAGACCTAAATCTATGGCTATTACCTCCTGCAAGAATTATTAACGAAAAACTCATGGTATAAACTTATATTATATTTATATAAATATTTAACGCTTTATTAAGATGTTTAAGATTATAAAAAACTTTAATTGGATTATTTTATCCTCATTTTTATGTATTTTTATGGGGATAGTAACTTTTTTAACCTTTATTAATGAAGGTTTTGTACCTCTGAATGATAAAAATCTTCAAACACTATTAATTATTGATATTTTTTTACTACTAGTTTTTTTTAGTCTAATTTTT
>CACDSA010000012.1 GCA_902555185.1 uncultured Pelagibacteraceae bacterium | reverse complement strand
CATCTTTATATTCAAGTGAAACATATCCAGCCCAGAAGGTTTCTATAAGTCCGATTAACAAGCCACCTAACATTGCTCCAGGTAAAGAACCAATACCGCCAAGCACTGCAGCCGTAAAAGCTTTAATACCTGCTAAGAACCCAATGTAAAAATCAATTACACCATAATAAAGAACAAACATCATTCCAGCTACTGATGCTAATGAAGAACCAATTATAAATGTAATTGAAATTGTTCTATCTACATTAATTCCTAATAATGCAGTCATTGTTCTGTCTTGTTCACAAGCTCTCTGAGCTCTACCTAAATCTGTTTTTGTAATAAGATATGTAAAAATACCCATTAAAATTATTGTTAATATAACAATGAAAATTTGAAGATAACTTACTGTAACGATAAATTCAGAGTTCTTAAAAAATTCTAAACCACCGCTTATCAAAGGCTGCATAGGCTTTACTCTAGCTCCTTGAGCAACTTGGACGTAGTTTTGTAGCACAATTGACATACCTAAAGCAGAAATAAGTGGAGCTAATCTGAAAGATCCTCTTAACGGTTTATAAGCAAGTTTTTCAACTGTCCATCCATAACAAGCTGTGAAAAGCATGGCTATCAATAAAACTAAAAGTAAAATAATTGGTAACGCTACTCCAGTTAAACCAAAAATTATAAATGAAATTAAAGCGACAAAAGCTCCTATCATAAAAATGTCTCCATGAGCAAAATTAATCATTCCAATAATTCCATATACCATGGTGTAACCAATCGCGATTAGTCCATAAATCGAACCTAAAGTAATCCCGTTAACTAATTGTTGTATAAAATATTCCATGATTTACTTACTTACTCTCTTATTAACGTTATCAAGAGCTTTGGTGAATTTAGTAAAGAATTTTCCTTTTTTCAATTCATTAAGAACCTGCATATTAAGGCCCTTTGGTGTCTGTGAGTCCGCTACGAGTTTTTTAAATCCTTGAGATGATTTATTTAATGCATCCTGGCTTAAAGCTAAAAATAATTCAGCTGTATACGTATCAGCTAGTTTTTTGTTAATGCCTTTTTTAGATAACCATTTAGAACTCGTATTAAGCATCTCATAGTATGTTGCCATTAAAGAAGCGGTAGACCAAAACTTATAGCTTAGTTTTTCATTTCTTACTTCTATGACTTGTCCTAAATATTTAAAAATATTCTTAGCAAATTTGATTGGCGGACAAACGATAATTGGTCCCTTTTTAATTTCAATTGGAGGCAAAGGTATAGCTCTTGTGATATTCTTATTCTTTGTAATTTTTTTAAGTTTGTCTAAATTTATTGTCGAAATAAGACTAATTATATTTTTGTTTTTTGAAAATTTCAATTTAGGTAATATTTTATTACCAACATTAGGTGTAACACCTAAGAATACTACTGAGGATTTATCTATTATTTCTTGATTATTTTTTAATACTCTAATTTTTCCATAACTTTTAGATAGTTTTTTAGCTATGTTTCTATTTCTTGAAGATATATAAATTCTTTTAATTTTAAGCTTTGATTTAAAAATACCAAAAATAATTGATGATGAAATTTTACCAGTTCCTATAAATCCTAAAATCATGAATGATGCAGAATAACCAAGCTATTCCTTTTAATAAAGAAAATTTTAAACAGATATTTTCAATTCCGTTTATATCTGTCATCATAATATCAATACCAAGTGCTATTATAGCTGAATATTTAAATATTCCTTTAGCCTGGTTCTTGGGGCCAATGCTAATAACTTCTTTGGCTTCATTGATGGGTCTGAAAACTAAAATGCCGAGGTTGGTATTATCCTCGATATTAATAATTCTTGGTCTTTATATTGGTAACTACATAGACAAAGATTTATTTAGTCAAATGCAAGATTGGATCTGGACTTCTTTTATTATGTTAATCTATATAATTTTAAGTGTATTTATCGTTTCGAAATATTTAGAAAAATTTTCTAAATATGAGAAAAAAACTTCTATTTTTTCAGCTGCTCCAGGCGCATTAGGCCCACTGATGATATTGGCCGAAGATGCAAAAACTGATCTAAGCCAAGTGGCTACATCTCATCTAATAAGATTAATTATTATAATTACAGTTTTTCCATTTATCGTGAATAGTTTTTACGATGTAGATAGCTTAAATATTTCTAAAAAGATAATTACAAACCAAAATTTATATCACTTAATGATTTTAATTATTTCGTCAGTTATTTTAATTTTATTCTTCGAAAAGATAAAAGTCCCAGCTGCATTATTAACAGGAACTTTAGTAGCCAGTGGTTTATTGCAAATCACAGATATTGCAAGTTATCAAATATCTCCAGAAATTATTGATTATTGTTTGTTAATTTTAGGTTCTTCGGTTGGGTGTAGATTTGCTGATAAAACATTCAATGAAATAGGAAGAAATGCTTTACATAGTTTTGTAGCAACTTTCTTATTAGTAATATTGGGTGTCACAGCAGCTGTTGTTGCGGGATTAGTAATTGATAAAAACTTCTTTACTTTGTTATTGTCATATTGCCCAGGAGGAATTTATGAAGTTGCAGTTATAGCAATTTTTTTTGATCTAGATCCTGAGTTTGTCTCTTTTCATCATATCATTCGCTTATTAATGATATTGTTTATAGTACCTATAATATTAAGGTTTTTAAAAAAAACCTGAATTAAACTATCTTTTTTTGACTTTAATGTTTAATCATTCTAATTTTTCGTATGGCAAATCTTATAGATTTAATTGGAAGAATTTTTATTTCAGCTTTATTCTTAATTTCAGCCTTTAATAAAATTTTTAATCTAGATGGATCAATAGGTTGGATGGAAGGATTTGGGGTACCTGGCTTTTTAATTTACCCAGGTATAGCAATTGAAATTATTTTACCTGTTCTAGTAATTGTCGGTTTTCAAGCAAGAATAGCAGCCGGTATTCTTGCAATTTTCTGCTTGATGACAGCTTTTCTTTTTCACTTAGATTTTTCAAGTCAATCACAATTAGTTTCATTCTTTAAAAACATTGGTTTAGCTGGAGGGTTTTTGTTTATTGTTGTAAATGGAACAAAAGATTGGGCGGTCGATAAAGAAAAAAAATACGTTAGACTTTAAAAAAAAAACCCACCGATTAAAATCGGTGGGTTTTAATTTTTTAGTACTAGGTGATTAAAATTAAAATACGTAAGAGTATTTAATTTGTAAAACATCAAGATCTGCGTCGATCTTATTGTTTGTTGTTACACCTGATCTAGCAACTGATGAAGTTAACGAAATATCTTCATAATCTGTATATGAAAGCTCAATACGAGAGTTACCGTTAACACCTCCAACACCAATTAGGTAGCCGTAGATATCTTCGTTTCCGTATTTAGATCCAGTCCCTAAACTTTCGTCAGTTTCTAAACTAACGTAAGCCACACCACCTTTTAGATACAAAGTATCATTTAAAGAATAATTTGCATAAAGAGTTACGTGGTTTTTTAATTCTGCATTAGCTTTCTGCTCTCTAGACGTTGTAGTCTCAGTTTCAGTAGTGCCTACAGAAGTTTCTGTATCTGTTCTTTTTTTCGTTTTATCACTTACATCTGCTGATAATGGAATAATATCTAATCCAACAGAGATTGTGTCAGAGTAAGCGTATTCAACAAAAATAGAAGGAATAATTACGGTATTATTCGCACTACCATTATTTGTTTCTCCACCCTCTGTCTCTGTACCATCTGCGTTTATTTCTGTGATAGCAGCTGAAATTCCGTAAGATACCTCAGCGAATGCCTTTCCAGAAAAAGACAACATAATTCCAAGTACAAGAATGTATAGTTTTTTCATTTTTTTCCTTAATATTAAATTTAATATAATTATAGATTCCTATAATTAATCGCACCTTAGTGAATAATGTTTTGTGATCAAGCAAAATTACCTATCCAAATAGTTGAATAAACGCTAAATCTAAAAAAAACGTTATTTATCAACGTATTTTGTGTGGATTTTATGCCACACTAAGTTATTTTCTGAAAAAAGACTTATAACACTGCCAGCTAATAATTGAGATTATAATAAGCATAATTATTAGTGTTAAAGGCCTGTCCCAAAGGAAAGACCATGACCCATCACTTATTAAAAGAGATCTTCTTAAGTTTTCCTCCATAAGACCCCCAAGAACAAAAGCCAGAATTAGAGGCGGCATTGGGAAGTCATATAAACGTAATATTGTTGCAACAACAGCAATTCCTATCATCAAATAAATATCAAAATTATTAAATGACATAAGATAAATGCCAGTAACTGAAAAAAATAATATTAAAGGTATTAAAAAAGTTCTTGGAGTTGCTAGAACTCTAGCAATATATGGAATCAAAGGAAGATTTAAAATAAGCAAAATTACCATTCCAATATACATTGACATAATTACTGACCAAAATATCTCAGGGTTTGTTTGATATAATCTTGGACCTGGTTGAATCCCAAAACCAAGTAAAGCACCTAACATTACAGCTGTTGTTCCGCTTCCAGGTATACCTAAAGTTAATAAAGGGACAAAAGATCCTGAACATGCAGCATTATTAGCTGTCTCTGGAGCAGCCAAACCATTTACACTGCCTTTTCCAAATTTTTGTTTCTCATCATCATTGACAAAATTTCTCTCCACTCCATATGCCAAAAAAGATGCAATTGTAGATCCTGCTCCTGGTAATACTCCAATGATAAAACCCAAAACAGATGATCGAGGTATTGTCATTAGCATTTTGTTAGTTTCATCTTTGTCTAATTTGATTGATCCTAATTGGGATAATGAAATTTGTTTAGCAACTCTTGTAGGATCGTTTGCTTTAAATATAATAGTTAAAGCTTCACTCATAGCAAAAGTGGCCATAACTACTAAGACAAAACTAATACCATCTGATAAATTCATGTTTTGAAAGGTAAATCTTGGTATATCTGAAAGTGTATCTTGTCCAACGCTTGCTAACATTAATCCTAAAACTACCATCATCATTGCTTTTAAAAAATGCCCTTTCGCAGAAAAAGCTGATACAGCAGTTAAACCTAAAATCATTAAACCAAAATAATCTGGTGATCTAAAAGCTAAACTTACTTTTGATAAACTTGGTGCTGCAATAAGTAGAAAAATTGCAGCTATTGTGCCACCTGCAAAAGAACTATAAGCAGCAATAGCTAAGGCCTTCCCAGCTTTACCTTGTTGAGCCATTGGATAACCATCGAATGAAGTTGCAACAGTACCAGGAATTCCTGGGGCATTAATCAAAATAGAAGAGGTTGAGCCTCCAAAAACTGCACCATAATAGACTCCTGCCATTAAAATTAGGCCAGTCGATGGTTCGAAACCATAAGTAATTGGTATCATTAATGCTATAGCTGTCATTGGTCCTAATCCAGGCAACATTCCAATTATAGTTCCTGCAAAACAACCGATCATTACCATCATTAAATTTTTTAATGAAAAAGCTGTTTCTAAACCAATAAGTATTCCTTCGATCATCCCATTATTCCTATGAATTGTAAAAAAGGATCACGGAGATAAATATTTAATAACCCGTGTAAGAGATACATAAATAATGCAACAAAAGGAAAAGATAAAGTAAATATCCAAATCCACTTTCTTTCACCGAGTACTATATAAGAAAAGACTAGAAAAATTGAGGTAGACAAAAAATAACCTACTCTTAATATTGTCAAACCATATAAAATCATAAGTATGACTAAAATTATGGTCTTCTTATAATCTAAAACTTTTAAGTCAACGTTTGATGGTTTTGTCTCTGGTAAAATAATATAAAGCGCAGAAAATATTAATCCTGCATAACCTAAATAAATTGGAAACGTTTTTGCATTGAAAGCTGCATTTTCATCAAAAGTAAAAACTTGAATTTGATGGGCTGTATAAAGATAAAAACCTGAAAAAATAAAAAAGAGCAGTGAAATAATCTTTGAAGGACTTATTTTCACTGCTCTTTCCTTAACTATTTATTTAATTACGCCTAAATTTTTTAACAAGCCAGTCATCTCAACTGTTTGCTTTTCTAAAAATTTAACGAATTTTTTGTCTGGGTTATAAATATTTACCCAAGCATTTCTTTTTCTGACAGCTTCCCATTCAGGTGTTTTTTGAACATCGCCTAACATTTTAGCAATTTTCTTTCTCTCACCATCACTCATACCTGGAGGGCCAAAGAAACCTCTCCAATTTACAAAGATTGCATTTGTTCCTTGCTCTTTTAGAGTTGGAACATCTGGAGCATCAGCAACTCTTTTGGGTGCTGTAATACCAAGAATTTTTACTTGATCTCGAGCTCCCATTACTTCACCTAAACCAGTTGAAAGAATTTGAGTCTCACCAGATAAAAGTCCAGCTAATGCTTTTCCACCTGCATCGTAAGGAATGTAAACAACGTCATTTGGATTAGCGCCAGCTTCTTTGAATGCCAAAGCTCCAATTAAATGGTCCATACTTCCTCTAACAGAACCGCCGGCCATTTTAACTGATTTTGGATTAGCTTTGTAAGCAGCAACAACATCTTTCCAAGAGTTATAAGGTGAATTTTTTGCAGCAACGATTGCACCATAATCACCAATAACGCCAGCTATTGGCACAACATCTTTATAAGATGTAACCTTAGCTGCGTTCTTTTTATCTACATAACCAGAGTGTCTAGTTATTGATCTAAGAACTAATGGAGTAGATTGAACTAAAATCGTATCTGAAGGTTTTGTATTTATCATGTATGATAAAGCTTTTCCTCCACCACCACCTGACATATTTTCAAATGATGCACTATTTAAAAAACCAGCTTTAGTTAAAGCTTCACCAGTTCCTCTAGCAGTTCCGTCCCAACCACCACCAGCTCCACCACCGATTACAAAGTGTAATTTGTCAGCAGCGAAAGACGTGTTTGAAACTGAAGTTAAAAGAACAGTTGCGAAAACTAGGCTGATAAGTTTTTTGAACTTATTGAACATTATTTCCCCCTATGTTTATTAATTGTACTTATTAAAATAAATATCTGATCAGGAGTCAACTACGTATTAATTGAAAAAAGTTCCTCGAATTCTCAATAATTCTCTAGATAACCCGGAATGCTCTTTAAAAGCTTTTCTTCCATGTAACCAAAAATAGTTATTAGAGAAAATCGTCGATCCAACAGGTAAAGGAAAGCTTATTTTATTTTTACTTTGTTCTAAAGCATCTGATAATTTTTGTAAAAATAAACCTTGTTTCATATTTTTTGGTTCAGGAAATTGATCAATATAGGAAATAACTGGCTTTCCATTTTTATCTTTTGAAAATACTGGGTGTTCAACTTTATAATCAACATTCTTGCTTTTCGGTGATCCCCATACGAAATCTTCTTGACCTACGGGATCACTACTTAAATCTTCCAAGTATTCCCAATCATCTAAATGTAAAATTACACTTTCTCCTCCACCGACATTCTGTTCTTCCATTTTTGTCATTATAATCCAATCAGTTTTCTCTTTAACGTAAGTTCCGTCGGTGTGAAGATCTAAATTTGTGTAAGCTTTTCTGAGATAAGAGTCGCTACTATCTTGATGCTTTACATGAAATCTTGCATAGTATTTACCTGTCATGGAGTCAAAGTTAGGGTTGCCAATTAGATAGGCAAGACCTGTTGAAAGCTTGACTAAAAAATCTTTATCAAATTTTTTATTCTTTATTTCGGGTTCAACAATAGCAGTTCCTGTATTACGGTCATTAAGAATATCATTTAAAGTTTTACTTAACTTATTTTGAAATACCTCATCTAAGCTTTTTGCCAGACTGAATCTAGAAAAAGGTTTATATTCTAAAGATAAGATTGAATGTTTTTTAAAAGGAAAAACTAACCTATCTAAATCACTTTCCTTAAATTTAATTACACGTACTCTTTTAGAATTTTGATGATCTGATATTGAAAAACTCATAAGTAAACTAATCTATTGATCCCATTATCCACAAAGTAATAAAAATAAGTAAAATCGGTTCCATTTAAAATTTTAACATAATTTAAATGTTAGTCAAAACACCTAAAAGGATAGCAGAGATAATGGTTGGAATTACTAAATTTTTCTTTGTCACTATAAATAAAGCAACGCAAGTAGTTAAAACTATTAATCGAATTATTAATTCAGAGTCTGCAAGTACGCCAGCTGGAAAAATAATCATCCTTCCTAATAAAGCTGCTAATGTTGAATAAGCAACACAATTAAACCATTGGAAAACTTTTGAATTAACGCTAACTTTCTCAGAAGTAAGTGCACCCATAAAACGAGAAATGAAAGTTGCAACCGACGTTGCTATAATCGCTAGAATTATAATTTGACTACTTGCCATTCTCCCCTCCAAATAAGAAAGCAATAGTTCCAGCAATTAGACCAGCAAATAATAATGCCCACTCTGTTGAAATTAAATAAATTACAGGACCTAATATAGTCCCCCCAATTACAGCAATAGAAATACTTAAATTTTTCATTGCACCTATCATCATACAAAAGAAATAAACTGGATTAACTATTGCAAGCCCAATTAACATATCTTTATTAAGATAGTCTGCAGACAAATAGCCAATTACTGTCATCAAAATTGCTGTAGACCAGGTTCCAATTCCTATTCCAATCCAAAAATCTATACGATTTTTCTTACCTATTTTTTTGTAACCATCTTTAGCTATTAACCAAGATGTTACCGCTAAGAAATGACAAGATAAATAATATTTCCATTTCGGTTGTGACTTGTGATCAAGTAATGGAAATAATGAGACTGTCATAGGGTAAAGTCTAAAATTGACTAACCATACAGCTATAAAAATATTTATAATTGAAGTTCCAACTAAAAGTGACTCTGCCATAACTAATTGACCAGGCAAAGCATATGTAAATAAGCTTGAGGCAGCGCTTTGTTGAATATTAAATCCTGCGTCTTTTAATAAAGCTCCTAGTGCGATGAAACAAGCAGCTAAAGGAATAGCTGGACTTCTAGAACCTTTTAAAGATTTTAATCCTGTGAGAAATACTTTTAAATTAATCATCCACCTAGGAATAATCTTCCTACGTCTGGATTTTTTAAAAGATCATCACCTTTACCTGCTATTGCGGTTTGCCCTGAAACTAAAACATAGCCGATATCTGCAAATTCTAATCCTTTTTTTGCATTTTGCTCTACAAGTATAATTGTTTTCTTCTCTGTTTTTTGAAGATCTTCTAAGATTTCAAAAACCATATTTATATATTTAGGTTCCAAACCAATTGATGGTTCATCTACTAATAATACTGACGGCTTCATAACTAATGCTCTTGAGATTTCTAATAACCTTCTCTCGCCGCCTGATAAAACCTTTGCAGGTTGATTTCTTCTATTTCTTAATCTATCGTATTTTTGAAAAATTCTCTCAGCTTCCTCATAAGCTTCGTCTTGTTTATCTTTAATATATCCACCCATTAAAAGATTTTCCTCAACTGTCATATCAGGAAATACTGAATTATCTTGTAAGATGTAAGCTATGCCCACTTTACTAAGTTTCTGAGCAGGAGTTAATTTCGTAATTTCATCTCCTTCTAACTCAATTTTACCATCAAAAATATTTGTAAAACCATAAATAGAATGAAGTATTGTAGACTTTCCCGCGCCGTTAGGTCCTATTAAACATAATGATTGAGCCTTACTTACTGTTAAGTCAAAATTATGTAGTATCTCCATTTTTCCGTAACCAGCATTCAAACCTCTTATGGTTAGATGAACATCGTTAGGAGATAATTTATTTAGATCCTCTAAATCAGGTGCTTTACCTAAAACATCATATTGATTTGCCATTACTGAGCTCCTAAATAAGCGTCAACAACTCGCTTATCATTCTTAATTTGATCTGGAGAACCTTCTGCTAGCATTTTACCGTGGGCTAAACAGAAAATTTTTTGTGCTAAACTCATAATTACTTTCATATTGTGCTCTATGACTAATAAAGTGATACCATAATCTTTATTTATTTTAATTAATCTATCTATAATTCCGTTAATTAAAGTTGGATTAATTCCAGCTGTAGGCTCGTCTAATAAAAGCATTTTAGGCTCATTCATCAAAGCCATTGCTAATTCTAGTAATTTTTGCTGCCCAAATGATAAATCACCTGCTCTCAAATTTCTTTTTTGATAAAGACCTACAAAGTTTAAAATATTTTCTGCTTTCTCAGTAAGTTCAACAGGTACTTTTGCGAAAATAAATCCTGAGTCACTAGCTTTATGACTTATAAGCATATTCTCTACGCAATTAAGTTTTGAATAAATTCTTGTTTGTTGAAAGGTTCTTAATAAACCAAGTTTAGCGACTGCTGGCACAGGCATTTCGGAAACTTCTGTATTATCGAAAATAATAGATCCTTTGTCTATTGGATGAGTTCCAACAATAGAATTAAATAAAGTAGTTTTACCTGAACCATTAGGTCCTATTAAACCAACTATAGATCCCTGTTCTACCGAAACAGAAATATCTACGTTAGCTTGAACACCTCCAAAAGATTTACTCACATTTTTAACTTGTAGAATACTCATTTTAATTCCACCTGTGCTTTACGATCTTTTTCATCTATTACTTCGCCAAATCTTTCAGGATATTTTTCTCTTAACCAACCCATTAATCCCTCTGGGAAATAAACTACGATTACAACAATTAAAACTCCCAGCGCAACATATTGCCAACCTAAAATTAAGGTCCAAAGACCTTCTTTAAAGAAGTGGAATAAGGTTGCTCCAATTACTGGCCCCCATAAAGTTCCTTTACCACCAAGTATTGCCATTAGAACCATGAATACACCCATCTCTCTTCCATCAAATGCAACATCAGTGGAATCTATGTATCCAATTAGTCCACCCATAATTCCACCGGCGAGGCCACAGAAAAATGCTGAGCACATCCAACCAACAATTTTATATTTCATAGTTTGAATACCCATTGCTTCGGCCTTATCCTCATTGTCTCTTATCGCATTTAAAATTAACCTAAATCTAGAACCATAAATATATTTAACAAAAATAAATGTTCCAATTAATAATGCAAAACTTAAGAAATAGAAAAACTTTCCTCTAGCTTCAGTATCAACTATTTCTGCAGGAAAAGGTGGTGTAGTGAAACCTTGGCCCGCTCCAATTATTTCTATTCCTCCAGCAATTTCACCAGCTGCTATTCCAAGTCCTAATGTACAAATAGCAAAGTAGTGGCCTCTTAAACCTAAAATGGCGTAACCTATAGCACCGGCAACAATAGCTGGAACTATTGCTGAAACTAATAATCCTACACCTATTCCTTGAAAATATTGTGCTGTAGTATGTACAAATGTTTTTTCTCCACCACTCTCTGTCCACTCAGCTAAAGGAAAAAACATTCCCACTTGAACAGAGGCAGTTAAATACATTCCTAAACCATAAAAAAGAATATTACCAAAAGTATTATAACCCATTTCTCCGCCTTGCAAATTCCAAGTCATAGCTAGAACAATTAAGACACAAAGATACGTAAGCTGAACTTTAAAAGCTGAGAATAAATAAGGCGCAGCCAGACCTAAAATAATTAGACTAGAATATAATATTAAATCTTTTTGTTTTACTTTATTCATTTATTTTAAATATTCCCTTTTCTTTGAAAGTTTAAATCTTCTATACACCAATATGAAGACGAGCAGCATAAATACTGCTCCAATTCTAAATTCTGTTCCTAAAATATAGTCTGCAAACTCTTCAAATAATCCCAATCCCATTCCTGAGACTGCTACTGCTGGTAAATTACCTAGACCTGCAACAATAACTATCATGAAAGATCTAACTGTGTAAGGCAGTCCCACATAAGGATGAAGAGTAAGAGTGATTGAAATTAAAGCTCCCGCAATCCCACATAACGCAGCGTTGATACCAAAAGTTGCAGCATAAACTTTTTCTGTATCTACACCTAAAATTTTTGCAGCTCTAGCATTTTGTGCTGTAGCTCTTATAGCTCGTCCAAGTCTAGATTTTTTCATATAGATTACTAAAGCTACTGCATATAAAACACTTATAAAAGCAGAGAATATTTTTGAATTCGGTAGAGTTACTGAGTTATCAAATAACATTGTTGTTCCGTATTCAGACTGTGCCACAACTACGTCTGCTCCAAAAATAAAATTCATTAACTGTTGGAATACAATAGCTATACCAAACGTTGCTAATATTGAAATAAATAAATCCCTATCTACAACTTTATTAATCACTAATTTGTAGAGTGCCCAGCCAACAAAGAACATTATGATTGGAGAAACAATTACTCCCCAAGCTGGATGAATTCCAGCAAGATACATAGTGTATGCAATATATCCTCCAAGAATTACTAAATCTCCTTGTGCAATATTGATGATGTTCATTACTCCCCATTGAAGAGCCATACCATAAGCAATTAATGCAAATAAAATCCCTAAAAGAATTCCGTCCAGTGAGGCCTGAACCATTAACATTGGAGCTTTAAAAATAAGAAAGTCCATAAAATTTTAAAACTTATAAAAGAAAAGCCCCTAGAAAACTAGGGGCTTTTCAAATTATTCAGAAGTTATTAGCTTCTTTCAGACCATTTCGGGATTGGATGATAGAACTTATCAGAAGCCCATTTTGTAGGAGCTACAACTCTATTCTCACAATCATCGCCTTTACATCTCACTTGGAACAAAATCATTGGCTTAGCAATGTTTTGGCCACCAGGACCAAATTTAATGTTTCCATAGAAAGTTTGCATTTCTGTATCAACTAGCGCATCTCTAACTGCATCTCTATCAAAAGAATTTGCTCTTTCGAACGCATCTTTAAATACTAACAATGCTGCAGAAGACTCTGCTGATTGATATGGCGGGTCATATCCAAATTCTTTTTGGAAGTCTTTAGCGTATTTTTTACCACCGCCAAAAAACTTATCTTTGTAAGATAAATTTTTGTGCCATTGAGAAGCACATAATGCGTACTCAGATTTCTTTCCATGTTGTTTAGAAAGTTTTGCAGCATCACAGTGTGTCATCGCTAACATAGGAACATCAACTTTCATTTCAGAGATTTGTCTGATTGCAGTTAACGCACCTTTTGTGTGACCTGATACAACTAGTACATCTGGCTTAGTAGCTTTTACTTTTGCCAATGTCGCTGCCATATCGTTAAGCTCTTTTGGTAGTTTGTCATCGATGATAATTTCAGATCCAGTTCTTTTCGCTGCATCTAAAATACCAAGTCTCACGTCTTGTGAGAAAGCGTCTTGTTCAAACGCTTGAGCAATTCTTACTCCTTTACCACCGTTTTTCTCTACCGCTAAATCGATAGCTACTTCAAGGTATTGGTTAGCTGGTGATAACACCGCAAACAAATATTTATATCCTTTAGTAAATAAAGATCTAGAAGCACCATTCGCTTCAACCATAGGAATTTTATATTTCTCGGTTACTGGTGCAATGGCTTTCGTTAAACCTGAACTGTATGGTCCAAGCATGTAATGAACGCCATCTTGTTTAATTAGTCTTTCAGCTAACTGAGCGGCTCTTTTTGGATTTGACTCATCATCATAGTAAATGATCTCAAACTTATATTTCTTACCTTGTACTTCTACTCCACCCATTTTGTTAATTCTGTCAACGGCCATATTGTAACCGTTTTGAGTATGAACTCCATTTGAAGAGTATTTACCTGTAAGAGATATTGCAGAACCTAACACAATGTACTCACCTTCTACTTTTGCAAAAGAAGAAGTGAAAGATACAAGTGCTAAAGTTATAGCTGAAATAAATGTAACAAATAGTTTTGCTATTTTATTCATTATTTCCCTTCTTGTTGTTAATTAATTAATTAAAATTGAATAATTAAAACAAGAAATAGAGATTTTGACAACAGTTAGAAGTGATTAAAAATTCTGTGTCGCAGCAATGTAGACAGCTAAAATTAGAAGAACACACGCAGAAATTGTATTCAATAGCTTTGGTTTACTTCTCAACCATACTGAAATTTTTTCAGCTGCTAATCCGTAAATCATTAACGTTAAAAAATCTAAAACTACGTATGTAATTAACAAGATTAAGAACTGTGAAATAATATTTGAACCAAAATTAATAAATGTTGGAAAAATTGTTCCAAAGAATAAAATTGCTTTTGGGCTTAAACCAGCGACTAACAATCCGTCTTTATAAAATGAGAGTGGTGATTTTAAATTTTGGTTTTTAGAATTAAAACTTCTGATTTTAGTAGTAAAAGTATCATAGGCTAAATAAACTATATAGAATATCCCTGCCCACTTTAAATAATAAAGAACTTGAGGATTATCACTTAAAAAAGAACCAATTAAAAAAACTACTAAAATAGCTTGGATAGTATTTGCAGATATATCTCCAAAAGCAGTCCAAACAGATCTATTTAATCCATAGTTTAATGTGTGTGAAACTATTACAACTCTTGGCGGTCCCGGAGAAATAAATAAAAATAAAATGATTTGTAAAAATATTATATAATCTGTTGGAAACATTTGATTAGTCACTATATATAAATTTATGAAGAAAAAAAGTTTTATCCCTCAAACAAGAGTTAAAAACCCTGAGCCGAAAAAAAAGGATGATAATTGGATTATTTGGGCTGCTTGGGCAGATAGAATTACTTTTGAAGAGATAAAAGAAAAAACTGGAAAAAATGAGTCTCAAGTTATTAAGATAATGAGAAAAAATTTAAAACCAAGCTCCTTCCGATTGTGGAGAAAAAGAGTTCATAATACTAGCATCAAACACAGGAAAAAATTTCAATTAGGTAGAAAAAAACTTAGAGAAAAAATTAGATTAACTGATATATATTAATTATGAAAAAAGTCACAATGTACACTGGTAATCCTTGTCCATTTTGCTCGGCAGCTAAAGCGTTATTAAAAACAAAAAATGTTGAAATTGAAGAAATCGATATTTGGGCAGATCCAGCTAACGCTAAAGAAATGTTGCAAAGAACAAATGGCGCTAGAACTATTCCTCAAATTTTTATTGGGGATCATTACATTGGTGGTAATGATAAACTTCAGGAAGCAAATAGAAATGGTGAATTAGATAAAATAATTGATAGTAAATGAGGAGAAATTTTTTAAAATATTTAAGCTTAACAGTTTTCTCATCTTTTGTTCTTCCTTTAAACTCGCTATTTGCAAATACAAAAAAAATTATCAATAAAAACCTTACAAAAAAACAAAAAGAAATAATGTTTAACGAGGGAACTGAAAGACCTTTTTCTAGTGATTTACTTAGAGAAAGTAGAAAGGGTTTTTATCATTGCGCTAATTGTGGAAATAAACTTTTTGCTTCTACTAGTAAATTCGACAGTGGTACAGGTTGGCCATCATTTTCTGAGGCTTTGCCTGGAGCATTTAAAACTAAGATAGATTATAAATTTGGAATGAAAAGAACAGAATATCATTGTGCTAAATGCGGTGTGCATCATGGACATGTCTTTAATGATGGACCAACTAAAAGTGGTAAAAGATTTTGTAATAATGGTCTTTGTTTAATTTTCAGGCCTGAGTAAAATTATTTAATATCTTGGATAAAGGGCATTGCATCTCCTGCTCCAAGTTTAGTTGTCGATATTCCAGCAACTTTATTTGCAAATTCTAAACAATCTTTAATAGGTCTTTCTTTCAATAAACTGAAAGCTAAACCTCCATTAAAAGCATCTCCAGCTCCGGTAGTGTCGATGGCTTTTACTGCACTAGCTTTTAAATAAATTTCATCTTTTCCATCAGAATAAAATAAACCTTTTTCTCCTAGAGTAATTATTACTTTTTTAATTCCTAAATTTATTAGCTTATCTGCTGCCTGCTTTGCCTCTTGATCATTAGTAATCTTTATGCCTGTATAAAATTCAGCCTCAGTTTCATTAGGTGTGAAAAAATCAATATTATTATAAAACTCTTTTGAAATTTCAGATGCTGGTGCAGGATTTAAAATTGTAATACATCCATTTTCTTTAGCAGTTTTCAAACAATGTAATGTAACGTCCTTTGGAACCTCTAATTGAGTTAAAAAAATTTTTGATCTTTTTATTAAATTAATTTGTTTTTCAACTTCACTTATCTTTAAAGAACTTGGGGCGCCTACAATTACATTTATTGCATTTTTTCCAGTATTTTGGTCAACTAAAATTCCAGCTACACCAGTTTGTTGATTAGCGTCTTGAATTATATTTTCTGAAGAAATTTTATTTTTTTTAAGAGTTTTAAGAGCTAACTCCCCGTATTCATCTTTGCCAATTTTGCTTATAAAGTTTGTATTTCCACCAAGCCTTGCAATTGCTATAGCTTGATTGCAACCTTTTCCTCCAGGACCTACATTGTATTTTTTTCCTAAAATAGTTTCACCTATTGATGGGATTTTAGGCCCAGAAAAACTTATGTCAGCAACAAAAATTCCTAAGACCGTTATTTCGTTCATCAACCAAGCTTAGCGAGAATTGGGAAGGTCGTCAAAATATAATAACTTATAACTTGAATGTAATTTGTGGTAATTAAGATGCCAGTAATAAAAAGAATAGCTCCGCCAGATTTTGTGATAGTTCCATAATATTTCCCAAAACCTTTTTTACTATTTAAAAATCTATTCATATAGTATCCGGATAATATAAATGGGATAGCTAATCCTAAAGAGTAAAATGATAATAATAAAATTCCTTTACTGATTGTGGCTTCAGTAGCAGATAAAGCAATTATCGAACCTAAAACAGGGCCAATACAAGGTGTCCAACCAAACGCAAAAGCTGCACCAACTATAAAAGGAAATGCATAATTATCTTTATAATTTGAGGCAGTTTGGATTCTTTTTTCAGTATTCAAAAAAGAAAAGTTTAGCAAACCTAACATTTGTAATGAAAAGACAATAATAATTAATCCTGCAACTATCCTTAATTCATTCGAAAAAAAAAGAAGTACGTTTCCTATTGCTGATGCTGCAGCTCCTAATATTATAAAAACAGATGAGAAGCCTAATGAAAAAAGAATAGTTTTAGTTAGCACTATTGATTTATCTTTATCTATTTCTCCTAAATCTTTTCCAGTAATATAAGAAATATAACCTGGTATAATTGGAAGCACACAAGGGGTAAGAAAACTTATAAATCCAGCCCCAAAAGCAAATGCTAGTTTAATGATCATATTAACTTTATATTTGCCTTTGAACTTTACCGCAATTACAATATTGGCTCATGATAATTAAATACGCAGGTTTTTTATTCACTCTTTTATGGTCATACACTTTCATTAAATCTCAAAGTATTTTTAAAAAAGGATCAGGTATTTTAATTACTATATTTGTAACAAATATTTCCTGGTTCACATTTATCGCGGCTTGCTTTTATGGTCTTAAAAATTTTAGCTTTTACCATGCTATATTAGGTATAGCTTTAAGTATCATTTTAGTTCAATTAGCTTTTTCTCGATTATCTTTATTTATCAATAACAAATTTAATAATAAAAATACTCTCCTAAAGATTAAAACATTTATCGAATACTTAATTTTAATAGCTGTTTTATATTTCATATTTTTTTAAAGAGTATTAATTGTAGATAGAATTTTAAAGTTTTTATCAGTAATAACTAGTTCACCAGATCTTGTTGTTTCTCCAGTTATTGCCAAGATAATCACATAATGCGTAACTAAAACTAAATTTCCTCCATTACCTTTCCAGCTACTTACATATTTTTTTAATTCCTTAATTTGCTGTTTTTCATTTTGGTCGTATGGCGGAGTATAAGTAGAATTCAATGCAGAAAATTCTTTAAAATCTCCAAAAGCGTATTTTGCAGTGTCTTTACATCTACACCACTGACTTGATAAAACTTTATCAATTTTAATATTTTTTTCCCTAAAAAGTTTTCCAATTTTTTTTGATTGATTAATTCCCATCATGTCGAGATTTCTTTGGGTTTTACAATCCTCAATATTAAATCCCTCTGGGTCACCTCCACCAGGCGCTTTGGCGTGTCTTATAAAAATAATTTTATCTCCATCTTGTGCAGGTTCCCAATTTTGTTCTGATGAATACGCGTGAAAAGAAAGGAGTGAAAATATTATTATGGATAGGGAAATAATTTGCTTCTTCATGGTGGATGAAATGATAATCTAACAAACTTATGTTGCCTTGGTCTAGAGGACATGGCAATTAAGATTATAATTTTTTGTAAGGTTGTATTAAAACACTTAATTGGTTTGTGTATAACTACTCGCTTTTTGGTTTAAAGACTAAACATACACCGTTATTACAATAACGTTTTCCAGTTGGTTTTGGACCATCGTCAAAAACGTGACCGTGATGACCTCCGCATTTTTTGCAATGATACTCAGTTCTAGGATAACCAATGTGCATATCTTTTTTTTCTTCAAATACTCCTGGAATAGATTCGAAAAAAGAAGGCCAGCCTGAACCACTCTCATATTTAGTTTTGGAATCAAATAGTTTTGTTCCACACCCAACGCAGTGATAAGAACCCTCTCGTTTTTCTTGATTTAAAGGACTGCTACCGGGAGATTCTGTTCCCTCTTGTTTTAAAACATAATTTTGTTCTGGAGTTAAGTTTGGATCCCAATCTTTACTCATCTTTAACTTTATCATCTACACCATAGGGTCTGAAGCTACCTTTGTTTTCTAACTTGACTGCTTTTGCAGGTATACCAACCATTGTTGCATTTTCCTGAACATCTTTTACCACAACTGCGTTAGCTGCTATTCTTGAGTTGTTTCCTACTTTAATTGGCCCAATTATCTGAGCTCCAGAACCAATCACAACGTCATTGCCAATCGTAGGATGTCTTTTTTCATGACGTTGTCTTTCGCTATCTATACTAGGAGAACTACCGCCTAAAGTGACAGCATGGTAAATAGTTACGTTGTCTCCAATTTCAGAAGTTTCACCTATTACTACTCCCATACCATGGTCAATAAATAAATTTTTACCTATTTTGGCTCCAGGATGAATTTCAATACCTGTAAAAAATCTGACTGTTTGTGAAATAATTCTAGCTATTAAATCAAATCCAGCTTTGTAAAAAAAGTTTGATATTTGATGAAAGAAAACTGCTTTTACACCGGGGTATGTGAGAATGATACTCAGTATAGATTTTGCCGCAGGATCTCTTTTTTTTATAGACTCTAAATAATCGTTCATAGGATGTATATAATGACTACTTGATAAATTTAAAGAAAAATATATATAAATCCGCATGAGTAGCTCATTTCATTTAGCAATCCCAGCAGGGGATTTAAAAAAAGCGGAGGCTTTTTACACTGATATATTAGGATGTAAAACTGGAAATCGTGAAGATGGTAAGTGGGTGGATATTGATTTTTGGGGCAACGAACTAACTTTACATCAGACATCGATGAAACTTCCAAGAGAAAGACACGACGTAGACATGGGACAAGTTCCTGTTCCTCATTTTGGCGTGCATTTGAAAAAAGATGTTTTTAATAAAATTAAAGCAAATATTGAGGCAAATAAAATAAATTACATCGATAAACCTTATACAAGATTTGAAGGTACTAAATTTGAGCAAAATACATTTTTTATTGAAGATCCAAACGGAAATGTATTAGAGTTAAAAACGTTTGACTAATCAATCAACTTCATTAATTGAAAATAAAACTCAGCTAATCCAATATTTTAACGATGGGATTAAAAAAGATACTAATCTTAGAATTGGTGTTGAGCATGAAAAATTTCTTTTTAATAAAACAGATTTAAAAAGAGCTGATTACAATAAAATTAAGAAAATATTTGAAATTTTAAAAGAAAAAGGTTGGGAGCCTCAATTAGAGAAAGATAAATTAATCGGGTTAAAGCGACAAAATCAAAAAATTACAACTGAACCTGGGTTTCAGTATGAATTATCAGGTGCGCCGTTTAAAAACATACACTCAGTTTGTTCAGAAAATAATTCTCATTTTAATGAACTTAAAGAAGTCTTTAAGTCGACAAATATTACTACCTCATCAATTGCATATGATCCATTCAATAAATTAATTGATATCCCTAAAAGCCCAAAAGAGCGTTACAAAATTATGACGGCTGAGATGCCTAAAGGAGGCAAACTAAGTTTAGAAATGATGTATAAAACTGCAGGTATTCAAATAAATTACGATTACACTTCTGAAGAAGATTTTGAAAAAAAATTTAAGTTGGGCAATTACTTAGCGCCTCTGACAATTGCTTTGTTCGCAAACTCTCCTTTTTACGAGAATAAACTTTCAGGTTTTTTGTCTTATAGAGGTAAAGTTTGGCAAGAAACTAACAGAGGTGGGATTATGCCAATCGCTTTTGAGAACGTTGATTTTGAAAAATATATGGATCTTGCAATCAATTACCCAATTTTATTTCTTAAAAAAAATGAAAAATACTACTCGCCAAACGGTCAAACTTTTAAGGATTTTATAAATGGTAATTTAAGTTTTTTAAAAGGACAAAAACCAACTTTAGAAGATTTTGAAAATCATTTGGGTACTATTTTTACTGAGATAAGATTAAAACAGGTTATAGAATTTAGATCTTTAGATACATGTAATTTTGGTTGTATTTGTAACGGCCCTTCCTTCTTTACTGGATTAATTTATGGATCTTTAGATGAGACTTATGAAATAATTAAAAATTGGAAAAAAGAAGAAGTTATGGAAGCATACTTAAACGCTCCTAAACAAGGATTAAATACTTTACTGAGCAATAAAAAACTAATTGATTGGGGAAGAATTTTTCTTGAGCTGTCTAAAAAAGGTTTAGAAAAAAGAAACGAACTTAATAAAAGTGGAAAAAATGAAATAATTTATCTTAGTCATATCGAAGAAATAATTAATAATAAAAAAACTAGAGCAGAAATGCTTATTGAACAATTTAATAAAACAAAAAACTTAAACTTTCTTGTAAATCATGACGAAAATTTTAGCTATTCAGGGTTCTAATCTTAAAAATATAAATATTAAAACAGACACGACTATACTTCTAGCAACTGAAGCACAAAAAAGGGGATATAAGATATATTATTTTGAGCCAGAAAATTTAAGTTTTTTAAATGGAAAGGTTTTAGCTTCTTGTAAGTATATAAGAATCAATGAAAACAAAAAAAAATTCTACTCTCATTTAAAAAATGTTAATTTTAATTTAGAAAAATCTAAAATGATTCTAATCAGAAATGATCCACCTTTTGATAATCGCTACTTATATACTACATTTTTGCTGAACCACATCTCGAATAAGGTTAAGATAATTAATCATCCTTTTGCAGTTAGAAATATATCTGAAAAACTATTTTCCATAAATTTCATGAAATACATGCCTCCAACTTTAATAAGTGAAAACCTTTCAGAAATTAGAAGTTTTTTTAAAAAACATAAAGCTGTTGTTGCTAAACCTATTAATGGTTTTAGTGGTAATAATGTAACTCTCATGAAAACTTTTAACGCTTCTAAAGTTAGAAAATTATTGAAAACTCATAATCATTTATTTTTTCAAAAGTTTTTACCTGGAGTGTCTAAAGGTGACAAAAGAGTTTTTATTATTAAAGGAAAGATAGTAGGTGCTATTTCTAGAGTACCTAAAAAAGGTAGTATTTTATCTAATATGAGTAAAGGAGCTAAAGCAAGGTTAACAAAGCTCACAAGTAAAGAAATAAAGGCAAGTAAAGCAATTGGTAAACTGTTAGTAAAAAATAACATATATTTTGCAGGGGCAGATTTTGTAGAGGAGAAATTAATTGGCGATATTAATGTTACTAGCCCTACTGGACTTGCAGCATATAAAGATTTGTCTGGAATAAACCTAGCAAAATTGTTCTGGATTAATATTTAATAGATAGTTGACAAAATCCTAAATTTCTTGATATAAATTTACTAGCGCTGAGTTAAAGCAACTTGCGGGCGCTTAATAAATCCTGCTAAAGCGCAATAGTCATACAGACCACCGCTTTAGCCGGTGGTTTTTTTTTGGAATAATCTAAAATTAAACCGGGTATTTGAACCATATTGTACACCTGGCATATGCCGAAGTACTAAAAAGGAGAAGATGAACAGAATTAAACTTCGTTCATTCTTCTCCAGAAAAGACGGAGAAAAAATGAACGAAACGATAAGAGAAACAATAAGGGGGAAAATCAATGGCTGATTTTAAACATCCGGAAACTATTGGCTTGCATGGTAGCGATTACAGAAGTGACTCAGCTACTACAGCAGTAGCAGTTCCAATTTACCAAACAACTTCTTACCAATTTAAAAATGCAGAAACCGCTGCAAATTTATTCGGTTTAAAAGAGTTCGGTAATATTTATACAAGAATAATGAACCCAACATGTGATGTGCTTGAGAAAAGAGTAGCAGCACTAGAAGGTGGTGTAGCAGCACTTGCAGTTGGATCAGGTCAAGCAGCATCAGCAATGTGCATTCAAAACTTGGCACAAGCTGGAGATAATATAGTTGCTTCAACTGACCTGTACGGGGGTACAGTAAACTTATTCAAAAATACTTTAAGACAGCAAGGTATTGAAGTTAGATTTGCAGATCCTGCAGATCCAAAAAACTTTGAAAAGTTAACTGATGATAAAACAAGAGCTTACTACGGTGAGTCTTGTCCAAATCCTTATCTTCGTGTGTTCCCAATTAAGGAAGTTTCAGATATCGGTAGAAAAAAAGGTATTCCCTTAATTATCGATAACACAGCTTCACCAGTAATTTGTAAACCTTTAGCTCATGGAGCTGCAATTGTAATGCACTCTTTGACTAAATATATTGGTGGTCACGGGACTTCAATTGGTGGAATTATTGTTGATGGTGGAAACTTTGACTGGATTAAAGACAGAAAAAGACAACCATTGTTAAATGAGCCTGACCAAAGTTATGGTGGTGCTATATGGGCAGATGCAGTTCCTCAATTAACAGGAGCTAACATTCCTTTTGTAATTAGAGCGAGAGTGGTCTTATTGAGAGACTTAGGTGCTCCTTTAAGTCCATTTAATGCTTTTCAAATTATTCAAGGTTTGGAAACAGTTGCTCTTAGAATGAAACAACATTGCAGTAATGCAGAAAAAGTTGTCTCTTTCTTAGAAACACAAAAGAAAGTTAAAAATGTAATCTACCCTACTAATCACCAAGGCGAGATTAAAGAAAGAGCTAAAAAATATATGCAAGGTGGATATGGTTCTTTAGTTGGAATGGATTTGGGTACAAAAGAAGCTGGTGCTAAATTCATCGATAACTTAAAAATGTTATATCACGTTGCTAATATTGGTGATGCTAGAAGTTTAGCAATTCACCCAGCTACTACCACGCACAGCCAGCTAGACGATGCAGCATTAGCAGCTGCAGGAGTAACACCTGGCTACGTTAGACTGTCGATTGGTATTGAACATCCAGACGATATCATTGCAGATATCAAACAAGCATTAGCTGCTTAAATATTGATTTAGTGGTCTCAATTAATTATATTGAGGCCACTAGATGATTAAAGAAATAAAATCCTCAGAAATTAAAAACTTTTTAGAAGAGAATCCTAGTTCTGTATTATTGGACGTGAGAACTAATGATGAATGGAAGATAATGGGTAAACCAAATACTAAGGATTTAGGTATAGAAAGTTTTTTTATTACTATTTCACAAGGCCCTGAATTTCTACAACAAGTAAAAGAGAAAATTGAAAAAAAAAATAATGTTTTAGTTATGTGTGCTGCTGGAGGTAGATCTATGATTGCAGCTAATTTATTGTTGGGAGAGGGTTATAAAGTTGTAAATATCTCTGATGGATTTAGCGGTAATGATCAAGACCCCGGCTGGAAAAATTCTGGTTTACCTTCTATTATAAATAATTGAATTCTTTGCTATCTTTTCAATTTTAGATATTGCTTTAATTTTATTTTTTGGATATTCCTTCACAATGTCTGAGGTCTTTTCTATCATTGCAGTGCTTTTTAACTTAATTTGTTTTTTAATAATTGTACAAAATTCTGACCTTGTTATTTCGAAAGACGAAATGCATTTTTCTTTTTTTCTTTCAGGATTGTTCTCCGCTGCATAAGCAATAACATGTTCAACAGGAGTTTTTCCTGTTTGTTTTTTAACTCCATAACTTAATGCTGAATTAAGAGAAGACTGTAATATTTTTCCGTTAGATGTGCTAGTACCGAGTAATGCTAAAGATTCAGCGCACCCATTAAGTAAGAAAATAGTTGATAATAAAATTAATATTTTTTTCATGTTTGAAATTTGTTTTATTTGGTTCATATCTGCTTCATCTTTAATTAAAAGTTAATTGTGAATTCATTAATTTTATTAACACAACCTAAGGTTGTCAAGATCTTAAATTTGATGTGATGATTTTGTTCTGAAATTCTTAATCTAAGTACTTAATTTTGGATTTATTATTTATTCTAGGCTGAAGTGATGAAGTAAGGTCTTTTATAGATCTTTCCTTTGATTTCTTAAGGATTTTCGATTTAGTTATTTTTAATTGCTTTTTCACAATGGCACAAATTTCAGAATTAGTTTTTTCAGCAAATGATAAGCAGGGCTCTTTCTTTTTTTCTGGATTTATTTCCTCAGCATAAGTCATTGCATGTTCCATTGGGCTTTTTCCAGTTTGTTTTTTTACTCCATAATTTACTGCTGTTGAAAATGCTGACTGGGCAATATTTCCACCGGTTACTGCGGTAGAGGTAGGTCCTAATAAAGCTAAAGACTCTGCGCAACCTGTCAGTAAAGTAAGTCCAAGCAAAAAACCTAAAATTTTTTTCATACTCCCTTTTATAATTTTCCTAATTTAAGCAGAGATTTGTTTGTTATAAAACAAACGAATCACTCAAAATGAGTTTATATATAATACAACCTGTGATGGAAGTGCTTTTTTATGAGATTACCCTTAGAGGCTTGTTTTTTATGCAACTTTCTAAATTTTCAACCATTTGCGAATAAAATTTTGAGTAATTTTCAGCAGTTACGTAACCGATATGTGGCATTAAAAAAGCATTTGGAAGAAATCTAAGTTTATGATCTTGTGGAAGAGGTTCTTTATTATAAACATCTAAACCAACGCCAGCTATTTTTTCATCTTTTAAAGCGTCAACTAGATCATTTTCATTAATAATTTGACCTCTGGAAGTATTGATTAAAAAACTTGTTTTTTTCATCATTTCTATCTCTTTTTTTGTAATTAGGTTTTTATATCTTTCACCTAAAACTAAATGGATAGAAATTATATCTGAATTTTTAAGTAAATCTTCTTTACTCATAGGTAACACTCCAAGATCATTAGCATGAGATAAATTTAAATTTTCGCTCCAAGCGCAAACTTCCATTCCGAAAGCTTTGCCTACCTTTGCAACTTGTGTTCCTATTTTTCCCAAGCCAATTACTCCCAACATTTTACCTTTTAATTCTAAACCAATGGTAGTCTGCCAATATCCCTGAAACATATTATCAATTTCTTGTTTAACATTTCTTAAAAGGCCTAAAATCAAAGTCCAAGTGATTTCAGCTGCAGGATTTGAGTTTATTTCAGTTCCGCACACCAAAATACCTTTTTTTTTTGTTAATTCTAAATTAATAGAATTATTACGCATACCTGAAGTCATTATGTATTTAAGATTTGGTAAATTTTCTAATAAATTTTTCGTGATTGGGGTTCTTTCTCGCATTATAAACAATGCTTCAAATTCCTCCAAGGCATTAATAGCTTCATTTTCGTCATTGAAGGCCTCATTAAAAATTTTAAAATGAAACTTGTCTTTATACTTTGATGTATTAACTATTTGTATAAAAGCATCTTGATAATCATCTAGTACTGCAACTTTAATCATTGGGTTTTCCTATTTGATAAATAAATACCAGAAATTATAAAAGTTGCTCCAATGAAATGAAATAATTGAAATTTTTCTTTAAAAATTATTATTGCCATTAATGCACTGAAAAGTGGCATTAGCTGAATAAACATGGAAGATCTATTTGGTCCTATGAGTTCAATTGCTTTCTGCCAACAATAATAAGCTGCTATCGCTGGAAAAATAACTACATAAAATAAAATAGAGATAAAAGCTTTATTTATTTTTACATCTAATCCGATCGATTGTTCGTATAGATATTGTGGAAACAAAAATATTAATCCTACGGTTACCATTATTTGAATTAAAGAAAATTGAGATAATTCAAGTTTACTTTTTTTAAGTAACGTTGAATATAATGACCAGCTTAAAACACAAACTAGCATCCATATATCGCCTTTATTAAAATTTAAAGAAATTATTTTTTGAATATCTGCATTTGAAATAATTGTTGCTACCCCGAATATTGATAAAATTAATCCTGATATTTGAAATATATTTGTTTTTTCAATTTTCATGATCGATGAGAAAATTATTATTGTTGGAGGGATAGCAGCTAACATTAAAACTGCATTTATCACTTGCGTAAAGTTTAAAGCAAAATATACAACCGAATTAAAAGTACTAATTGTTAATATGCCCATAACACTTATAACTAAAAAGTTTTCTTTAATATATTTGTTCTTCTCTAAAATTTCTTTAAATGTAAAAGGTATCAATATAAACCATACCATGACCCATCTAAAAAAATTTAAAGTTAGTGGCGGGACTTCGAATAAAGTTGCATATTTACCGATAATAAAATTTCCTGACCAAAATAAAGCTGCTAAAGTGAGAAAAGTATAAGCTAAATAATTTTTTGACAAATAATTCCTAATTAAATCTTTTTGAGCTGTATGGAGTTAAATCTAGATTTGTTTTTTCTCCTACAACTATTTTAGAAATAATCTTGCCTGTAATAGCTCCTAATGTCCAGCCTAAATGCTGATGGCCAAATGCATAAATTATATTTTTATTCTTTAAAGAGGGTCCAAGAATTGGTAGAAAATCTGGAAGTGTGGGTCTAAAACCTAACCACTCATCTTCATGTTTATCAAGTTGTGGTAAAAGTTCTTTTGCGCATTTACTTATATATTCAATTCTTTTTTTTGAGGGTGGATTTTCTAAACCTCCTAACTCAACTGTACCAACAGCCCTCAAACCTTGATTCATGGGTGTCATGCCAAACCCTCTATCTAGAAATATAACTGGTCGTGAGATCAAGTTTTCCATACCTTTAAAATGCACATGATAACCCCTTTCGGTATCTAATGGAATATTTTCTCCTAATTGATCTGTTAATTTTTTAGAAAATGCACCAGACGCTATTACTGACTTTTCAAATTTGTACTCTTCATTTTCTGCCTTGATTATGGTTTCATCTGATGATGTCTGCTCAATACTTTTGATATTAGTTTGAATAAATTTACCACCTTTTTTTAAAAACAATTTGAAAATTTTTTTGAGTATGCCGTGAGGGTCTCTCGCATGCATCGCATTTTCATAAATCACCCCGGCATCAAACACAGGACTCAAATTCGGTTCAAGTTCTAAAACTTCTTTTCGAGTTAGCAACTTTTGTTCAATTCCTAAGTTATCACGAACTTTGATCTCAAGGTTTCTGCTTTTCAGATTTTTATTAGTCCAAACATAAATGATGCCTTTCTTCTCGACTAAGCCGCTAGTGTCTATTTCCTGAAATACTTCCTCGTACGCATCATTAGATAAACTAAGAATTTGGTGCATATACTTAGCTGTATGCATCATAGATTTATGATTACAATTTTTAAAATAATGTAAAAACCAATTAATCATTTTTGGAATATAATTCCATTTTAAAGCTAATGGTCCATAAGAACTTACTAGCATTTTTGGAACATCATAAAGAACATCTGGGCGGTTGAATTGTAAAACAGCATAAGGAGAGAAATGACCAGCATTACCATAAGATGCAGGTTTGAATTCATTTGATAACGGATCATGTCTATCAAAAACTGTTACTGGAATACCTTTTTTTATAAGTTGTAATGCGGTACAAACGCCTTGAATACCTGACCCAACAATTCCAACGGATTTACATTTATAATTTTCCATTTAAAAATTATATTGTAAGTT
>CACDSA010000011.1 GCA_902555185.1 uncultured Pelagibacteraceae bacterium | reverse complement strand
AAAAATATCGCAGATAAAAAAGTGCTTAAAACTTTGTAAAAATAAGTATCAAACAGAGTATTCAGGTAATGCTACTTTAAAAAATATTAAACAAATATCGAAAACAGGTATAAATAGAATTTCAGTAGGTGCGATTACTCACAGCTCTAAATCTTTCGATAGTAGCTTATTGATACTTTAAAACTTTTTATTGTAAGTGAATGATATTAAAGACGAGTTCATATCATTGCTTGTGTTTTGAGTACCAAAAGCATTAATTAAGAATTGACTGTTATTTCTTAGATTAATAGAGGAATATCCTAATCCTGCAGTAACAAATTGATCTCTTTTTTTATTTTCTGTTAAAGCATAACCGTCACCAGTATCTTTTATTGTAGCAACTGAGTCAGCTCCATCCAATTTATTCTCTTCGCTACCGAATAGTGAAAGATTAAATCCTTTAGATATAAAACCATTATTTGAAAACTCTCTATCTAAGTTAAAACCAAATTCAGGTTTAATTTGCAATAAGTTATCAGTTTTAATTTTAAGAGCTAGATCTCCTCCACTTTCATCAATATCATCCTGTAAAACATAAGCAGTATTAATTGTAGCTGTGGGATTAATAACCCAACCACCCATATTAATCTTTTTTGAAATTCCTCCAGTTAAATCAAAGCCTAGTTCATACCTATCAGACTTTAATGTTTGTGTGCTTCCTTCAGTAACATTCCTTGTTGAATTATTTTTAGAAACAAATGAACCTAAATTTATAGATGTATCAAATTTTCTATACTCTTTATTTGCAAAAAAGTTGGCATGTAAGCTGTGAGTATTATTTAAACCATAGCCCTCATCATAATCTAATCCTGTTGTTGAAAATCCTAGCCCCCATCCTGCTTGTAAATTATCGATAATGGTTTGATTTCCAAACACAAACCCTGCTGTGTTTGACACATAACCAATATCATCTCCAACTTTTTCCTGATCAGTGACACTGCCAAAAGTTCTTAAATAAAATGAATTATCTGGTGCACCTATTTGTAATAAGTTTCTTTTAGAATAAATATTAGCAATATCACTAATTGTAAAATCATTTGTTAAATTTATTCTTTCTGCTCTAGGGTTATAGTAATTTTGAACATCATCAAAACTTAAACTAGCGAAATTATTTTGAACTAATTGACCAAAACTTGGTCCTTTAACTGCACTTGTCATGGCTCTTTTAAAGCTATTATTACTTCTTACACTTTGGCCAATAGTTTTTTGAACTGTGATCCCTTTCATTTGCTTTAAGGCTTTAGCTAATGCAGTGTCACTAAGTGAATCTAGATTTGAAGTTAAAGTTGACTTATTTCCCCTAGTATTAATGTTTTCAAATACTTGGGCTATTCTTGATAATTTTGTTGTAGTAACTCTAGTTGTATATGATGTTCTTGAATTTGTAAAAGTTAAATCCCAATAAACTATATCGCTTACTGTTCTTGATGTTAATTCCCAATTATAAGTATCAAAAGTTCCTGTAAGGGAGTCAAAATGAGAAGAAGCAAAATCTCTTGAGCTAGATAATCTTGCAGAAAAAACATCTTGATATGTTCCTGCAGCTACAGATGATCTTGAGTCTATCCCCACATCCATTGTTCCATTAATTTGATTCCAATTATTAGAATATGAAATTAATTTTCCATAGTCAGTAGTGCTATTGATTACAATGTTATAATTATCTGGCAAGTTTCCCATAAATTGTAAACCATTACTACCGCCTTGAGAGTTATTTAAAGTCAAACCGGATCCTTGTGAATTAATTCCAGTAGGTGTCGCTGATGTTCCGATTGTTCCTAAATTATCTATCGTACCTGAAGTTGCTCCTCCACCCCATTGTATTGCTCTAAACCCATCAGAGTCTATCACTCCATCTACTCCATTATTTAGAGTAATGCCTCCAGTCTCAATTTGAATTGCAAATTGTGATTTACTATAAACTGTTGCATTGTTATTAATTACAATTGTTCCACCCCCACCAACATACATTGCATCACCATTTCGACCCGTACCGCCTCCCTGATTATTTGAGATATTGTGATTAATAGTGAGGTTGGCTCCATTACCTACAACGCTTTTCTGATTGTTTACCCCACAAGCTTCCGTTGTTGTGTGTGTAGTTGTTAAAGTGCCAGACCAACAAGCTCCTGCATAAGCAAGACTTTTAAAATTCAAAAATAATGCTATTGCTAAAAAAAAAGTATAAAATTTTTTTTTCATTATAAAATAAATTTATCTTTAAAAAATTCAATTTAATTTAAAAAAAATCTGAAGTAAATCAATTACCCAATTTGAACAGGGATGCAACTTTTAGTAGAGATTATTTATTTTGAAATTTCCGCCTGTGCAGCAGCTAATCTTGCTACAGGGACTCTAAATGGTGAGCAGGAAACATAGTTCAGACCTGTTCTAGAGCAAAATTCAATACTTTTAGGATCGCCACCGTGCTCACCACAAATACCTAATTTAATATTCTTATTTGTCTTTCTGCCTCTTGAAGAGGCTAATTCCACTAGCTCACCTACTCCATTTTGATCAATACTTACAAAGGGATCTACATCAAAAATTTTATTATCAATATAATCGTTTAAAAATTTTCCTGAGTCGTCTCGACTTATTCCTAAAGTTGTTTGTGTTAAATCGTTTGTTCCGAAGCTAAAGAAATCAGCATGTTTTGAAATAGATTTCGCCTGTAAAGCAGCACGAGGTAATTCGATCATAGTGCCTACCATATATTCAAGTTTTAATTTATTTTCTTTTTCTATTTCTTTGGCAATTTTATTAACTAAAGCTCTTAAAATTTTGAGTTCGGAGTCCGTTGAAACTAAAGGTATCATAATTTCTACAAAAGCTGCTTTTACTTTTTGTTTTTTTAGTTCAACTATAGCCTCAAATATAGCTCTACATTGCATCTCATATATCTCTGGGAAAGAAATACCAAGTCGGCAGCCTCTGTGTCCTAACATAGGATTTTCCTCATGGAGTTCTGAAATTCTGTCTTTAACTTCTTTTGCTGGTAGATTTAAAGATCTCGCTACTTCTTCTATGTCTTTATCAGTTTTTGGTAAAAATTCATGAAGTGGTGGATCTAATAATCTTACTGTTACAGGTAAACCTGACATGACTTTGAATATTTTTTTAAAATCTTCTTTTTGATGAGGTAAAAGTTTATCTAGCGCATTATTTCTGTCATCTTTTGATTTAGATAAAATCATTTGTCTTACAGATAAAATTCTCTCCTCATCAAAAAACATATGTTCTGTTCTACATAGTCCAATCCCTTCGGCACCGAACTGTCTAGCTGTTTTGCTATCTGCTTCTGTTTCAGCATTCGTTCTTACTTTTAATTTTCTAAATTCATCTGCCCATTTCATTATTGTAGAAAAATAGCCAGATATTTCCGGTTGAACAGTAGGCACCAACCCTTTCATTACTTTTCCACTTCCACCGTCTATAGTAATTATATCGCCCTCTTTAATAATTACGTCCCCGGCTTTAAATTGTTTTAGTTCATAATCAATTGTTATTTCACTAGAACCTGAAACACATGGTCTACCCATTCCTCTTGCTACAACTGCGGCATGACTTGTCATTCCACCTCTTGCCGTAAGAATTCCTTTTGCAGCATTCATTCCGTGTATATCTTCTGGTGAAGTTTCTAATCTTACTAGTATTGTATCTTGCATCATCCCATTTAATTTTTCTGCTTCATCAGCGGTAAAAACAACCTTTCCACTCGCAGCTCCTGGGGATGCAGGCAATCCTGAAGCGATTACTTCTTTTTTAACTTTATCATCTAAAGTTGGATGTAATAATGTGTCTAAAGTATTAGGATCAATTCTTTTAATTGCTTCTTTTTTTGAAATTAATTTTTCTTTAACCATATCTACTGCAATTTTAATTGCAGCTTTGGCGGTTCTTTTTCCTGATCTTGTTTGAAGCATCCAAAGTTTATTATTCTCAACTGTAAACTCAATGTCTTGCATATCTTTATAGTGCTTTTCTAACCTAAGAAACACTTTTGCTAACTCTTTATAAACTTTAGGCATAGCTTCTTCCATTGAAGGATCTTTTGAATTGGCATCTTGTTTTGCTTTTTTAGTGATATATTGAGGAGTTCTGGTACCCGCTACAACATCTTCACCTTGTGCATTTATTAAAAATTCTCCAAAGAAAGAATTTTCCCCAGTTGATGGGTTTCTAGTAAAAGCAACACCTGTCGAACAATCTTTGCCCATGTTACCAAAAACCATCGCTTGAACGTTAACTGCTGTCCCCCAGTGATCAGGAATTTGATTTAATTTTCTATAAGTTTTTGCTCTTTGACTATCCCAAGATAAAAATACTGCATTTACTGCTCCTAGTAATTGGTCTTTTACGTCTTGCGGGAAATTAGTCTTTTTTTCTTTTTTTACTAGATCTTTAAAATTTGTTATCAACCCGTCCCAATCACTCTCATCTAAATCTGTATCTAGTAATACACCTTTTGTTAATTTATAATTATCAATTAATTCTTCAAATAAATGTCCTTCGACACCAAGAACAACGTTGCTATACATTTGTATAAACCTTCTGTAACTATCTTTGGCAAATCGACCGTTTGAGGTTTTCTTTTTTAGCGACTCTACTGTTTTATCATTGAGACCAAGATTTAAAATCGTATCCATCATACCCGGCATTGAAATTCTAGCACCTGATCTAACTGAAACTAATAATGGATTTTTAAGATCACCAAACTTCTTTTTTGTTTTCTTTTCAATATTTTTAAGTTCAACTTCGATATTTTTAATTACACTTTTAGGAAGTTTTTTTTTATTTTTATAAAAAAGATCACAAACATCTGTTGTAATAGTGAATCCAGGAGGAACAGGTAAGCCTAGTCTTCCCATCTCACCAAGATTGGCACCTTTACCACCTAAAATGTTTTTTTTGTTCTTTAATTTTTTTGCAGATTTATCATCAAAACTAAATACAACTTTTGCCATTACAGACCTTCTAATTTTGAAAAATCGATAAAAGTATCAAATGTGTTACAAAACATTTTTAAAAGCTCTAATCGATTATTTTTAATATCTTGATTTTCATCATTTACTACCACATTGTCAAAAAAATTATCTGTAGACTCTTTGGTGTCAGATAACTTTATTAACAAGCTTTCATAGTCTTTAATGTCATCTTTTACTGTAAAAGCTTTTCTGATTTCATTAATTTTTTCATGAAGGATTCTTTCTTCGTCCTTTCTAAATAAAACAGCATCTGGTCTTCCCGTGATTCCTTTTCCAGCTCTATCTAAGATGTTTGATGCTCGTTTATAAGAACTAATCGCATTAAGCCCAATTCCCTTATTTTTATATTTGTGAATTAAAATAGTTTTTGCATGAAGGTCTAAAAAATTATCACCAGCATGTGAGCTAACTGAGGCTTCTATAACATCAGGTTTAATATTTTTTAACTTTAAAACATTTCTCATTCTTTCTTTAATAAAATCTAGAACTTCTTGTTCAGTTTTCTCATTTTTAATCTCAACACCTTGTTCCTGATATAGTCTTATTGCATAACTAATTAGGTCTCTTAATTTAAATGATAATTTATTTTCAATTATTATTCTGAGCAAACCTATTGCTGCTCGCCTTAAGGCAAAAGGATCTTTTGAGCTTGTAGGTTTTTCATCAATTACAAAAAAGCCAACTAAAGTATCAATCTTGTCTACAATCGAGATTGAATAGCTAATTGGTTTTTTAGGTAAAACAGATGTTAAACCAATAGGTAAATAATGATCGCTAACTGAGTTAGCGATATCCTTTTCAAATCCCTGTGCTAAGGCAAAATATTTTCCCATTACTCCTTGAAGTTCAGGATATTCCCCTACCAAATCTGAACATAAGTCAGATTTTGAAATTGAAGCTGCTACTTGAACTTTATCTTTACTTATATTTAAATCATCTGAAAGAAAACCTGCTAGTTGTCTTAGTCTTTGAGTTTTGTCATAAATGGTTCCGAGTTTTTCATAAAACGTAACTGACTTTAAATTTGCTATTTGTTTAATCAAATTTTTAGATCTATCTTTATCCCAGAAAAATTTAGCATCGGCTAATCTCGCTTCAACGACCCTCTTATTTCCTTCTGCTATATATTTTTTTTCATCTTTTTTGTTCGCTACAACAAAAAAATTATTTGTTAATCTTTCTCTACTATCAAAAATTGGAAAATACCTTTGGTGTTTCTCCAAAGTAGAAATAATAATTTCTTGAGGTATTTTTAGATAATCTTTGTTGAAACTAACATGTAATAAATTAGGGTCTTCAACAATATTTACAACTTCCTCTAATAAGTTTTTGTTAATTTTTTCTTTATAGTGTTTAGAATTTGAAATAGTACTAATTTTTTTTAGAATAATTTCTTCTCTAGCTTGATGATCAACAATAATATTAAAAGTTTTAAGGAAACTTAAGTACTCTTTAAAATTATTAATTTTTTTGGATTTTATTATCAGGTCTTGCTCAACAATTATTTCATCTGTTGTCTCTAAATGATCAAAGTTAAAAGAAAGTTTCTTATTGTTAAATCTTGCAAATATTGATTGGAGAGGCCTTCCCCACATTAAATTGTGATCAGACCATTTCATTGACTTTTTCCAACTAATTGAGCTGATGGCTTTTGGGATAATTTTGCTCAGTAATTCTTCGACTAAAATTGACTTGGGATTAGTTTTTATAAAATAAAATTTTCCTTTATCAATATCTTTTTCGATTAAATCTTTTTTTGATACATTTTTTGCTTTCACAAAACCTTGTATAACTTGATCAGGAGATCCTACTTTTGGTCCTTTAATTTCTTTAGATGCTACTTTTATATTTTCAGATATATCATCTGCTAAGAGGACCAGTCTTGTTGGTGAAGAGTATACTAATAGATCTTTATATTTTATCTCGTTCTCTATAAATGAACCCTCAATAAATTCTTTTAGCTGTGTTCTGGCTCCAATTTGAAGTTGTGGTGGAATTTCTTCACTATAAAGTTCCAATAAAAGTTCTGCCATAATTTAACTTTGCGAGCTTAACCACACTGCTCCACAGCCTTTTGCAAGATCTCTAATTCTAGTTATGTAACCAGTTCTTTCTGCAACACCAATAACACCACGAGCATCCAATAGATTGAAAATATGACTTGCTTTCAAACATTGATCGTATGCCGGAAGAGAAAGTTTTTTTTCAAGTAAAGATTTACATTCGATTTCTGTATTTTCAAAATTTTTTAAAAGACTTTCCGTGTTTGCAAATTCAAAATTATAAGCTGAAAATTCCTTTTCAGCTTGAAGAAAAACCTCTTTGTATTTGACTCCTTCACTATTCCAATCAAGATCATAAACATTCTTCTTGCCTTGAACAAACATACAAAGTCTCTCTAACCCATAAGTTATTTCAACTGGAACGGGCTTACATTCAAGCCCAGTCATTTGCTGAAAATAAGTAAACTGAGTAATTTCCATACCATCGCACCAGACTTCCCATCCTAATCCTGATGCACCGAGAGTTGGGCTTTCCCAATCATCCTCGACAAAACGGATATCATGATTTTTTACATTAATTCCAATAGCTGCTAAACTTTTTAAATATGTTTGCTTAATATTTTTGGGAGATGGTTTTATTATTACCTGATACTGATAATAATGTTGCAGGCGATTAGGATTTTCACCGTACCTTCCGTCTGTTGGTCTTCTTGAAGGTTGTACATAAGCGGCTTTCCATGGTTGGGGACCTAGAGATCTTAATGTAGTGGCGGGGTGAAAAGTTCCAGCACCAACTTCTAAATCATAAGGTTGTAAAATTATACATCCATTTTTCCCCCAAAACTTTTGAAGACTCATAATAATATCTTGAAATGAAAGAATATTAGATTTTTTGACTTTTTTTTTAGCCGGCATTTATAAACCAAATCTTTGCCACATCGATTTTTCCTCGATTATATTTGCAAGTTTTTCAACGGGATCTTGAAAAGATGAGGATAGTTTTCGAGCAATAAATCCTTTTGGTTTTTCAAATGTTTTAATAACAACTTTTTCTCCAAATTTTTCTTTTAAAACTTGATCAGCATTACCAATGCCGTCAATTAGCCCTAACTTGAGAGATGCTTTACCAGTCCAAAATTCTCCTGTGAAAATATTATTTTTTTCGGGATCTTTTAGTTTAGTTCCTCTACTCTTCTCGACAATTTTAATAAAATCCTCATGAAGTTCTAATTGAATAGTTTTTAATCTTTTTATATCTTCCTCTTTCTCCTCTTTGAAAGGATCCAAGGTACTTTTATTTTTTCCTGCAGTATAAACTCTTCTTTCCACTCCAATTTTTTGAATTAAGTCTTTAAAGCCAAACGAGGCTGAAATTACTCCTATTGAACCAATTATAGAACTAGAGTTCGCATAGATTTCATCTCCAGCACACGCAATAAAATATCCTCCAGATGCTGCTACATCCTCTGCAAAAATAATAACCTTTACTTTATTTTTTTCAGCTAATTGTCTTATATAACTATAAATTAAATGTGATTGAACTGGTGATCCTCCAGGGGAGTTAATTGATATAGCTACGTGAGTGATTTTTTTAACTGAAAAAGCTTTTTTCAAAATATCTCTTTGGTTAGCTAATTCCATACCTTGTTTAAACTTACCAGCCGAACCGATTATTCCAGTGAGCCTAACGTGTGGTACTACCTTTTTTTTTTTAAAAAATGAAAACATATTTTTACGATGGTTTATTATTCTTATAACAGTAATAATTTAAATTTTAATTAATAATTGCGCTACTTATAGTTGAATTATAGGTGCGTCACCACGTTACCATTTAAAATTTTATTATTATCTAAAAACAAATATAAACGTTATTTATGGGATTAGTTGTACCTCTAAAAAAATCAGCAAATTCTGCTTACTTGGAACTAAAAAACCTTCTTAGCAGTAAGCTTGGTAATGTTGAAGCTCTAATTCAACAGAAGTTAAAAAGCGATGTAAATCTGATTGAAAAAATGAGTAATCACCATTTAAGCTCGGGTGGAAAGAGATTGAGAGCTTTATTAACTTTAGAGTCTGCAAAGCTTACTGGTTATGGAGGAGAAAAAAGAGATATTAATTTAGCCGCTTGTGTTGAGCTCATACACTCAGCAACTTTATTACATGATGATGTTATAGACGAAAGTGAATTAAGGAGAGGAAAAAAAACAACAAATTCTATTTGGGGAAATCAATCATCAATTTTAGTTGGTGATTATTTATTAAGCAGATGTTTTGAAATGATGGTTGAAGACGGTGATTTAGAAATTTTAAAATTATTATCATCTACATCAGCAAAGATTGCTCAAGGAGAGGTATTGCAACTTCAACATAAAGGAGAAGCTGATTTGCTTGAAGAAACATATATAGATATTATTAACTTAAAAACTGCATCTCTTTTCTCAGCTGCAACTAAAACAGGGGCTTGTTTGTCTGGTAGTAATGAGAAAGAAAAAAGGGCTTTAGAGTCTTATGGAAGAAATTTAGGTTTAGCATTTCAAATTGCAGATGATGCTCTTGATTATTATGCAAAGGAGAAACTTTTCGGTAAAGAAGTTGGTAAAGATTTTTTTGAGGGTAAAGTAACACTTCCTCTAATTACAATTTTTCAAAAAGGAAATGAGGAAGAAAAAAATTTTTTAAATGAAATCATGAAAAAGGAAATTAGAACTGAGGAAGACTTTAGTGAAACGCTTGCATTAATTTACAAATATAAAGCAGTTGAAGCAACTTTTAAGAAAGCAGAATATTTTGTAAATGTTTCATTTGATGCATTGGCTATTTTTCCAGATTCAGAAGATAAAAGAATTTTGCAAAATTTAACTAGCTTTAGTCTAAATAGATCTTTTTAAGGATAAAGAAGTTCTTTCTTCCATTTATCATTTATCTTTTTATAATTTAATCTCTCGTGAATTCTTCCTTCGCCATCTAACCAAAATTCTATTTCTTCTGGTAATAATCTCCAGCCAGACCAGTGAGGTGGACGTGGAACTTTATTTTGGTCTGAGAATTTTTTTTCAAACTCTCTTACCTTTTTAATAAACGTTTCTCTTTGGTCCAATACCTCTGATTGAGATGATGCCCACGCTCCTATTTTATTCTTATATGGACGTGAATAAAAATAGTCGTCAGCTTCTTTTGTTGAAACTTCCTCAACTTTTCCGATAGCTCTTACTTGCCGTCTTATACTTTTCCAATGAAAGCATATAGCAGCTTTTTGATTTACTTTTAGTTCACTACCTTTTTTACTATTAAAGTTAGTATAAAAAACAAATCCTTTATCGCTAAGCCCTTTAAGCAAAACCATCCTTACATTAGGTTGATTATTTTGGTTTGAGGTTGCAACTGCTAAAGCATTAGGATCGTTTATTTCACTTTTCTCTGCTGTAGAAAACCATTTTTTGAACAAATCTATTGGATTGTCCAGATCTTCAAAGCAAATATCGATACCTAATGAATTTTTGCCATTTTTTTGATTCATAATTTCTCTAAAATAATTTATACATTAAATATCTATGTCTTTTAATACTTTTGGAAAATTTTTTAGGTTTACCACATGGGGAGAGTCCCATGGACCAGCTATTGGATGTGTAATTGATGGATGTCCACCTAATATTCCTTTATCTGAGAAAGATATCCAAAAAGATATGGATAGAAGAAGGCCAGGACAATCGAAATTTACTACTCAAAGAAAAGAGTCTGATAAAGTCATAATTTTATCAGGTGTATTTGAGGGTAAAACGACCGGGACTCCGATATCGATTATTATTTATAATGAGGATAAAAGATCCAGGGACTATGAAACAATTAAAGAAAAATTTAGACCTGGTCATGCTGATTATACATATTATAAAAAATACGGTATTAGAGATTATAGAGGAGGCGGAAGACAGTCGGCTAGAGAAACTGCATGTCGAGTAGCAGCTGGAGCTGTTGCTAAGGTTGTGCTAAAAAAAATAATTGGTCCAAAATTTAATGTTAGAGGTGCAGTTACCCAATTAGGTTTGATGTCTTGTGATAAATCAAATTGGAGTGACAATGAAATCAGAAAAAATCCATTTTTTTGTCCTGATAAAAGTTCTGTAAAACTTTGGGAAAAATATCTTTTGGCTGTAAGAAAAGCAGGTTCTTCGTGTGGAGCAATTATAGAATTAAGAGCTACTGGCGTACCTGTTGGTTTAGGGGCTCCTATTTATTCTAAATTAGATACTGACATAGCTGCAGCGTTAATGAGTATAAATGCTGTAAAGGGGGTCAATATTGGAGCTGGGATGAACGCTGCTTTTTTAAGTGGTGAGGAAAATTCTGACGAAATGAACAAAAGTTCTGGGAAAGTAAAATTTAAATCTAATCAGGCAGGAGGAATTTTAGGAGGAATTTCTTCTGGTCAAGATATTGTTGCTTCATTTGCAGTTAAACCAACATCTTCAATCTTAACAAGTAGAGATACAATTAATAAAAAAGGTAAAAATACAAAAATTTCTGTCAAAGGAAGACATGATCCATGTGTGGGTATCAGAGCTGTTCCTATTGGAGAAGCAATGATTAATTGTGTTCTACTAGATCATTTCCTAATGCACAGAGCACAGTGTAATTAATTTGATTTCTTATTTTTAGCTAAGATTATATTTGAGTTTAAAGTTTCCTCGACTTTATTGATTATCGATAAATAGTCTAAGCCTGCTGTTTCATACATCTTTTCAGGTGTATCTTGATCAATAAAAATATCTGGTAAAATCATAGATCTAAATTTTAAACCGGTATCGAAAACTCCTCTGTCAGATAACATTTGCATGACATGAGATCCAAAACCTCCAATTGAACCTTCCTCAATAGTTATTAAAACTTCATGATTAGTTGCTAACTCCATAATTAACTTTTCATCTAAAGGTTTTGCAAATCTTGCATCTACTATTGTACATTCGATACCTTTTGCAGAAAGTTTTTCTGAAGCTTTTTTGCATTCTGCTAATCTTGTGCCTAAATTTAATAATGCTATTTTTTTTCCATCTCTAATAACTCTAGCTTTACCAATTTTTAGTATCTCTTTAATTGATGGTAAATTAACCCCTGTTCCATTTCCTCTTGGATATCTAAAAGCACAAGGTCTGTCATTAATTTCAACAGAAGTGTTTATCATCTTAACAAGTTCTGCTTCGTCACTAGCTGCCATTACAACAAAATTTGGTAATGTCGATAAGTAAGTAATATCAAATGAACCTGCGTGAGTTGGTCCGTCTGCCCCGACTAAACCTGCTCTATCTATAGCAAACCTTACAGGTAAAGATTGTATGGCTACATCATGAACAACTTGATCATACGCTCTTTGTAGAAATGTTGAATAAATGGCTGCATAAGGCTTATATCCCTCTGTTGCTAATCCTGCAGCAAATGTAACAGCGTGCTGTTCAGCAATTCCGACATCAAAAGTTCTTTCAGGAAATTTTTTTTCAAATAAGTTCAGTCCAGTTCCAGATGGCATAGCTCCAGTTATTCCGACTATTTTTGTATCTTGTTCAGCGTGTTTTATTAAAGTTTCGGCGAATACTTTTGTATAAGATGGTGTTCTTGATTTTGATTTAGATTGCTCTCCAGTTGAAACATTAAATTTTGAGACTCCATGATATTTATCACCTGAATCTTCAGCTGGTTTATAACCTTTTCCTTTTTCAGTTCTTACATGAATAAGGACTGGACCTTGGTGTTTTGAGTTTTTAACATTTTCAAATATTTGTACTAAATTTTCAACATCATGTCCGTCAATAGGTCCTACATAATAAAAACCTAATTCACTAAAAAGAGTACCGCCTGTAACTATATTTCTTAATAAATCTTCAGCTTTTCCAGCTTTTTGGCTAAATCTTTTTGAAAAAGAGGAAATAATCATTTTAATAGTTTCTCTTAAACTAAAATATATTTTTCCCGATAAGAGATTTGCAAGATACTTGCTCATGGCGCCTACAGGTCGAGCAATAGACATATCATTATCATTCAGTACAACAATTAAATTTGATTTTAATGCCCCGGCATTGTTCATTGCCTCGTAAGCCATTCCAGCGCTCATTGCTCCGTCGCCTATGACAGCTATTACATTATTACTATTATTGGATAATTTTTTGGCAACTGCCATTCCCAGAGTTGAGGAAATAGATGTAGAACTATGTGCAGCTCCAAATGGATCATATTCACTCTCAGACCTTTTTGTAAATCCAGATAAACCACCGCCTTTTCTTAAAGTTTTGATACGATCTCTTCTTCCTGTAATAAGCTTGTGAGGATAACATTGATGACTAACATCCCAAACTAATTTGTCTTTTGGAGTATCAAAAACGTAATGTAACGCAATTGTTAATTCAACCACTCCTAAACCAGCTCCGAGATGTCCTCCTGTCTCAGAAACTACATCAATTAATTCGTCTCTTAATTCATCTGAAATTTGTTTTAAATTTTCTCTTTTAAATTTTCTTAAGTCTGAAGGAAAATTAATTTGTTTTATTAGTGCAGTCATTAATAATTTCTATTTGTTATAAAATCAATAGTTTCTAATAAACCTTTTGTATTTTTTCCATGTTTTTTTAATTTAAGCAATATCTTTTTTTTAAGATTATTACTATACATCAAAGACTTATTTAAACCCAAGATATTGATCAATGTTGATTTGCCCTTTTTTTTGTCTTTTTTAATTAATTTACCTATTAAATGTTTTGAACCTTTAATATCTAAAAAATCATCAGCTATTTGAAATAATAATCCGATTTCTTCTCCCAGTTTACCAAAAAATAATTTTTCTTTTTTACTTTTATTTGCAATAATAGCTACAGATTGGAGACAAAAATTAAATAATTTTCCAGTTTTTTTGATTTGCATATCAATTATTTGTTTTAATTTTTTTTTCTTGTTTTCAAATTTCAAATCAAGATCTTGCCCTCCAGCAATACCAGTGTGACCTGCACAGTTAGACAATAATTGAATTATTTTAATTTTTTGATGTAAAGATATTGGGTATTTTTTGTCAGAAATAATTTCATAAGCTAAGGTTAATAATGAGTTGCCGGCTAAAACAGCAGTGGCTTCCCCAAATTTTTTGTGAGTTGAAGGCTTGCCTCTTCTAATCGAGTCGTTATCCATACATGGAAGATCATCATGTATAAGTGAATAAGAGTGAATACACTCCACTGCTGCACATATATTAATAAGTTTATTTTCTTTAACCTTCAACAATTTGCCCATATCAAAAATTATTGAAGATCTTATCTTTTTTCCTCCTGAGATTATTCCATATTTCATTGGTTTAACTAGTAAGGATTGTTTTTGTTTTTTTAAAAAATAAATTAAAAACTTGTCGACTTTATGTGCGTTTCTTTTTAATTTTTTTTTTAACATGTTATTAGCAGCTCTTAAGAATTTACTAACTTTTTTGATTTAATTTTAAAAAGATTTTCAACATGTTTATTGAGATAAATTAATCTTTTATAGGTATTCTCAATAGCGCTGAAATCCAAATTTTTACTTTCTAGTTGTAAAAGTATTTGATTAATTTCATCTTTAGCCTCTTTTAAGGATTTACATTTGATATCAGCTGGAATATTTTCGATTTTCATAAATAAATAATAATTACATTATGAAAAATATCTATTCAAATATTTTATCTTTTAACAAAAAAGCGCTTAAAAGAACATTAAAATCTCTCAAACAAGGTAATTTGGCTGGACTGCCTACAGAAACTGTTTATGGTTTAGCCGGTAATGCTTACTCTAAAAAAGCAGTTAAAACAATTTTTAAATTAAAGAAAAGACCAAAAAGAAATCCTCTAATTATTCATTACCAAAATACAAAAAAAATTAAACAAGATGTAATAATAAACAAAAATTTTTTGAAGCTTTATAAAAAGTTTTGCCCTGGTCCTATCACGTTTATCTTAAAAAAAAATAAAAAAACAAAAATTGTACCTTTAGCAACAGCTAATTTGAATACTGTAGCTATAAGATTTCCAGATCATAGAGTAATTCAATCTTTACTTAAATTAACAAACTTTCCTCTTGCAATGCCAAGCGCTAATTTATCATCAGGATTAAGCCCGGTAAATCCATATGATGTATATGACGAATTCAAAAGAAAAATTAAAATAATTATAAATGGAGGTAGCTCTAAGATTGGCATTGAGTCCACAGTAGTTGATTTAACTGAAAAGCCTAAAATATTAAGACCAGGAATTATAAGTGCTATAGAGATAAGGAAAATTTTAAAAACTAATTTTTCTAAAACAAAATCAAAAATTAAATCACCTGGCATGTTAAAAAAACATTATTCACCTGGTTTGCCAATTGTAATTGGCAAAAAACCCACAAAAACTGACCATGCCTACATTGTTTTTGGTAAAAGATATAAAAATAGAGGGGGTATATTTAATTTAAGTAAAAAAGCCGACTTGAAAGAGGCAGCGTCAAATTTATATAAAATAATGAGAAAAATTAAAAAAAAAGGTTTTAAAAAAATATTTATATCAAAAATTCCAAAAACAGGGCCAGGTATTGCAATAAACGATCGTTTAAAAAGAGCATCATTATAATGTTGATAAAAATAAAAAATCTTTCAAAATTTTACAAAAAATTTCTAGCAGTCGATAAGATTAATTTTCACATCGAAAGAAATAAAACTGTTGGCTTACTTGGACCTAACGGTTGTGGTAAAACAACAACTATTGGCATGCTCTTAGGTCTTGTTGCTCCCTCTAGCGGAGAAATTCTCATAGAGGGAAAAAATTTAGATTTATTTAAAAGAGACGATATTTTAAAAAGATTTAATTTTGCTTCTCCATATGTTGAGTTACCTAAAAAATTAACAGTCAAACAAAATCTTGAGATATATGGAAGACTTTATGGGCTAGATAATTTAGAAAAAAGAATTAATGATATTTCGATCGATTTAGATATAAAAAATTTTTATAATAGAAAAACGGGAGAGTTGTCTTCTGGTCAAAAAAATAGAGTTTCTCTAGCAAAATCTTTAATAAATAAACCTGAGATTTTACTTTTAGATGAGCCAACAGCAAGTTTAGATCCAGATATTGGTGACTTTATTAGAAGTTACATTCAAGAATACAAATCAAAAAATCACGTAACAATTTTATTGGCTTCTCATAATATGAACGAAGTTGAGAGGCTTTGTGATAGTGTGATAATGATGAAAAAAGGGAAAGTAATTGACCAAGGCACTTGTGAACAATTAATTAGTAAACACGGTAGAAGTAATTTAGAGGAAACATTTTTAAAATTAGCAAGGAGTAAAGATGGATTTTAGTAAAATTTACGCGCTAGGTTTAAGGCATCTATACTTAATCATGAATTCTTTTCCAAGGTTATTAGATTTAATTTATTGGCCTACAGTACAAATTTTCTTATGGGGATTTATTTCAAAATTTTTTACAATTAATTCTGAATATTACAGTGATACAATAGGAGTAATTCTAACCGCTGCAATTTTATATGATTTTTTATTCCGAGCTAGCATTAGTTTTAATATGATGTTTTTAGAGGAAATATGGAGTAGAAATTTCACAAATTTATTTATAGCTCCTATTAAAATTAGAGAAATTATTGCTGCATTGACTTTAACTGCTGTAGTGAGAACTTTAATTGGTCTAGTTCCAGCTGTTTTGATTGCTATTCCTTTGTTTGGAGTTTCAGTTTTAAAACTTGGTATCCCTTTGATATTTTTGTTAATTGGATTGTATTTATTTGGTATAACTCTAGGACTTCTTGTTACATCGGGTTTATTAAGATATGGACCATCATTTGAAAATATTGCTTGGGCTAGCTTATTTTTTTTAGCTCCACTAGGATGTATTTATTACCCAATAGAAATTTTACCTATGTCTTTACAAGTAATTGCAAAAACTCTCCCATTAGTTCATATTTTTGAAGAAATGAGAAGTATATTAATGAATGAAACTATTAATTATATGAATATTACAAAATCAATTTTGATATCTTTTATTTATTTTGTATTTGGTGTCTTAATTTTTTACGCCTCTTATATTGGAGCAAAAAATAGAGGAACGCTAATTAATATGGGTGAGTAATATATGAAACTAGTTGATTGTTTTATGTACTTTGATGAAGATCTGATTTTAGATATAAGATTAAATACGTTAGGTAATACTGTGGATAAATTCGTTATATGTGAAGCAACTAGGGACCACGCTGGTAATAAAAAGAACCTAAAATTTAATTTTAAAAATTTTCCTAATTATAAAAATAAAATAAATTATATAGTTGTAGATAATATACCCATTAAAATTAAAAATTATAAAAAAAATTGGCATGAAAATCACCTCAGAGACCAATTTCAAAGAAATGCGCTAGCGAAAGGCTATGAAAAATTTGACCCAGAAGATTTGATAATGATATCTGATATAGATGAAATTCCTGATCCAAAAAAAATTAAAGAATTTGATATTAAGAACAAATATGCTTGCTTTTTACAAAAAAATTTTCAATCTAAAATAAATTTACTTAATATCACTGAAAGTTTATGGGCTGGTACAAAAATTTGTCAAAAGAAAAATTTAAAATCACCTCAATGGTTAAGAAATATAAAAACAAAAAAAAGACCTTTTTGGAAGTTTTTTAGGGAAAAAGAACCCCAATTAATAAGTAACGGTGGATGGCATTTTAGTTTTTTAAAAACGCCTCAAACAATAAAAAAAAAAATACAATCATACGCACATCAAGAGTTCAATAAAGAAAAATTCACAGATATTAGGCTGATTGAAGAGAGGGTTAAAAATAAATTAGATTTATTCGATAGAAATTTTCAATACAATGTCGTTGATTTAGATGAAACATTTCCTGAATATATTACTAAAAACAAAGAAAAATTTAAAAACTGGATATTGTAATTTAAATATCAGTTAAATGGCTATAGCCTCTTCATCATTGATAAAGATTTCATTAGCTTTTATCCTTTCTTTATCAGTATCTTTCTTTTCTCTATTTTTTCTATTTAAAAGTTGTCTATCTTTATATTCATTCATTAATTTATTAAACATTTTATCATCTGTTTCTGCTTTTTTTATTTCAGCCCATCTATTTTTTGGAAAAGTAACATAAAAAGCAAAAACTTTTCTAATATTTTCTAACTCATCCGATGTTAATGCTCCATTATGAAAGGCTCCATAAGCTCTGTTATCTTCTGCTCTTTCCTCTTTTGGGATGAGACCTTTTTCAATACAAATTTTTCTTAATTCTGTTCCAGAGTAAGGTCTAAAAGCGTTGACAACTACGCTATCGGGGTTAATTTTTCTATTTAATTCAATTGTTTTCATAATATCTTCACGAGTTTCTGTTGGAAAACCAATTATGTTGTTAGCTGAGATACGAATAGATGTCTTTTCAAACTCTTTAAAGGCTTTTACTATAATTTCATCTGGCATACGTCTCTTTAACAAAGTTTTTCTTAACTCTATACTTCCGCTTTCTACACCCATAGCTACTCCAGCACATCCAATACTCTCTAGTTTTTCAGCATAGCCTGGTTTAACTGTTTCAACTCTAGACTCAATAAAAAATGGTATCTTTATTTTTTTATATGCCTCTATAAATTCATCAAATCTCTCTTGTCTCATAGACAAAAAACTTTCATCTGTAAAATATATAAAATCCAGACTATATTTCTTTTGAGCATTTTTTACTTCTTCAATGAATTTAGGAATAGGTTTTTCCCTATGATATGGGTCGTTGGCCGCTCTAAGCTCTTTCTTTATACCAGCAAAATCAGAATATTTTTCTCGTGCAGATTTGTGTTGGTGTTGTTGCATTGGTACGCAACAAAAAGTACAAGTATAAGGACAGCCTCTGCTAAGTTCCATAGCAACAGAACGAACAGCTTTTCCTCCCATTTTTTTCCAAAACCTTTTATCATCGTAAATTGTGTAATCTGGAGCCAATAAAGTTTTTGACATGTTTGTTTGGGGTCTCCTCAACCCAATTTTTTCTCCGTAAATGTTATCTCCAGTCGGTAAATCATCCAATCTACACTCAATCCCAGATCTAATTACTTTGCCGTCTCTCTTCAGAGTTAAATTTAAAATATTTTTTATTTCCTCTTTTTTTTCTAATTTTGTTGCCAGTTCTGCAATCATTTCTTCTCCTTCTCCTTCACAAATCATATCAATACATTTTTCTTTCAGAACTATTTGAGGAGCAAAAGTTGGGTAAATTCCTCCGAATATTACTGGGATATTTAAATCCTCAATTCCCTTAGCTAACTCTAAACCTTGATCGTATGTTATTTCCAACACTGAGAAACCTATTAAACCTGGTTTATATTCTAAGACTTTTTTTCTAAAATCTTTTTGCAAATCGTTTAGCAAAATTTTTTCTCTTTTAACTCCAAATTTACTTAAGTCTACTGGTATCACTTGGCCCATTTGTTCACGAAAAGAGTCACCGGTTGCTTTGCCTGTATCATAAAACGTAGTATCATAAAGCTGCACTTCATGACCTGCATTTTTAAGATGTGCGGATAAAACGGAAACCCCGACAGAGATCAATCCATCCATTCTATCATTGGGATATACTAATAAAACTTTCATATATACTTTCTTATAAACTAGTATTTTTTTCTTTCTAGTGCAAATATTGCAGATTTCGTTGATTTTTATAAGGTTAATATCATGCGCCCGGAAGGATTTGAACCCTCAACCTCCTGATCCGAAGTCAGGCGCTCTATCCAGTTGAGCTACGAACGCATATGATTATAATTAAAGTAAATTAATGAATAAAACAATAAAATACTTTGTAAATCAAGCTGATGATAGGAAAAGATTAGATATTTTTTTATCTTATCGAATAAAGAAATTAACAAGATCTTCTATAAAAAAAATAATTGAGTCTGGGAATGTATTAATAAATAAAGAAATAATTAATATTCCATCTAAAAAAGTAAGATTAAATGATAATATAATTATGAATTTATTATTATCTAAATCAGAGAATAAAATAAAACCCAAAAAAATTAATCTAGATATTAGTTATGAGGATGAGGATCTTTTAATCATAAATAAGTCAAAAGGTATGGTAGTTCATCCTGGAGCAGGAAATTATGAAAATACAATGGTGAATGCTTTAATATATAAATATAAAAATAAACTTTCTGATTTAAATGGTAGCTTGAGGCCAGGAATAGTTCATAGAATAGATAAATCAACTAGTGGATTGTTAGTTGTTGCAAAGAATAATTTTACTCATGCTGGTCTAAGCAAACAATTTAGTAATCATACTATTAAAAGATCTTATTTATGTTTAGTTTGGGGAATTTTAAGGCCTCTTGCTGGAAAAATTGAAACCCTAATTAAAAGAAGCAGCAAAAATAGGAAACTTATGTCGGTCAGTGACATCGGTGGGAAAAAAGCTATTACTAATTATAAAACAATAAACACTTTTTATTCTAAAGATGTTCCTAAAATAAGTTTAGTAGAGTGTAAATTAGAAACTGGCAGAACTCATCAAATAAGAGTACATCTGAGTCATAAAGGATGTTCGATACTAGGGGATAAACAATATGGGAAAAAAAATATAAAATTTAAAAAAATCGATCCTAAATTTTTTGAATATTTAAAAAAATTTGATGGGCAAGCTCTTCATGCGCGGTCTTTAGAATTTAAACATCCGACAAGAAATAAATGGGTCAGTTTTAAGTCAAATCTTCCAGCCGACTTTAAAAAAATGTTGGATTTACTAACTAATCTTGCTAGTTGAAAAAAAAGAATTAATATATAATTCTTTTATATGACAAAAAAAAATAGTATTTCCAATTTGCCTACGCCTTCTGCAGGTGGATTATCAATCTATCTATCGCAAATAAAAAAATTTCCTATGTTAGACGCTGAAGAGGAATATATGTTGGCAAAAAATTGGAGAGAAAATGGAAATCTTCAATCAGCTCATAAACTTGTGACAAGCCATCTAAGATTGGTTGCCAAAATTGCAATGGGCTATAGAGGTTATGGTCTTCCAGTAAATGAATTAATTTCTGAAGGAAACTTAGGATTAATGCAAGCAGTTAAAAAATTTGATCCAGATAAAGGCTTCAGACTAGCAACATATGCAATGTGGTGGATTAAAGCTGCAATACAAGAATATGTTTTAAGATCCTGGAGTCTTGTTAAAATGGGAACTACAACTGCCCAAAAAAAACTTTTTTTTAATTTAAAAAAAATCAAAAATCAAATTGCTCCTGGTCAAGAAGGAGATTTAAGAGATGATCAAGTTAATGAGATATCAAAAAGACTGGATGTTGACTCTAATGAGGTTATAAACATGAATAGACGTATGATGGGGCAAGAGAAGTCTTTAAATGATCCAATAAAAAGTGGTGAAAGTGATGAATGGCAAGATTGGTTGGTAGATGAAAGTTTAGATCAAGAATTATTGGTTTCTCAAAAACAGGAATATGATGATAAAAAAGAATTGCTTGCCAGCGCTATGACTATATTAAATGAGAGAGAAAAAGAGATTATTGATGCTCGAAGATTATCTGAAAATCCAAAAACATTGGAGGAATTGAGTAAAAAATATAAAATAAGTAGAGAAAGAATAAGACAGATCGAGACAAAAGCATTTGAAAAATTACAAAAATCTATGATTAATGCGAGTAAGTCAAAAAATCTTCTAACTGCAAATTAATAATGTCTTTTTTTTATAATTAGAATTTAAAAGGATCTTCTACTAGTATTGTATCATCTCTTTCTGGGCTTGTAGAGATGCTTGAAATTTTAGCCCCAATAAAGTCTTCTAAGGCATAAATATATTTTTTTGCATTTTCTGGTAAATCTTTCATATTTCTAATTCCTTGTGTTTTAGTTTTCCATCCAGGGAAAGTTTTATATATTGGTTTTATATTAAATTGGTCCTCTGAGGCAGTAGGAAAATAATTTATTTTGTTTCCATTTAATTCATACTCGATACACATTTTTATCTCATCAAGCTCATCTAAAACATCTAGCTTGGTTAAAGCTATTCCGTGAATACCTGAAATTTTTATTGTTTGTCTGACTAATACTCCATCAAACCAACCACACCTTCTTTTTCGAGCAGTGACAGTTCCAAACTCTTTACCTCTTTTTCCTAAGCTTTCACCTATTTTATCTTTTAACTCTGTAGGAAATGGTCCACTACCAACTCTCGTGGTATACGCCTTTGTAATACCAAGAATATAACCGATTTTATCAGGTCCTGAACCTGATCCTGTTGCTGCCATTGCGGGCACAGTGTTAGATGAAGTTACGTAAGGATAGGTGCCATGGTCAACATCTAAAAGTATTCCTTGAGCGCCTTCAAATAGTATTTTTTTTCTATTCTTTTTAAATTCATCTAACTTTAACCATACCGGTTTCGCAAATTTAAGAATTTCAGGTGCAATTTTTAACAATTTTTTTTTCAAATCATCTTTTTTGTAAACTTTTTTTTTTAATCCTTTTCTAATAGCGTTATGGTGTAAAAGGACATTCGCCAATCTTTCATCTAAATTGCTTTCTGATCTTAGATCCATAACTCTAATTGATCTTCTGCCAACTTTATCTTCATAACATGGCCCAATACCCCTTCTGGTAGTTCCAATTTTTTCTTTTCCAGCTGCATCCTCTCTAATTTCATCCATTTCCTGATGGAATGGAAGAATTAGTGAGGCAGACTCAGAAATCATAAAATTCTTAGGTGTAACATTAATCCCTTGTTTTTTTATTTCTGCAATTTCAGCAAGCAATGCCCAGGGATCTATAACTACTCCATTGCCGAGAATAGAAATTTTACCTTCTCTGACAATTCCTGATGGAAGTAATCTTAATTTAAATACTTTTTTATCAATAACTAAAGTATGACCAGCATTATGTCCGCCTTGGAAACGAACCACAACATCGGCCTCACTTGAAAGCCAGTCTACTATTTTACCTTTTCCCTCATCTCCCCACTGTGACCCTACTACAACTACATTTTTCATTTTTGGAATTTTTTTTTCAATGTTATTGAATTCAAGTGATTTACTGGACCATGTCCTTTTCCATAATTAAGATTAGATTTAATAGCTTGGTTAACATATTTAATTCCCAAATCACAAGATTTCTTTAGAGGTTTTCCACATGATAAAAATGTTGCTATAGCACTTGAAAGTGTGCAACCAGTACCGTGTGTATTTTTAGTTTTGATTTTTCTGTTCTTAAAAATTTTTATTTGAGATTTGCTTGCATAAACATCGGTAATAATTTGTGATTTTCCATGGCCTCCTTTTAATAAAACATTTTTAGCACCATTTTTAATCAAAATTTTTGCTGCAATTATCATATCTTTTGTATTTTTAATTTTTATTTTACTTAAAATTTCTGCCTCTGGAATATTTGGGGTGATCAAATATGATTTTTTTAAAATTTTATCTTTTAAAGTTTTAATAGCATTATTGTTGATTAATTTAGCACCACCTTTTGCATACATTACTGGGTCTAAAACTATCTTTTTTGTTTTAATTTTTTTTAGCGCTCTAAAAATTGAATTTATTACTTTAGATGAGTGAAGCATTCCTATTTTAATTGCATTAGGACTTATATCTTTACAAGTAAATAAAATTTGACGTTCTATTTCTTTTGGTTTTATTGAAGTAACAGATCTTACACCAGTTGTATTTTGGGATGTTATAGCTGTTATCGCCGTCATCGCATAACCACCAAGTGCTGTAACAGTTTTTATGTCTGCTTGTATACCAGCTCCTCCTGATGAGTCTGACCCGGCTATTATTAAAATTTTTGATTTAGGTTTCAATTTATTTAATAGATCTTTTTATAATATTTATACAATTTGATATTAAAATTTTATCTTGAGACTCCGCCATTACTCTTATCTTTGGTTCGGTTCCAGATTTTCTTACTAATATTCTACCCTTTTTTCCCATTAAAGATTTAGCTTTTTTAATCGCTTTTTTACATTTCGGAGAATTGATGATTTTCTTATCTTTTACTTTAATATTTTCAAGAGTTTGTGGCAAAGGTTTAAAAATATTCAAGAGCTCACTAGCTTTCCTTTTTTTTCTAAGTGAGAATAATACTTCTAGTGCCACTAGCAACCCATCCCCTGTAGTTGCAAACTTACCTAAAATTATATGTCCGGATTGCTCTCCTCCTAAATTGAAATTGTATTTCTTCATCATTTCCTTAACGTATCTATCTCCTACTTTTGATCTAAAAAACTTAATTTTTTCTTTTTTTAAAAAATTTTCTAAACCATAATTTGACATTTGTGTTCCTATAACTCCACCTTTAAGAATTTTTTTTGATTTCCACCTTTTTGCTAACATTGCTATTATTTGGTCACCATTGATTATTTTACCGTTTTCATCACACATTATTATTCTGTCAGCATCTCCATCAAAAGATATTCCAACATGTGCTTTGAATTTTTTTACAGCTAATCTAATTTTTGAAGGAAACGTTGAACCACACTTTTCATTGATATTAAACCCATCTGGTTTTACTCCTAGAGAAATCACTTTAGCACCAAGCTCTTTTAAGAGTTTAGGAGCCGCTTTATAGCTGGCACCATTGGCACAATCTAAAATTATCTTGGTACCTTTCAAATCAAAGTTTTTTGGAAAATTACTTTTTAAAATTTTTATATATCTTTCATTGCCATCTTCTAACCTTTTTACTCTTCCCAAAGATCTTGGATCTGTTAGTTGTCTTGTGTTTTTTGCATCTATCAACTTTTCAATTCTTTTCTCAATTTTATCAGACAGCTTCATGCCATCTGGGCCAAATAATTTTAACCCATTGTCATAATATGGATTATGAGAAGCTGTAATCATTATTCCCATATTAGCTTTCATTGTTTTTGTTAACATTGCTAATCCATTTGAAGGCAAAGGTCCTAAAGTAAATACATGCATACCACCTGAGACTAAACCAGAAACTAAAGCAGGCTCTAATGTATATCCTGATAACCTTGTGTCTTTTGCAATAATTGCTATTTGTTTAGTTTTTTTTTTGATTTTTGAAATATGTTCCAGAGGCTAAACCAAATTTAAAAAATTTTTCACCAGTAATATTGCCTTGATTAACAGTGCCTCTAATACCATCAGTGCCAAAATATTTGTTTTTCATTGATTGAATAAAATTTTTTTAAAAACTAAAATCCCTTGTTTCATCTCCTTAACGTTATGTACTCGAAAAATTTGAACACCCTGAGATAATAAATATAAAATTGAAGCTAACGTTCCACCTGTTCTATCTTTACTATCATGTTTACCAGATATTTGATTAATGAACCTTTTTCTTGATGTTCCTATCAATAAAGGGAAACCTAGACTATGAAACAGAGAAATGTTGGTAATTAAACTCAAATTATGTTTCAAAGTTTTACCAAATCCTATACCAGGATCTAATATTAATAATTTATCTTTCGGGAATCTTTCATTAATATTTTTTTCAAAAAAATCGTAAATATCTAATAAAACATTTTGATATTTTGGATTTTTTTGCATTGTGTTAGGTGTTCCTTTCATATGGTGAATTACTTTTGATATTTTATATTTTCTAATTTGTGGAAGAGAATTTTTATCAAAATTGAAACCTGAAACATCATTTATTAAATCAACTTTATGTTTTATCCCAAGCACCATTAAATCTGGTTTTCGAGTATCAATTGATAAGCAAGTTGTTTTATATCTTTTTTTAAAATTTTTTAAAACTTTTTTAATTCTGTTCCACTCATTTTTCACACTTACAGATTTTGAACCTGGCCTAGTTGACTCTCCTCCAATATCTATAATTTTAGAACCATTTTCAATCATATCTTTGATATGTTTGTAAGATTTTTTTACATTGTTAAATTTACCTCCATCAGAAAAGCTATCAGGAGTAAGGTTTAAAATTCCCATTATTGTTGGTGATGAAAAATTTACGTAAGGTAAAAAATTTTTTCTTTTTGTGGTGATCTTTTTTAAGTCTTTTTTTACTTTAAATTGAATTATCTTACTGAGCTTATTTATATGTTCTAACTTAATTATTTTACTTTTGACCCTCTTTCTTTGTCTGAAGAAAATTTCAAGACTAGTAAATCCTATAAGATTATTACCGCATAGAGGTAGCGCAAGTTTCTTTTTGATTAATGACTTAGCTTGTTTACCATAAATAAAATTACACGCTCTAGTGTAATATTTAGTCATGCTGAGTTTAGATAGCTGGCTTTGGTTTAAGTCCTAATGATCCAAGTGCTGACGATGATGTTCCATCTTCACTTTCCTCATCTTTGAAAGATCTTGTAGGTTTTATATCTTTTAAAATTAAATCTCTTATTTCATCACCTGAAAGAGTCTCATAAACTAATAAAGCTTTAGCTATTTTGTGAAGATCATCGATTTTCTCATTTAGAATTTTTTTTGCTCTCTCATAACCTTTGTCAACGATCCTCTTGACTTCTGCATCAACTTTTTTAGCCGTATCTTCAGACATATTTTGTTGTTTCGTTACAGATCTTCCTAAAAAAACTTCTTCTTCGTTTTCTCCATACGCAATTGTACCTAACTCCTTGCTCATTCCATATTTTGTAACCATATTTTTTGCCATTTTTGTTACCATGTCTATATCTGATGATGCTCCTGAAGTTACTTTATCGTGACCAAAAATAATTTCTTCTGCTATTCTTCCGCCCATAGCAACAGCTATATCTGCGTGCATTTTTTCTCTAGTTACTGATAATTGATCTCTTTCCGGTAGTCTCATGACCATTCCTAAAGCTCTTCCTCTTGGAATAATAGTTGCTTTATGGATTGGGTCTGAGGCTTTTTCATTTAGAGCTACAATAGCATGACCACCCTCATGGTATGCAGTAAGTTTTTTTTCGTCCTCAGACATAACCATAGACCTTCTTTCTGCTCCCATCATAACTTTATCTTTTGCTTCTTCGACGTCGGACATAGTGACTACTCTTTTATTTTTTCTTGCAGCTAACAAAGCTGACTCATTAATTAAATTTGCTAAATCTGCACCAGAAAAACCCGGGGTTCCTCTTGCTATTGTTCTTAATTTTACGTCTGGTCCGGTATTAATTTTTTTTATGTGAACTTTCAAGATTGCTTCTCTGCCAATTATATCAGGATTTCCAACAACTACTTGTCTATCAAATCTACCAGGTCTTAGTAATGCAGGATCCAAAACATCTGGTCTATTAGTTGCAGCAATTAAAATTATTCCCTCATTAGTGTCGAAACCGTCCATTTCCACAAGTAATTGATTAAGAGTTTGTTCTCTTTCATCGTTTCCTCCACCTAATCCAGCGCCTCTACTTCTTCCGACAGCGTCAATTTCGTCTATAAAAATTATGCAAGGTGAATGTTTTTTTCCTTGTTCAAACATATCTCTCACTCTTGAAGCTCCCACACCGACGAACATCTCAACAAAATCTGATCCTGAGATTGAAAAAAAAGGAACATTGGCCTCTCCAGCTATCGCTTTTGCTAATAAGGTTTTTCCAGTTCCCGGAGGTCCAATTAAAAGAGCGCCTTTTGGAATTTTACCTCCCAGGCGACTAAACTTTTTAGGGTCCTTTAAAAATTCTACAATTTCTTCTACTTCCTCTTTTGCCTCTTCCACTCCAGCAACATCATTAAAAGTTACTTTACCTTGAGCCTCATTAAGTAATTTTGCTTTGGATCTTCCAAATCCCATAGCTCCACCTTTTCCACCCTGCATTTGCCGCATAAAGAAAATCCACACACCAATTAATAAAAGCATTGGGAACCAAGACAATAAAATACCTAATAGAGATGGCATTTTGTCTTCCTGCGGAGAGGCTAATATACTTACTCCTTTAGATGAAAGCTTATCAACTAATTCCGGATAATTTGGAGAGTAAGTTGAAAATGAATTTCCATCTGCTAATAATCCAGTAATATTATTACCTTGAATTTTGACTTCAACAACTCTACCTGCATCAACTTCTGTCAAAAATTTAGAGAAAGGAAGAGAGTTTTGTTTTGTATTGATTTTGTTTGGATCTTGAAACATA
>CACDSA010000010.1 GCA_902555185.1 uncultured Pelagibacteraceae bacterium | reverse complement strand
TCTTTTCAATTTGATTTATCAGCTTAGTACTTTTTTTAATTTTCCATTTTTTCGATAAAAGATTTTTTTTTGCTATCAATGTATCTTTTGAATTTTTTATAATCTTAATTACTTCATCAATATTTTCTACAGAAACTGCTAATCCTAAAAGTATATGTGCTCTCTCTTCAGCTTTTCTTAAATCAAATTTAACTCTCTTAATTACAGTATCTTCTCTGAATTTTAAAAACTCAGAGATAAAATCTTTTAAATTTAATATCTTTGGTTTATTGTCAACTATTGCTAAAGTATTAAAACCAAATGAACTCTCTATATTAGTAAGTTTATATAGCTGCCTTCTTATTGTCTCGGGCTCTACTCCTTTTCTTAATTCAATTACTACCCTTATGCCCTCCCTATTTGACTCATCTCTTAAATCTCTTATACCCTCAATTTTTTTGTCTCTAACTAATTGTGCAATTTTTTCAATCAACAATGATTTATTTACTTGATACGGAATAGATTTTAATATTAGAGTATCTCGCCCCCCTTTTTTTTCCTCAAATTCAATTTCACCTCTTATTTTAAATGACCCTCTACCTTTATTATAGCCTTGTTTAATAATATCTTTACCAATTATCACTCCACCAGTTGGAAAGTCAGGTCCTGGGACATGTTTCATTAATTGACCAATCGTTATATCCTTATTATTAATATATGCGATGGTTGCCTCTATTATTTCACCAAGATTATGAGGTGGTATACTTGTTGCCATACCTACTGCAATTCCTCCGGCACCGTTAACTAAAATATTTGGATATTGGGAGGGTAGAACTTCAGGTTCTTTTTCTGTCTCATCATAATTGCTTCTAAAATTTACAGTATTTTTTTCAAGATCTTCTGTCAAAAACTGGGAGATTTTTGCAAGTTTTGTTTCTGTGTATCTCATTGCAGCTGGAGGATCTCCATCAATAGATCCAAAATTACCTTGGCCAGTGATAAGAGGAACGCTCATAGAAAAATCTTGTACCAATCTAACTAAAGCATCATAAACTGACTGGTCTCCATGAGGGTGATATTTACCAATTACGTCTCCAACTATTCGAGCTGATTTTCTAAAAGGTTTAGACCAGTCATAGCCTCCTTTATACATAGCATAAATAATTCTCCTGTGAACAGGTTTTAAACCATCTCTCACATCAGGAAGGGCCCTGCTAACAATCACACTCATAGCATAAGACAAATAAGATGAGCTCATCTCATCTTGAACAAAAATAGGTTTGAATGATTTATTGTTTTCTACAGTGTTTTTTTCCATGAAAAATTAAAAAGGAATTTCGTCATCCAAATCTTTACTATCTTGATTTAGATTATCATTTGGAAGAGTGCTTTTATTATCAGAGACTAAATTAGAATTATTAGATGAATTTCTGCTATCAAGCATTGTCAAACTTGAATTATATCCTTGTAAAACAATCTCAGTGGAATACTTATCTTGTCCGGATGCCTCGTCTTTCCATTTTCTAGTGCTTAGTTGCCCTTCTACATAAACATTAGCTCCTTTTTTTACATATTGTTGAACAACATTTACTAGCCCCTCATTGAAAATCACAACTCTATGCCATTCTGTTTTTTCTTTTTTTTCTCCACTAGATTTATCTTTCCAAGATTGGCTTGTAGCAATACTCAATCTAGCAACACTTTTCCCGTTTACCATTTGTTTGATTTCGGGATCTGCGCCTAAACGACCTATTAATTGTACTTTATTTAAACTTCCAGCCATAATATTTTGAATAATAATGATTTTTTTGTTTTAAAAAATCATTATCTTATATCATATTTGTGTACTAAATATAAGGTGATAATTATTTGTCGAAAAAAAAATGTTGAAAAAAATCGTTGTAAAAGGCGCTAAAGAACACAACTTAAAAAATGTTTCTCTAGAAATTCCTAAAGAGAAATTAGTTGTCATAACTGGCCTCTCTGGTTCAGGAAAGTCATCGCTTGCATTTGATACTATTTATGCCGAAGGACAAAGAAGGTATGTTGAAAGCTTATCGTCTTATGCAAGACAGTTTCTAGATAAAATGAAAAAACCCAATGTGGATTTTATAGAAGGTTTAAGTCCAGCTATTTCAATTGAACAAAAAAATACCTCAAAAAATCCAAGATCAACTGTTGCAACCGTAACTGAAATATATGACTACATGAGAGTTTTATTTGCTAGAGTTGGAACACCTTACTCTCCTTTCACAGGAAAACCAATTAGATCTCAACCAATTAGTGAAATGGTAGATAAAATAAAAAAGCTTCCAAAAAATAATACTATTTATCTTTTAGCTCCTGTGGTGAGAGGTAGAAAAGGTGAATATAAAAAAGAGATATTAAATTACAAAAAAAGAGGTTTCTCTAAAATAAAAGTTGATGGAAAGTATCTAAACATAGATGAATTCCCAAATTTAAATAAAAAAGTAAAACATGACATATCGATCATAGTGGATAGGATTATTTTAAATTCAAATTTAGGGAACCGATTGGCTGATAGTGTTGAAACAGCTGTTAACCTTTCTGATGGATTATTAATTGTTGAATATGAAAACGAAACCTTGCCTAAAAAATTTAGAAAGAGAGAAACTATTTTATTTTCATCAAAATTTTCATGTCCAGAAAGTGGATTTACTATTGAAGAAATAGAGCCTAGATTGTTCTCATTTAACTCTCCTTATGGTGCGTGTGAAGAATGCGAAGGTATAGGTCATAATTTAAACGTAGATCCTAACTTAGTTGTCTCTGACCAAAAAAAAAGTATTCAAGATGGGGCTATTGAACCATGGTCTAAATCTACCTCTCTATATTATGCTCAAACACTGGCTTCAATAGCAAAGCATTATAAAATTTCTTTATCTGATCCTTGGAAAAAAATACCAAAAAAAATACAAGATATTATTTTATATGGCTCTAATGACGAAGAAATTAGATTTTCATACGACGATGGATATGAAGCATATACTACAAAAAAAACTTTCGAAGGTGTTATAAATAATTTAGAAAGACGCTACTTAGAAACTGATAGTGAGTGGAAAAGAGAAGAAATTTCACAATACCAAAGTGAAACTGATTGTGAAAAGTGCAAAGGCATGCGATTAAAAGATGAAGCTTTGTGTGTAAAAATTAATAATTTAAATATAAGTGAGGTCACTGAAAAATCAATCGATATTGCTCAAAAATGGTTCGCAGATTTAGAAAAGAACTTAAGTGAAAAAGAAAATAAAATTGCTCAACATATCTTAAAGGAGATTAATGAGAGACTAAATTTTCTTTTGAATGTGGGATTAAATTATTTAACCTTATCAAGAGAGTCCGGCACTCTATCAGGTGGTGAGGCTCAGAGAATAAGGTTAGCATCCCAAATTGGATCAGGGCTTACAGGCGTACTTTATGTCTTGGATGAGCCGTCTATTGGTTTACATCAAAGGGATAATAAAAAATTAATCACAGCTTTAAAAAAGTTAAGAGATCTTGGAAACACTGTCATTGTTGTTGAACACGATATTGAAACAATGGAAAGTTCAGATTATATAATTGATATTGGGCCTGAGGCTGGTTTAAAAGGAGGTGAGATAGTTGCTCAAGGTGAAGTAAAAGAAATAATTCAAAATGAAAATAGTATTACTGGAAATTATTTATCTGGGAAAAAATATATTCCAATACCAAAAAAAAGAAGATCTGCGAAAAATGGAAGATATATTGAAATAAGTGGTGCAAGTGGTAACAATTTAAAAAAAGTAAATTTAAAGATTCCCGTCGGAACTTTCACCTGTGTTACTGGCGTATCAGGAAGTGGTAAGTCAACTTTAATACTCCATACACTTTATAATGCATTTAATTTAATGTTAAATAAAAACAAAAGCAGAAAAGTTCCAAAAGCTTTTACTGGCTTTAAAGGAACCGAATTGATTGATAAAATTATTGACATTGATCAATCACCTATAGGAAGAACTCCAAGATCTAATCCTGCTACATATACAGGTGCGTTCGGCCCAATACGAGAATGGTTTGCAGGTTTACCTGAGTCAAAAGCTAGAGGCTATAAAGTGGGAAGATACTCATTCAATGTTAAAGGAGGAAGATGTGAAACTTGTGAGGGAGACGGTGTTTTGACTTATGAAATGCACTTTTTACCCGACGTTTTTATCCCTTGTGATACATGCAAAGGAGCAAGATACAATCGAGAAACTCTTGAAATCAGATTTAAAAATAAAAATATAGCTGATGTTTTAGATATGACAGTAGATGAAGGCTGTGATTTTTTTGAAAATATACAAAGCATAAAATCAAAATTGATTACACTTAAACACGTAGGTCTAGGATATATGAAGATTGGTCAACAAGCTACGACATTATCTGGAGGAGAAGCTCAAAGAATTAAATTAGCTAAAGAATTATCAAAAAGACCAACTGGTAGAACTCTTTATATTTTAGATGAGCCTACTACTGGATTACATTCTCATGATATAAAAAAACTTTTGGAAATTTTACAAGCATTTGCAAATACGGGTAATACTGTAGTTGTAATTGAACATAATTTAGATGTTATAAAAACAGCAGATCATATAATAGACATGGGTCCTGAAGGTGGTATTAATGGCGGAAGAATTATAGCTGAAGGAACGCCTGAAAAAGTTTCAGCAGTAAAAGAGAGTTATACTGGTAAATTTATTAGAGATATTATAGGAAATAACTCAATGAAAAAAACTGCATAAAAATAATAATTATGTTATATTGAATCATGACCAATATCTTACAATCATTATCAAAAACAGTTCATCTATCACTAGGAATAGCAATATTGCTATTAATTGGAATGCACTTTTTTGGAGATGGCTTTGCATTTGATAGATACTTTTTCAGTTGGTTGTTTAGATATATTCATGTTTTAACTGGAATAATGTGGATAGGTTTATTGTGGTACTTCAACTTTGTTCAAATTCCTTCGATGCCAAATATTCCAGACGAACAAAAACCTGCTATTGGAAAAGTTATAGCTCCGAAAGCGTTATTTTGGTTTAGATGGGCAGCATTAGGTACGATTATTTCTGGATTGATAGTTGCTTATCTTCAAGGCTATGTACATCAAGCTATGATATTAGGAATAGGAAGCGGAGATCCTAAATCTACTGCGATTGGAATTGGCATGTGGCTTGGTATTATTATGGCTTACAATGTCTGGTTTGTAATTTGGCCCAATCAAAAAAAAGCTTTAGGTATAATTGAATGCCCTCCTGAAGAAAAAGCTAAGTCTGCTAAGACCGCAATGCTATTTTCTAGAGCAAATACTTTATTATCTTTTCCGATGCTACTTTCAATGGTAGCTGCCCAAAATCTATACTAGTCTAAGGAACTATTTTTTCTTCCTCTTTTTCTAAAGTTTTATAACTTACTTTAAAAAACTTTAAGATCGGTGAAGCAACAAAAATCGAGGAATAAGTCCCAATTATTACACCTAATATCATCGCAAAAGAAAATCCTCTTAAAATTTCACCTCCCAAAGTGTAAATTGAAACTAAAGCTAATAGAGTGGTTACTGAAGTAATAATTGTCCTCGCAAGTGTTTCGTTAATTGATAAGTTAGCAATATCACTAATACTTATTTTTGTGTATTTAAATAAATTTTCTCGTATACGATCATAAATCACGACTGTATCGTTCATTGAATAACCGACTATTGTTAGAACTGCAGCAATTATTGACAAATTTATTTCCAGTGATAGCAATGAGAAAATTCCCAATGTAATAATGACGTCATGGAACAAAGCAATAATTGAACCGACACTGAATTGCCATTCAAATCTTATCCAAATATAAAAAAGCATAGCGGCCAAAGCGAGTGAAATCGCAATAATTGAAGACTCTAATAATTCAGCACTTACTTTTGGGCCTACATTTTCAACTCTTCTAAAATCAATTTCAGCATTTAAATTGTCTGTTAATTTTTTTTTTATTTCAGGGATCAATTTATTATTATTAGACTCTTTTTGTTCAACTTTAATTAAGTAATCTCCATCTTTTCCAAATTTCTTTACATTTACATCACCTAAATTCATCGAGCTTAATGTATCCCTTATAGATGAAGCTTTTATTGATTTTTCTGTCCTCAGTTCAATTAAAGTTCCCCCTTTAAAATCAATGCCATAGTTTAATCCTTTAAAAAAAACAAATAGTAAACTCAGAGTAAATAATATTATTGATATAATATTTGCTTTTTTAAATTGTGATACAAAATTAATATTATTTGTCATTATATTTTTATTTCTTTGTTATTGTTTCTTAAAACTATTAAAGATGTGAGATGTCTTGCTAAAAAGTAAGCAGAGAATAATGTTGTCAATATCCCAATACCTAAAGTAATTGCAAAACCTTTCACCGGTCCAGATCCAAAAGCAAACAATATAATTGCTGCGATTAATGTTGTTATATTTGCGTCTAAGACTGTAATTTTAGCTTTCGAATATCCAGAGTCAAATGCGTGAATGATTGATTTTTCTGTTTTGAGTTCCTCTTTTATTCGCTCGAAAATTAGTACGTTTGCATCTACTGCCATACCTACGGTTAAAATAATTCCTGCAATTCCTGGTAAAGTTAGTGTAGCCTCTAGTATAGTAAGGACGCCCACTAGCATAATCAAATTTGCAATCAAAGCAGTATTTGCAACTAAACCGAATAATCTATATTTATAAAACATAAACAAAATAACTAAGACAAAACCTACAATTAAAGATATTACACCTGACTTAATTGAATCTTCTCCTAAGTCAGGACCAACAGTTCTCTCTTCAACAACTTCTAAAGGAGTTGGTAAAGCCCCTGATCTTAAAAGCAGAGCTAGATCTGTTGCTTCTTGAAATGTAAAATTACCCGATATCATTCCATTGCCTGAAGTAATTGGTTCATTAATATTCGGTGCACTTATAATTTTACCATCTAGAACAATAGCTAATCTTTTCCCAACATTATCAGTTGTTGCTCTTCCAAATTTTTGAGATCCAAGTCTATCTAAAGTAAAAGACACTGTGGGTTCATTTTGTTGATTTTGAATACTAGGTTGTGCATCGATCAAATTTTCTCCGCTCATTACAATTCTTTTACTTACTTTTAATTTTTCTCCAATTTCTGAAATAAGTTCATCAACTCCAAATTCTGAATTTTCACTTACTAATCTAAAGTTTAATTGTGCAGTTTTTCCTAAAAGTTTTTTTATTCTTTCTGGATCTTTAAGGCCGGGTAATTCCACTAAAATTCTTTTTTCACCTCTTTGTAAAATGGTTGGTTCTTTGGTGCCAACATCATCAATTCTTCGTCTTACAATTTCAATCGACTGTTTTAGTGCAGAATTATTAATAGTAAGTAAGCCAAATTTAGAAAAGTTAATCTCTATATAATTATCTTTTAACTTTTTATAATCTAATTCAAAAGCTCTATAATTATCAATATATGGATTTACAACGTTGTCTTTTTTTGAATAAAAAAGTAATTCAAATTTTTCAATATCATTAATTTTTAAAATTAGATTTTTATTACTTATCTTAAATTCAGAATAATTTAGATTATTATCTTTTAATAGTTTTTTAAGAGGAATAACTTTTGATTGTATCTTTTCCTCCACTAATGAGTCAGAGTTTATTTCTAATAATAAATATGAACCACCCTGCAAATCTAAACCGAGATTAACCTTTTTATCTAAGATGATATTTTCGTTAGTCTGTAGATTTAATAATGAAAAAATTGAAATAAATAAAAAAATTAGATAAATAAAAATAATATTTATTTTTGAAAAATTTAGCACGAAAAGTAATTATTTTTTTACTTGTTCTTTTTTAAGCAGGCTAGTAATTGTTGATCTAATAATTTGTACTTTTGTACCTTCTCCGATTATAACTTCAATTCGATCATCTTCCATAATACGTTCTACTACACCTATTATCCCACCAGACGTAATTACTTCGTCACCCCTCTTTAAGGACTCAACCATAGCCTTATGATCTTTAACTCTCTTTTGTTGAGGTCTTATCAAGAAAAAGTAAAAAATTACAAATATTAAAATTAAAGGTATAAACTGTGCTATTCCTTGTCCGCTCATGAAAAAACAATTATAATATATGAATTAGATAAACAAGTTAAATTTTTATCAAATTTTATCAAGATTATTCATATATTTTTTTAAAATTTTTGGAATAGATACTGAACCATCTTCATTTTGATTATTTTCCAGTAAAGCTATCATTAATCTTCCTACAGCAAGTCCTGATCCATTTAAAGTTGTAACAAATTCATTATTATTTGATCCTTTAAATTTTGCTCCCATTCTCCTAGCTTGAAATGTGCCACACGAAGAACAGCTAGAAATTTCTCTATATCTGTTTTCTGACGGTATCCATGCTTCTAAATCAAAAGTTTTCTCAGCGCTAAATCCCATATCTCCTGTTGAAAGTAAAATGACTTGATAAGGTATTTCTAATTTTTCTAAAATCTTTTTTGCACAATTTAACATCCTGTCAAGTTCAGAAGTAGAATCTTTAGGTTCAACAATGCTTACTAATTCAACTTTGTAGAATTGGTGCTGTCTAATCATCCCTTTTGTATCTTTCCCATAACTACCTGCCTCTTTACGAAAACAAGGCGTAGATGCTACATATCTTAAAGGTAATTGCTCTTTATTTAAAATCGATTTTCTTACTAAATTAGTTAAAACAACTTCCGCTGTAGGTATTAAATATTTTCGCTGTTCAGAATTTTCAAATTTAATTTCGAATTGATCTTCTTCAAATTTAGGTAATTGTCCTGTACCAAACATTACATCTTCGTTAACTATTAATGGAGGAGAAATTTCAGTGTATTTAAACTCAGTTGTATGAATATCTAACATGAAATTAATTAGAGCTCTTTCAAGTAAAGCTATCCTATCTTTTAAAACAACAAATCTAGCTCCTGATAATTTAGTTGAAGTATCAAAATCTATTGCATTATCAATTAAACCTATTTCAACATGTGACTTAGGTTTAAAAGAAAATTTTCTAATATTCCCATTTTGACTAATTAATTTATTAGAATTTTCATCTTTTCCAACCGGAACATCATCCAAAGCCAAATTAGGCATTATATTTAAAATATTATTTATGTTTTTTTGTGAAATTAATTGATTTTTTGAAATTTTAGATATTTCTTCGGAAATTTTTTTTGACTTTTCAAAATTTGATTTATCTTTAGACTTTGATAAAATTTTTTTCTCTTGCTCTAATTTTTCTTTTTCATTTATCAGTTTTCTATTAATGTTATCTAGTTTTTCAAATTCATTTATATCTAATTCAAAATTTCTATCGAATAATTTTTTTTTATATAGTTTTAAATTTTTTCTTAGATCTTTTATATTATGCATTGTCTGGATTTTCTTTTTCTTTTTTTCTTTCAATAAATTTCACTGTAAATATAGATAGTTCATAAAGTAATAACAAAGGTATTGCTAGTCCTACTTGAGTAATTGGATCAGGTGGAGTTAAAATTGCAGCTAAAGCAAAGATAATAACAATTACATACCTCCTCCTTTTTTTTAAATAATCAGAATTAACAACCCCTATTCTAGCTAATAAGTTTAGAAGTATTGGAAGTTGAAAACTTATTCCAAATGCAAAAATCAATCTCATTATAAGTGAAAGATATTCATTAACTTTTGCTTCAAGTTGAATAGGTAAACTTGTATTTGTTCCTAATGTTTCAAATGATAGAAAAAATTTAATAGCCAAAGGCATTACTAAATAATAAACCAACAACGCACCTAACAAGAATAGTATAGGAGTTGATATTAAATATGGTAATAATGCTTTTTTTTCATTTTTATATAATCCAGGCGCAATAAATTTATATATTTGTATTAACAAAACCGGACTTCCTAAAAAAATAGAAGAAAAAAAAGCAAGCTTTATATAGGTAATAAATGTTTCGTGTAACGCAGTAAAAATTAGTCTTCTTGTGCCTGAGTCATCCTTTACAGCTTCAGCATATGGTTGTACCAGAAAATTATAGATGTATTCTGCAAATATATAAGAAATTACAAAAACTATAAAAATGAAAATTAAAGAGTTTAAAAGTCTGGAACGCAGCTCGATTAAATGACTTGTAAAAGAATTACTATCAGCCATTTTTGTCTATGTCTTTTTTATTATTGTTATTTTTTAACTCAGATTCATTTTCTAAATCAATTTCTTGGGTAGCAGAAGAAATTTCCCTTTGAAAATTACTAAATGTATTCTTTAATTTTCCTATATAAGAGCCAATTTTTTTTAATGCTATAGGAAATTCTTTAGGACCTAAAACTAAAATTGCAATTACTACAATTGATAAGATCTCTAACCATCCAATTTGAGGCATTTTGATTATTTATTTTCAGAGTCAGAATTTTCTGACTTAGAGTTGTCATCTTGATTGGTTGTGGAGCTATCATCAGACATGCCTTTTTTAAAGCTTTTAATTCCTTTAGCTACATCACCCATCAAACTTGATATTTTTCCTCTTCCAAAAAGTAGGACAACCAGGACAACTACTATTGCTATTTGCCAGAAACTAATTCCCATATTCTCAAATATATACAATAAAATGCTTTAAATAAATATGTTTATTTTTCTTCCTCTGGAGCTTTTTTAATGGCTTCATCAATATCTTCATAAATATTCTGCTTTTCGGACAGAGATTGTTCTTTAAAAAATTTGCCAGTGCCAAAAATAGATTTATCAATAGCTGATGTGTCTATAAGACCGGCAGAGCCCAATTCGTCAATTGTAGGTAAATCAGATAATTTTTGTATATTAAAGTGATTTAGAAAGTTTTCGGTTGTTGCGTATTGTATTGGCTTACCTGGAACGTCTTTACGACCCGCCGGTCTCACCCAGTCTAATTCAAGCAAAATTTCTAAAGTGTTTGAAGCAAATGAAACTCCTCTGATTTCCTCTATTTCTGGTCTTGTAACCGGTTGATGGTAAACAATTATTGCTAAGGTCTCAATTGTTGCTTTAGATAATTTTTTTTGAGTAGACTTTTGTAATGCCATTAATTTTGATAAATCGTCAGCTGTTCTAAACGACCACTTATTTTTAATATTAATAAGATTTATCCCCCTTTTTTTGTAAGTTTCTTGTAAGTTTTCTAATATCTTTTTCAAATTTGAAGAGGTTTGTAATCTTTTTTCAATAGTTTCTATATCTAAAGGTTCAGATGCTGCAAAAAGAATAGCTTCTATTTGTCTTTCAATTTTAGAAGGTGAAGAAGGAAAATTAATTATATTTCCTTTTTTTTTATTTTTCATATGAATTTTTTTTTACAAATAATTTATCAAAAATTTTTTTTTGTGAGACTGATAAGACCCCCTCTTTTGATAATTCGAGGCTGGCAGCAAAAATACCAGCAATTCCTGTTCTTTTCATTTTATTATTTGAATAAAACTTAGGTATCAGCTCGAACAAATTTTTCCAATCTATTAATTTATCTAAATTATTCCTTAAAAACTTAATACCTTCTTCTGTGGTAAAAACTGGTAATTTAGGAATACTTATGTTTTGAAAAGTTTTTTGCATCTGAATTTCAGAGTAAGTTTTTAATAATTCATAAAGTGAAACATCGTAAATTGGTGTATTGATGGACCTTATTCCGCCTTTCATGCCTCTGGTATAAATATGAATGCCTAGCCTTTTTTTTTTTAGCATTTGGTCTGATAAAATTCGAATTAATTCTAATTTTTTTAGTTGTAATTTTAGCTTTTCAGCAACTTCAATAGCTTTAAAATCATCCTCTTCTTCTTCTGGTAGCAATAGTTTTGATTTCAAATATGCTAACCAGGTAGCCATTAATAAAAATTCAGAGGCAGTTTCCAAATTAAGGTCTTTATTTTTTTTTATAAATTCTAAAAATTGATCAGCTAATAAAGTGATAGAAATCTCAGCCAAATCAACTTTTTGTGTTTTAGCTAGATCAAGCAAAATTTCTAAAGGACCGCTGTAATTAGGTATATCTACTGAAATTTGATTTGCATTTTTTGATTCCATTATGAATTTTACCTTAAAAATTTATAAAATTCTGAAGTTTTTTTTGATGTAAATTTATCAATATATGGCACAGATTTAATCAATTTAAAGTTGTCATTTGTTTTACCTGCACAATATAAAACAATATTACAACCAGCATCGAGTGATTTTTTTGCATTAGTTTTTAAATCATATTTTAGGGCCTTCATAGATATATCATCAGATATTAAAATCCCCTTAAACCCTAATTTTTTTCTTATTACATCATTAATAATTTTTTTTGAGAAAGTAGCCACGTTTTTTTTATCTATCTTTGAGTAAAGAATATGTGCAGTCATAGCTAATTTAGCACTAGAAAATTTAAAGGGGTAAAAATCAATTTTATTTAGACTCTTAACATTTAAGGATACTATTGGCATTTTTTTATGACTGTCTACAGTAGCAGCTCCATGACCAGGTATGTGCTTAATTATACCCATAATTTTACTTGAATGAAGATATCTTAAAGTAAAATTTCCTAATTGTTTAACAATTTTTTTATTTTTCGAAAAACTTCTGTCTCCAATTACTTTATTGGTATTTTTTCTGAGTACGTCAAGAACGGGGATTGTATTAACGTTTATTCCAAGATCTTTTAAAACCTGGCACAAAGACTCGATATATTTATTGTAAATTTTTAAACAAAAGATTTTATCTTTTCTAAATAAATTTCCAAAAAAAGTTGCAGAAATAGGATTATTAATAATATCGCTTAATCTTGAAACTTTTGCTCCTTCTTCATCTATAATAATAGGAAAACTTTTATCCTTTGTTAAAGATCTGATTTTATAAGTTAATTTTTTAATTTGTTCTGTGGATTTAAGGTTTCTTTTGAATAGGATGACACCCCAGGGTTTTTCTTTCGAAAGGAGTTTTTTCTCCAATTTTGAAAGATTTGTACCCTTTAAACTTACAATAAGTGCTTTTCTTTTCATTTTTTTAACAAATCCCAAAAGCTTCTTTTCTTATTATCATAAATTTCATTTTTTAAAGTATTGTTAAATTCTATAACATTATTTGTATCATTAGTTAAAACAGGTAAATTAGTAATTTTATTTTTCATAATTTTTTCAATATTTTCACGATTAAAATTTTTATTAAAAACATTTTTGCTGGAAGAATAATAAGTATAAATTTTGAAAATGAAAAAAGAAATGATTAGAAACATCAAAATATTTATTACTTTAGACATTACATTTTTTCAGGTAGTGATACTCCAAGAATTTTCATTCCATTTTTTATTACTATAGCAATTAGATAAATTAGAGCGAATGAGTCCTTTTTTCTTGATTTCCCATTTTCTATCAATCTAAACTTTTTGTCCTCATTTCCTTTGCTCCAATATGCATGGAATAATGTTGATAATTCATATAAATAATAAGGAATTTTATGTGGCTCTAATTTGTCAGCTGCTGATTCTGTTATTTTAGGCCATTCAAATATTTTTCTTATTATCTTTTCTTCATATTCATTTGGTTGGAATGTTTTAGTGTTGATTGAAATTGGGTCATCCAAATTTATTTTAAGTGTTCTAGTAATGGAATTTATCCTAGCATAAGCATATTGAACGTAAAAAACGGGGTTATCTTTTGTTTTTTCTTTTACTTTTTCAAAATCAAAATCAAGTTCTACATCATTGCTTCTATTTAACATCATAAACCTAATTGAATCTTTATTTACTTCATTCAATAAATCTTGAACAGAAATAAAATCACCAGCTCTTTTTGACATCTTAAATGGTTTTCCATGTTTATAAAGTTTTACTAATTGACAAACTTTACAATTCAAATTTACTTTTTTATTAGATAGCGCTGAGACTGCAGCTGTTATTCTTTTAATATAGCCTGTATGGTCTGCACCAAGAATATTTATTAAATTATCATAATTTCTATTTATTTTATCAAAATGATAGGCAATATCATTTGCAAAATAAGTCCATGAACCATCATTTTTTTGTAAGGCTCTATCTGTATCATCTCCAAATTCTTTTGATTTAAATATAAGTCTTTTGGTTTTTTTCCAATTTTTTGGTATTTCTCCTTTCGGAGGATTAAGATAACCCTCTTCTACAAAACTTTTAGCTTGAAGTTTTTTTACAGTTTTATTAACCAAATCTTTTTTTACAAGCTCTGTTTCTGAAAAGAAATTGTCATGTTCTATTCCAAGTTTTTTTAGATCTCTTTTGATTAAATTCATTGATCCTAATAAAGAAAGTTTTTTTAATTTCTCAAAACAATTTTCAAAATTTTCAATGTTAAGACTTTTATTTTTTTTAATTATATTTTCAGCAATATCTTTAATGTAATCACCAGGATACAAATTTTCTTTTACGATAAACTTTTCTTTAAATCTAATTTCTCTTATTCTCAAATAAACCGATTCTACAAAATTTCTAATTTGGTTCCCGTAATCATTTATGTAATACTCCTTAGTAACTTTGTTGCCATGAAATGATAATAAATTTGATAAAACATCTCCGAAAACTGCTCCTCTGCAGTGGCCAACATGCATAGGGCCTGTTGGATTAGCTGAGACAAATTCTATATTATAATTTTTTTTTGATTTTTTTGATCCATAGGAAATTTTATTTTTTAGTATCTCATTTATGTTTAATACTAACGCGTCTTTCGAGAGTTTAATGTTTAAAAACCCAGGAGCAGTTACATCAATATTTTCAAAATGATCTATCTTTTTTATTAGTAAATTTTTTATATCTTCTGCTAGATTAATTGGATTTAAATTATTTGTTTTAGCCAAGACTAGTGATGCATTTGATGATAAATCATAATTAAAATGGTTTGGAGGAACTTCTAGATTTATATTATCTTTATTTTCTAAAATCTTTAACTTTAAAATTTTCTTATTATCTAAAATAATCTTATTAATTTTGGATAAATAATTTTCAAATATATTCATTTAATCTTTTTATATAGATTTATTGCATATCTATCAGTCATGCCAGCTATAAAATCACAAATTGATCTAGCAATATTTGTTTTATCATACTTACTAACATTAATATATTTATTTGGATTTTTTTTTATTGATAAAAATAATTTTTTTATGATTTTTTTTCCGTCATTAGTATTAGATTTAACATTTTTATGATAATACATATTAGTACGCAAAAAATTTTTAATTGTTTTATCAAATTTTCTCATTTGATTAGAAAAAGTAACAAGAGGATATTTAGATTTTAAAACATCCTTTAAATTTCTAATCTTGTTTTTTTTAATTTTTTTTTGGGTGTTTTTTATAAGATCTTTTACCATTTCATTTATTATTTCTCTTACAATTTGTCTTATTACTAAATCTATTGAATATTTTTTTAATTTTTTTTTGTGTTTTAAAACAATTTTATTCAAAATAGGAATGTTTTCCAAATCTTTCAAATTAAATAAATTTGATTTAAGACCATCTTCTAGATCATGACTATTGTAAGCTATATCATCTGAAATCGAAGCTATCTGGGCCTCTAATGACGGACTAGAAGTAAAATTTATTTTATTTTTAAAATAATCTAGTCCTAAAATTTTTTTAAATTTAGTTAAATTTCTGATTGGACCATTGTGTTTAATTAATCCATCCAATGTCTCCAAAGTTAGGTTCAAACCTTTAAACTCATAATATCTATTTTCTAAAAACAAAATCGTTCGTAATGTTTGAATGTTATGGTCAAATCCTCCCAATTTTTTCATACAATTATTAAGTGCCTCCTCTCCTGCGTGACCAAATGGAGTGTGACCTAGGTCGTGTGCTAAACTAAGTGTTTCACATAAATCTTCATTTAAATTAAAAAATTTAGATAAAGTTTTTGCTATTTGGGCTACCTCAAGGGAGTGAGTAATTCTTGTTCTAAAATGATCCCCGGTAGTATTTACAAATACCTGTGTTTTATGCTTAAGTCTTCGAAAGGCAGTTGAATGAATTATTCTATCTCTATCCCTTTGAAAATCTGACCTTAAATAAGTTTTTTTTTCTTTAAAAAGTCTACCCTTTGACTCTAAAGGAATAGCTAATTTAGATAAAGTTTGGATTGAATTTTTTTGCATGCTTATTATATAGATTATATACTAGATAATTATGGAAAAAAAATTAGAATTTACTGATAGTGCAAAAAACCAGATAGATAAAATCACTAAAAGTGATAAAAAAAAATATTTTAGAATTGCTGTTCAAGGCGGAGGTTGCTCTGGATTTAAATATAATTTTAGCTTTGATAGCAAAGTAGAAAAAAATGATATTATATTTGATAAAGCTATAATTGACAAACAGTCGTTAGATATTATAGCCGGCTCAATAGTAGATTTTAAAAAAGAAATGATTGGAGAATCTTTTTCTATTAAAAATCCAAAAGCTTCAGCTTCATGTGGTTGTGGTCTTTCTTTTTCAGTCTAATGAAATTAACTTCATGGAACGTCAATTCAGTAAGAGCAAGAATTACTAATATTCTAGAGTATATAAAAGAATCAAATCCTGATATTTTGTTTCTACAAGAAATTAAAACACAAGATGAAAGTTTTCCTTATGAAGATTTTAAAAATATTGGATATAATTCTTATGTTTTTGGTCAGAAAAGTTACAATGGTGTTGCTATAATTTCTAAACAAGAATTAGAGAAAATTAACAATAGCTTTATTAAAGATGATTTAAAACAATCTAGAATTATAACTGCTGAGTTAAAGTTAAAAAAGAAAAAGATAGAACTAATAAATATTTATGTTCCAAATGGAAATCCTGTAGATACGGAAAAATATGAATATAAAAAAGAATGGTTAAAAAAATTTATATCAAATGTTAAAAAGAAAATTCAGAAAAACTCAAATATTATTATCGCCGGGGATTTTAATATAATTCCTGAAGAAATAGATGTTCATGATTTTAAAAGATATGAAAATGATGCTTTAGGTAGATTAGAAATAAGAAAAAAATATAGAGAGATTATTAATTTAGGTTTTAAAGATGTTTATAGATTTGTTAATAAAACAAAACAAGAGTATACCTTTTGGGACTACTTTGCAGGTTCTTGGCAAAAAAATTATGGCATGAGAATAGATCATTTTTTACTCTCAAATAGTTTAATCGAAAATATCAAATCAATTAATATAAATATAAAACCAAGATCTAAAGAAAAACCATCTGATCACACGCCAATCGAACTTAAAATTATTTAACTCTACCGTAAATATCTTGGTATCTAACTATATCAGTTTCTTTTAAAATTGATCCTAATTGAGCTTCAATTATTTTTACAGGTTTTTTATATAAATTTTCTATTCTGTGAATGGATTTAACTGGTATAAAAATAGTTTCATTAGTTTTTAAAAAAAATTTCTTTCTATTCAAAGTTATTTTTGGAGTTCCTTGAGTTACAACCCAATGTTCAGAACGATGAAAGTGCTTTTGAAGACTTAAAACCCCTTTAGGCTTTACATATAGTTCTTTAATTAAGAAATTTTTACCGTTGTACAAATTTGTATACCTGCCCCAAGGTCTGTAAAAAATATTTTTCTTTTTTTGATATTTAGCCTTTAGTTTATTAAAGATTTTACAGATTTCTTTCCAGCTACCTAGATCAGACCAAGGTATATTTAAATTTATAGAATTAATATCTTTTGATTTTTCCAATATTGCATAATCAAAAGAAATTGTCTTACATTTCAGAAAGTTATTTTTGTTAAGATAATAAACATTATTTTTAAATTTTGATTTATTTACAGAATTTAAACAACAATTAAAGTTTTTATTTTGATACTTCTTGAAGTTATTGATTATTGATTTTTTTGTAAGGAAAAACATTCCTGAATTCAAATAAGCATTTTTTTTGATGATTTTTTTTGCCTTTTCTAAATTTGGTTTTTCAATAAATTTTGAAACCTTGTGTCTGTTCTTAAGCCGATTTGATAAAAAATAACCAAAATCAGATGACGGGTAAGAAGGCTTAATACCAAATATAAAGATATTTTTATCTGTCAAATATTTTTGATGTTTTTTAATAGATTTATTAAATAAGTTAGTTTTCTCAATTAAATGATCTGATGTTAAAAAAATTAATGGTTGGTTCTCAGGTATTTCTTTTATTAATGCTGAACTGAGTATAGCAGGAGCAGTATTTCTTTTTGCTGGTTCAAGAATAATTATATATTTCTTAAAACCTTTTAATCTTAAATGTTTTTTAATTTCTCTTATATATTTTTTATTGGTACTTATTATTGGATAATCAAAAATAGAATTTTTTACTCTCTCTAGAGTTTTTCCAAATAATGTCCAATTTCCGAAATCAATAAACTGCTTTGGTTGATGATGTTTTTTGTTGGACCAGAGTCTTGTGCCAGAACCGCCACATAAAATAACTGGACGTATTTTCATTAAATTTTCGAGTACTCTTTAACTTCTTTTTTCTTACCTGGATGTGTTGGAGCACCGAGATAAGCAGGTCCTACTGTTTGAGCATATTTCCAAATCGTACCCGATCCAAAACTTGATTTTTTTTCTTTCCATTTTTTTCTTCTTGCTTTTAATTGTGCGCTAGTAAGCCTTACATTAATTGATCCTTTTTTTGCATCTATATCTATTACATCTCCATTTTTAAGAAGTGCAATTGGACCACCCATTGCAGCTTCTGGGCCAACGTGACCAACACAGAAACCTCTAGTAGCTCCTGAAAACCTTCCATCAGTTATAAGGGCAACTTTTTCACCTTTGCCTTGTCCATAAATAGCTCCAGTAGTTGAAAGCATTTCCCTCATTCCTGGTCCGCCTTTTGGACCTTCGTATCTAATTATTATTACATCACCGTCATTATATTTTTTTGTCTGTACTGCTTTCATTGCATCTTCTTCATTATCAAAACATCTAGCTTTACCTGTAAATTGTAATTTTTTTAATCCTGCAATTTTTACAATTGCTCCGTCTGGAGCTAAATTACCTTTTAATCCAACAACTCCCCCATCTGGAGAAAGCGGATTATTATATTCTCTTAAAACTTTTTGATTAGTATCAAACTTTATTTTAGCTAAATTTTCTTTCATAGTTTTACCTGTGACTGTCATACACTCGCCATGAATATATCCTCCATCAAATAAGGTTTTTAATAACATAGGAACACCGCCAGCTTCCCACATGTCTTTTGCAACATATTTTCCTCCAGGTTTTAAATCAGCAAGATAAGGAGTTTTTTTAAATATTTTTGCTACGTCCATTAAATCAAATTTTACTCCTATTTCATTTGCTAGTGCAGGTAAATGAAGGGCTGCATTAGTGGAGCCTCCAGTTGCAGCCACTATTGTTGCTGCGTTTTCTAAAGATTTTTTAGTTACTATTTCTCTTGGTTTAATTTTTTTTTCTAATAAATTCATAACCGCTTGACCACTTTCATAAGCATATTTATCTCTTTCTTCATAAGGGGCTGGCGTCCCAGCTGAATAAGGTAAAGCCAACCCTATCGCTTCCGATACACACGCCATTGTATTAGCTGTAAATTGACCTCCACAAGCCCCAGCACTTGGACAAGCTACTAATTCTAATTCTCTTAATTCCTCAGAAGACATTTTGCCTGAGGAATGTTTACCTACTGCTTCAAACACATCTACAACGGTAACATCTTTTCCTTTAAATTTTCCTGGCAAAATTGATCCACCGTAAATGAACACACTAGGTACATTCAATCTCAACATAGACATCATCAAGCCTGGAAGAGATTTATCACATCCAGCAATACCAACTAGTGCATCATAACAATGTCCTCTCACTGTCAGTTCTGCTGAGTCAGCTATGACTTCTCTGGAAATTAACGATGATTTCATTCCTTCATGACCCATGGCAATACCATCTGTTACAGTTATCGTACAAAATTCTCTTGGCGTTCCACCAGATTGTTTTACTCCTTTTTTAACTGATTGTGCCTGTCGCATTAAAGCTGTATTGCAAGGTGCAGCTTCATTCCAAGTGGATACTACTCCTACAAATGGTTTCGCCACATCCTGTTCAGTTTCTCCCATTGCATAATAAAAAGATCTATGTGGGGCTCTATCTGGGCCTAAAGAAGTATGACGACTGGGTAGTTTTTTTTTATCAATTTTAGACATTTAATTAATACTAGATACAATACTTCTTAATTTTCCTTCTTCAATAGTTAATTCTTTAACTAAATTTTTATCATTTTGTACTATTTCTTTAGGTGCTTTTGTCACATAAGCCTTATTTTTGAGCTTATTATTTAAATTAGTAATTTGTTTATTGATTGTCTCAATTTTTTGTAAAATTCTCTCTTTTTGAGATCCTAAATTTACATCCTCATTAAAATTTAATGAAAGTTTTTCCTTAAGAACCAGGATGTCTATTGAATTTTTATCTCTTATCTTTGTTGTAAGTATATTATTTACTCTACCAACCTGTTTTACCAAATTTATATTTTTATTTACCAATTTCTTTAATTTTCCTGATTTATCATCAAAAAATATGTCACAATATAATTTTGGTGTAATCTTTAACTCCGCTTTCGTAGATCTAATGTTAGAAATTATTTCAATTAAATCATTTATATTATTTTGATTTTTGCTAAATTTATTAATTACTTTAAAATCAGGCCAACTGGAACAAATTAAAAAATTTTTAAAAATCTTTTTATAAGCATTTAAAGACCACAAGTTCTCAGTGAAAAAAGGGATAAACGGATGAAGAATTCTAAGAATATTTGCCATCATAAATGATGAGAAAGCCTTAGCCTCTTTTATCTCAATTTTATTTTTTGAATTTAGAATAGGTTTTAAAAACTCTAAATACCAATCGCAATAAGAATGCCAAACAAATTGATATGCATACCTAGCAGCTTCATCAAACCTAAATATTTCAATATTTTTTGTTATTAAATTTTGTGTTTTAATAAATTCATTATAAATCCAATGGTTAATTGGAAGTTTGATTGAGGTCAAATTTATCTTTTTATCTAATTTACAATTATTAAGTTTTAAAAAATTATTTGCACTCCAAATTTTTGTTATAAAGTTTCTATTTCCAGTAACTCTATCTTTTGATAATTTTACATCTCGTCCTGGAGAGGCCATCGAAATTAAAGTAAACCTTAAACTATCTGCTCCATATTCATTAATTAAATCTAATGGATCAATTACATTACCTTTTGACTTTGACATTTTAAGCCCCTTTTCATCTCTTACTAAGGCATGAACATATACTTTATGAAAAGGTGTTTTTTTTCTGAAATAATTTCCCATCATCAACATCCTTGCTACCCAAAAGAAAATTATATCAAAACCAGTAACAAGAACTGAAGTTGGGTAAAATTTATTAAGTTCTTTAGTTTTGTTTGGCCATCCAAGAGTTGCAAAAGGCCATAGAGCTGATGAAAACCAGGTATCTAAAACATCTGTTTCCTGTCTTAACTTAAATTGTTTATTTCTATTTTTTCTCTTTGCTAGGTTTATTGCATCTTTTTCATTTTCAGCAACAAAAATATTTCCATTTTCATCATACCAAGCAGGTATTCTATGACCCCACCAAATCTGTCGAGATATACACCAAGGTTCAATATCATTCATCCATTGAAAAAATGTTTTTGACCAATTCTTTGGAAAAAAAGTAGTTTTGCCCTCTTTAACTATCTTAATTGGTTTTTTGGATAACTTTTTTGCATCTACGAACCATTGCTCTGTCAAAAAAGGCTCGATTATAGTGTTTGATCTATCTCCATATGGAACTTTATTTTTAATATTTTCAATTTTTACAAGAGAACCTATGTTCTTTAATTTTTTAATTATAAGTTTTCTTGCTTCAAATCTGTCTAAATCGTGAAACTCTTTAATCCCATTTTTGTTTATTTTCCCATTCTCTTCAAAAATGTTTATTAATTCTAATTTATGTCTCTTACCAACTTCGTAGTCATTGAAATCATGTGCTGGTGTAATTTTTACGGCTCCTGAACCTTGTTCTGGATCAGCGTAATTGTCAGAAATAATTTTGACAGTCCTATTAACAATTGGAATAAGAACATTTTTTCCAACTAAATTTACATATCTTTTATCCTTTGGATTCACAGCAACTGCGGTGTCTCCCATCATTGTTTCTGGTCTGGTAGTCGCGATAGTGATTTTTTGATCTGAGTTCTCTATCGTATAATCAATGTAATATAATTGAGATTGAACATCTTTTTGGTTTACTTCCAAGTCAGAAATAGCAGTTTGAAGTTTAGTGTCCCAGTTAACTAATTTTTTATCCTTGTAAATTAGCTTATTGTTATAAAGATCAACGAAAACTTTGATTACAGCTTTTGACAAATCTTTATCCATAGTGAACCTGGTTCTTGACCAATCACACGAACAACCTAATTTCTTAAGTTGATCTAAAATTATTCCACCGGACTCCTCTTTCCAATCCCATATTTTTTTGATAAATTTTTCTCTTCCTAAAACATTTTTTTTTATTCCTTCTTTTAAAAGGTTATTTTCAACAACTGCTTGTGTTGCAATACCAGCATGGTCTGTTCCTGGCTGCCACAGAGTTTCGAGGCCTTTCATTCTATTAAATCTAACTAAAACATCTTGAAGACTATTATTTAGAGCATGTCCCATATGTAATCTGCCAGTTACATTAGGTGGAGGAATTACTATAGAAAATTTTTTATTTGATTTTTTCTTTTTTGGTTTGAATAAGCCTTTTTTGATCCAAAAATCTGAGATTTTTTTTTCTTCTTTACTATGATTATATTTTTTAAATTCCATTTTTTTTGGTATTTAGAGGTATATATCAGATTTCAAAATCTATTAAGTTTAAAATCTAGATATAAGGCAGCAGTCCAAGAAAAATTTTTAGCACCCATTCCTAAACCTGACTTACAACTGTAATATTCTCTAAATTTTTTTCTTTCGACTAAATTTAAGGTCTTTTTTCTTATGGTTTCTGCAAACTTTTTATCTTTATTTTTTAACCCTTGATATAAAATCCAATTGCAATTAACCCATACCGGTCCTCTCCAGTATCGCTTTTCTTCAAAAGATTTATGTTTAGAATTTATTGAAGGAAAAAGATATTTACTATCTTTACTGTATTTTTTTAAACTTTTTACTAATATTCTATTAATTGAATTATTATTTAAATCTGCAAATAACATAAAAAAATTAGTTATTGAAGGTATAGTTACTGAACTATTATTTCTTATATCTTTATTATTAAATGTCATTTTTTTTGAATTAAATAATTTTACAAGCTTACTCTCATTTAAAGGAATATATTTTTTTATGAAAGAATTTCTTTTATCTATACATCTAAGTAGAAAATCCATATCTTTTAAGGCTTTTAAAAAAAGTGAATTAAATCCAACATCCACAACATTAAATTTTGATTTGAAGTAAAGTTTATTTGGATCATAATTCATTTTCTTTAAATGATTTTTAATAGTTACATATCTATCATAATCAATTTTCAAAGGCCTTTGGCTCTCTTTGACAATTTTATTATCCTTTCTTTTGTATTTTAGATTTAATTCTATTTTAATCTTACTCATTGATTTGTCCCATAAAGGAGAATTATCATAACCGCTTTCCCATGGGTGAAGTATAGAAATTAAACCGGTTCGTTTAGGATCTCTGTATCTAATAAACCATTCTAAATATTTTTTAATCTTTAAAATTAAAGGCTGAAATTTTTTTATTTCCTTTTTTGAAAATTTTCGTCTCTCAAAAATTATCCTTAAAATACTTACCAAAATTGGTGGTTGAGTTATTCCAGAAGAGGAAACTTTTTTCCCACAGTTCCAAGCTTTATAGTTAGGAGTATAATTTAAATCTTTAATATGAAAAAGAATGTGGGGTATCATTCCGTCATCCCATTGTCCTGAAATCAAGGTTTCAAGTTCTTTAAATGAATATTTTAAATTGAAATTAGAATATCCTAATGCAATAAAAGCTGAGTCCCAATTCCATTGGGCTGGATAAAGTTTAGTATTAGTTGGTAAAGTATAATTTGATCTTCTATTATTTATTAAGGTTTTTTTTGCAAATTTAATTGTACTATTCATTATCCTTTTACACTTCCAGCTGTCAATCCACTTACTAAATATTTTTCGAAATATATAAAGATTAAAAGTATTGGTAAAGTAACTACCACAGATCCAGCCATTAGATATTGCCTTGGTGTTTCGGCATCGCCAGTTAAATGATTTATTGCTCTAGATAATGTGAATGTTTTGGGATTATCTAAAAACATAAGAGAAAACAAAAATTCATTCCATGCTATCATGAATACATATAACGACACGGAAGCGATAGCTGGTAAGCTGAGAGGAATTATTATTTTAATAATTATTCCAAACCAATTTTGTCCATCTATAAGTCCCGCCTCTTCAATTTCTTTAGGAATGCTTTTAAAATATCCCTGAAGCATATAGATAGCTACAGGTAAAGTGGTTGCTGTGTATACAATTAGTAAGCCTTCCACGGAATTTCTCAAACCTAGTTGACTGAAGACAGTATATAAAGGAATTACTAAGACAATTGCTGGGAACATATAGATTATTAATATTGATGTTGAGAGAAAGGTTTTGCCAAAGAAATTTAATCTTGCAACTGCATAAGCTGCCGGGATAGCAAATAATAAAGTGATTAAAACAGTTCCAATTGATACGTATGAGGATGTAAGAATGTATCTGCCAAAATCATAAGTTTTGAAAATGACAAAGTAGGATTTAAATATCTCAAAGATATTTTTTGAAAAATCAATACTTAAATCAAGAGGATTAATTAATAGAGCAGTTTGTGTTTTAAAGCTTGTCACAAACATTATGTAAAAAGGAAATAATATAACCAATGCGAAAAATATTATTGCAAATAAAGATAAAAACTCGAATACAATTTTTTCTGATATAAAATCCTGATTTAAATATTTAAAATCATATTTCTTCAATTTATTTGTAAAAAATAAGATTAATAAGAATATACCTGCTGAAAACCATAAAGGAGAGCTCTCGTTTAAAAATGTATATATAATTGTAAACGATAAAGATAATAAAAAAATTTTTAAAATGTGATTAAATCTTTTTCCAATTAATATAAAAATTAAAGTTAACCCAAGTGATAATGATAGATTTAGATTAAAATTAAGATTTGTAAAACTTACACCTTGTAAAGTTGCCAATATTTTCCAAATACAAATATTTATTGTTAAAAAAATTGATGACGCAAACAACGTTATTGTTAAAGACTTAAATTTCATTTGCCTTCTTTCCAATCAATCTAAAGTAAATAATCATAAAAGTTATTAATAATAATACGATTACTATTGAAACTGCTGAACCCATACCAATATTTGATATCGCAAATCCTTGTTGATATACACTTATAGGTAAAGTCAAAGTACCCGAAGCACCACCAGTTAATAAAAATATATCTTCAAATTTGTTAAAGTTCCAAATAAATCTAATCATGAATAAAATTGATAAAATTGCTGTAATTTGCGGAAGAGTGATATAAAAGAATTTTCTAAAGGGCCCAGCACCATCTACATCGGCAGCCTCGTAAAGATCTCTTGGAATGGCCTGTAGTCTAGCTAATATAAATAAAAAAGCTAAAGGAAAATATCTCCAAATCTCAAAAAAAATTACTGTGGTTAATGCTAATCTAAGTTTCAACTCAAATCCTAAAATATTAAAAATTAAATACTTTTGTCCAAGTAAATTGATAGGTTTTTCAATGACTCCATAATTAACAAGAAGAGAATTTATTGTACCGCTATTAGGATCTAAGAGTAAAGTCCAAGTATAAGCTAAAGCAACTACAGGCCCTACATAGGGGAAAAGTAATATACTTCGCATAAAAGTCCTTCCATAAAATTTTTGATTTACAAGTTGAGCAGCAAATATACCAAGTAAAATAGCTCCGAGTGTTCCAAAAAAAGTAAAGTAAAAAGTCGTCATAAAAAGCTCAAAAAAGTTATTATTCATGAAAACATTTTTAAAATTTTTAAGAGTAAAATCCGTAGTTAATAAAATGTTATTAGATTTTCCATTCAAATTTATTTTATTAGATTTAATATCTTTACTATTAATAGTATCGTTATTTTTGTCTTTTACAAAAATTTCAAAATTTTCACGATAGCCTGCCTCCCAATTTCCGAAAAAACATTTAACTTTTGGTGACTTAAATTCACATCTTTTGTCCAAATTAACTGGTTCAACATTTTTAGGTAATCTATCTGAAAATCTAACTTCTCTAATATCTTGGATTAAAGAACTGTTTCTTAATTTATAGATAATTTTTAATTCAGAATTGTTATCTTGTATATTTTTTACAATTTTTTTAGCCCTAGGCTCGGGTATTCTTATATCTTTAAGCCCAACTTCTTTGAAACTAATCCAGACGTTTGCAAATATTGGAAATAAAATTATTGCAAAAACTAGGCACACAGCAGGTAAAAGAAGTGTGTATGCTGTCCTTTTTTCTATTTTTGATAATGTGGTGCTCATTTAAAAGCGGATAATAACTTATTATCCGCTTTTAAGAAATAAATTTGCTAGAATTTTGCTAATTCTGCGTTAATTTTTTTAACCGCTTCCTCAACGGTTATCTGGTCATCAATGTATTCTCTTGTAATTCTATTCAAGAATTGAGCATTGATTATTTTTGATGCTCTAGATAGCTCGCCTTCCTTTACACCCCATCTATTTGCAGTATCTAAACCAGCAACAATGTTATTTATTACATCAGGTGAATAAAGTTCGGTTAATGGTTTTTTTCTATCTACACCAACTGGTAATTTGCTCCAAGCTTTTGTGAATGCAACAGGATCTGAGGAATTTCCCCTTCTTACAGGAAATTTTCCCTCAGGAGCGATTGCTAACGTACTTGTGTAACCTTCGTCCATAGAATACTCCACAAACTTTTTAGCTTCGTCAGTGTCTGCATCAGCTGTAATACCAAAATATCTTACATCTGCCCATGCAGCACCTTTCTTGTTATTCGGTCCACTAAAATTTGTTATGAAACCTGTTTTAGAAGCAAGTTCAGGTGAAGTTGGATCGCTATTTATAGTTGGTGGAGCTGAGTCTCTTAAACCGGCTAATTCATCCATAATAAATGGTGACCAAATTATCATTGGAGTTTTGCCAGCAAAGTACAACTCTCTAGATTGTTTCCAGAATAATTCTCCTGGAGGACTTGCTTTTGCTATAACTTTATAAAATTCTAAAGAATTCTTAAGAGCTTTACCTTGTTTTTTTGTTCCACCCTTTTTAACAAAGTTTACTCCATTTGCTAAAAGAACGTGCTCAAGAACTTGGCTCATAAAATTTTCATCAGTTTTAGTTGCAGCTACGAATCCAAACATATCTCCACTTGAAAGAACTTTGACAGCTTTTGTTATATTTTCGTAACTTGTTGGTGGTTCAAGACCAGCTTGTTTGAATAAGTCTTTTCTATAAACTACCATTTGTGTCCACCCGTCAACTGGTACAGCAGCAATTTTTCCACCCTTTTTTGCCATGTTCAATGCTCCTGGAGCAAAAGTATTTTTTCCTAAACTTTTAACAACATCGTTATTAGCATTGACATCGAGTATACCTGCTTCTGCCCAAGGTAAAACGTATTGAAGTGTATGGTAAATTACATCTGGAAGATTACCCGCAGCTGCTGCAGCAGTAGCTCTTGATCCTAAATCTTTTTCCTCCACAGGTACAACTTCAACTTTGATTCCAGTTTTCGACTCAAATGATTTAGCCATTTCCATTTGTTTTTCCATTCTTGCTGGTTGAACTTCTGTAGTCCAAAAAGTAATATCCGCAAAACTATTAGACGTTAAAAAAGTTAAAGCAAAAATGAAGGCTATTACTTTTTTCATTTTTCCTCCTGTTAATTAATTAAATAATGTTTTAAGTTTAACAATAAGATTATGAATTTATCTATGATTAAAATGCATACTAGGTTTGATAAAATTAAAATTACAAAATATTAGAATTATGGCTTTTTTAAAATTTGAAGATATTGATAAATCTTTTGGCGAAAACAATGTAATTAGTAATTTTAACCTACAGGTTGAAAAAGGAGAATTCATAGTACTGTTAGGTCCATCTGGGTGTGGAAAATCTACACTACTAAGAATGATAGCTGGGTTAGAAAAAATTGATAATGGAAAAATACTTTTAGAAAATAATCTCTTAAATAATCTACTACCTTCAAAAAGACAAATTGCAATGGTTTTCCAGTCTTACGCTTTATATCCCCATATGAATGTTTTTCAAAATATCTCTTTTGGATTAAAATCTGAAAAAATTTCAAAAGATCAAATTAAAGATAAAGTAATTGAATCTTCAAAAATCCTAAAAATTGAAGAACTTTTAGATCGAAGACCAAAAGAACTATCAGGCGGACAAAGACAACGAGTTGCGATTGGAAGAGCTATAACTAGAAATCCTAAATTATTTTTATTTGATGAACCACTTTCTAATCTAGATGCTGCTCTAAGATCGGAGATGAGAGTTGAAATTTCAAAACTACATAAAAGATTGAAAAGTAATATCATTTATGTAACTCATGATCAAATTGAGGCTATGACTTTAGCAGACAAAATTGTAATTTTGAATAAAGGAAAAATTGAACAATTTGGAAGTCCTGATGATATCTACAATAATCCAAATAATATTTTTGTAGCTGAATTCATAGGTAATCCAAAAATGAATATTTTAAAAATTCAAAAAGAGAATATTTTAAATAAAAATACTTTTAAATTATTCAATCAAAAAATTACATTTGAAAATATAAATTTTGAGAATGGCTTATACGTAGGAATCAGACCAGAGGATATTTCATTTGAAAATAAAAATGAACCTGCAGTGCAGGTAAATATTGATCTTATTGAAAATTTAGGTTCAGAAAAAATCATATATGCTTATTTAAATAATGAAGAAATTAGAATAAAAAGTAGCAAAAGTGTTAAAGATAAAAATATTACAATTTACTTCCCAAAAAATAAGTTATATTTATTTGATAATAATAGAAATAGATTAAAAAAATGATAAGTATCCCTTTTTTTTCTAAAAGAATGGCCACGTGGCGGAATGGTTACGCAGAGGATTGCAAATCCTTTTATCCCAGTTCGATTCTGGGCGTGGCCTCCAAAAAAAAACAAGTTGTTTTATTATAGTAAAAAAAGTATGTTCGCATTTATTCCTCGGTAGCTCAGTTGGTAGAGCAGTTGACTGTTAATCAATTGGTCGCAGGTTCGAGTCCTGCCCGAGGAGCCAATTAACCAACTTTTTCAAATTTAGAGGTGTTGCTCAAAATTTGTAGGATCTTATCTTTTTGTGATCTTGATAGAGATGAAAACGTTCGACTGAGGAAAGAATAATTTAAATCTTCATTAACATCCTCTCCTAAATTTACATCTTTAAATTCTTTATAGTCCTCGAAAAAATAAATTATAGGTACTTTTAAAAACTGCGATAATTGCATTAATCTATTTGAGCTAACACCATTAGTGCCTTTTTCATATTTTTGTATCTGCTGAAATGTTACGTTTATTGCTTGTGCGACTTTAGTTTGTGTTAATCCTAGTGATAATCTTCGCATTCTTAACTTTTTACCTAAATGAATATTAAAATTTTCTTCCATAGATCTCCCTAAATTTTCAATTATAAAACCTCAAAATGAACTCTTTGGCAATACATATAATTTTTTTTTTAAGGGGTCAAAAATGCAAAAAAAACATATATTTTGTATTGACTAAGTCAAAAAAATATAGTGTGAAATTTAATCATTTTACTTTTTTAAGCCTATACTCCCAGTATCCAGTTTTATCGAAAGCTGCTTTTACCCATAGATATGTTCCTTCCTCATACCAAATATCTGTATTTAATTTTTTATCTTTTGATAAACTAGGATCTGAGGAACTGAAATTAAATCGTAATGTTTTATAAACTTTATCGCCTATTTTTACTTCTTCTTTTCCTTTAAATTCAACTTTTTGTTCAATAATTCTACCTGATACTGCACTAATTTGAGCTTTTTTTTGAACAATTTCGTGATTCCACCATGTTCCAATTATCAAATTTTTATCTACTTTTCCTTTAAAAGATGAGCCATCTATAATTAAATTATTGTCTTTCGGGTCTACAGTAATATTTACATATTTTTCTTTTTTGTTTTGGTTTGTCTCGGAATTGAAACCTGAAAAAATCCCATTTTTGTATGACTCCACGCCTTTTGCATAATATTTATAAAGATCTACACCTAGCTTTGTAATTTTAAAGTTTACCTCATTATCTATAATTAAGTTGCCTTCATCTCTCTTAAAATTATATTTATGATATCCTATTAATTTGTTATTTCTAAATAACTCATATTCTAGGTAATTATATTTTGAATAATGCTCTACGTGAGCTTTGATTTCTATAGATAAAAAAAATATTATAGCAATTGAAAGTAAATATTTTTTCATATATTTAATGATATGGAAACTAATTCAATTATATCTCAAATTGGAAATACACCATTAGTAAGATTAAAACAAGCCTCAGAATTGACAGGATGTAATATCTACGGAAAAGCTGAATATTTTAATCCTGGAGAGTCCGTTAAAGACAGAGCTGCATTATTTATAGTAGAAGATGCAATAAAAAGAAAACTTATTTCTAAAGGTGGGACAATAGTTGAAGGCACAGCCGGGAATACTGGTATTGGATTAGCAATTGTTTGTAAAGAATATGATCTTAATCTAAAAATAGTAATACCAAACACCCAATCAATTGAAAAAAAAGAAACCTTAAAAAAACTTGGTGCAGAGCTAATTGAAGTTGATGCTGTGCCGTATTCAAATCCAAAAAATTATATTAAACAATCAAAACAAATAGCTGATGATTTAAATAAAACAAGTAAAAATGGAGTCTATTGGGCTAACCAGTTTGATAATGTAATTAATACTGAGGCACATATCAAAACTACTGCCGAGGAAATATGGAGTCAGACTGCTGGATCTATTGACGGATTTACTTGTGCAGTAGGAACAGGAGGTACTTTAGCTGGTGTGTCTATTGGTTTAAAAAATAGAAACAAAAATATAAAAATTGCGTTATCAGACCCAATGGGATCCTCATTATTTTCTTATATTAAAAATAATAAATTAGAAAGTTTAGGAAATTCAATTACAGAAGGTATTGGCACTGCAAGAATTACTAGAAATTTTGACAAAGCATTAATTGATGACGCTTTTCAAACAAATGATACTGAGGCTTTAAACATAGTTTATGATTTAATAGAAAAACAAAAAATTATTTTAGGCGGGTCTTCAGGAATAAATATTGCAGGTGCAATTAAACTTGCAAAAAAGATGGGGCCAGGAAAAAATATAGTTACTATACTTTGTGACCACGGCAAGAGATATGCTAGCAAGATTTTTAATAAAGATTTTTTGAAAAGTAAAAATTTACCAATTCCAAAATGGTTATAATATTTGACTTAAAAAAAGTTTAGTTCGTTCATTTTTAGGATTCTCAAAAAAGTCTTTTGTTTTTGCTCTCTCAACTATTTTTCCTTCATCCATAAAAATCATATAATCTGCAACCTCTTTAGCGAAACCCATCTCGTGAGTTACTACAATCATTGTCATTCCCCCTTTAGCTAGATCAACCATCACATCTAAAACTTCTTTAATCATTTCAGGATCTAGTGCTGATGTGGGCTCGTCAAACAACATAATTTTAGGTTCCATACAAAGAGCCCTTGCGATCGCAGCTCTTTGTTGTTGACCCCCAGAAAGTTGTCCAGGGAACTTAAGGGCTTGATCATCTATTTGTACCCTTGTTAAATTTTTCATTGCAATTTCTTCAGCATCTTTTTTGGGTAGTTTTTTTACCCATATAGGTGCCAACGTGCAATTATCTAAAATTGATAAATGAGGGAACAAATTAAACTGTTGAAATACCATTCCAACTTCAGCTCTAATCTTTTCAATATTCTTTGTGCTTTCTGACAATTCTGTTCCATCAACAACAATATTTCCTTCTTGATGCTCCTCTAGTCTGTTAATGCATCTAATCAAAGTAGATTTTCCTGAACCAGAAGGTCCGCAGATTACTATTTTTTCTTGAGGCGCAACATCTAAATCAATATCTTTTAGAACTTGAAATTTATCGAACCATTTGTTTACTTTTTTTAATTCTATTATTTTTCCCATTTATCTCTCTGTACTTAGTTTTTTTTCTAAATTTTGACTGTATCTACTCATTGCATAACATATTATCCAGAAAACTAAACCTGCAAAAACATAGCCTTCCATTGCCATTCCAAGCCATTTAGGGTTAGTTTTTGCTAAACCTATCATACCTGCTAATTCCATCAACCCGACAACGAAAATTAAAGGTGTATCTTTTACTAAAGCTAATAGAGTGTTAGCTATACCAGGAATTACTAGTTTGAGTGCTTGAGGTAATATAATTAATAAGTTCATTTTCCAATAGCCCATACCTAAAGATCTTGCAGCCTCATATTGCCCTTTAGGTAAAGCTTGTAATCCTCCTCTTACAACTTCTGCCATATAAGCTGCCTCAAATAAAGTAATAGCTATTAAAACTCTAATTAATTTATCGATAAATGTTCCATCAGGTAAAAACATAGGAAACATTACAGCTGACATAAATAAAACTGTAATTAATGGAACTCCTCTCCACAACTCAATAAATCCAATTGAAATATATCTAATGGCTGGCAAAGAGGATCTTCTGCCTAACGCAAGAAATACACCTATTGGAAAGCAAAATAATATTGCGAATGCTGAAATGATAAAAGTTAGAGATAATCCTCCCCATGCAGCGGTTTCAACATATTTTAAACCAAAATTTCCCCCAGAAATTAATTCAATACCTAAAAATGGGTATACAAAAATTAAAAATAAGATGAAGTATTTTTTAAGTTTTTCTTTAACAAAAAATGAAATACCCACGATGGCAAATAAGATCAAAAATGCAGTATTAATTCTCCATTGCTCAGCATCTGGATAAAGTCCATACATAAATCTATTAAACCAAACC
>CACDSA010000009.1 GCA_902555185.1 uncultured Pelagibacteraceae bacterium | reverse complement strand
TGTTATCTTTTAAGTTTTTTAATATTTGCTTAATTGCCTCTGGTTGGTCACCGCTAGGTTGAAAGCCACTTTTGATTTTAAAGTTAATTCCTCCCTCTAACTTCTTAATTTTTTTCGAGTTATTAACTTCTAGATCAGCTAATTTTTCTTGATAAGTATTTTGCATTTTGTGTTAATAATAAATTAATTATATTATAAATTTCAATGAGCATAGTTTCCAATAGTTTAAAACGTATAAAACCGTCGCCTACAATAGCAGTTACCTCAAAAGCGAGGGAAATGAGAGCTGCAGGCAAGGATGTTATTGGTTTAGGGGCTGGAGAGCCTGATTTTGATACTCCAGACAATATTAAAGAAGCAGCAATAGAAGCGATTAGAAAAGGTGATACAAAATATACAGCAGTGGATGGAACTCCTGCTTTAAAAAAAGCTATCCAAGCAAAATTTTCTAGAGAAAATGACTTATCATACGAGCTTGATCAAATTTCAGTTGGAACTGGTGGAAAGCAAGTTTTATATAATGCTTTTATGGCAACAATAAATAAAGATGATGAGGTAATTATTCCAGCACCTTATTGGGTTTCTTACCCAGACATTGTTTTGTTAGCTGGGGGAAAACCCAAAATAATTAAGTGTGATGAAAAAAATAACTTTAAATTAACACCAGAAAAATTAACAAAAGCAGTTTCGAAGAAAACAAAGTGGATAATTATCAACTCTCCATCAAACCCTACGGGCTCTGGTTATACCAAAGATGAGATAATAGCGTTATCGAAGATTTTAATAAAATATAAAAACTTATATATTTTAAGCGATGATATTTACGAACATATTACTTATGACGGTTTTAAATTTTTTACAATTGCGCAAATTGAAAAATTAAAAAGTAGAACTTTAACCATGAATGGAGTGAGTAAATCTTACTCAATGACTGGCTGGAGAATAGGTTATGCTGCAGGTCCAAAGGAAATAATTAAAGCGATGGCCAAAATTCAATCCCAATCAACTAGTAATCCTACATCCATAAGCCAAGCAGCTGCAGTCGAGGCTTTAAACGGAACACAAGACTTTATTTCAGAAAGATCTAATTCTTTTAAAGAGAGAAGAAATTTCGTTGTTGATAGTTTAAATAATATAAAAGGTATAAGCTGCTTAAGCCCTGAAGGAGCTTTTTATGTTTTTCCAAACTGTAAAAAGCTACTAAACAAGAAAACAAAACTGAAAACTGATAAAGATTTTGTAGAAAAACTGTTAGAAAAAGCTGAGGTAGCTGTGGTTCAAGGTTCTGCCTTTGGTCTAGACGGTTACTTTAGAATATCTTACGCTACTTCAATGGAAAATTTGAAAAAAGCAATGCAAAGAATTAAAACTTTTTGTGATAGCCTTAATTAGACTCAGATAGATATTTTTCAGCTTCAAGCGCTGACATACAACCCATTCCAGCAGCGGTAACAGCTTGTCTAAAAATTTTATCCTTTACATCTCCTGCAGCAAAAACCCCTGGAATATTTGTTTCAGTAGAGTCTGGTTTTGTAATTAAATACCCTTCTTTGTCCATATTAAGTTGATCTTTAAACAAAGATGTTGCTGGATCATGACCTATGGCAATAAATAAACCATCAACTTTAAGCTCTTTAACTTTATTATCTTTTACATTTTTAATTTTTAATGCATTAACAGTTTTTGGCTCTTTAGTACCAATAACATCCTCAACTACAGTATCCCAAATAATTTCTATTTTCTTATTAGATTTTAATTTTGCTTGAAGCATTTTTTCTGCCCTAAGTTCGTTTCTCCTATGTATTAAATAAACTTTTGAAGCAAATTTAGTTAGAAACATTGCTTCCTCAACAGCAGCATTTCCTCCACCAACTACAGCCACTTTTTTTTCTTTAAAGAAAAACCCGTCACAAGTAGCACATGCTGAAACTCCAAATCCTCTAAACTCTTGTTCAGATTTTAAATTCAACCATCTTGCTTGCGCTCCCGTTGAAATTATAAAACTATCTGCAGTGTATACCTGACCACTATCACCTGTTGCTGTAAAAGGTTTTTTTGTTAAATCAACTTTACTTATATGATCTTGTATCATCTCTGTGCCTACAGCTTCTGCTTGGCCTTTCATTTCGTCCATTAGCCATGGCCCCTGAATCACCTTTGAATATCCAGGGTAATTTTCAACATCTGTGGTGGTAGTTAATTGTCCTCCGGGTTGAGAACCATGAACAAGTATCGGTTTAAGCATAGCTCTAGCCGCATAAATAGCTGCTGTATAGCCGGCAGGACCTGATCCAAGAATTAACACTTTTGTATGTTTTGTTGATTTATTATTCATTATGTAAAGGTATATAATAACTAATGTTAGAATTAAAAGCACTTCTTTTAACGCAAGGTATGCACGGCATGGTTAGTCAAGTAGAAGGATTAGCTAAAGCTTTGGGCCTAAGTTATAAACACCAAAAAATTGAATTAAAATCTTTTTGGAATTTAATTCCTCCTAAAATTAGCCCAATATCAGAAAATTTGGTAAAAAATAAATTTGTATGTGATTGTAAAATCATTATATCTTGCGGAAGAAAAAGTGTAATACCATCAATAGCTTTAAAAAAAAGATTAGGTAATCAGATTTTCAATATTCATATACAAGATCCTAAAGTTTCTTTTGAATACTTTGACCTTATAGTAAGTCCTGAGCATGATCGTTTAAAAGGTGAAAATATAATCAATACAACAGGTGCTATTCACTACCTGACAAAAAAAGAGATTAATGATAATTCAAAATATCTAGGAATAGAAAAAGATAAAAGAAAGGAATTAGTAGCATTCATTATCGGAGGACCAAACAAATATTATAATTATTCAGAAAAACAAATTCATGAACTTTTCAATAAAGTTAAGACACTATTTACTCCAGATAAATTTAAAATTGTTGTAATTCCTTCTTATAGAACACCTGAAAATATTTTAAAAATAGCATTTAATACCTTCAGCATTAATCATCACGTTGTAAAAAATATTGATAAAAAAGCTTATCTTTGTGCACTAGCAATCTCAAATTATATAGTTGTAACGTGCGACTCCACGTCAATGATTTCAGAGGCTGCTATGACCGGAAAACCTGTTTATATTGCTATGATGAAGTCTTTTAAGCCTACAGGCAGGTTTAAAAAATTTTATTCACAATTGAAAGATTTAGGTATAACAAGAGAACTTAATGATAGGGTTGAAAGTTGGAGTTATAATAGTTTAAATGAGGTAAATAGAATTGCTCCGCTTGTAAAAGCAAAAATGAAAAAACATGGAATTATTTAAATCATTAGAACAAAGGACTAAATTATTTAGTGACCCTTTTAAACATTTTGAAATCAACCAGCCATTGACGAAAAATGCTATTGATGAAATCTGTAACGCTGACATAGCTGATCCTAGAAAACAAAACTTAAATTATGATGGAACAAGAGCTCTTGATGGAGGAGAGGGAGCTTTTAGAGCTGGAATTAAAGATGGCGGAAAAGCAAAAAAACTTAGATGTTATGTTACTAAAGAAAATTCTAGCCAATATCCTAACTTAACAAAATTTATTGAAGAATTAAGATCACCTGAAGTTTATAACAAAATTGGATCATTAATTGAAAAAGATTTAAGTAATTCCTTCGTAAGATTAGAAGTGATTTGTGACCGAGAAGGTTTTTGGCTGAAACCCCACTGCGATATTGAAGAAAAATTAATGTCGTCAATAGTTTTTGTCAATTTACATAACGAGTCAGAAAACTTGGGTACTGATTTTTATGACTCAAAATTAAATAAAGTTAAAACAGTTCCTTACAAACATAATTATGGATATTTCTTCACAAGCGGACCAAATACTTGGCATGGCATGGAAAAAAAAGAGATTAAAAAAGAGAGAAGATGCATCCAAATAAACTATGTTACTTTCGAGACTGATTGGAAAGTAAAAAGTTAGATATCTTGCAAAGAAATTACATTTATATCTCTTAGCTTGAGAGATTTTATACCTTCCAAACAAACTTTAGCCGTAGACATATTGGTACAGTAAGGAACTTTATTGGCTAAAGTAGCTCTTCTCAATGCAACAGCATCGCTTAACTGAGATTCACTGTTTCCTCCACCGGTATTTATTACCAAAGCTATTTTTTTAGCATTTAAAACATCTACAATATGTGGGGAACCCTGATTCACCTTATTTATTTTTTTACACTGAATTCCATGTTGGGTTATATAATCAGCGGTTCCACCGGTCCCACAAAGTTTAAAATTTAACTTAACTAATTGTTTAGCTAATTGCACTCCCTCTTCTTTATGGCTATTTTTGAGAGAGATAAAAGCTAAACCTTTTTTAGGTAGTGAGTTTGAGGCAGCAATTTGACTTTTGGCAAAAGCCATACCAAAATTTTTATCAAAACCCATAACTTCACCTGTAGATTTCATTTCTGGTCCAAGTAAAAGATCGCTATTTGGAAATTTGTTGAATGGGAAGACTGCCTCTTTTACTGCAAACATATCTTTTGTTTTACTTTTCAAATTGAACTTTGATAACTTTTCTCCTGCCATCACTCTTGATGCTATCTTAGCAAGAGGTAAATTTTTTGCTTTTGATACAAATGGAACAGTTCTACTTGCTCTAGGATTAACTTCAATTACATAAATTTTGTCTTTTTTAATTGCATATTGAACATTCATGAATCCTTTAACTTTAAGTGCTAAAGCTAATTTTTTTGTTTGAATTTCAATTTCTTTAATTAAAAAAGGTTTTATTGATACCGGAGGCAGACTACATGCTGAGTCACCAGAATGTATTCCAGCTTCTTCAATGTGCTGCATAATACCAGCTACAAAAACATCTTTACCATCTGATATTGCGTCGACATCAACTTCCATTGCATTATCAATAAACTTGTCAATTAAGATTGGATTTTTTTCGGCAACTTTAAATGCTTCTTTTACAAAGTCTTTGAGTTGGCTTTTTTCATGAACAATCTCCATTGCTCTTCCACCTAATACGTAAGATGGTCTTACCATTAGAGGCAAACCAATCCTATCTGCAATCTTAATTGCTTGAGGAAAAGTTCTAGCTATGCCACTTTCAGCTTGATTTAAATTTAGTTTATTTAAAAGATCTCTAAATCTATCTCTATCCTCAGCAAGATCGATTGATGAATATTGAGTTCCTAGAATTGGAAGTTTATTCTCATGTAAAAATTTGGCAAGTTTAATAGGAGTTTGGCCTCCAAATTGAGTAATGACACCTTTTAGATTACCTTTTGATTTCTCTCTTTTTATAATATTGAAAACGTATTCGTCTATTAAAGGTTCAAAATATAATCTGTCACTTGTATCATAATCTGTCGACACGGTTTCTGGATTACAATTAACCATGATAGTTTCATATTTAACTTCCTTAAGAGCGAAACTAGCTTGGCAACAGCAATAATCAAACTCTATTCCCTGACCAATTCTATTCGGCCCCCCTCCAAGTATTATAATTTTATTCTTGTTAGAAGGGTCAGCCTCACATTCTGAATTAGAAGAGAAATTTCTTTGATAAGTGGAGTACATATAAGGAGTGAAAGATTTAAATTCAGCAGCACAAGTATCAACTTTTTTATAAACTGGTAAAACTTTTAAAGCATATCTTTTCTTTCTAATTAACGACTCTGAGGTATTCGTAAGTTCAGATAATTTTTTGTCAGAAAATCCTATCGACTTAATATAATTAAATTCATTGAAATTTTTAGGGAGACCTTTTTTCTTTATTTTAATTTCATTCTCTATGATTTCTTTTATTTGATTTAAAAACCAAGGGTCAATTTTTGAAAGTTTATTTATATCCTTTAAATTTATTTTTTTTCTTATAGCCTCTCCAACAAGTAAAATCTTATTTGGAATATTTTCTTTAAGTTTTTTCCTAATTTGTTTCGTGTTTAAATTAAATATTTGGTCTAATCCTGAGAAACCTGTCTCTAGAGATACCAAAGCTTTTTGAAGAGACTCTTTAAAATTTCTACCAATAGCCATAGCCTCTCCCACCGATTTCATTGATGTACCTAAAACTGCAGCTGAAGAGGAGAATTTTTCAAAAGTAAATCTTGGGATTTTGGTGACCACATAGTCTATTGTAGGCTCAAAAGATGCGGGTGTAACTTTCGTAATTTCATTCTTTAATTCGTCTAAAGTGTAACCAACAGCTAACTTTGCCGCTACTTTTGCTATTGGAAACCCTGTGGCCTTAGAAGCTAGTGCTGATGATCTTGAAACCCTAGGGTTCATCTCAATTATTACCATTCTTCCATTTTTAGGATTTATTGCAAATTGAACATTTGATCCCCCGGTTTCTACACCAATTTTTCTTAAGCAAGCTAAAGATGCATTCCTCATAACTTGATACTCTTTGTCGGTCAAAGTAAGAGCAGGAGCGATAGTAACCGAGTCCCCAGTATGAATTCCCATGGGATCTAAATTTTCTATTGAGCAAATGATAATGCAATTATCATTTTTATCTCTTACAACTTCCATCTCAAATTCTTTCCAACCCTCTAAACACTCTTCGACTAAGACTTGATTAACAGGTGACTCGTGAAGTCCAGTTTTTATTATCTTATAAAAATCTTTTTTATTCTTTGCTATACCACCCCCTAAACCACCTAATGTAAAAGCCGGTCTTATAATTGCTGGCAATCCGATTTGTTTTAATACCTTTGGAGATTGTTTAAAATTATTTACTATTTTTGATTTGGGAAGATCTAAACCAATCTCTATCATATTTTTTCTGAATTTTTTTCTATCTTCAGCATTGGATATAGCTTTAGAATTAGCGCCTATAAGTTCAATTTTATATTTTTTTAGAATTCCTTTTTTTTCTGCCTCCATTGATAAATTTAATGCAGTTTGACCACCCATAGTTGGCAAAATCGCATCAGGTTTTTCTTTGATAAGAATCTTTTCAAGAACTTCTATTGTTATAGGCTCAATATAAGTTTTATCAGCAACATTTGGATCCGTCATAATCGTTGCAGGGTTTGAATTAATAAGAATTACTTTGAAACCTTCATCTTTTAAAGCTTTACAAGCTTGAGTACCTGAATAATCAAACTCGCAAGCCTGACCAATAATAATTGGACCAGCACCTACTACTAAAATTTTTTTAATATCTTTTCTTTTTGGCATTTTTTTTCATACTTGTAATAAATTGTTTAAATAAATAGACACTATCTTGTGGACCAGGATTAGACTCTGGATGATACTGGACTGAAAAAACAGGTTTATTTTTTAGCTGAATTCCTTCAATACTATTATCAAAAAGAGACTGATGAGTGATCTTTACATTTTTAGGTAAATTCTTTTTAACAACTTCAAAACCATGATTTTGACTTGTAATTTCTACTTTACCTTCAATTAAATTTTTTACTGGATGGTTAGCTCCTCTGTGACCAAGTTTCATTTTATCTGTTTTAGCACCTAAAGTTAAAGCCAAGAGCTGATGTCCTAAGCAGATACCAAAAACTGGTAGTTTGTTATTTATCAATTCTTTTATAATTGGTATGGCGTATTTTCCTGTTGCAGCTGGATCTCCAGGTCCATTAGACAAAAAAATTCCATTTGGTTTTTCTTTAAGAATATCTGCTGCACTTGTTTTACAAGAAACTATTGTTACTTTACAATTAAAGTCTGAAAAATATCTTAAAATATTTTTTTTAACCCCATAATCGATTGCTACAACATGTAATATCTTCCTTTTATTTTTTAAAAAACCATCGTCCTTTTTCCAGGTTTTAAAGTCATTCCAAACATATTTTTTTTTAGTTGTGACTTTCTGAGCTAAATCTAGATTTTTAAGACCACTCCAATTTTGAGTTATTTTAAGAAGTTTTTTTAAGTTTAGCTTGTCTCTTTTGAAAAAAGATATTGTTCCTTTGGGCGCACCTTTGTCTCTGATAAAATTTGTTAAATTTCTTGTATCAATACCGGTTATACCTACAATTTTATTTTTCTTTAACCATTCATCAAGATGTTTAAGAGATCTATAATTTGAGGGATTAGTTATTTCAGTATTTATTATCACACCTTTAGTCCAAATTTTATCAGACTCATGATCTTCTTTATTAGTCCCAACATTACCAACATGAGGAAAGGTAAAATTAATTATTTGATCGGCATATGAAGGGTCAGATATTATCTCTTGGTAGCCTGTGATTGAGGTATTAAAGCATACTTCTCCGGTTGCCGTACCCTTATAACCTAAGCCTATGCCTTTAAAAAATTTTCCGTTTTGAAGAATTAAAATAGCTGATGAATCGATCTTTTTAAGATTTTTATAAGAGTTTATATTTTGACCAGTCTTCTTCAAATACAACTCATGAGTTAAAGTAAAAAACTTATAAACATGATTTTGCGCAACATATGAAATAGAAACAAAATCGTCAAGAAAGTTCTTTTTATTTTTTACAAGAATTGTGATTAAAATAAATATTCTAATTATGTCTCTAAGAAAACAAATCGAAGATAAGCTGAACAAGGCCTTGAAAGCAAAAGATAAAAATACTTATCCAACATTAAGGCTGATTGTTTCAGGCATTAAAGATGCTGAGATAGCAGGACGTTCAAAAGGCCAAAAAGAAATTAAAGATAGTGATGTTATTTCACTATTAAAGAAAATGATTAAACAAAGAAACGAGTCTTGCGAAGTATATAAAAAGGCAGGACGTAATGAACTTCTAGAAAACGAGAAAAAAGAGATAGATGTCATAAATACATTTTTGCCTCAACAACTAAGTGAAGAAGAAACAAAGAAAATTTGTGAAGAGACTATTAAAGCTGTTGGCGCTTCATCTATGAAAGATATGGGAAAAATTATGGGCGTCTTAAAATCAAAACACGCAGATAACTTAGATTTTTCAAAAGTAAGTTCAATTTTAAAAGGACTATTAAACTAATGAAATACCCAAAAGAATACCTTGATGAAATAAAACTAAGGTTAAAAGTTTCCCAAGTAGTTGGAAAATCAGTGCAATTAAAAAAAAGAGGTAAAGAGTTTATAGGTTTATCACCTTTTAAAAATGAAAAAACACCCTCATTTACGGTAAACGATGAAAAAGAGTTTTATCATTGCTTTAGTTCAGGTGAACATGGAAATATATTTGATTTTTTAATGAAAACCAAAGCAGTTGGTTTTGGAGAAGCCGTTAAAATTTTAGCTGCAGAGGCTGGCATGCAACCATACAGATTCTCTAAATTCGATGAAAAAAAAGATTTAAGGTTCAAAAGCTATAAAAATATTTTAAATGATTATTCAAATTTTTTTAATCAGCAACTATTTGAATCTAGCAATAAAGAAGCCCTAAATTATCTTGACCAAAGAAAAATAAAAAAAAATATTGTTGAAGAGTTTAAGCTTGGATACGTACCGTGGAAAAATAATTTTTACGAGAAATTACTAAATAAGTACTCTGAAGATGAAATTAATCAAACTGGTCTTTATTATAAAAGTGATAAAACTGGAAAGTTCATTGATCGCTTTAACTCTAGAATAATTTTCCCTGTTAACAATATCGGAGGCGACACTATTGCTTTTGGAGGAAGAGTAATACGAGAAGGTAAACTGGCAAAATACATTAACTCGCCAGAAACAGAATTTTATAAAAAAGGGAATATGATTTTTAATTTAGATAAAGCTAAAGATTTGAGATCAACAACTGATGAAGTTTTAATTGTTGAAGGTTACATGGATGTTGTTAGTGTTTATTCATCTGGAATTAAAAATGTGATAGCAAATTCTGGTACAGCTCTCACAGATAGACAAATTAGTTTGATTTGGAAATTCTTTTCACAACCAATTATTTGTTTAGATGGAGATGAAAGCGGGCAAAGAGCAGCATTGAGGATTGCAGAAAAATTATTACCTCTAATTGATGAAAAAAATAAGATTTTTTTCTCTACAATGCCTGAGGGAAAAGATCCTGACGATTTTATCAAACAAAATGGTAAAGAAGGTTTATTATCTTTGCTCAAAGAGAAAAAGTTTATCCAATCTTTTATATGGGATTATTATTACAGTAAATTAGACAGAAATAATCCATATGAGGTATCAAAATTTGAAAAAGAGATAAAAAGGATAGGTTATTCTATAAAAGATGAAACTTTGAAAAAGTATGTCCTCGAGGATTTTCTTGAAAAACTAAAAAATTTTACACCTATTCAAACATCTGGGCAAAATTATAATTTTTTTTCTTTCAAAAAAAAAAAAGATTATAAAATCCTTAAAGAAACTACAATCTTACATCAAAAAACAAAAAATTTTTCTAAAATTCAAATTATTGAATTTTCAATTCTATTTATAATTTTGAATTATTTTGAAATAGCTCAAAAAAAGCTGGAGGAACTATCAAATTTAAAATTTGTTGATGAAAAAAATGAAAGTTTAAAAAATATGTTTGTTTCCTCTTTCGCTCAAGAGGATAAAAAAAAAATCTTTGATTTGAGAAATGATAAACAATTTAACAAAATTATCTCAGAAATTAATGAAAATCCAAGCATTAGGATTATTACAAAAAATAAAAATGATCAAAATATCTTAGATTTAATTGAAGAATTAATTCAAGATCATATTGATCAAACCAATCTTAAGAAAATAGAATCTTTAGAAGAAAAACTGATTAACAACTTGGATGAAAACTCTTTTTCTGAATTAATTAAGCTTAAAAGCCAATTAAATAGGGAATAAATAAAGTATAGATTTTTTTAACTTAGCTATTATATATATCTTTGCATTTCAATTATGGCTGAAAAACTAATAACCAAATCATTTGAGCGACTTCTAGATAAAGGAAAGCATAGAGGTTTCGTTACATACGAAGAACTGGGCAAATCTTTGGGGAAAAGAAATGGAACCCCAGAAAACACTGAAAGAGCGTTTTTAATTTTAGTTGATGAGAAAGTAACGCTTGTTGAAAAAAAATCACAGTTTCAATCTTTAAAGAAGAAAGAAAACGTAACATCGAGTGAGGAAAAGACCTCTGACAAAAGCGATGATCCAATTAGAATGTACCTAAGAGAGATGGGTGGAGTTGAATTATTGTCTCGAGAGGGAGAAATTGCAATAGCCAAGAGGATCGAGGCAGGTAAAGATGTGATGATTAATGCACTAACACAAAGCCCAATTGTTGGAAAAAAAATTTTTGAGTGGAAAGAGCTAATAGAAAATCAGCAACTTTTGGTAAGAGATATTATTGATATTGACTCTACTTATGAAGATTTTGAAGCTTCTAATGATAACGACGAGACAAAAATAAAAAAAATTAAGAATAAAAATAAAGACACTTCCGAAGATGAAAAGAATGATGAAGAAACTCCACAGAGTGATGATGATGAATTTAATGTTTCCTTGGCAAAAATGGAAGAAGAGATAAAGCCAAAAATATTAAAAATTCTTGACTCTTTAAATAAAAATTATTCTAAGCTACAAAAATACCAAAAAGAAAAATTGGAATGTATTCTTGCTTCGAAAGATCTGTCCGTTTCAAAAAATAAAAATTTTAAAAAGATTCAAGAAATCTTAGTGGATAATTTCAAAAATTTACAATTAGCTCCTCATATAGTCGAGGAACTTGTCCAATCTCACTATAAAGAAAATAAAAAAATTGTTTCTTTAGAAGGAGTTCTAATGAGGTTAGCAATAGATAACAAAATTTCAAGGGACGAATTTCTAAAATACTATATTGGAAACGAAATAAATCCAAAGTTTGAGACGTTTTTAAAAGAAAATTCTACATGGAAATCTTTTTTTAAAAAATTTAAAAAAGATTTTTCTGAAATAAGGGATAGACTAGTAGAATTCAGTAAAAAAATTGGACTTTCAGTTGGCGAATTTAAAAGATTAGTTAGTCGAATTCAAAAAGGAGAAAGAGAGTCTAGAGTAGCTAAAAAAGAAATGGTTGAGGCCAATCTAAGATTAGTCATCTCTATTGCAAAAAAATATACTAATCGGGGACTTCAATTTTTAGATCTTATCCAAGAAGGAAATATTGGCCTTATGAAAGCTGTCGATAAGTTCGAATATAGGAGAGGATACAAATTTTCAACTTATGCCACTTGGTGGATCAGACAGGCGATCACTAGATCAATAGCCGATCAAGCAAGAACTATAAGAATTCCTGTGCACATGATTGAAACAATAAATAAGATTGTGAGAACACAAAGGCAAATTATGAGTGAATTTGGTAGAGAGCCCACACCAGAGGAATTAGCAAAAAAATTAGCTATGCCATTAGAAAAAGTTCGAAAAGTTCTAAAAATTGCAAAAGAACCGGTTTCTCTTGAAACACCGGTCGGTGATGAAGAGGATAGTAGCTTAGGAGATTTTATTGAAGATAAAAATGCATTACAACCACTTGACACCGCAATACAATCAAATTTAAGTGAGTCAACAACTAAAATACTTGCTTCTTTGACTCCTCGTGAGGAAAGAGTGCTGAGAATGCGTTTTGGAATTGGCATGAATACAGATCACACTCTCGAAGAGGTTGGGCTCCAATTTTCTGTTACAAGAGAAAGAATTCGGCAAATAGAGGCTAAAGCTTTAAGAAAACTAAAACACCCAAGCAGATCAAAGCAATTAAAAAGTTTCTTAGAAAAATAATGGATACAAATTATATAAAAAAACTTCACAAAGATTTATCTCTCAACAATGATCCTTACCCACATATAATTTCAAAAAATTTTTTACCTGAGACAATTGTAAAACAAGCTGAAAAAGAATTTATACAATTTAATAATGAGCTTAGAAACGCAGGTGGGTATAGATATGGAAATTTAAAATATCATTACGATAAACTCGAAAAAATGCCTCCAACAATAAAAAAGATAATAAATTTTTTTCACTCAGAAAGTTTTATCAAATTATTAGAGGAGAAATTTAACTTAACTAACGTAATGCCTGACTGGACTTTATGGGGAGGTGGAATGCACTCCTCAGCTGCTGGAGGGAATCTAAAGGTTCATAGTGATTATATTTTTTTAAGAAAGAAAAATACCAAAAGAGTTTTAAATCTTCTTCTTTATCTAAATTCAGATTGGCAAGATGAATGGAAGGGACATATTGAATTATGGGATAAAGAGATGAGGAATAAAGTGAGAGAATTGTCTCCAAACTTGAATAATGCTTTAATATTTAGAACAGATAAAAATTCAAACCATGGTTTTCCTGATGACATAACTTGCCCAAACAACGTGCACAGAAAATCTATTGCAATATATTATTACATCGAAGAAAAAAGCGTTTTGCCTATAAAGATCAAAATGAGAAAATATTATACCACTCAGTGGAAAAAGAGACCTGGAACAAATGATCCAGAGTTCATGGATAAAGATAATTTTTGGAGAAAAATTAAATATAAGTATTTACCAAGTTTCATTATTAAAAAGTAACATTAAAAACAACCAAGATATGAGATAGAAAATTTAATACTAAATTTTAATTAGTAATTAAAAATCTTAAATTGAATTTAAATTAAAAGACTTGTATAAGTAGTTTTTATGCAAAGGGCCTGTAGCTCAGTTGGTTAGAGCAGTACACTCATAATGTATTGGTCCCAGGTTCGAGTCCTGGCGGGCCCACCAAATTTAATTTTGAACGAATTCTTTAAGTTTAGTAATTAAAATATTAATATCATTATTATTAGAACTTAAAATTGAAGTAAATTCTTCCTTTTGTGTCCGAGCTAAACTAAGCCCCTCAACAATTAAATCTCTTATTAATGGTTTATTAGGATTTTTAGTATAGATTCTCCAATCGATTTTAATTTCAGGATTTCCATCACTTGGAATTATTTTAGAGCTTACTATTGTATAATTTGAACTCTTCTGATCAGAGTTGGTTACTTCGAACTTACTTTCCGAATAGTCACTTAATCTTGAGGTTAAGCTTTTCAAAAAATATTTTTCAAAAGCTAGTTCATATTTTTCTAAGTCTTTTTTATTTGCAGATTTACGTAGTTCGCCAAGAGTGTACATTCCCAAAGCTTTAATATCTACATTCTCAAGAGCAATTTTCTCTATAAATAATTTTTTATCATCAGATGACACACTTTTATCTGCTAATTTAGTAATTGCATCTTCTACTAGTTCTTTCACAAATTCTTTTGGAGAGCTGCTATAGGCCTGTAATGAGTTATTTGCAATTATCAATAAAGTAACTATAACAAATAATAATTTTTTCATTAAAATTATTTAGTTATCTAAATTTCCCCAGTCATCCTGGTCATCTTGTGAATTTTCAATTTTGTTTTCTCTGTCTTGCAAATAAATACTTTTAAAAGAAGCATAGAGATCAATTGAATTTTTTTCTAAACTTGAAAAGTTTGCCAAGTTATCAGAACGAAAATCAATTGCATTTGTCCCTTTAAATGAGTAATAATCAAAATTATTTCCTGAAACCCCAAGTAACTCGTTTTCTCTTAATGTTACGTGTGCAAAGGGATCGATGAATGTGTCTGCGATTAATCCCACAGAATCTCTTACAGTAGTAGGACCTAAAATTGGAAGTACAAAATAACATCCAGAACCGACTCCATAAGTGGCTAAAGTTTGTCCAGTATCTTCTTTATTGGGTTTTAACCCAATCCTTTCCGCGGGGTTTAGAAATCCTAAAATTCCAACTGTAGTATTTACCAAAAAACTTCCAGCAGCATGACCAAACTCTTTTAAATTTCCTTGGAGCAGAGAGTTAGGCAATGAAAGAAGTGTCGAAATATTTGATGTAAAGTTACTTGTACCAGCTTTTATGGGATTAGGTAATTTTGAGTACCCTTTGGCTACTGGTTCCAACACAATATCATCAAAAAACATGTTAAATTTAAATATACCCCTGCTGATACCTTCGAAACATTCTTCCGTTGCTTTCGCATGAAATTGAGCAAAAGTAATTAAGGTGACAAAAATCGCTATAACTAAGTTTTTTCTTAATCTCATAAATATATGCTATATATACAAACTAATTTATTATTCTATAAATAAAAACATTAAAAAAAGTAATTTTTTGGTATTTTCTTGTTTAAAATAGCTTAATTATGAAAAATAACACAAATTTATCTCCAAATTTTTCAAATACCATTAGGTCAAAAAAACAAATAAAATTTGTAATTATACATTATACAGGAATGCAATCCCAGATTGTATCTATTAAACGCTTAACCGACCCATTATCAAAAGTAAGCTGTCATTACTTAATCGATAAAAAAGGTAAAATAATTCAATTAGTTAGCGAGAAAAATATAGCTTGGCATGCTGGAAAATCAAAGTGGTTTGATCAAAACAATTTAAATTTAAATTCAATAGGAATTGAACTGGAAAATAAAGGCCACGATCATGGATATGAAAATTTTCCAAAATTGCAAATGAACAGTTTAATAGGATTATGTAAAAAATTGAAAAAAGAATATAAAATTAGAACTGAGCATTTTTTAGGTCACTCTGACATAGCACCACTCAGAAAAATTGATCCTGGAGAGAAATTTCCTTGGAAAAAACTTAGTAAATTTAAGTTGGGAAAATGGTACAAAGAAAGAAGTTTAAATATCAATAATTTATCAAAGAAGAATGTAGAGTATTTATTTTTCAAAAATTTACATAAGCTTGGATATAGATATTTTGAGATTGAAAAAAGGTCTAAAAATGACAAATTTATTATTAAGGCTTTTCAACGACGATACTTGCCAAAAAAAGTATCAGGTGTAATTGATAAAAAAACCCTAAAAATAAGCATTTTTTTGACTAGTGACTAAATTGCCTTGAAAAACACTTTTTAATTGAATAGATTAGTTGTGCCAGATAATTGGATTGTCGCTGTTAAATAGGTTAGCAGAGGAAAGTCCGGGCTCCATAAAGACACAGTGCCAGTTAACTACTGGCAAAGGAAACTTTAGGGACAGTGCCACAGAAATTAAACCGCCTTATCAAGGCAAGGGTGAAACGGCGAGGTAAGAGCTCACCGGTTTTTTGGTAACAAAAAACGCACGGCAAACCCCACTGGGAGCAAGGTTAAATAGAGAAGACAACGCATATAATGCAAAAAACGGTCTTTAGTTAGTCTTCTGGGTTAACCGCTTGAGCTTAAGTGTGAACTTAAGCCTAGATAAATGACATCTTCAATGACAGAACCCGGCTTACAGATTATCTGGCTTTTAATCTAATAATTCCGTTCTACTTTTGTACTATAAGACTTATTACAATCTTATTGACTATTTTTTAAAAACCCATACTATCCCAAATAATCCCATAATGGAGGGTGATTTGAAAAAAGTAATAAACAGTGAGTTTTTTTTAAAAAATGTTTTTATCAAGTTACGAAAACAAATTAGACAAGAAAGGTCGTGTATCAGTGCCAGCGACTTTTAGATCATATTTAAATTCAATGGGATATAACGGTTTTATCAGCTATCCCTCTTTTAACCATTCTGCTCTTGAAGCATGTTCTCAAGACAGAGTTGAGAAATTATCCAAAACAATTGACTCTTTAAATCCATTTGAAGACAAAAGAGATTTCTTTGCAACTTCTATTCTGTCAGAAAGTGAGAACTTACAATTTGATACGGAAGGTAGAATATCAATTTCTGAAAAATTACTTAATCATGCAAAAATAAGAAGCAATATTTTATTTGTTGGGTTAGGCCAAACTTTTCAAATTTGGGAACCTAAAAATTTTGAAAAATTTAAAGCTTTCGCAAGAAAAAAAGCTTTTCAAAACAGGTCTAACTTAAAATGGGACAATAAACAGAAAGGGGAGCTGTAATGAGTATAAATGTTGGAGGTGGCGAACTAAGAGAACTTAAACCTAGGATATTGGTAATAGGAGTTGGTGGAGCAGGTGGAAATGCAATTAATGCAATGATTGAAGCAGGAATGCAGGGAGTAGAGTTTGTTGCAGTAAATACTGATGCCCAGGATCTTAAAATGAGCAAAGCTGATGCCAAAATACAAATTGGAATGAATTTAACAAAAGGACTTGGTGCAGGAGCAAAACATGACATTGGGCAAGCAGCCGCAGATGAGTCAATGAATGAAATTGTAAATTATATTCAAGGGAGCAATATGGTTTTTATTGCGTCTGGTATGGGAGGAGGAACAGGCACTGGAGCGTCACATGTAATTGCAAGAGCCGCAAGAGAAATGAATATTCTAACTGTAGGAGTTACAACATTACCTTTTGCTTATGAAGGACCAAAAAGAATGAGAAGAGCAACAAGCGGATTAGAGGAATTGAAAAAACATTTAGATACAACAATAGTAGTACCAAATCAGAATCTTTTTAAAATTGCAAATGAGTCTACTGGATTTGAAGAGTCCTTTAGTCTTTCAAACGATGTATTAAAACATGGTGTTCAAAGTATTACAGATCTTATGGTAAGGCCTGGAATGATAAATTTGGATTTTGCTGATGTGGAAACAGTGATGAGTTCTAGCGGCAAAGCAATGATGGGAACTGGGGAAGCAGAGGGTGAAAATAGAGCAATGGTTGCAACAGATCTTGCACTGAACAATCCACTAATAGATGAATATACCTTACAAGGAGCTAAGGGATTATTAATTAATATTACTGGTGGAAGCGATTTAACACTTTTTGAAGTAGATGCGGCAGTGAATAAAATCAGAGCTGAAGTAGACCCTGAAGCGGAACTAATATTTGGAGCTATTAAGGATCAAAATATGAGCGGCAAAATTAGAGTTTCAATTGTAGCAACTTCTTTAAAAGGATCTACAGTTGTTCAAGAATCAAAACCTGTATTAAACATTGTTAATGGTTCAAACAATAGAGGAAACAATTTTTCTGAAAATCTTTTTTCAAAAAATAATTTAGACCAAAATATTGTTAATTCTATTGATGGAGCAACTGCACTTAAACTTGATGAAAGCTACGAAATAAAAAACAGTGAAGAGCAAAATGCACTTATTGATAGTTTTGAGAAAAATGAAGAAAAGAATACCGCAGATAATTCATTAACAAATTCAATTGCTATAGATGATATTCCAGAGGGTGTTTCTATTGAAAGTGCTTCCTACATGGAAAACAGCGAAACAAGAATGGGAAATACATTCGATAAAACAAACAATACAACACATGACTCTCTAGAAGAAGAGCGAACTCCTATGCTTTTTTCTGAAGAGCAAAACCCCCAAGAAGCTGAAGCTCAAGTTCTAGAAGAAGATGTAGCATCCGATCAACTATTTGATAATGAAAATACGGAAGACGAGGATTTTGAAATTCCTGCATTTCTAAGAAGACAAAAATTTTAATGATTTTTTCAAAATCGAATGAAAACTCAAACATCATCACTGGAATTATCACATTTTCCAGTAATGTTGAGTGAAATCATTGAAATCTGTAACCCTTCAAAAGGTGGTTTTTTTATTGACTGCACTTTTGGTGGCGGAGGTTATTCAAAAGCATTATTAAAATTCCCTAGGACTAGGGTAATTGCTTTAGATAGAGACATGTCTGTTAAATCAATAGCTACAAATTTAGAAAAAAATTTTAAGAATAGATTTAAATTTTATCAATCAAAATTTAGTGAGTTAAGTAAAATTTTAAAAGAAAATGCAGATACAATAATTTTTGATCTAGGGCTTTCATCAATCCAACTAAATGATTTAACTAGAGGATTTTCTTTTAAATCAAAGGATAAGCTAGATATGACAATGGGTCTATCAAACATTTCTGCCCAAGAAGCTGTAAATAATTTAAGTGAAACAAATTTAAAATTAATTATAAAAATTTTAGGTGAAGAAAGGGATGCCTCAAGAATAGCGAAAAATATTGTTAAAGCTAGATTAAAGAAAAAAATAACTAAAGCGGATGAATTAGTTCAAATAATTGAAAAAAGTAAAAAAAAAAATTATTTTAAAAAAATCAATCCAAGTACAAAAACTTTTCAAGCCTTGAGAATATTTGTAAATAAAGAAATATCAGAGCTTATCAATGGAATAATTTGCGCTACTAAATTCTTAAAGCCAGGTGGAAAAATTATTATTGTAAGTTTTCATTCTATCGAAGACAAAATTGTAAAATATTTTTTTAATAATTTTTCTATGAATAAATCAAAACCATCTAGATATTTACCTGAAAATGAAAGTGATAATTTCGTATTGTTTGAGAAATATACAAACAAGATTATAAAACCAACAACAAGAGAATTAAGAGTTAATAATCCCTCTAGGTCTGCCAAATTAAGATTTGCTGTAAGAAATAAAAATAAATTTATTTATCCTCATGAATTAATTCAAAAATTTAGTAAATATTTAGATACTGAAAGGTTGTATGTTTAAACTTAAAATCTTTATTTCTGTAATTATTTTTTCGACGTTACTTATTGGAACTTCAATTATAAAGAACCAGTCAAGAGATATAGAAAAAAAAATTTACAATCTCAGTAAAAAAATTTTTATAAAAGAAAAAGATCTTAACGAGTCGCAACTCGAGTACTCTTACCTAAGCTCACCAGTTATGATTGAAAAAAAAATTGAACATCTAGATAATAGTAAATATTTTCCCATGGAATATTCTAAAATATTTTTAAGTATTTCAAGTTTCATGGATTTTCAAAATAAATTGGCTCTTCAGGAAAATTATAATGAGAAAAAAATACAAAAAAAATAAGTACAGCAACCCTAATCAAAAAAGCTTTTACTTTGAGGATTATCTTGCTACGAGTAAAAAAAATAAATTTTCACAAAAAAATAATTATTTTCAGGACAGAATCTATTTACTATTTTTTTTATTTTTTTCACTAATTTTTATATTTAGTCTAAGAATTATTCATATCTCCTCGAATAAAATAGAACTTTTCAGTCAACAGGATAAATTTGAAAAATTTACACTTAATAGAAGGGATATTATTGACAGAAATGGGATTTTGATTTCAAGAAATATAAAATCATTTCATGCAGCAATAAATCCTTCGCATATAAAGAATAAAGAAAACTTTTTAATTAAGATCAGGCTTAATTTTCCAGAATTAAATGCAAAAAAAATAGAAAAAAGTCTTCTTAAAAATAAATATTTTTATTTAAAAAAACGTATTACCCAAACTGAAAAAGAAAAATTATGGTCTCTAGGGGAAAAAGGAATTATTTTCGAACCCTTTCAATCAAGAATTTATACTCATTCAAGTTTATTCAGTCATATCATTGGTCAGGTGGACTACGACAATTATGGAGTTTCAGGTTTAGAGCGATATTTTGATAAAGAATTAAAAGATAAAAGATTATTAAATCAACCTTTGCAATTAACTTTGGATACAAATCTTCAACACCTGATAAACAAGGAACTAAATAATGCAATCCTTACTTTTCAAGCCACGGGCGCAGGTGCCTTGCTTATGGATGTAGAAAATGGTGAAATTTTATCTTTAGTATCTCTTCCAGATTTTGACATAAATATTAGAGGAAATTTAAAAGACAAAAAATATATAAATAAGATTACAAAAGGAGTTTATGAATTAGGTTCAATATTTAAAACTTTTACAATCGCACTTGCATTAGATAACAACCTTGTAAACCCAAATACAATTATAAATAATATTCCTCAAACAGTGAAATGCTCAAAACACGAAATTTCAGATATGAAAAAATTTCCAAAAAATTTAACTGTTGAAGATATTTTAATTAGATCTTCTAATATTGGAACTTTATTAATTGGAAAAAAAATTGGAGAAGAAAAATTTAAGCAATTTTTAAAAGAAGCAAGTCTATTAAGTACACCAGATATACAATTAGATGAAGTAGGAAATCCTATTCATTTTAAATGGAATAAATGTAAATTAGAAACAGTTTCATTTGGCCACGGTATAACAACGACACCTCTACAGGCAGCAACAGTGTATGCTGCTTTAACTAATGGAGGAATAAAAGTAAAACCAAGTTTAATTAAAGAACAAAAAATCAATAAAAAAAAAGTGAGACTAATTTCAGAAGAAACAAGTAATAAAATAAATAAAATTTTAAGAAAAGTTGTAACTGAAGACGAAGGAACAGCAAGCTTAGCAGATATACATGGTTATAATGTAGGAGGAAAAACTGGAACTTCCGAAAATTATAATAACAAAAGTAAACAATTAAATACTTTTATTTCAGTTTTTCCATATCAAAAACCAAAATATGCTTTGTTAGTAATGCTTGAAAATCCCCAAGTGGCAAAAGATTTAATTTATAACTATAAAGGAACGAAAATCAGAGGTACTCGTAATGAAGCTGGTTGGAACTCGGTATATGTAGCTGGCAGAATTATAAAAAAAATTGGACCAATTTTAGCCATAAAAAATAAAGATCTTAATATCCAACATGTTGTTGAAAGAATTAATTAAAGATCTCCCGAATAAAGATAAAAAAATCAAGATTAGAGGATTATCAACAAGTAGCAAAAAAGTAAAAAAAGGCTTTATTTTTTTTGCTATCAAAGGAAATAAATTTAATGGAGAAAATTATATTAATGAGGCTGTAAAAAAGGGTGCTTCAGTAATAATATGTTCTAAAAATTGTAAATATTCTAAAAAAAATTTAATAATAAAGAAAACCTCAGACATAAGATTTCTTTTAAGTAAAATTTGTTCAAAATTCTATAACTTAAAACCAAAAAATATTTTTGCTGTTACTGGTACAAATGGCAAAACCTCAGTAGCAGATTTATTTTATCAGATTTTAAAACTTAACAATATTCCTGTAGCTTCAATAGGTACTTTAGGTATTAAAATTAATGGAAAAATAATCAATTCCAACATTACCTCACCAGACCCGATAACACTACATAAAACATTACTTAAATTAAAAAGGAGAAAAATAGAAAATGTAATAATTGAAGCATCAAGTCATGGGCTTTACCAAAAAAGAGTTGAACATATAAATTTTAAAGCAGGTATATTTACAAATTTTAGCCAAGATCATCTCGACTATCATAAAAATATGAAATCGTACCTAAACGCTAAATTACATTTGTTTAAAAATATTTTATCTGAAAAAAAATTAATTATCACAGATAAAGATTTAAAAGAATATCCAAAATTAAAAATCATATCTAACAAAAGAAATCTTAGATTAGTAGATATAAGTGCAACAAGAACAAAACTGAAAAAATTTCTTAAAAATAAAACAAATGATTATCAATTGAAAAATCTTTCAATGGCTATTATCGCCGCAAAAGCTTGCAATATTGACGAAAATAAAATTTTTAAATCGTTAAAAAATATTAAAGATGTAAGCGGTAGGTTCGAATTAGTTAGAAAATTTAAAAATAATATAAAAGTTTACATTGATTTTGCACACACTCCTGATGCACTTGAAAAAACATTAAAAGCAATAAAATTAAGATATCCAAAAAAAAATGTCTCTTTAGTATTCGGCTGTGGGGGAGATAGAGACTTTAAAAAAAGACCTTTAATGGCTAGTATAGCTAATACTCATTGTGATAAAATTTACGTAACAGACGATAATCCTAGAAATGAAAATCCTCAAAAGATAAGAAAACAAATTTTACAAAATATTAAAAATACTAAAAGTTTTGATATAGGAAATAGAGAAAAAGCAATTAAACTTTCAATTTTAAATGCAGAGCCCAATGAAATTATACTAGTTGCTGGTAAAGGTCATGAATCTGAGCAAATTTATAAATACAAAAAGATTTTTATTTCTGATAAGCAAATTGTAAAAAAATTTAACCTTAATTTAAAGAGAATATCTAATAAAGATCAAACTTTCTTACAAAATAAAAAAATAATTAGAACTATTAATAAAAATTTTAAAGTCAAAAATTTTCACGGTCTTGCTATTGACTCTAGGGTAATTAAAAAAGGTAATTTATTTTTAACTATTAGAGGAAAAAAAAATAATGGAATTAATTTTGTTCCAAAAGCTCTCAAAAAAGGTGCAAAATATATAATCTCCTCCAAAAATTTAAAAAAATATAAAAATAAGTTTCTTAAAGTTGAAAATGAAACCAGATTTTTAAATAAATACGCAGAATTAAAGAGAGATAACACACGCTCCAAGATAATTGCTATTACAGGAAGTGCAGGAAAAACTTCGTTAAAAAACTTGATCAAAGATTTATTAGATAATTTTGGAGACACCTTATGTTCTCCAAAGTCCTATAATAATCATTATGGCGTTCCTCTAAGTTTATCACAATTAAAAACCAGTCATGAATTTGGTGTTTTTGAGGTTGGCATGAGTAATGCTGGAGAAATCAATGCTTTGACAAAAATTATACGACCACATTTAGGAATTATTACAAATATTGGTGAAGCTCATATAGAAAACTTTAAAAATATTAAAGGTATAGCCGAGGCAAAAAGTGAAATATTAAGAAATATAGAGGAAGGTGGTACTATTATTTTAAATAGAGATGATATCTTCTTCAATTTTTTAAAGAAGAAAGCAAAAAAACGTAATTTAAATTTAGTATCTTTTGGATTAACAAAAAACTCTGATGTATATCCACTTAATTTTTCTAAAAATAAAATCAATAAAAAATTAACTATCAAAATCAAAAACCAGATTCTAAAATTAGAGAATAACAATCTTAATATCTATAATATATTGTCATCCATAGCAGTACTTAAATCTCTTAATTTAAATTTAGACTCAATATCAAAATATTTCAAAAATCTTGAGCTCACAGAAGGAAGGGGGAAAATATATAAAATCAGGAGATACAATAAAAAATTTAATTTAATCGATGAGAGCTATAATGCTAATCCGCTGTCTGTGAAAAATGCAATTCAAAATTTTAACTCTATAAAAAAACAAAAATTTAAAAAATACCTTATACTAGGAGACATGCTTGAATTAGGAAAAAAGTCTGAGTCTTTACATAAAGATTTATCAAAAGTTATTAACAATTCAGATATAGATAAAGTGTTTATAAAGGGAAGCAAAACTCTAATCACTTATAAGAATATTGACAAAGCTAAGAGGGGTAATATTTTTCAAAGGGATGAAGATATAGATTTTACTTTAAATACCATTATAGCTAATAATGATTATTTAATGATTAAAGGATCAAACGCGACAGGTTTAAATAATATTAGTAAAAAAATAATTAAAGGTTTTTAAATGTTATTTCACTTTTTTACCTCACTTATTGAGCAATATTCTTTCTTTAATGTATTTAAGTATTTAACATTTAGGACAGGACTATCTGTCATGACCTCTTTAGTTATAGTTTTTTTAATAGGAGCTCCTTTAATAAAAATTTTTTCTGAGAAAATGATTACCGGACCGATCAGGCAAGATGGACCAATAGACCACATTATAAAAAAATCTGGAACTCCAACGATGGGAGGGGTTATTATTATTATAGGTATAATATCAAGTACTTTACTTTGGGCAGATCTTAGAAACATATATGTTTGGACATTAATTTTTGTATCTTTAAGTTTAGGTGCTCTTGGACTTGTAGATGATGTGCTAAAAATTAAGTTTAAAAATTCTAGAGGTCTGAAATCAAGTTATAAATTTTTAGGTCAATTAATTATAGGTGTATTAACCTTTACAATTTTGATCAAATACTCAAATCATGATTTTTTATTTAACCTTTATTTCCCTTTTTTAAAAAACTTAATTTGGCACATGGAATTATTTTTTATTCCATTTGGCCTATTTGTAATAATAGGAGCATCAAATGCTGTAAATTTGACAGACGGTCTTGATGGATTGGCAACTGTCCCTGTAATGTTAGTAGCACTTTCTTTTACACTTATTTCATATGTGGTTGGTAATACAATTTTTTCAGAATATCTACAAATTCAATATATTCCAGATGTAGGCGAGTTATCAATTTTTTGCGGTTCAATTGTAGGAGCGTGCTTAGGTTTTCTGTGGTACAACGCGCCACCTGCAAAAATTTTTATGGGTGATACTGGTTCCTTATCTCTTGGAGGTTCTTTGGCAGCTATAGCAATTATTGTTAAACATGAAATAGTGTTAGCGATTATTGGAGGTTTATTTGTTTTAGAGACCGCTTCAGTAATAATACAAGTTATATCCTTTAAACTTACAGGTAAAAGAATTTTTAAAATGGCACCTATTCACCACCATTTTGAAAAAAAAGGTTGGGCTGAATCGACAATTGTTATTCGTTTTTGGATTATAGCAATTATTTTAGCTTTAATTGGTTTAGCCACTTTAAAACTTAGGTAAAAGATGGCATCTTTTAAAAACCTTAAAGAACTATCTTTTCTAGTTTATGGATTGGGTTTAACCGGTCAATCAATTGTTAATTTTTTTAAAAAAAATAATATTAACAAATATCAGGTTTGGGATGACAATATAGAAGGACTGTATAAAAACAGAAGAACTAATAATCTTAAAGAGACAATAAAAAACGTTGATTTTATAGTTTTAAGCCCAGGAGTAAGTTTGAATGAGTCAAAAAATAAAAAAAAGTTAATTAAATTCAGACATAAAATAATTACCGATATCGATCTTATTTTCTTATTAAAAAAATTTAATAAAAGTATTGTTGTTACTGGAACAAATGGAAAATCAACAACATGTAAAATTATATCACACGTTCTTAGGAAAAATAAATTTAAAGTGGTACTTGGGGGAAATATTGGAACCCCGATTCTAAATCTTAAAATAAAAAAAGATAATTTTTTAGTTATCGAAGCGTCTTCTTTCCAACTTGCACATTCAAAATTTATTCGACCAGACTATGCGCTACTATTAAATATTACTAATGACCATATTAACTGGCATGGAAATATGAAAAACTATATTGAGTCAAAATTTAAAATTTTTCAACATCAAAACAAAAGCCAATACGCTATATTGAATAAAAAACTAAAATTTAAGTTTAAAAAAAGAAAATTATTGTCAAAATTGATTATTCCAAATATTAAAAAATATTTTAAATACAAATCAAATTTAAATAATCAATATTTAACTTCAGATATTAACAATGAAAATATGTCTTTTGTTTTTTCACTGTCAAAATTGTTGAAAATAAGCAACAAATCTTTTTTTAGATCATTAAAAACTTTTAAAGGCTTACCTCATAGGTATGAAATTTTTCTACAAAGGAAAAATCTAACTTTTATAAACGACTCGAAAGCAACCTCATTTGAGGCATCAAAATTTGCTTTGAAAAATACAAAAAATATTTATTGGATCTTAGGAGGTTTACCAAAGAAAAATGACAGAATTAATTTAAATAACTTAAAAAAAAATATAATTAAATCTTATATAATTGGGAAAAACATAAACTTTTTTAAAAAACAAATACAAAATAAATTAAATTATTACGTTGCTAAAAATTTAAACAAATCCTTAATTCAAATTTTTAAAGACATAAAGTTTTTTAATAAAAAAGAGAATTCAATATTATTTAGCCCAGCCGCAGCTTCTTTTGATCAATTTTTAAATTTTGAAAAAAGGGGAATTAAATTTAAAAAATTAAGTAAACTTTATGCACGAAAATATATTTAAACTTAAATTTTCTAATTATTGGAGAAATATAGACAAAAAAATTTTTTTTTGTTTTGTGGGTTTGTTTTTTCTCGGTTTATTTTTTTCATTTTCCTCTACTTCATCTTTAGCTGGCGAACGATTAAATAAGGACTATTATTTTTTCTTTTCAAAACATTTAATTTTTACTTTCTTAGCTTTGATTATCATGATCTTTATTTCAATTTTAGAAACCTCATTTTTAAAAAAGATTATTATACCTTTGTTCATTTTATCTTTTATTTTTCTTGCTTTAGTTCCTTTATTTGGGGTTGAAGTTAAGGGCGCTAAAAGATGGTTAGACTTTTATTTTTTTAGATTACAACCTATAGAATTACTAAAACCTTTCTTTATATTAACTACAGTAAAAATCTTGACTATTGAAAAACTTCAAAATTCCCAGGTAAAATATTTATTAAGTTTTTTATTGCTTTCAGCGGTAATTATTCTTTTAATTGATCAACCTGATCTTGGTCAATCTATTTTATTAGTTGGAAGCTGGGCTGCTACGGTTTTTATTTCAGGAGTTAGTTTATTTTACATGTTCGGTTTCTTTTCAATTTTTTTAATTTTGATAAGTCTGTTGTTAGTATCAATGCCTCAAAAATTTGGATATATCACTAATCGCTTAATTTCATTTGTAGACCCTAACAAAGGTGATCAATTTCAATCTTCATCTGCATTAGACGCAATAAAACTTGGAGGTTGGAAAGGACAAGGTATGGGTGAGGGAATTTTAAAAGATAATGTTCCAGAAGCTCATACAGATTATATAATTGCCATAATTTCAGAAGAATATGGATCAATAATTTCAATTATGATTATTTTCATATTTTTATACATCTCATTTAGGATTATAAAAAATTGTATTTATCAAGATAATAAATTAATAAAGATTTCTTTATGTGGCCTTGCCTCACTTTTAGTTTTTCAAACATTTATTCATGTTGGTGTTAATACGAGTTTGATTCCTACTACTGGTATGACTTTGCCGTTTTTAAGTTATGGTGGATCTTCATTATTTGGAAGTGCAATATTAGCTGGAGTAATCTTAAACTATACTAAAAATACAACTTATTTATATGAATAAGAAAAAAAAAGCATTAATCGCTGCGGGCGGCACAGGGGGTCATGTATTTCCTGGCTGCAATCTTGCAGCCCATTTAAGAAATAGAGATTATAAAGTCCATTTAATAACAGACAAAAGAGGATTTTTGTTTTTGAGAAAATTTAACAACTTAAATGTTTCAATTTTGCCATCATCACCAATAGCATCAAAAAATATACTTACTATTATCTTATCTATAGTTATAATATTTTACGCAGTTCTAAGATCTATCATTTTTTTAATTTTCAACAGACCCACAATAATTATTGGAATGGGTGGTTATGCATCTTTTCCTTTATGTATTGCCGCAAGTATTCTAAATATTAAATTTGTTATTTATGAAAATAACTTGATCATTGGAAAAGCTAATAAATTATTACTACCTTTTTGTAAAAAAATTTTGGTTTCGTATAAAGAACTCGAGGGAATTAATGAGAGATATAAAAATAAAATTATTCAAGTAGGCAATATCATTAGGAAGGAAATTATTCAATTTAAGGATAAAAATGTTAATAACTTAGAAATTAACAAATTTAGCATATTAGTGCTTGGAGGTAGTCAAGCTGCTAGAGTGTTTGCAGAGGTTCTACCGAATATTTTTTATGAATGTTCTGAAGAAAAAATACCATTAAAGATTTATCAACACTGCTTACCTAGTCAAAATGAAAAACTGAAATCATTCTATGAAGAAAAAAAAATTGAATTTGAGACATTTAATTTTAGTAATGATTTAATTGAATTTTTCTCAAAAATAAATTTAGCAATAACGAGATCTGGATCTTCTATTCAAGCAGAACTAACTAATGCTAATATTCCATTTATATCAGTACCTCTTCCGTCTTCAGCAGATAACCATCAACATAAAAATGCTTTGTACTATCAAAGAAAAAATTATGCTTTTTTACTTGAGGAAAAAGACCTTAATAATAAATTATTGAGTTATATTAAAGAGTTTTACGATAATAAATCTATATTAAATAAAATTGCTAAAAATCAAAGAAACCACTCTGATAAAAATGTCTATAATATTATAGATAGAACAATAGAAGAAATAACTAATGAAAAAAATTAATTTAGGTCAAAAAGAAGTTATACACTTCATCGGTATTGGAGGTATTGGTATGAGTGGTTTAGCTCAGATTATGAAAAATATGGGCTTTAGAATTCAAGGAAGCGATCAATGTAAAAACAAAAATACTTTAAGCTGTTCTAAATCAGGTATAAAAGTTTTTTCTGGACACTCAAAAAAAAATATTAAAAACGCAACAATAATTGTTAAATCTTCGGCAATAAAAAATAATAATTCTGAAATAAAATATGCAAAAGCAAAAAAAATACCAATATATTCAAGAGCAGATATTTTAGCTGATGTTGTTTCTCTCAAAAAAAACGTAATAATCACTGGTTCTCATGGTAAAACTACCACAACGTCATTAGTCTCAAAGATATTATCAGATCAAAAACTTGACCCTACAATAATAAATGGTGGAGTTATAAACTCTTTGAACAGCAACGCTAAGTTAGGCAAAGGCGAATGGGCAATTTTAGAAGCCGATGAGTCAGATGGTAGTTTTCTTAAACTACCTATAAATTATTCTATAGTAACCAACATTGATTATGAACATCTTGATTATTACAAAAACTATAAAAACCTAGAGAATTCTTTTATAAAATTTATAGAAAAAACTCCCCCTACAGGTAAGTCAATAATTTGTATTGATAGTAAAAATATAAAAAAAATATTTAATAAAATTAAAAATAAAAATATACTTACTTATGGTGAAAGTAAGAAAGCACAATATCAAATATCTAACATAAGGTATAAAATCGATTTTACAATATTTGATTTAACATTCAAAGGTGTTGATAAAACAAAGAACACCATAAGAAATATTAAATTAAAATTATTGGGCAAACATAATGTATTAAACGCTACAGCAGCTATAGCCGTATGTCTTAATTTAGGGGTGAATAAAAACATTATTAAAAAATCCCTTAAAAAATTTTCTGGTGTTCAGCGTAGGATGACAAAATTATTTTCAAAAAATAGTAATGATTTTTATGATGATTATGCTCACCACCCCACTGAAATCATGTCAATTCTTGATGGAGTTAAAAATGTTTATAAAGGTCGCAAAATAATCTCTGTTTTTGAGCCTCATCGTTATTCAAGAATAATCTCTTTAAAAAAAGAATTTTCTAAATCTTTTATTAAATCAAATTTAGTGATTTTATGCCCAATCTATGCTGCTGGAGAAAAGAAAAATTCAAAATTAAATATAATGAATTTTGCAAAATTAATTTCCAAGAATTCAAAAACTCAAGTAATACTAATTAAAACTTACAATGATATACAAAAATATTTTAAAAAAAATTTAGTTAGCGATGAAATTATTATAGGTATGGGAGCTGGATTAATATCAAAACATATGAGAGAATTGAAAAACTATTTATGAGTTCTAATCAAGAATTATTACAAAAGTTTAAAAACAATATCTCAAATAACACTAAACTTTCTAATTACAGTTGGTTCAATTTAGGTGGGCCAGCAGAGTACTTATTTAAACCTGAAAATAATAATCAGTTAAAAGAATTTTTGAAAGACAACAAGATAAATAAACATAAAATCACAATTCTTGGAGCAGGATCAAACACATTAATTAGAGATAATGGTATAAAAGGTGTTGTTATTAAACTTGGAGCAAATTTTTCACAAATAAATTTAATTGACAAAAATACTATTGTTGCAGGTGCCGCTGCACTTGACCGAAAAATTTCTAATTTTGCTAAAGATAATGGTATTGGGAATTTTGAATTTTTATCTTGTATACCTGGTTCTATCGGAGGAGCTGTTATAATGAATAGTGGATGTTATAATAATGATATTTCAAAAATTTTAATTTCTATTAGCACTATAAATATTAATTCTTGTGAGGAAAAAGAAATAATGAGAGAGGAAATTCAATTCTTTTACAGAGATACAAATTTATCAAAGGATTTGATAATCACGTCAGTTAAACTTAAAGGTAATACTGACTCACCAGAAAATATTCAAAAAAAACAAAAAAATTTGATTGAAAAAAAAAAATTATCCCAGCCGAGTCAAGTAAAGACATGTGGAAGCACTTTTAAAAATCTTAATAGTGAAAAAAAAGTATGGCAGTTAATTAAAGAAAATGGTTGTCATAATTTTAAAGTAGGAGATGCTATAATTTCTGAAAAACACTGCAATTTTTTTATTAACAATGGAAAAGCAAAAGCGTCTGATATCGAAAAATTGATTAACAAAGTCAAAAAAACAATAATTGATAAGACAGGAATTAATTTAGAACTTGAAATAAAAATCATAGGTGAATAAAAAAAAATTTAAAAAAGCCCTTGTTGTACTTGGAGGCACCTCCGGAGAAAGAGAAATTAGTCTAGAAAGTGGTAGAGCTTGCGTAAAGGCTCTAGTTAAAAAAAAGTATATTGTTTCAACATTTGATCCGAAATTTAAAAGTCTAAAATTAATCAATAAAAATAAAACTGATGTAATTTTTAACGCATTACATGGAAAAGATGGTGAAGATGGTATCGCTCAAAGCTATTTTGAATATTTAGGTATTCCATACACTCATTCAGGAGTAGTTAGCTCATATAATGCTATGAATAAAATAATATCAAAAAAAATATTTATTAAAAAAAAAATTTTAACTCCAAAATATATAGTAGTGAAAAAGAATCTTGATCAATATGTAAATATAAAAAAAAATTTAAAAAAAAAAAAAATTAATTTTCCGTTGGTCATAAAACCAGTAAATGAGGGTTCTAGTTTAGGTGTAAAAATAATTAAAAATTATAAAACACTAAATTATTCGATTAAAAATCTTTTTAAAAAATATGATCAACTTATATTAGAGCAGTTTGTGGGTGGACAAGAAATACAAGCAGCAGTGCTCAATGATAAAGCGCTTGGGGCAATTGAGTTAATACCAAAAAGATCTTTTTACGATTATAAAGCAAAGTATAAAAAATCAGCAAAGACAAAACATATTATGCCTGCAAATTTAAGTAAACGTCAATACAAAGAAGTTTTAGTTTTGGCAAAAAAAGCTCATTTAGCCTTAAACTGTAAAGGAGTGACAAGAACTGATTTTAAATTTTTCAAAAATAAATTCTATCTTTTAGAAATAAACACACAACCTGGAATGACAGGTCTTTCCCTTGTTCCAGAAATTGCAAGCTATTATGGTATTTCCTTCCCAGATTTAATTGAAAAAATTTTATTAGATGCAAGCATTAATCGATGAAAAAAAGAATTTTGGTTTATTTATTATTACTAATACTCTTAAGTACATATAACTTTCAAAATAGTTCAGATATTAACTCAAAAATAACAATAAAAGAAATCATAATTGAAAATAATAAAATTTTAGAAAAAAGATTGATTAAAGATAAATTATCATTCTTGTATAATACAAATCTTTTAATGTTAGATGCTAAAAAAATAGAAAATAAACTGAGTGAAATAGATTTAATAGACAACTTTAAAATTAAAAAAATTTATCCATTTAAAATTAAATTTACAATTTTTGAAAGTAACCCAATAGCGATAATTCACAACAAAAAAGAAAAGAAATTTTACACAAGCAAAGGTTCTTTTATAAATTATCGAGATTTAGATGAATTTAAAAATTTGCCAATAGTTTTTGGTGAAGAAAAAAGTTTTAAGATTTTTTATGAGGGTTTGAAAACTATCGATTTTCCCATAAATGAAATAAAAACTTTTTATTTATTTGAAACTCAACGATGGGACATGGTGACAAAAAAGAATCAAATCATAAAACTACCTTCAAAGAATTACGACATAAGTCTAAAAAACTTTTTGAGCCTTAAAGATCAAGGTAAATTTAATAAATATAAAACTTTTGATTATAGAATTAAAGATCAACTTATTTTAAAATAAGTTATGAAGATTAATTCACCAACTCTTTTCTTAGAAATAAATAAATATGAATGCAATTTTATTGCAACTAAAATTTTAGAAAATGATGAATTTAAAATTTTATATGAAAATCAAATTCCTTCTCAAGGTTTTTCAGAAAATAATATCTCAAATCCTGATTTAGTAAATGACTTATTCCAGGAAAATATTCTCTTATTAGAAAAAAAACTTAATTTAGTATTTAAAGAAGTTGTAATTATTTTAGATTTTTTCGAAACTTCTTTGATTAATTTTTCAGGATATAAAAAACTAAATGGTTCACAATTAGTAAAAGAAAATATCACATATATTCTTAATTTACTTAAACAGAAAATAGATGAATTTGAAAATAAGAAAAACATTCTTCATATTTTTAACTCAAAATATCTTCTAGACGGAAAAAAGATTGAAAATTTGCCTATCGGATTATTTGGAAATCTTTATTCCCATGAATTGTCTTTTTTTTTGATAAATAAAAATGATTTTAATAATTTAAAAAATATATTCAATAAATGTAATTTAAAAGTAAAAAAAATAATCTTTAAAGGTTTTTTAGAGGGAGTTAATTTAATCAACAATAACAACGTAGATACTTTTTTTAGAATTGAAATTAACAAACAAAACTCTAAAATTTTATTTTTTGAAAATTCTGCACTA
>CACDSA010000008.1 GCA_902555185.1 uncultured Pelagibacteraceae bacterium | reverse complement strand
AGGGAATGAATTTTTTTCGTTGTGGCTTGATAAATCTCTCACTTATTCCAGCGCAGTCTATAAAAGCGAGAAAGATGATTTAGAAATCGCTCAAAGAAATAAATTTCAAGAGCTTATAAATTTAATGAATATAAAAAATGGTAACAAGGTTTTAGAGATTGGATGTGGTTGGGGTGGTTTTGCTGAATTCTTAGCTAAAAATTATGATGTAAGCGTAGACTGTATCACGATTTCAAAAAATCAATATGAATTTACTAAAAAGAAGATTTTTAACTCAGGTTTAAACAATAAAGTTAATGTAAAGTTTTTGGATTACAGAGATCTTAAGGAAAAGTACGACCATGTAGCTTCAATAGAAATGATAGAGGCTGTCGGTGAAAAATATATGGACCAATATTTTGGTACAATTAAAAATGTTCTTAATTACAATGGTACTGCTGCAATTCAAGGCATTGTGATTAAAGATGGCTTATTTGAAAGATATAGAGCGAATGAGGATTTTATTCAAAAATATATATTTCCAGGTGGATTTTTACCCTCAATTAAATTTATGGAGAATATAATTAAAAAAAATGACCTTAAATTAGAAAAAATCAATACTTACTCGGATGACTATGCCAGAACTTTAGCAACTTGGAGAAAAAATTTTTTAAGGACATGGGAAAAAATTAGCCCACTTGGTTTTGATGAATATTTCAAGCGTATGTGGGAATTCTACTTATCTTATTGTGAAGGCGGTTTTAAATCTAGAAACATTAACTTGATTCAATTCTCTATGTCTAATAGATATTCGTCATGAAAAAATTTATAGTACTATTTTTACTAATTTTAACAACAGGATGTGCAAATAAAATGAAACCGACAGATTTTAAAGATCAAAAACCAAGGTTAGTTATCGAAAATTATTTATCGGGTAATGTCAAAGCTTGGGGAGTTTTACAAAATAGATCTGGAAAAGTTACAAGACAATTTAAAGCTGATTTAAACGGAAAATGGGATGGTTCTCAATTAATTTTAGACGAAGTTTTTGATTGGAATGATGGGGAAAGACAAACTCGTCAATGGACTATTAAAAAAATTGATGAACATAACTACGAGGGAACAGCCTCTGATGTAGTTGGAACAGCTAAAGGATATTCATACGGTCCAGCTTTTAAATTTGAGTATGTATTACTTGTGCCGGTTAAAGGCAAAAATATTAAAATTACTTTTGACGATTGGATTTTCATGCAAGATGAGCGTGTGGCAATAAACAGAGCGACAATGACTAAATTTGGAATTAAAGTTGCAGAATTAACTGTGATGTTTGTAAAAGATTAATATGTTTGAACTTCCTAAATTAGATTATGCTAATTCAGCTCTTTCCCCAATTATGTCAGAGCAAACCTTAGATTTACATCATGGTAAGCACCATCAAACATACATTACTAACTTAAATAATTTTATAAAAGATTCTGACTATGAAAAATTGTCTCTGGAAGATATAATTAAAAAATCATCTTCTGAAAAAAAAGCAGGTATTTTTAACAACGCTAGCCAACATTGGAATCATAATCTTTTTTGGAAGTGCATGAAACCTAATGGAGGCGGAAACGTTCCATCAAAACTTGAAAATAAGATTAAGCAAAATTTTGGAAGTTTTGAAAAATTCAGAGAAGAGTTCATCAATGCTGGAGTTACTCAATTTGGATCTGGATGGTGTTGGTTATCTTTAAAAGAAGATAATCTTGTAGTAACTAAATCACCAAATGCAGAAAACCCAATAATTCAGAATATGAAACCAATATTAGGCTGTGATGTTTGGGAACACTCCTATTACCTAGATTATAGAAATAAAAGACCAGCTTACTTAGAAAATTTTTTCGATAAACTAATCAATTGGGAATACGTTGACTCTCTTCTTTAATTATCGTTTAACAAGTTTGTCTACTAAAAATAAATAAAGTCTATAAGGTAATATTCTTAAAAATTTTAAAGTTAAAGTTAACCCTTTTGGGAAATGAATTTCAAAAGAATTTGCTTTCACCAAGCCATTATAAATTTTATCCGCAGCATATTCAGGAGTTTTTAAAAATGGCATAGGAAATTCATTTTTATCAGTCAATGGGGTTTTAATGAAACCTGGTGATACAACTGACACCCTCACTCCAAATTTTTTAAAATCAAAGTAAATACTTTCACTAAAATTAGTTAGAGCAGCTTTAGAGGGACCATAACCACTTGAATTTGGTAGACCTCTGTAACCAGCTATTGATGATACAATAGAAATATGTCCAGATTTTTTATTTTTAAAATAATCCTCAACAACTTTTACACAATCGATAACGCCTAAAAAATTTACATTCATTACATTTTTAATTTTATCTGGGTCTATGCTTTGTTCATCTTTTGGTTCATATGTTCCGCTTGAAAATAGACATATGTCTAAATTTTCAAACTCTTTTATAATATTTTTAAAAACCTCGCTTATTTGAGATCGATTTGTTACATCTAACGGAAATGATTTAATATTTGGATTTTTAGCTAATTCATCAAGTAATTCTTTTCTTCTAGCAGATACAGCTACTTTCCATCCTTCATTAGCAAATTTTTCAGCTACAGCCTTTCCTATTCCACTACTTGCGCCTGTAATCCATATTTTTTTCTGATTTTCTGACATTAATTAGTTATATCTCATATTATGACAAAGAATAAATATTTATCTTTAACTATAATTTTATTAATTACCTTTGTAGCACCTGCAATAGGAGGTTATGCGACATCAGCATTTAAAGAGCCTTGGTATTCACAGATCATATTGCCAAGTTTTAACCCTCCAAGTTGGGTATTTGGTCCTGTATGGTCGAGCTTATATTTGATGATGTCGTTAGCTATTTGGAAAATATGGATAAAAATTTTCGATAGTAAATTAATTAAATTATATTTTGTGCATATATTTTTTAATAGCACATGGACCATTGTATTTTTTGGATTTCATCAAATTGGTTTAGCATTAATAAATCTTATTATAATTTTAGTATTTATAATAATTTTGATGAAAGAATATTTTAGTAAAGATAAAATTAGTTTCTATTTAATGATTCCCTATATATCTTGGTCAAGCTATGCGTTGGTTTTAAATAGCGCAATATTTATATTAAATTAAAACCATCTTTTTGGATAAGTTCTTTTTAAGATAAATTTATTAATTAAAACCGATGAAACAATTATAACAATAGTTCCAACAAATACTGGAAAAATAATATAATTGATCGATACGTCAGCAAATAAAGCAATTAGAGGATTAGCTGCAGCCGGCGGATGTATTATTTTTAAATACATCATGAATGTAACAGTTGTTCCAACCGATAAACCAAGAGTGACAAATGAGATACCAAAAAATTCATTAAATAAAATTCCTATAATAATTCCTAATAGGTGGCCAAAAAAAATATTTGGCGGTTGAGCAAACTCACTTTCGTAAAAGACTAAAACTATAAGAGTAGTAGAGCCAAAAGAGAACATTAACCAAAATCCTGTGGATGTTTCAAAGCTCAAAAATGATAATATTCCTATAATCACTGAGGCTGCTACACCTGCAACTAAGGGCTCAAAATTTTTAGATATTTTCATATATATTTTATTTTAAATTAAGTTATATACACATAATGAATTATAAAAAATCATTCAACTTTTTAAAAAAATTACCTTCAAAATTAAACTTATTTTATAAGAAAAAATCAAAATCTGGAATAAAAGTAAATAACAAATCTAAATCAAAAAAAGATTTTGATCCCGTGACAAATTTTGATAAAGCTTTCGAAAAATATATTCGAACTCTAATTAATAAGAATTTTCCCAATGACTCAATTATTGGAGAAGAATTTCAGGACAAGCATTCATCAAATCATTTAAAATGGTCTATCGATCCTATTGATGGAACAAGAGCTTTCGTTATAGGCGCACCGACATGGTCAAATTTAATTAGCTTGTCATATCATGACAAATCACTTTTAGGATTAGCTAATTTTCCAGAGCTTAATAAATATTATATAAATAACAAAACTAACTCTTATGTCTTTAAAAATAACAAAAGATTTATACTTAGATCATCTAATAATGACAATCTGAAAAGTATAAAAATTATAGGAAATTTTCACGGAACTTTAAGTTACGAAAGACAGCGTAAAGTCATTAAAAAGTTTGGTTGGTCATTTAGGTTAGCTGGATTTGATGCCTTAAATTATTGTTTACTTGCAGAGGGGAAAGTCGATGCAGTTATTGAGGCAAATTTAAAACCTTATGATATACTTCCATTGATACCAATTATAAAAAATTCTGGAGCAATAGTTACTAATTGGGATAATCAAGCTGCGGAAACTGGAGGCAATATTTTGGCTACATCAAATAGAAGTTTACATAATAAAATTCTTAAACTTTTAAAACCTTTTGTAAAATAAATGATTAACTTGTTTATAAGTAGAATATTCAGAGCTATTAAAATTGATATAGAATTATTTGAAGAGGTAGAAAAAGATAAAAAAGCAACTTTTCAAGCTGGTTCTGTTGTCGTTTTGTCTAGTTTGGCAGCCGGTGTTGGATCGATACATTTAGGAGCATCAAATTTTTTAATTGCTCCAGCTTTATCTTTACTTAGTTGGTATGTTTGGGCTTATATAATTTATTTTGTTGGTGTTAAATTATTTGGAGATAATAAAACTAAAAGTGATCACGGCGAACTTTTAAGAACAATTGGATTTTCAAGTGCACCTGGTCTCATCAGGGTTTTTGGTGTAACTCCAGAACTTATGACAGTAACATTTGTTGGGTCAGCTTTTTGGATGCTTGCTTGCATGGTAGTAGCAGTAAAATCTGCTTTAGACTATGATAGTTTATGGAAAGCTTTTGGTGTTGTGGTTGTTTCCTGGTTAGTTCAAGCTTTTTTCTTATTTTTAATACTAGTTTTATTTAAAGGAATTTAAAGCGGAAATATTTTTTTAGAAAGATTACAACTATTACAAATTTTGTAGCTATACATTATTAAATTTTGTTTTACAGTTTCATCTTCATTTTTGCACTCTTCACAAATATTATCTATTTTTCCGCTATCATTATCTATGACAATATGATCATCGTTTTTCATAAATATTAATATATCATCTAATAATGAGAAAATATTTTATTATTATTTCAATTTTTATAATTAACCATTTTGCAAATGCTCAAGAATATAAAAAAGCTTACTTTGCTGGCGGATGTTTTTGGTGTATGGAGGAGTCATTTGATCAAATTAATGGAGTTATTTCTACTATCTCAGGTTATTCTGGCGGAAATTTAAAAAACCCAACTTACCAAGATGTTATTTACAAAGACACCGGCCATGTAGAAGCTATTGAAGTAACATACGATCCCAAAATAATTAATTATGAAAAACTTTTGGATATTTATTGGAAAAATATTGACCCTTTTGATTCTGCAGGACAATTTTGTGACAAAGGAAAAAGCTACAGATCGGTAATTTTTTTTCAAACACAACCAGAAAAAGAATTTATTGATAAATCCTTTAAAAAATTGGAAAAACTATTCAACAATAAAATTGTAACTTTAGTTTGGAAATTTGAGAAATTTTATCCTGCCGAAGATTATCACCAAGATTATTATGAAAAAAACTTTATTAGATACCTCATGTATAAAAAGGGGTGTAAAAGAGAAGAGACCTTGAAAAAAATATGGAATTGAAAAAATTACTTATAATAATTTTTTTTGTTGGTTTGTTAAATTCTGCTAAAGCAGAGATGATTAAACCTGCAGAAAATTTATCTGCTTATGATGTAATAAAAATTCAATTAAATGCTCTCAAGAATAATGATAAAGATGACACTGGGATAAAACAAACATGGTTATTTGCTCATCCAGATAATAAAAAAATGACCGGGCCTTATGATCGCTTTAGAATAATGCTTTATGATGTACACTATAGAATTCTTTTAAATCATTTCTCTCACAAAATAGATTTAATCATGAACACGGATGATAAATTTGTTTATGGAGTAAAAGTTTTAAGTGATGAAAAAAAACAATTCTACTATTTATGGCATGTTGAGAGAGGAAATGACAAAGATTGTAAAAGTTGTTGGTTTACTTCTGGTGTATCAATGCCAACAGATCAAGGTAATTCAATTTGAAAAGACCTCCTTTTGCAATTAGATATTTAATAATTGGTGCAATATTAGTTTTGCCACCAATACTAAGCACTCATTATGGAACGATTTATTTGGGAAAAAATAATGGGGTTCTACTAGGTTTCTCTGTAGGAATAATTTGCGTATCATTTGCTTGTTGGAAACTTTTCATTGATGGTTGGAGGGATGACGAGGACTAATGAAATTCGAAATCTCAAGAGAAGGAGCTTTGAAACAGCTTGGTGTTTTTATAAACAGTGAACTAGCAAATTATAGTTTCAAAAGAAATTTTGATTTAGGGCCAAAAGACAAATCAAATGTTTCTTGCTTATCACCTTATATCTCACACAGATTAATAACTGAATATGAAGTTGCAAAGACAGTTTTGGCAAAGTTTCCATATCAAAAAATTGAAAAATATATCCAAGAAATATTTTGGAGAGTTTATTGGAAAGGTTGGTTAGAACTTAGACCTCAAGTTTGGACTGACTTTATAGAGGATTTAAAAGGATTAAAGGAGGATGATAATTATAAAAAAGCAATTAACGGTGAAACTCAAATTGAATGTTTTAATGATTGGGTAAAAGAGCTTAAAGAAAATAATTATTTACACAACCATACTAGAATGTGGTTCGCTAGCATTTGGATATTTACATTAAATTTACCTTGGCAAAAAGGCGCAGAGTTCTTTATGAAACATTTATACGATGGCGACGCCGCCTCTAATACTTTAAGTTGGAGATGGGTTGCTGGTCTTCAAACTAAAGGTAAGCACTACGTTGCTCAATCATGGAACATAAGCAAGTTTACTAATAATAAATATAAGAATTTTAAATTAAATGAAAACGCTTTACCTTTAACAGACAAAAGAGAATATAAATTAAGTCCACTTAATTTTATTTCAGAAGATAATTCTAATGAAGATTTATTAGTTTTTGAGAACGAATTAAGTTTAGAAAATAAAAATCTTAAAAAATACAAAAATATTTACTTAGTTTTATTAAGTAATAAGGCTCGAAAGATAAATCTTGAACAAAAGGTATTAGAATATAAGTCAAAAATAATTGATGACCAAAAAAAAAGATTTAAAGATTTACAAATCATAGATGAGTTAAAATTTCAAACTTTAACAGATGAAATTAAATCTTTCGATGTCTTTCACCCAAGTATTGGAGAAAATTATTCTTATTTAAATATTATGAGAAAAAAGCAAAATTTAGTATTAAACTTTATTTTGAGCGAGGAAGATAAATTTTCTTGGCAGTTTTCTAATAAAGGATATTTTAATTTTAAAAATAATATTCCTAAAATTTTAACTAATTTTAATTTACAATAACTTATTTAGAAGAACACTTTTTCGAACAATATTTTACCTTATCCCAATTAAGTCTCCATTTTTTTCTCCAAGAAAAAGGTTTATTACAAACCGGGCAAGTTTTTTTTGGCAAATTAGCTTTTTTCATCATTAAGTTGATGTTTATTTTTTATAAAAAGAAAATAAGCCGCAATTTCATAGAAAATATTTAATAAGAAAAACAAAGGTTTAATCTTAAATATTTTATATAAAAAATTATATTTAGGAACGCTTTTCCAAATTATTAAAAAAGATTCTGCTCCATCAATTACTTTGCCATCTTTTATAACATGCATTCTTCTCAAAAGTTCTTTATAAGATTTAGAGGTAATTTTCTGAGCTTCTTCATTATTAGTTACATCTATCCACTCAACACTGTTATCACTATGTTTTTTGTAATGATTGATTTCGGCTCTACAAATATTACATGAATTGTTGAAAAAAACTTTAACCATTAGTATTTTCTTTTATAAAATTATTGGCAGCTTTAAAAATTCTTGTTTTCCTCTCTTTATTCATTTTTTCAGAAATTCTAACCATCATTGCAAGACGTGGATTTTTTAAAAAGAATTTCTTATGTCTATCTATAAATTTCCAATATAATCCGTCCATTACATCACACCAAGGACCTTTTTTAAAATGCATCATCTTAAGAAAATAACTAGATCCACAGATATAAGGTTTAGTTGCAAATATTCCGCCGTCACTAAATAACCCCATTCCATAAACATTTGGCGCCATTACCCAATCAGATGAGTCCACGAACATTTCCATAAACCATTTATAAACTTGTTTAGGATTTATCTCACAAAGATTCATTATGTTTGCTAATATCATTAGCCTTTCAATATGATGTGACCAGCCGTAGTTTTTAGCATTATTGATCGCATGATCTAACGGATCTAAACCAGTATTTCCGTCATACCAAGATTTTTTCATTTTTCTTTTATGATTAAAAAAATTAGTTTTATCCAATCGTTGATCATAGTTTTGGTAAATTCCTCTCATAAATTCCCTCCAACCTATAATCTGCCTAATATAACCCTCTAAGGAATTCATGGGTACTTTATTTTCAATCTTTCTTAACTTTTCTATTATCTCTTCTGGAGCTATTAAACCTAAGTTTATAAGTGGACTTAGCGCGCTATGAAAAACAGTATTTGATTTATCTGTCACCGCATCCTCATAATCTCCAAAAAGCTTTATTCTCTCTTTTAAAAACTCATCAAGCCACTTACTTGCGTCTTTTCGAGTTGTTGGAAACCAAAATTTATCAGTATTCCCTGGATGATCTTTAAAATTAGAATTTATAAATTTTTTAAGAGTAATAGTTTCCTTTGTCTCTTTTACCTTCGAAATTATAGGAACTTTAATAGTATTCGGAAGTTTTTTTCTATTTTCTTCATCGAAACTCCATTTATTTCCTTTTGGAGTTCCATTCTTATTCATCAATAAATTCATTTTTGTTCTTACAATCTTATAAAAATTTGCCATGAAAGGCCTTTTATTTTTAGAAAGGTAATCTTTAAATTCCTGTCTCTCCATTAAAAACATTGGAGATCTAACTTGGTTAATCTTAAGTGAATTTTTTTTTCCTAAATTCAATATTCTTTTTTCAAAAAATTTATCCTCAATTTCAAAAAAAGTAATTTCTCTTATCTTTTTTTCTTTTATAGTCTTTTCTAACTTTTTTTCGTAAGATAATTTAAAATCTTTATTTAAATCTTTATATATTAAATTAAAATTTTTTGATTTAAGCTCATCTTTAAATGATCTCATTGAAGATAAAAATAACAGTATTTTCAGTTTGTGATGCTTTTCAAAAGTGCATAGACCATAGTCTTCTGCCATAAAAAAAGTATGGTCTTTATAATCAGAGAGATATTTTGGGTTAAATAATTGATTTCCTAAAATAATAAAAAGCTTCATAAGTATTAAAATACATATTTTATTTGTATATTACACGCGTCATTATTTGCATGTAAATAACCGTTAATAATGTTATTTTTAATTATGAAAAAAGTAATTTTAGGTGCAACTGGATCGATTGGATCCTCTCTGGCAAAGAAATTAGCTGAGAGTGGCGAGGAATTACACTTAGTTGGTCGAGATGAGTCTAGTCTATCAGCACTAGCCAATGAATTAAACTCAACATTTACTGTATGTGATGTTCTCGAGGAAAATTTTTCTGAAAAAATATTAACAGATTTAAAAGATGAACAAATTAATGGTCTTGCTTTTTGTGTAGGCTCTATAGATTTAAAACCATTAAAGTTAACAAAGAAAAGTGATTTCATGCAGTCTTTCAATCTCAATCTTATTTCAGCAACAGAGACAATTAAGTCTTTAGCAGATAATTTAAAAAGAAATAAAGGTTCAATAGTTTTATTTTCAACTGTTGCCGTAAAACAAGGTTTTCCTAACCATGCGATTGTTTCATCAGCAAAAGGTGCAATAGAAGGTTTGACATTGGCTTTAGCCGCTGAGTTCGCCCCGAATATTCGAGTGAACTGTATTGCTCCTAGTTTGACAAATTCTAAAATTTCAAATTTTTTACTGAAAAATGAAAAAGTTGCCGAAGGTATCGCCAAAATGCACCCAATGAAGAGAATAGGTGAAGGTGGAGACTCCGCATCAGTTGCAAAGTTTTTGCTTACAGATGAAAGTTCTTGGATAACAGGTCAAATTTTAGGTGTCGACGGAGGAAGATCATCTGTCGCATAACAATTTTTTCTAAAAACAATTAAATAAAAGTTATGAAGAATATATTAATAATAGTTTTATCTCTTTTTTTAAGCTCAAGCTTAATGGCTGCAGGAAGCGATAGTAGTAGCGGTGACTCATCAAAAAACTCTTTGTATGAAGATGCTGTTAAATTAGTAAAACGAGCTGGTAAATTAGAAAAAAAAGAAAAAACAGAAAAAGCTAAAAAACTTTACTCTCAAGCTTTCGGTAAATTAGAAAAAGCTCATAAATCAGATAAAAAAAATCCAGATATTCTTAATTACATGGGATTTACTTCAAGAAAAGTTGGAAATTTTGATCAAGCTGAGAAATTTTATTTAAAGGGTTTAAACATTAATCCAAATCATAATGGAATAAATGAATACTTGGGTGAACTTTATGTTCAAACTAATAGAATCGAAAAAGCTAATGAAAGATTAGAAGTTCTTAAGAACTGTAACTGCAAAGAATATGGAGAACTTGAGTTAATTATAAAAACTCGAGGTTCAAAAGTTTACTAAGATAAGTCTACAGCAAATTTTTTTAACTTTTCAATCGGTATTAATTCTAAGGTCTTAATGTTAGTTTTTTTTAAAAAAACTGAGCATGCTGCATCCTCTTCAATTGCTCTTGCGTACCAAGTAGCGCAGACGCACCAACAATCACCATCTTTAAGCCCTGGAAAACCAAATTCTGGATGCGGGGTAATTAAATCATTACCTACTTTTTTTGACCAAAGCAAAAATTTATCTGTTACTTTAGCGCAGACAGTGTGAACTCCTCTATCATTCTTATCAGTATTACAACATCCATCTCTAAACCAACCAGTTAATGGATCTTTAGAGCATGGTTCTAAAGGCTCACCGAAAACATTTTTTTGAATTTCATTACTCATCTTGAAAAAACATTAGCAATTTTTTTATCTATTTCTAGATTAAATGAAAAGGATCTTCTCTCTCCACTTGATTTAAATGGATATGCTGTATGCATCAAATAATGTGGAAAAAGAATTACATCACCTTCTTTGGGCTGATGATTATAAATGCTATCACTTAAAAACATCTTATTTCCATTTATGAAATCAATTGTACCATCGATTTTTGATTTTTTATGGTTTTGTGAAACAAATTTTGGAATTTTTAAGTAACCCACACCAGATATATGTCCATCATGGTAATGTATTGGGTTATATTCATTATTAAATTGTCTCACTATCCAAAAATTTTTAATTGAAATTTTCTTTACATTTTTTCCAATAGTTTTAAAAACATATTTTTTTACTTCATTAGAAATTACTTTTTCCAAATTTTTTTTTACAAAAGATTTCGGTAATTGAAATTCTTGTTTTACCTGCCCGACTAATTTTTTCGAATAATCCAGTTTTTTTAATAAAATCTTTTTATTTAAAATTTGGTCAACCTCATTATTAATTTTTTTTATTAATTTATTTGAAAATTTTAATTTAGCTATTTTTGGACCAAAAGGGCTTATTACTTTCATAATTATAGTTTTGTCGGGTTAGGCTGACCTTTATAAACTTTTTCGGGATCGAATTTTTTTTCTTTTTCTTTAAATTCTAATTCAATTTCTTCAGATTTTTTAATTTTTCCTAAAGGTATTGATCTATAAAAGCATGATTTATATCCTACATGGCAACTTGCTCCGTTTCCTATATCAACTGACATCCACAATGCATCCTGATCATCATCTATTCTTAAATCAATGACCTTTTGCACAAAACCACTAGTCTTTCCTTTGTGCCAAATATCTTTCCTGGATCTACTCCAATAATGAGCTTCTTTAGTTTCTATTGTTTTTTTTAATGCTTCTCCATTCATATAACCATGCATTAAAAGCTCTCCAGAACTACTGTCAGAAGTGGTTACTGGAATAAGTCCATCTTTATCAAATTTAGGAGATAGAAATTTTCCCTCTTCCACCTCAAATACACTTTCTCTTTTTTTAAACATGAACGTAAAATAATGAAAAAAAGACAAAATAGCAATTTGCATTAATCAAATATGTCCTATAAAACGTTCTTGCAATGAAATTAGTTAAAGACATCGATAAAAATTCCCTAAAAAAGTCAGAAGTTTCTGACAAGCAGGCTGAAGAGGCTTTTAAAACAATTTTAAAATGGATCGGGGAAGATCCAAATAGAGAGGGTTTAATTGAGACACCTAAAAGAGTTATTAAAGCTTTTAAAGAGTATTTTAAAGGGTACCATCAAGACGCTGAAGCAGACTTATCTAAAACTTTTGGTGACGTTGAGGGCTATGACGATATGGTTGTTGAAAAAAATATTACTCTTGAAAGTCATTGTGAACATCATATGGCACCAATTATTGGGGTTGCTCACGTTGCTTACATTCCAAACAAAAAAGTTGTGGGGTTAAGTAAATTAGCTAGAACAGTAGAAGTCTTTTCAAAAAGGCTACAAACCCAAGAGAGACTTACAATGCAAGTTGCTAAAACTTTAATGAACGCACTTGACGCAAAAGGTGTTGCGGTAACTGTTGATGCAGCGCACCAATGTATGACAATGAGGGGTATCAAAAAAGAAAAAGCCACTACAGTAACCAACTATTTTTTAGGTTCTTTTAGAGAAGATTTAAGTATACAAAATAGGTACTTAAGATACATAGCTAGTTAAATAGTTGTAGTTTTATGAATCAAAGTCAATTATCAGACTCTTTTTTTAGTGATTTAGAAAAAAAAATATTAGTTTCTAAAACTCCCTATCCTCATGCTTCAATTAAAAATTTTTTACCAACTCAGTTATGCAAAGAAATATCTAGTGATTTTAAATTTCCTGAGATAGATCCAAATGCAGGTATTGAAGATAAGATTTTTCAAAAAACAAAAAAGGGATTGACGAAAATCAATTTAATGCCTCTTTCAATTCAAAATTTAATTAATAATTTAAATTCTAAAAAATTTTTATCTATTTTGGAAAAAAAATTTGAAATCAATAACCTTGTTGCTGATCCATCTTTATTTGGTGGTGGAATGCATGAGTCTTTTAGGGGAGGTTTTTTAAAAATTCACTCAGATTTTGTATTTATAAAGAAACGAAAACTCAAAAGAATGTTAAATTTACTTTTATATTTAAATGAGGAATGGCAAGATAGCTGGGGCGGAGCAATTGAACTTTGGAAAGAGGATATGAGTGAAATGTTTTTAAAAGTATCACCTAAAATTAATAATGCTTTAATTTTCAGAACAGATTTAGAGTCTAATCATGGATTTCCAGATCCAATCAAATGTCCAGAGAATTTTAGCAGAAAATCAATTGCATTATATTATTACACTCCATATGAAAAGATGATAAAACCAAAAAGAAATTTTTACGCTATTTGGAAAAAAAGACCAGGTATTAACGAAAAAAAATTTGGAGATAATTTAAGTTTTTTTAAAAGATTAAAAAATAAATTCTTTTTTAGATTTTAAGATAATTTGAAGTTATGAAACAAACATTCAAAGCAATAGTAATAGATAACCAAAACGAAAAATTTACTAGAGATATTAAAGAGATTGAAACAGATCATCTTAAAGATGGTAATGTTTTAGTCAAAATTGACTATTCAAGTTTAAATTATAAAGACGCATTAATTTTAAATAATGGAGGAAAAATTGTAAGAAAATTCCCTTTTGTTCCAGGAATAGATTTCTCAGGCAAAGTAGTCGAAAGTGAAGATGATAAATTTAAAGAGGGTGATGAGGTAATTCTTACAGGTTTTAGAGTTGGTGAGGCTTTTTTTGGTGGTTTTGCGCAATATGCTAAAGTTAACTCAAATTTTTTAATTAAGATACCAAAAGGTTTAGATACTCGAAAATCAATGATGCTAGGAACAGCAGGATTCACCGCACTACTTTGTGCATTTGCTGTAAAAGCAAAAGAGGAGTTGTTATTGGGTGAAAAAGTTAAAGATGTATTAGTGACTGGAGCCACAGGTGGTGTAGGAAGTATAGCTGTAATGATATTATCTAAATTGGGTTATGATGTTCATGCAGTTACCGGAAAAAAAGACAAGATAGATTATTTAAAGAATTTAGGTGCAAAAAATATACATGATAGAAAAGAATTTGAAGGTGAAAGTAAACTCCTAGAAAAAGGAGTTTGGGACGGAGTTGTTGATACTGTTGGTGGTGCAGCTTTAACAAAGATATTTGCTCAAACAAAACCAGGTGGAATAGTGGCTGCATGTGGAAATGCAGGAGGCATAAAAATCAATACAAATGTAATGCCTTTCATAATCAGAGGTATAAAATTGTGGGGTATAGATTCTTCTGGGTCTTCTATAAAAAGAAGAGAATTTGTTTGGGGTGAAGCTGCAAAGTTAGTTGATTTTTCAAAAATTGAAACATTTACCAAAGAGCTTTCATTTACTGAACTTTTGGAGACTTATCCAAAGCTTCTCAAAGGCGAGTTTTCAGGAAGAGCTATAGTAAATCCAAATAAATAAACTATAATCGTAAAAATAATGGATTGGGATAAATTAAAAATTTTTCATACTGTTGCTGAGGCTTCGAGTTTTACTAAAGCATCTACAATTTTAAACTTAAGCCAATCAGCTATTAGTCGCCAAATACAAGGTCTAGAGAGCGATTTAAAAGTCCAGCTATTCGAACGTCACGCGAGGGGATTAGTTCTTACAGAAAATGGCGAATATCTTTTTAAATCAGCTCATGAAATTATCTCAAGGCTAAAAGATGTTGAGTCAAATTTAAGTGGTCAAAAAGATAAGATAAATGGAAAATTAGTTGTCACTACAGTCGTAAGTTTTGGAACTACATGGTTAACTCCAAGAATAAAAGAATTCATGGATCTTAACCCTGGTATTGAAATAGAATTAATATTTGACGATAGAGAACTTGACTTAGCTACTCGTGAAGCTGATGTAGCTATTAGGATGAGAAGACCTAAACAACTAAATTTAATACAAAAAAAATTCGTAGATTTCAATTATCATATTTATGGTTCAAATGAATACTTGGATAAAAATGGTTATCCAAAAACATTAAAAGATTTAGATAAGCACAAGTTCATCACTTATGGCAAAGGTGCCCCATCACCCGTTTATAATCCTGATTGGGTATTAAAAGTTGGAATAAAAGACGGAAAAAAAAGAAGATCTTCAATGAAAGTAAATAGTGTTTATGGTTTGTTACTAGCAGTTCAAAGTGGAGTTGGTTTAGCCGCGCTTCCAGATTATATTACCTACAATATTAGTGGAATCACTAAAGTTTTACCAAACGAACCAGGCAAGCCAACGGAAACGCATTTCGTATATCCATCATCATTAAAAAATAATGCGAGACTTATAGCTTTTAGAAATTTTTTATTTAGCAAAGTAAACGAATGGAAATTTTAATCTCATTTATAATACCTTTTATAATACTACTTACAGTTGTAGTATTTATTCACGAATATGGCCATTATTATTATGCTAAGAAGTATGGGGTTGGTGTTACAGATTTTTCTATAGGATTTGGTAAAGAAATATTTGGTTTTAATGACAAATCTGGAACAAGGTGGAAATTCTGCGCAATTCCTCTTGGCGGATATGTAAAATTTTTTGGCGATAGAAATGTTTTTAGTCAAGCAGAGCAAGAAGAATTATTAAAAAAATATAGCAAAGAAGATCAGGAAAAATTATTTGTAGTCAAACCTTTATATCAAAGATCTATAATAGTAGCGGCAGGACCTTTCGCAAATTTTTTGTTAGCAATATTTATTTTTGCATTCATTTACATGTTTGCTGGAAAAGATTTTACTCCTGCCCAAATACAGGAGGTTCAAATAGAAAGTCCAGCAGAGGAGGCAGGAATTAAGTCAGGAGATATTATCAAATCTATTAATGGCAAAGACGTAAATAGCATTATGGAGGTTTCTGCTTTCATAAACTCTTCTTCATCAGAGACAGTTGAAATCGGCATATTAAGAAATGACAGTGAATTAACATTTTCTATCAAACCTGAGGTAATTAAAGGTGAGGACTCTTTAGGTAACAAAGCAAATAAAAAGATTATCGGTATAAAAATAGCTCCTTTAAATGATGAGATTAATAGAGAAAGATTAGGCCCAGCAACTGCTTTGCTTTATGCGTTTAAAGAGACTTGGTTTGTAATTGATGCTTCTTGGAATTTCATTATTTCAATGTTTAAGGGCACTGGAGATACTACTCAATTAGGCGGCCCCATCAAAATAGCTAAAATTACCGGACAAGTGGCTAAACTCGGTTTTATAGCCTTCCTGAGTATTATGGCCTACATATCTATTAGTTTGGGCTTTATAAATTTGTTACCAATCCCTATGTTAGATGGCGGACACTTGATGTTTTACGCTTTTGAGAAGGTTTTAGGCAGACCTTTAACTCAAAGGACCCAGGAGGGATTTTTCCGAATCGGTCTTTTTTTGCTACTTTCTTTAATGTTTTTTACAACATTTAATGATTTAAGAGATTTAGGCTTATTTTAAGCCATTTTTTTATTAAAAAAAGTCAATAAATTCAATGCTTTTAAAGCATACAATATATTGTGTTGATATTTACGTGAAACACCAAAAAAATGTTGATTTTATTGGATTTTTATAGAAATTATAAAATAACTAAGGGGCAAAAATGAATAAAAAACAATTAGTAGCAAAAATATCGTCCACACTGGGTCAAAGCAAGGCTGATGCTGAAAGAACTTTTGATTCAATAACGACTATTATTTTAGATGCTTTAAAGAATGACGATACTGTAAAAATAGCTGGTTTTGGTACTTATAAAGTAGCAAAAAGAAAAGCTAGGGTAGGAAGAAACCCACGAACAGGTGAGTCAATTCAAATTGCTGCATCTCAGAAAGTTAAGTTTTTACCTGCTAAAAGCTTAAAAGAAATGTTTAATAGATAAAACTTCTTATTTAGCCCTTATTTGAAAATCTCAAATAAGGGCTAACTACTTGCAAAAACTGCATAGCTCAAATTAAGACAATTCAATTCTTTTTCAATAGTTAAAATCTTATAACGCACGCTTAACAAGGGAGTTAGTTATGAAAAAATACTTAGGATACTTTCTAGCAGGGACAGCCATTTACTTTGGCTTCGCTGGTCTTGGATACGCTGAGACTACAGTTTCCGCAGAAGTACAATACATTTTTAATACCCTATTATTTTTGATGTCAGGTTTCTTGGTCATGTGGATGGCCGCAGGTTTCGCAATGTTAGAGTCAGGATTAGTAACATCAAAATCTGTGTCAGCAATCTGTGCAAAAAATATAGGTCTTTATTCAATCGCTGGAGTAATGTTCTGGTTGGTTGGTTACAATTTAGCTTACGGTATCCCAGAAGGAGGATATATAGGTTCATTCACACCATGGAGTGATAACTCATCATTAGATACAGGATATTCTGATGGTTCTGATTGGTTTTTCCAAATGGTGTTCTGTGCCACTACAATGTCAATCGTATCTGGAACGTTAGCTGAAAGGATTAAGATCTGGCCATTTTTCTTATTTGCCGCAATTTTAACTGGAATAATATATCCTATTTCAATGGGCTGGCAGTGGGGTGGCGGATGGTTATCAGTCGCTGGATTTTCAGACTTTGCTGGTTCAACATTAGTACACGCTGCTGGAGGAGCTGCGGCTCTTGCAGGTGCAATAGTATTAGGTGCAAGAAGTGGCAGATTTTCAGGAAAAGGCGAGGCTAAACCGATGGCACCATTTGCTGCATCATCAATTCCGTTAGCAACCCTAGGAGTATTTATACTTTGGTTAGGTTGGTTCGGATTTAATGGTGGATCTCAGTTAGCTTCTGGAACGCTAGAAGACGTTTCTGCAGTTGCAACAATTTATATCAATACGAACTTAGCTGCAGGTGGTGGTGTATTAGCCGCTGCTACAGTATCAAGAGTTATTGGTGGAAAGACTGACGTAGTAATGATGCTAAACGGCGCAATTGCTGGATTAGTAGGTATTACCGCAGAACCATTAACACCAAGTCCGTTAGCTGCAATCTTCATTGGAGCAATAGCTGGAGTATTAATGTACTTCTCGACAAAACTATTATTCAAAATGAAAATTGACGACGTAGTTGGAGCCATCCCAGCACACTTAGTAGCTGGTGTATGGGGTACATTAGCAGTGCCATTAACAAATGGAGATGTTACTTTCGGAGCACAATTCTTAGGAACTATCTCAGTTGTGGTATTCGTATTCATAGTCTCATTTATTGTTTTCCAAATTATCAAAAGTACAATTGGATTAAGAATAAGTAAGGAAGCTGAAAGACTAGGAACTGACAAAGCAGAAGTCGGTGTAATAGCTTACGGTATCAGAGACTAATTAAAATTCCCTCCCTCGTTAGTTGGGAAAATTTTAAGGCCTGGTTCGGATCCCCCGTCCAGGCCTTATTTATTTTACAAAGCTCGTATGCATATAATTCATGCTTCAAACCTTTTAAATTTGATATCAAGTTTTCAAAAAAAAGGGGGAAACATGAAAAAATTAACTTTCATTTTATTAGGTTGTATTTCTGCTCTACTAATTAGCTCTCAAAGCTTTGCAGAAACTACAATGTCTCAAGAAGGACAATATATTTTCAACTCGTTAGGGTTTTATATTGGTGGAGTGCTAGTAGCTTTCATGGCAGCAGGTTTCTGCATGCTTGAGAGTGGATTAGTGACTACAAAAAGTGTATCGACAATTGCAGCGAAAAATATAGGTAAATTCGCTATATGCTCGCTGGTATTCTTTTTAGTTGGCTATAATTTAGCTTACGGAGTGCCAGAAGGTGGTTATGTAGGTTCATTTACGATTTGGACTGACTCGTCTAATGCTGAAACAGGATATTCAGGCTATTCAGACTGGTTCTTTCAAACAATGTTCGTGTGCGCAACAGCTTCAATTGTTTCTGGAGCAGTAGCAGAGAGAATTAAGATCTGGCCATTCTTCATTTTCGCAGCAGTGATGGCTGGAATTATCTACCCAATTTCTATGGGCTGGCAATGGGGAGGTGGCTGGTTAGCAAGTGGCGGATTTTCAGATTTTGCAGGATCTACTTTGGTTCACGGTTGCGGAGGTGCAGCAGCACTTGCAGGAGTCATAGTCTTAGGCGCTCGAGAAGGAAGGTTTGGCAGAAAAGGTGAAAAAAAATCTATGCAGCCTTTCGCAGCATCAAGTATTCCATTAGTAACTTTAGGAACGTTTTTACTTTGGTTTGGTTGGTTTGGATTTAATGGCTTTAGCCAATTAGCAATGGGAACATTTGATGATGTAAATGCAATTTCAAAAATTGCAGTGAACACGCATTTAGCTGGAGCTGCTGGTACTTTTACTGGAGCCGCGATTACAAGATTGATCGGAGGAAAAACTGATATCGTGATGATGCTTAACGGCGCATTAGCCGGTCTAGTTGCCATCACAGCCGAACCATTAACACCTGGACCTATTACAGCAATGTTCATCGGATCTATTGGAGCCATAATAATGTATTTTGGAACTAAAATGTTAGAGAGTTACGGTTTAGACGATGTCGTCGGAGCTATTCCAGTACACATGTTTGCTGGTATATTTGGTACACTCGTAGTTCCTTTAACTAATACAGACACATCGTTTGGAACTCAATTTATTGGTACAGCATCCGTATGTGTATTTAGTTTCGCGTTATCTTGGGCTACCTTTACAGCTCTTAAGTCCACAATTGGTTTAAGAATAAGTAAAGCAGCTGAGAAACTAGGAACAGACAAGGCTGAGGTCGGCGTAACAGCTTATTCAATAAGAGACTAGTAAATTATATTTAAAGGCCCAAGAAATTGGGCCTTTTTTAATATTTATTTTGATCCCAAATTTTTTGCCAATCAACGTTTGGTGACAGTCCAAATATAGAATTTATATTTGTAAAATGAACAGCTAGCGACGGTATAGGTGAAATGCATAATTCTTTTTCATATATGTAATGTAATGGTTTTTCAAAAGGAGCATGTTCTTTTTTACACATTTTCAAATATTTATCCCAATATTTTTCAAGCATTATTTTACTAATTAAAAAAGTACATAGTGTTTCATTTACTTTTCTCCAATGACAATTTTCACCTAAAAAATTTTGTGTAATTTCTGCTTTGGCGTATAAATATGGATAATCTGCAGGACATAATATAATTTCTTTTTTTAACTGAGAGGCAATTCTTTCATATGTGAAAATCATTTCGCTAATTGAATTTTTTTTATGAAGATAATCATCCTCTACAAAATAAATTAAATCTTCAGAGTTTTTAGCCTCAATAAGTGACTGATTAATATTAGCCATATTAGATATTTGATTAAATGTAACTTTTTCACCATTTTCATTTATTTTTTCAATTTTACTTTCAAATTTTGAAATGTCTAAATTTATCAATTTATAATTAATGCCAAACTTTTTAAAAATATTATCTATAATTTCTAAATTTTCTTTGGGAGAATTGTGATCAATTACCTTAAAATTTATCTTAATTTTGTTAAGCTGTTGATTATTTTTTGTGGCATTCAGCAATGATTGTATAGTTCTTGACGTATATTCAACTTTTTGTTTCTCAAAAAGTCTTTTCTTAGTTTGGGTAAGCATATTTACGCTAGTGCATGTGCGAATAATAATATCTAACGCTTTCACTGGCCTAGTAACCTCCACTTTTCCTAATGGAAGATTTATTGAGCTTTTTCCTATTTCACTGATTTCATCATTAATTTTCTTATCTAAAGTTATAATTTTGAATGTATTTTGATCAACTATTTCATAACCTAATACTCTGCAAATTTTGATAAAAATTTTTTTCAATAATCCTGTTTTTTTTGAATTTTGTAAATTTTTCATACTAGTAAAATATATATAATAGTTTAATTATTTGATCTATGAGTATTAAATCCTCAAAAAAATTAGTTGAAGAAGCCAATAAATGCATTGAAAGTTTAACTGCTAGCGAAGTAAAGAGCCTAGTTGAAAAAAAAGAGATTACTTTAATCGATGTAAGAGACATAAGAGAATTATGGAAAGAGGGAGTAATTAAAAACGCAATTCATATCCCTAGAGGGATGTTAGAGTTTTGGCTGGATCCTGAGAGTTCTTACTATCAAGAAAAAAAAATTAAAAATTTGAAAAAAATGGTTTTTTATTGTGCTTTAGGACTTCGTTCTGCTTTAGCAACTAAAACATTAGTTGATATGGGTTTTAATAATGTTGCTAATGTAAGTGGAGGTTTCGATGCTTTAAAAAAAGCTGGACTAGAAATAATCCCAAAAGAAAAAAAATAATTTATTTACTAGCTTCATTTAAAGCAAATTCAATTCTATCCTGGCCCCAAAATATCTTGTTATTTGATACAAAAGTTGGAGCACCAAAAATACCTTTTTCATAAGCTTCACTTGTTCTCTTTTTTAAACTCTCTTTAATTGAAGATGAGGTGGCTCTAAGAGCAAAAGTTTTTGGATTTACATTCAAATTTTTTAATATTTTTTGAATAATATTTTCATCATTCATATTTAGACCATCTTGCCAAATAGCATTGAAAATATTATCTATATAATAACTTTTAAAATTATCCTCTTCAGCAACAAAAACACCCCTCATCAAATTTAAAGTTCTTATTGGAAAATAGGAGTTAAATTTAAATTTTATATTATTTTTTTCCGCTATTAACTTGCAGTCCCTAATCATATGTTTAGCCTTTGCAGGAATAAATGCTGGGGGTTTAATTCCATGTAAATTATGCAAACCACCTAAGAGGATTGGTTTATATTTAATTTTGATTTGGGTTTTATTTTCTATTTTTTTTATTTCTTTGTGTGCAAGAAATGAATAAGGACTCACAAAGTCAAAGTAAAAATCAAATGGTTTAATCATTAAAGCTAATTTTTTTAGCAAAGAAAATTCTAAAAAACCAATAAAACACCAATCCAACTGGACCTGTAAAATATGTTATAATAAGTGAAGGGATAATTATTATTTTAGGAATAAAAAACCTTTTTGAGTCTCGTATTATCCAGGCGCCAACAAATAAACTTATTGCTAGAAAATGTAACCAGAAAATTAATAATAGATTTTCATTAGCAAACATAGAATACAATCCGTCTATTCCTTTATAAAGTTCAAAACTTTCTAAAATTTCATTCTCTAAAAAAAGATTATATGATAAATATATATAAGCAGTTCCTAACAATAATGGCACTATAATTGACTGAACTAAAAATGTTGTTAAACCATGATTAGGAGCGACTAAAAGCAGTAACCAAAAAGGAATTACTCCCCAATTAGCTATTAAATAAATAGTTTCAGAATTTATGTAAGCTAATAGATTATTTATCATTAAAAATAATATAGTATATTTAATTTATGAATCCCACATCAAATAAAAGTGATTTTGAAGATCTGACTACTAATCTAAAAGATTTAGCCTTTTCTTATCTAGAAAAGTATAGCCCTTCAAAACAACAGCTTAAAGTATACTTATTAAAAAAATATCTAACAAAAATTAAGGGAAGTAAATCCAAAAAAGAAGTTACTTCGATTATAGAAGAAATAGTTTCACATTTAGAAAAAAATAAGTTTCTTAATGATGAAATGTATTCTGACTCAAAAGCAAGAATGTTTTTAAGACGTGGATATTCCCTAAATAAAATTAATCAATCATTGAGAAATAAAGGAATAGATATTAAATACGTAAAACGAAGTATTGATAAAATTAAAGAAAATGAAATTGAGCCAGACTTCGTCTCTGCTTTAAAACTCTGCAAAAGAAGACGAATTGGACCTGTAAGACCTGAAAGCAACAGAGAATTATTTTATAAAAAGGATATGGGAATTTTAGCAAGAGGCGGCTTTAGTTTTGACTTATCAAAGAGAGTATTAGATCTTGATATTAACGAGTTTAATAAGCTAATCAAAATTATCTGATTTCTTTTTTTTTTCTTCTTCAATCAAAATATCGAGTTTGCGTCTTAGAGCATTTCTTACTAAGATAAAAAATAAAATTCCAAAGAAACTTACAGATAAGATAATAATTGATATAGTTTTAATCATTTAAATTTTCAGATCGTTTAATCAATAAGCTAGGATTTTTATAGTCTTCTTTTCCATATAAAAATGGCTTTTCATCCAGAGTTTTAATTATCGCGCCAGCATTTTGAGCAACCGCATGTCCCGCTGCATAATCCCATTCATTAGCTCTTTCCCTTGCAGCATATATGTCATACTCTCCTGTAGCTATTACGCAAAATTTATAGGAGCTAGCCATTTTTACAATAGAGGTAACATTATACTCTTTTAATTTTTTTAAAATTATATCTGACGGTTTAATAGCGCTTGATAACGCAACTATGGTATTTTTCGGCTGTTGCTTTTTACAATTTATTTTTATTGTTTTATTTTTTTCAATTAAATAACTTTCACCAGGCCCATAGGTAAAAAAAAGTCTATCTTTTTTTGGTACTCCAACCAGTCCAATAACTGGTACTTTGTTAATTACCAAAGCTGCGTTGAGTGTATACTCATCTTTTCCAGCAATATACTCTTTAGTCCCATCTATAGGATCAATAAGCCAAAAAGTTTTAGACTTGTTTTTTTTCTTAAGATCAACTGTTTCCTCAGAAATTATAGGTATATTAGGTGTTAATTTAGAAATTTCTTCTGAGATTAATTCATTTACTCTCAAGTCTCCATTACTTACAGGAGAGCTATCCTCCTTAATTTCTATTTTCAAACCCTCTTTGAAAAGTTTAATTGACTCTTTACCGGCAAAATTAAATTTGTCAATCAAACCTTCAGCTAGCTTTTTAAGATCATTATTATTCATTCTCTATTTTTTCTAATTTTACATTTTCTGCATTAATCACTCTTTTTCCAAAATTTTCGAAATTTACTGTTACTTTATTACCTATAATTGATTGAACTTGCCCAATACCCCAGCTCTCATGAGCAGGGTTTTTAACATAATCACCTGGTTCAAAATCAATAAGCATTATGGAAAACAAATTATAAATATATTATACACTTTAAAATATGAATTCTCTAGGAATTAATAAATCTAAAAAAGAAACTAAAGTTGTAGTAGCGATGTCTGGCGGTGTCGACTCTTCGGTAGTAGCAGCACTTATGAAAGAGGAAGGTTATAATGTTACAGGTATAACTTTAAAACTTTATGATGACACGAAGCAGTCTAAAGAAGGCAGACAATGTTGTGCTGGACAGGACATTATGGATGCTAAAAGAGTATCAGAAAAAATTAACATTAATCACGAAATTTTATATTATCAGAAAAAATTTAAATCAGAAGTAATCGACTCTTTTATTGATAGTTATGCAGCTGGAGAAACACCGATTCCATGCGTTCAATGCAATCAAACCGTAAAATTTAGAGATCTATTTAAATATGCTAAAGATTTAAAAGCAGACGCTTTAGTAACAGGTCATTATGTTTCAAGAATTCAAAATAATAATTGTGCAAATATGTATCGCGCAAAGGATCTTAATAGGGATCAAAGCTATTTTTTATTTAGCACAACTCAAGAACAATTAGATTATTTAAGATTCCCTTTAGGAGAAATAGAAAAATATGAGACAAGATCTTTGGCAAAAAAATTGAATTTAAATGTAGCTGACAAACCTGATAGTCAGGACATATGTTTTGTTCCTAACGGAGACTATAGTTCTGTAATAAAAAAATTTAGACCAGATTCCTTTAAAAAGGGTAAAATAATTAATTTATTTGGGGAACAAATCGGAGAGCATAACGGGATTATAAATTATACAATTGGACAAAGGAAAGGCATAAAAATTTCCAGTGAAAAACCACTGTATGTTATAAATATAGATGCTGATAAAAATACTTTGATAGTTGGCAACAAAGAGAATCTAGAAATAAAAAAACTTCTATTAAGGAATTTAAATATTTTAGGCCAAAAAAAAGATTTTGAAAAAACAATTAATATTAAGGTTCGTTCAACTGGTAAATTGTTGAAGTCTAAAATTAAATTCAAAAACGGTAAAGCGGAAGTAGAAATTTTAGAAAAAGAAACTGGAATTTCTCCAGGTCAGGCATGTGTTTTTTATTTTAAAGATGACGTTGGGGATAAAGTTCTAGGTGGAGGATGGATAGATAAGACTTTCAATAATAATTTATCCACTTAATTAACAACCATCAACCAGACACGTAATAGGTGATAGTGTTTTTAAATAGGTTATGATTTACTAAACCCAATTAAGAGGCAACTCTTAACTGGCCATTTAAGGAAAAACCGAGAGGTTCAAGCTTAAGGGGCAGAAAGATGAACCTAGTAGCGCTAGAATAGTTCATCGGGATGGCTTGGCGGTAGCGCCTAAAACGACGAGCCAAAACTACTAAATTTCTGGGCGAAAGCCTAGAAATTTATGTGGTTCTTCTCCAAAAAAATCTTGAAAATAAATAAAAAACTATAACACCAACAAAGTAATTCCATTCCAACATATGTTTAAAATGAGTATTTCCCTTTGTAACAAGAGTAGGAAGACTTAAAACTGCAGTTAAAACCAAAACACTTACAAGCAAAATTTTCATTATTAAAAATTTTTTAATCACAAATTTCTCAAGTTTATTTTTTAATTTATAAAAATGATAAACCAAATATCCCTGAGCAACTAATTCAAACAAAATAAATAAAACTAAAACTACTCGTCTAAATAACTTATATAATTGAATATCAAATTTTATTCCTAAGAAAATTGAATGAACAGCTAAAAAAATTGCAGATAAAATTCCAAAAATTTTAAACTTATAGTTAATTTTTGTAGAATATAATTTATTTACAAGATCGTTATTATTTTTCCAATAGTAATACAAAAGAAACGCTGTTAAAAACATTGAAGGTTTAAAGATTAGATATTGAGGGAAAGTTCTGGAAGCCCTACTTATTGACAAACTTCCGTCTACATAGGGAAAAGAAAAATCAGATCTACCAATTTGGTCAACAGCAAATATTGTGTTATTTAGAAATTCAGGATTTTGAGAGATTATTAAGCAAAGATTAATCGCACTTAATGGAATAAAAAAAATCCATATACTCAATTTTCGAATTTGAGTTATTTCATGCATAAATTTTATATTGATTATTTCTTTTTATTTCTTTTTCTCGCTCTTCTTTTTTTTGAGCCGATTTTTCTTCTTCCACGGTGTTTTTTAGGATAACCCATATTTTTGCCTCCTTTATAATTTTATATAAAATTTAAACGTTATTATGTAAGTTCAATTATACTTATTTTATGCAAAAGTCTATAACGACATTTTTAAAACATCCCACAAGAGACTCATCAAATAGATCTGCTAATCCTCCAGTAATAAGGGCTTCAACAATCCTATTTGACACTATGCAAGAGTTATACAGGCATGAAAAAAAAATTAAAAAACATCAAAAAATTAGTCATTATAGTTACGGTCGTTATGGCAGCTCAACTACTATAGAACTTGAAAATATTTTAAAAGAATTAGAAAAAGCTTATCATGTATTTCTTACAGGAACTGGTTTTGGCGGAGTTGCGTTAGCATTAATGAGTTTATGTAGACCAGGAGATGAAATTTTAGTTTCAGATAATGTTTATGGTCCAACAAAAGAAATTTCAGAAAAACTTTTAAGAGAATTTAAAGTTAACGCAATTTTTTATAATCCAGACTCATTTGAAGATCTTAAGAATAAAGTCTCAAAAAAAACAAAAATGATTCTTGTTGAAAACCCTGGGAGTAATACTTTTGAGTTTCAAGATTTATCTAAAATTGTAAAATTAGCGAAAAAGAAAGGAATTTATACTTTTCTTGATAATACTTGGGGTACACCTTTATATCTTAAACCTTTAACCATTGGGTTTGACATGTCTTTTTCATCCGCAACAAAATATTTTTCAGGACACTCAGATGCTATGGGTGGATCGTTAGCTGTAAATAGAAAAGTTTTTAAGCAAATTATGTTTTTTTACAGACTTTCAGGTTATAGAATGGCAGCTGATGAGGCATATTTAATTATAAGGGGATTAAGAACTTTAGACACTAGATTGAATCAACATTATCAGAATACAAAAAAAGTAATCAACTTTTTAAAAAAACAAAAAAAAATAAGTGAAATACTTTATCCATATAAGCCATCAAGTAAAAATTATAAATTATGGAAGAAATATTATTCTGGTGCAACAGGACTGCTATCAATTGTAATAAAAAGTAAAAAAAAATCTTCAGTAATAAAGTTTGTTAATTCTTTAGAATTATTCGGAATAGGATACAGCTGGGGAGGTTTTGAGAGCCTTGCAATTTTGCAGGAATTAAGATCGAAAAATAAGGATGAATATTTAAAAGGGAGAAAATATTTTAGATTTAATAAAGATCAACACATTGTTAGATTACATATTGGACTTGAGGATCCTCAAGATTTAATCAATGATTTAAAAACTTCTTTAAGGTACATTAAGTAGTGAAAAAATTTTTTCCTAATAATTTAGCTTTAATTGTTTTATTATCAGCCTGTTGCGTTATTTTAATTTCCATGGGTCTAAGACAAACCTTTGGTCTTTTTTTTGATGCTTTTGAAAAAGGTCTAGGTGTTACAAGAACAGAATTTGGCTTAGCGATTGGGATACAAATGTTATTCTGGGGAATATTTGCTCCTATTTTTGGTTTGTTAGCAGATAAGTTCGGAGGAAATAAAGCAGTATTTCTTGGATTTATAATTTTCGCTTTAGGGATCTTCATGTTGTATTCTGGGCCAAACACTGGAATTTATTTTCAATTAGCTCTTGGAGTTCTTATAGGTATTGCTTTAGGTGCTACAGCTATTGGAGTTCCAGTATCGGAAGTAGGTAAGCACTTTCCAAACGAAACAAGAACTATAGCAACCGGAATTGTTACTGCTGCAGCCTCCATCGGATATTTTTTGTCTCCTCTTTTAACTAAATATAGTTTAGTAGAATTTGATTGGGAGCAAACACTAAAATATTTTATGATTTTTATAGTTGTTGGTCTTATAGTCTCACTTTTTTTATTTCCTTCAAAGACAGTAATTAATTCATCACAAGCAGATAGAGATCAAACATTTCTTTCAGCAATTAAAGAAGCTTTTTCTCATAATGGATATGTACTTTTAATTTTAGGTTTTTTTGTTTGCGGTTTTCAAATAACTTTAGTTGGAACCCATATTCCTGGATATATGCAAGATAGAGGCATGGCTGGGTGGTCAGCAACTATTATTCTAGCATTGATTGGATTTTTCAATATTTTTGGAACTTTAGGCATGGGCTATCTTGGAACCAAATATAAGAAAAAGAATTTGTTAAGTATTCTTTATTTTTTGAGGGCAGTAAGTATCTGTGTCTTCATTTTTTCTCCACCTTCGATGTTAAACTCAATAATTTTTGGTGTTAGTTTTGGATTGCTATGGCTTTCAACCGTTCCTCCAACCAATGGAATAGTTGCCCAAATTTTTGGAACGAAATATTTAAGCACTTTATTTGGTATTGTTTTTTTATGTCATCAATTTGGAGCTTTCGCTGGGGCATTTCTTGGAGGTTATTTCTTTGATAAGTATGGAAGCTATGATTATGCATGGTATATGGCTATAGCTCTTTCGTTGTTTGCAACTCTAGTACATTATCCTATCGATGAGAGAAGAATTGAACGTGTGAATAACACTATCTAAGGTTGTATTCTGAGTCCCTAAGTGAATCAAAAGTGAATCAAAACGTGAACATTTAAAACACTCAACCAAAAAGTGTGGATAATTTTTAATTTAAATACTTTATAATTTTAGTTATCTTCAAATAAACAAAAAGGAGAAAAAATGTTTTCAAAAGAATTAGGAGCAAAATTAGACAAGTTTCACTTATTAAAACATCCATTTTATCAAATTTATTGGAACGAGGGAAAATTAAATAGAGAGATTATTAAAGATTATGCCGAGCAGTACTATCAGCATGTAAAAGCCTTTCCAAGATATATTAGCGCTACGCATTCTATTTGTGAAGATATTGAAAAAAGAAGAATTCTTTTAGAAAATTTACAAGATGAAGAAAATAAGGATGGGGATCACCCTAAGTTATGGAAAAATTTTGCTAAAGCGCTGGGAGCAGACGAAAAAGAAATTGAAAAAGTAAAACTTGATTGGTTCACAAAAGATATGATTGATAATTTTTTTGTTCAAGCAAGAAAATCGTATGCCGAAGGTCTCGCTTCATTATATACTTATGAAAGACAAATACCTGAAATTGCTGAAACAAAAATTCAAGGATTAAAAAAATTCTATGGAGTAAACTCCAAAGCTGGTCTTGAATTTTTTGAAGCACATAAATCAGCTGATGTAATTCATAGAGCTGAATGTGAAAAATTATTAGACAGTTTATCAAAAGAGGAGCAAGAGAAGGCAGAAACAGCTTCTTTATTAACCGCTAGGTATCTTTGGAACTTCTTAAGCGGCATGACTTCTAAGCATAAACTACAAACTATTGCAGCTTAAACTTAGATAGCTAAACTATCAAATGAAGAACGATAATCACGTCTGGGATAATAAACATCCTACAGCGCAAATGTTAGGTCGATGGCAACCTTGGCATGCAGGACATCAAAAGCTTTTTGAGGAAACTTTAAAAAAAACAGGGCAAGTGAATATTATGGTTAGAGATGTTAAAGGCGTTGACGATAACCCTTTTGACTTTGAAACAGTTAAAAAAAATATTTTAGATGCATTGAAAGATTACAAGAATCGAATTCAAGTTACATTGGTCCCAAATATTACAAATATTTGTTATGGAAGAGGGGTAGGTTATAAAATAGAGGAAATAGTTCTAGATGAGAAGACTCAACAAATCTCAGCTACCAAAATTAGAGAGCAAATGAGAAAAGAAGGTAAACTCAAATAATAAATGAGAAACGTTCTCACTTGACCTCTTTTAATCAAACCTTTAAGAGTTAATTATGTTAACAACAAATCCGTTTGCAGATGTAGCAACAGTAATTCCAGCTTTTTTGATGCAATATTTTGTAATTGTCATGGTTCTTTTAATAATAGTTGGAACTGGTTTAGACATGTTGCATAAAAAAAACGTTGTTTATTTTTTTAGAAACGCACAAAATGCAAAAAAATCTGCAAAAAATGAGTTAACTGCAGGAAAAAAAACAGCAGTCATTTTAAAAACAGTAGCACACGATATTGCCACTACTTCAGAATTGGGTTGGGGAAAAAGAAGACTCGCACATGTATTAGGAATGTATGGAACAATAATATTTTGGATAGGTTCAGTTGTTTTAATTTTTAAATACTCTGATGGAGCAGTTGCTCCATCTTATATTCCGTTTATTTGGCACGCAGGAGCAATAATGACCTGTCTTGGAGGTTATTGGTTTTGGTTTTTTTTAAGAGTAGACGTATCCGCAGAAGCTCATCCTTGGTATAGAATTATAACTGCAGATTTATTTGTTTTAGCATTACTAGCCTGTGCAACTTTTGGATTAGCATGGTCATTTACTCAAACTGCAGGTATGAACGGACTGAGTTACTTATTTTTAACTCTTTTTATTTTGTCTAATTTAGTTTTATTTGGAGGAGTTTATTGGTCTAAATTCGCTCATATGTTTTATAAACCTGGTGCAGCAATTCAAAAAAATTTAGCTGAAGCCGACGGCTCTAGAGACAATTTGCCTCCACCAGCTGATGCTCCTAAGCAATTTGGGTTAGGAATTAAAAGGGAAGAACCAAAACATTATTAAGAACTATGAAATTTAAAACTAGATTAAAGACACATATTATTATAAAAAAAATTGAGGTAAAAATTTAATGTCAACATTTGTTTATATGACTAGATGTGATGGTTGCGGTCATTGCGTAGATATCTGTCCATCAGATATCATGCACATTGACGAAACTATAAGAAGAGCCAAAAATATTGAACCAAATTTTTGTTGGGAATGTTATTCATGTGTAAAAGCTTGTCCTAATCACGCAATTGATGTGAGAGGTTACGCAGATTTTGCGCCTATGGGTCATAGCGTAAGAGTTAGAAGAGAGGAAGAAAAAGGAACTATTTCGTGGAAAATTAAATTTAGAAACGGTACTGAGAAAAATTTCGTTTCACCCATCACTACGAAACCCTGGGGAAAATTTATTCCAAAACTTGCTGAAGGTGATAAACCAAGACAAGGAGAGATGAATTCTCAAGTTTTATACTCAGAGCCTGAAGGTTTAGATACAAAAAAGGATTTACCAACAATCAGCAAAGACTCATTTAAAAAAGGTGTTTATTATTAATGCCTAAAAATAAAACAGTTCACGAAGACTGCGATGTTCTAGTCGTTGGCGGAGGTATGGCTGGGACTGGTGCAACATTTGAAGCTAGACATTGGGGAAGAGATCTAAAAATAATTTGTGTAGAAAAAGCAAACATCGATAGAAGTGGCGCAGTTGCTCAAGGACTTTATGCAATTAACTGTTATATGGGGATGAGATGGAATGAAAACCAACCCGAGGACCACGTAAGGTATGCAAGAAATGATTTAATGGGGTTAGTGAGAGAAGACTTGGGTTACGACATGGCACGCCACGTAGACTCAACTGTTCATATGTTTGATGAATGGGGTCTTCCAATGATGAAAGATAAAAAAACTGGAAGATATCAAAGAGAGGGAAAGTGGCAAATAATGATTCATGGTGAAAGTTATAAACCAATCGTAGCTGAGGCAGCAAAAAAATCTGCTGATAAAATTTATAATAGAATAATGATTACTCATCTTTTAATGGACGAGAATAAAGAGAATAGAGTAGGAGGTGCTGTTGGTTTTAATATGAGAACAGGTGACTACCACGTGTTTAGAGCAAAGACAGTTATAGTTGCAGCTGGAGGAGCTTCGCACATTTTTAAACCAAGAGCAGTCGGAGAAGGCATGGGTAGAACTTGGTATGCTCCTTGGAGCAATGGATCTGCTTATGCACTACCCATTGCTGCAGGTGCTAAGATGACTCAAATGGAAAATAGAATTGTGTTATGTAGGTTTAAAGATGGTTACGGTCCTGTAGGAGCATATTTCTTACATTTAAAAACTTACACTCAAAATGCGAATGGCGAAAATTATGAGAAAAAATGGTACGACCAAACTAAGAAGTTAGTGGGGGAATATATTGATCACCATCCAGTTCCAACTTGCCTAAGAAATCATGCGTTTATTCAAGAAGTCATGGCAGGTGGAGGACCAATTCACATGGTCACAAAAGAAGCATTCCAAGATCCTCATCTAGAAACAGTTGGTTGGGAAAATTTTTTAGGTATGACTGTAGGCCAAGCTGTAGTATGGGCTTCACAAAATATAGATCCTAAATATACTAATCCAGAATTAACCACTTCAGAGCCCTATGTAATGGGATCACACGCTACTTGTTCAGGTGCATGGGTAAGCGGACCTGAAGATATTTCCCCTAAAGAGTATTTTTGGGGCTACAATAGAATGACAACAATCGATGGATTATTCGGAGCTGGTGATACAGTTGGAGGAAGTGCACATAAATTCTCTTCAGGATCTTTTACAGAGGGAAGATTAGCTGCAAAAGCTGCCGTAAAATATATTGAAGATCAAAAAGCCACTGATCTTAAAGTTTCAGATAAACAGTGTAACGAATTTAGAGAAATTATTTATAAACCTTTAGACAATTATACAGTAAATAGAAATGAAATTACTGGTGGAACAGTTTCTCCTAGTTATATTTCACCAATTCAAGGGTTACAAAGACTTCAAAAAATTATGGATGAGTATGTTGGTGGTATTACTGCAAACTACATGACTAATGACAATTTACTTAAAAAAGGTTTAGAACTTTTAGATTGGCTTCAAGAAGATTTGGAAAATGTTGGTGCAGAGGATTATCATCAACTTATGAGAGCTTGGGAATTAAAGCATAGAACGCTAACATCTCAATGTGTAACAGAACATACTCTTTTTAGAGAGGAAACTAGATGGCCTGGATATTATTACAGAGGAGACAAGTTAAAATTAGACGATGAGAATTGGCATTGTTTAACTGTTTCAAGAAGAGACCCAAAAACTGGAAAATTTAGTTTAGAAAAAATGCCAGTTTACCACATAGTTGGTGACGAAAAAGAAAAGAAGGCTTCTTAATCTATTCTAATGAATTTACTAGACAAAAGTGATGACGAGATCATCAAAATTGCTAATCCTATTTGGGAAAATTTAGTTAGATCATCAAATAACAAAGATTACGGTAGTTTTACCAAAGATTTCTCATCTCAGATGCTTTATGGGGCGAACGAAGTTGAGCTTGGAAAGCAATGGGCAAATAACAAATTACTTACAAGTTTGTCCGAAAGGCAAGAGTTTTTAGGATGTATTAGAAGAGATAAGTTCATTACTGTTCTTTATAAACAAAAAAGTAATACTGTATCCGGAGAGTTCCTTGGTAGATTGGTTCTCGGATTAGAAGGGGATATGGTAAAGGTCTTTGGAGCAACAATTTATTAATATTGACAACTTAATATTTCAGGCATACTGCTAGTATTAATGCTCGAAATTTACCTTCCTATTGCTCAAGTAAATATTGATATATTTCTCCTTTTATTTTTAAGTTTAGCAGTTGGTGTATTATCTGGCTTGTTTGGGGTAGGGGGAGGATTTTTAATGACACCTTTTCTTATTTTCATGGGTATACCTCCTATCTATGCTGTACCGAATGAAGTTAATAATATTCTTGCTACATCTGTCTCCGGCTCACTAACCCATTGGTACAAAAAAACTTTAGATTATAAAATGGGATTGATGATTGTTTCTGGTGGAGTAGTTGGAACATTAATAGGCATAATGACTTTTACTTTTTTTTCAGAAATCGGAAAAATAAGTTTAATAATTTCTTTAATGTATATGTATCTTCTAGCTATAGTTGGAACACTCATGTTAATTGAGGGAATTAAAGAAAGAAATCGAATTAAGTCAAAAACAAATATTAAAAAGAAGTTGCATGATCACAATTGGCTTCAAGGCTTACCTTTACGAATGAGATTTAATAAATCTAGATTATATGAGAGTGCGTTCACGCCAATTCTACTAGGTTTTATAGTTGGATTTGTTGCTTCAATGATGGGAATAGGAGGTGCATTTCTAATGGTTCCAGCAATGATTTATATCATTGGAATGCCTATAAAATTAATTCCAGGTACTTCATTATTTGTAACAGTTTTTATAAGCGCAGTAGTAACAATTCTACATTCTTTTAATTATGGAACAATTGATCTGTTTCTAGTGGTTCCATTGATACTAGGATCGATCGTTGGAGTTCAAGTAGGACAAAAAATTGGTCAATTTTTAGATAGCAATGAACTCAAATCTTTATTTGCAATGCTTTTGATAACTGTTGCTATAGCTATTGCATATAATTCTTTCTTTAGAGAAAAATCAGAATTTAATGGAGTTAAAACGACAGCACCTGAATTAAATAGCCTAGCAGAATTTATAATTAGGATTTCAAACGAAGTACCATTTTTATACGGAGCTTTTGCAATTATCCTTGCTGTGGTTCTAGGTGCTTTAATGGCATGGTTTAGAAAAATTATTCATGATTTAAGATATAAAAAACCAAAACAAGAAGAAGTAAAATTTCCGGTTAAATAATATTCTCAAGCACTTCTATAAAGCTTTGTCATAACAAATTCTCTATGACCTAAAGCCTCTGCACACGTTAACCTTCCATTAGCAACTTTAAGAGTTGTTTCAATAAGCTTATCTCCTGCTTGATCAAGGTTCATTTCTCTGGATAAAATTTTTGAAACATCACAGTCAACATGTTCACTCATTAATTTAGCTGTTAAAGGATTTGCAGTTAGTTTTACCACAGGTTCTATTGGATTTCCTATAATATTTCCCTGCCCAGTTGGGAAAAGATGAATGTTAAATCCTCCGGCTGCTTGAAGTGTAACGCACTCTGCCGCTGCTGACGAAGTATCCATGAAATATAAACCTTTCCCTTTTTTTGGTTCCTCTGCCGGTTCCAAAACATCTATAAATTTTCTTGAACCTATCTTTTGAAAATTTCCAAAAGCTTTCTCTTCAATGGTTGTCAATCCTCCGGCAATATTACCTGCAGTAGGTTGACTTTCTGACAAATCATCCGTTGCTTCTTTTAAAATGAAATCATTATACTCACTCCAAGTCTTCATAAATTTTTTCTGAGCCTCAGGTGTAGCACCCCTCTTTGCACAAACTTGTTCAGCACCAGTTAATTCTGAAGTTTCCCCAAAACATAAATGAACACCAAGAGGCTCCAATTTATCCATCAAATTTCCAACTGTAGGATTTGAGGCAAGACCAGATGTTGTGTCAGACTCTCCACATTTTACTGAAATCCATAAATCACTAAGAGGACATTCTTCTCTTTGTTTTTCTGAAGCCCACATAGAAAATTCTTGAGCTTTTTTCGATGCTTTCATTATTGTTTGAATATCTCCACTTCGCTCGATATGAAAGCCCTCAACCGGCTTTCCTGTTTCAGCTATTCCATCAACTATTTTTTTTGTCCATTTTGGCTCAATTCCAATTACTATTACGGCTGCAACATTTGGATTTCTGCCAGTTCCTATCATAGTTCTAAAATGTAATTCTAAATCTGCTCCGAATTGTAATCTTCCATAAGAGTGGGGAAGTGCAATTGTACCTTTAATATTGTTAGCTACAGCCTCTGCACAAGCGTTTGAAATATCGTCAACCGGCAAAATGATAACGTGATTTCTTGTTCCGGCTCTACCATTTTCTCTTTTGTAACCTAAAAAACTTTTTGGTATGCTCATTTAACTACCATTTCTTTGTTTTAACGTTATGAACATGAACATGCTCACCTTTTTTGATTTCTTTAACAACCTTTCCAATATCATGACCATATTTTAAAATGGTATCTCCAACTTTTAAATCTTTTAGTGCGATTTTATGACCTAAAGGTACATCATTAGCAGAAGATACATTGACTGTTTTATCATTTTCCATGATCCAAGCATTGCAATCTTGGCCTTTTTTTGTTGTTTCTATTACAACAACTCCTACGTTATCTTTTTCGTCATGAATGATGAGGTCAGGTTTTGACATAAAAATATCTAATGGATATAGACTAAAATTTAGTATATTGAAAGATAGTTTTTCAAGTATAATTAAAGGAATTCTTTATGGCTAAAATGACAACTGAAGAAGCTTTTGTAAAAGTTTTACAAATGCATGGTATTGAACATGCTTTTGGAATAATAGGTTCTGCTTTCATGCCTATTTCACATATCTTTCCGGATGCAGGAATAACTTTTTGGGATGTTGCACACGAGACAAACGGAGGGTTAATTGCAGATGGATACACCAGAGCGACAGGAAAAATGTCGATGGTAGTTGCGCAAAACGGACCAGGAATAACTGGTCTAGTAACTCCAATTAAAACTGCTTATTGGAATCACACCCCACTTCTTTTGGTAACCCCTCAAGCTGCTAATAAAACTATGGGGCAAGGAGGTTTTCAAGAGGTAGAGCAAATGAATTTATTTAAAGATATGGTTTGTTATCAAGAGGAAGTAAGGGATCCATCTAGAATTGCTGAAGTTTTAAATAGAGTAATTGAAAAAGCTGTAAGAGGCTCAGCACCAGCGCAAATTAATGTGCCTAGAGACTTTTGGACACAAGTAGTTGATATCGAATTACCACCAATTGTAAGATTAGAGAGACAATCAGGAGGAGCTGAGGCAGTTGAGCAAGCAGCAAAAATATTATCTGACGCAAAATTTCCTGTAATTCTCTCAGGAGCAGGAGTCGTTATAG
>CACDSA010000007.1 GCA_902555185.1 uncultured Pelagibacteraceae bacterium | reverse complement strand
TCTCATTTTTAATATTTAAATAGATTTTTAGATGAAAGCACTGCGCTTTTATGTTGCTGGAGAAGACTTGTTTCTATAATTTAAATATCCAAAAACTATTAAAAATAATAATGCAAAAGGATATACTATTGCTTTATTTGGTCTTTCTGGATTTTCAATTTTAAAATTACTTATAATATCGCCCATCTGAATACCAGATTTTTTTTTGCTTCCCCTCTCCAGTTTAATTTATCAACAGTTAATTGATCATTCTGATCTGCTAATGTTACGCCATATTCTTCAAGGTTATAATTATTTTCAAATTTCTCTTTATCAATAACAAATAGTTTATATCTTTCTCCATACTCAGTGACTCGTGTGACTTTTATATGAACTTCTTTTGATGGGTCAAAAGATAAATTTTGAATACTTTCTGCTGAAAGTTTTTGCTCATTAAATTTAGGATAGAATTTACCTAAAACATAATCTGGAGCTAAAAAAGATAAAGATATTATTAAAAACGCTATGATCTCATACCATCTTAACCTATTTATAAACCATTGTTGAGTAGCAGCAGTAAAAACTAAAATTCCAATTAATGAAGTTACTATAACTAATAGAGCTTGCCAGATACTATCTACCCCTATTAATAGTAGCTCGTGATTAAACAAAAAGACAATCGGTAAAATTCCTGTTCTCAAACTATACCAAATAGCTTGCAGTCCCGTTCTTAAAGGGTCGCCACCAGAGATAGCAGCAGCTGCATAGGATGCTAAACCAACTGGTGGTGTTACATCGGCCATCAACCCAAAATAAAATACGAATAAGTGAACAGCAATTAACGGAAAAATAAAGCCCGAAGCGTTTCCAACATCTACTAAAACTGTAGACATTAGTGAAGCCACTACCACATAGTTTGCAGTTGTAGGAAGACCCATGCCAAGTAACAAGCAAAGTATAATAGTTAATAATATTAAAATAATTACATTGTCTCTTGCTATCGTTTCAATAACTATAATTAAATTAGTACTCAGGCCTGTAGATCCTACTGCTCCTACAATTATTCCTGCTGTAGCAATTGCAATCCCTACCCCTACCATGTTAATCGCACCTTTTTGTAAACCGACTATAGTTTGGTTGTACCAGTCAATTAAGCCAGTTTTAAAATCAGGATTTTTAATTATACGACTTACTAAGTTTACTATTATTAAAGATAACGTTGCATAAAAGATTGAAAAGCCTGCTGTGTATCTCATATAAACGAGTAAAAAAATCAAAACAAAAATTGGTATTAGAAAATGTAAACCAGATAAAAAAGTTTTCTTTAAGTGAGGGACATCAGCATCATCCATTCCTTTTAATCCTAATTTGAGAGCTTCTAAATGAGATATATAAAACAAAGCAATATAAGAAATGATAGCAGGTAAGAAAGCGTGTTTAACAACTTCAAAATAAGTAACACCAATAAAGCTTGCCATAACAAAAGCAGCAGCACCCATAACAGGTGGCATTATTTGTCCATTTACTGATGAAGAGACTTCAATGGCACCTGCTTTCTCTTGGGAGAAACCAGTTTTCTTCATAATAGGAATTGTGAAAGTACCTGTTGTTACAGTGTTTGCTATTGAAGAACCTGAAATCATACCAGTCATTCCAGATCCTAATATTGCAGCCTTAGCTGGACCTCCTCGCATTTTTCCAACCATTGCAAAAGCTAAATCTAAAAAATACTTACCACCACCTGCAGTTTCTAATAAAGCTCCAAATAATACGAATAAAAAAATGAAATCTACTGAAACTCCTATTGGAATTCCAAATATTGCTTCTTGGTCAAACCATTGAAATCCTACTAATCTTTTAACTGAAAGTCCGCCGTGAGAAATAATATCAGGAGCATATTTTCCAAAATAAGAAAACAAGAGAAAACAAACTGCTATTATTACTAAAGGTAAGCCTATAGCCCGCCTAGTCGCTTCTAATAAGATTAATATACCTATGGCCCCAATTATAAGTTCAACTGGGACTTTAAATCCAAATATTTCTTTTACTAAAAGTATTCCACCTCTATTAACAAGATCATCATAAAAAAAATAAATATATAAACAACAAAATGCAGCAATTATACTTATTAGAATATCAAATAGTGAAATCCTTTTTCCTCTAACAGCAGGAAAAATTAAAAAAGCAAGTGTCAAAGCAAAACCTAAATGAATAGCTCTTGCGGGTAAACCTTTGAACATTCCAAAGTTGAGCCAAAAAGGGAAAGGAGAGGCATACCAGAGTTGAAAAAAAGTCCAGAGTATTGCTATACCAAAAACTATTTTCAAATGAACACCGGATAAGTTTCTTGTCGGAGAAATATCTTCTTGAATTTTATCTTTAATCTTACTTTGAATGTTTTGATTCATTTTAGTTAAGATACCTTATTCTAAAAAAAAAGGCCCAAGAAATATTGGGCCTTTTTTAATTAAAGTATTTAGTTGAATTACATTAATCCAGCTTCTTTGTAGTACTTAATTGCACCTGGATGTAATGGAGCTGATAAACCATCAGCTATCATGTTTTTCTTTTCCAGTGGTCCAAAAGCAGGGTGTTGAGCTCTGAAATCATCAAAGTTTTCCATTACCGCTTTTGTTACTAAGTATACAAGCTCTTCAGAAACATTAGCGCTTGTTACAACAGTAGCTTTTACACCAAATGTTGTAGCGTCTTTTTTCTGATTTGAGTAAGTTCCTTTTGGAATAACTGCTTTAGCGTAATAGTCTGCTCCATCAATTAAACCTTGAACTGGTGCACCTGTTAAATTAATTGGGCTAGCTTTAGCTTTGCAAGTAGCTGCTTGCTCCATAGCACCATTTGGAAATCCTACTGAATATCCAAATGCATCTATTTTACCGTCACAAAGAGCTTTTACTTGCTCAGAAGAAGTAAGTTCAGTAGTTGCTTTGAACATACTCATATCTGCACCCATAGCTTTCATTAATTCTTCCATTGTTCCTCTTTGACCAGAACCCGGATTTCCAATGTTTACTGTTTTTCCTTTTAGGCCTTTGAAATTTTTAATTCCAGATTTTTTACTTGCCCAAATTTGGAAAGGTTCGTTGTGAACAGAAAATACAGCTCTCAAGTCGCTGAATTGTTTTCCTTCCCATTTGCTTGAACCGTTGTAAGCATGATACTGCCAGTCTGACTGAGCAACACCAAATTGAAACTCACCATCTTTGATTTGTCCAATATTGTAGTTTGAACCACCTGTTGAAGGCGCAGTACATCTGTAAGCTTTAGCTGTACCTTTTTTTCTACCGTGGTCAGCACTAATTGCCGATTTATGTAACATTTTACAAATTGCGTTACCTGTTTGGAAGTAAACTCCAGTTGGTCCGCCTGTTCCTATTGTAAAGAACTCTGCTGATTTAGCGATTGATGTAATGGGGCTTGAAAAAGCAAACATTACTAGCACCGCTGAAATCAATGACATCATTTTTTTCATGTGTACTCCTCTTGTTATAATAATTAATTTAACTACGTTATCAGTTATAGGTCAAAGAGATTCTTACAAATTTTTGGCCCAATTTGACAGCTTAGAAACCCCCTCTACTACATTTGGAGCGAATTTTTTTATCATCTCATCATCTATCTGATTACAATTTGTAACATTTCTATAAAATTCTGTTCCATCAAAATCTGTGTAACTCAACCTGGTTAACAATTTTTTTGGTTTAAAACCAAAATCAGAACCTGGTAACATAGCAACTCCAGTTTCATTTAAAATTGCTTCGCATAATTTTGAGGAAGTTTTAAATTTTTTAATTTTAAATTCTGGCATTAAGTAAAATGCACCTTGAGGTGGAGCTATCAAAATTTTATTTGATTTTAAATTGTTATAAACGTAATTTCCTACAGCTTTAAGTATAGCTTTTACCTTGAGTTTATATTGTTTGTGCTCATTTGCATAAGCCTCTACTGAAGCATACTGTGTAGGAGTATTCACAGTTGAGTAGGACTCACTTGCAAGAGATTTTAAACTCGATAAGAATTCAGTTAATTTTTTTGGTACAGCTAAAAATCCTAATCTCCAGCCTCCTGCACCACACCATTTGCTTAATCCTCCAGTTATAAAAGTTAACTCAGAGTAAAATTTTGAAATTGAATGATAACTATCATTAAAAGTTAAATCAGTATAAATTTCATCAGATAAAATCATAATTTTATATTTTTTTGCAACTCTAGCTAACTCTTCTAAATTTTTACAAACTGTACCTGAAGGGTTGTTCGGAGAATTCAGAATAAATATTAAATTTTTATTTTTGCCAATCGATATAATTTTTTTTTCAAGTTCTTTTCCAGTTGGGAACCAATTATTGGTTCTTGAGGTTTCTAACCAATGGACTTTGTTTGATCCTATTTCGGCTTGAGGTTCATATGAAACCCAACCCGGAGCAGGAATTATTATCTCTCCATTAAAAGCAATATGAATTAATAACATAGCTTCTTTAGATCCAGGGGTAATTAAAATATTTTCTTTTGGAAAATTATTTCCAGTTCTATGTAATAAATATTTTGAAATTTTCTCTCTTAATTCAGGTAAGCCTTGTATTGGCAAATATTCTTTTCTATGAGCATATTTTTTTAATGTTTCAACAATTTTATCTGGAACTGGAAAAGGAGACTGGCCGAAACCAAATTGATAAACTTTTTTACCTTTTGAAATGAGTTCTTTAGATTTCTCATTAATTACTAGTGTAGAAGATTCTTTTAATTTAAGAATTTTCTTTTTTACTTTAGATGACATCTTACCTTGAAATACCTATACGGGGACTGCCTATTGAAAGTCAAATCAATTGTTAAAATAGGAACATTTGACAAATTGATTCGGTCATGTTTTAATCCTATTTTGTTCTCAACTTTGATCTACATATAGTATAAAAAAATTTATCTTACACAAAATGAAAAATCAATCACATAGAATTATTGCATTACTTGGTCCAACAAATACCGGCAAGACACATGTTGCGATAGAAAAAATGCTTAAGTATGAAACTGGTATTTTTGGATTGCCATTGAGACTTTTAGCAAGAGAAGTATACGATAAATGTGTAAACAAGGTTGGTGTTGATAAAGTTGCATTAATTACTGGAGAAGAGAAAATAGTACCGGGAACCGCAAATTATTTCATATGTACTGTCGAGTCTATGCCTAAAAATAAAGAGGTAGACTTTGTTGCAATCGATGAAATTCAAATGTGTGCTGACAGAGAAAGAGGACATATTTTTACTGAAAGATTATTAGAGTCAAGAGGTAATAAACTTACAATGTTTTTAGGCTCCCAAATAATGGAAAACATTATTAATGTTTTGGTAAAAGATGTAGAATTTGAAAAAAAAGATAGATACTCAAAATTAAGCTATTCAGGCATTAAAAAAATATCAAGGCTTGATCGGAAAGTTGCAATAATAGCATTTTCAATTGAAGAGGTTTATGCCATTGCAGAATTAGTTAGAAGGCAAAAAGGAGGGGCTGCAGTAATTATGGGATCACTAAGTCCTAAAACAAGAAACTCCCAAGTAGGTTTGTATCAATCTGGTGATGTTGATTATTTAATTGCAACTGATGCAATTGGTATGGGTTTAAATATGGATATCAATGAAATTTATTTTTCAAACCTTAAAAAATTTGATGGAAAAAAAACAAGAAGATTAAACCTTATTGAATTATCTCAAATTGCAGGTAGAGCTGGACGATATAAAAACGATGGTGGATTTGGAACTACAGGCGAATGTGAGGCTCTAAATTCTGATGAAATAGAAAAGATAGAAAAACACCAATTACCAGAAACTAAAACTATTTTCTGGAGAAACTCTAAATTAGACTTTGAAAGTCCAGAAAATTTAATATCTTCTCTTGAATTGAAGCCTAACAATAGAAATCTTTTAAGAACTAATGACTCGCTTGATGAGAGTGTATTAAGATTTTTCTTAAAAAAAGGAACCAATAATATTATTTATCATAAACATTTAGAATTACTTTGGGAGTGTTGCCAAATTCCTGACTTTGAAAAAAAAGCTTACGGTCAACACATTAATGTTATTGACAAAGTTTTCCAGTTTCTTTCAACGCGAAAAAACAGAATACCTAGCAAATTTATGAAAGAACAACTTAAAGGTTTAGAGAAAGATCATGGAAATGTTGATTTACTCTCTCACAGACTATCAAATGTTAGAACTTGGTCTTATGTTGCTAATAAGAAAAATTGGGTTGAGAATTCCGACTATTGGGTTCAGGTAACAAAAAGTATAGAAGACAAATTATCTGACAAATTGCATGAAGAGTTAACAAAAAGTTTTATTGATAAGAAGATAAGTATTTTATCCAGAAGTTTAAAACAAGATCTAGTACTAAATACTGAAATAGATAAAGAAAATAAAATTTATATAGATGATCAACTTATTGGGGAACTAAAAGGTCTTAAATTCTTAATAGAGATTACCTCAAAAACATTAGAGACTGATATTAAATCTATAAAAAAGGCTGCAAGAAAAGGTGTTGAGGAAGAATTGATAAAAAGAACAAATGAGATTTTAAATGAGGGAAAATTGAAGATTAATGATGAAAACAAAATTCTTTGGAGAGATAATCCAATAGCCAGACTTAAAAAGGGTAACGATTATTTAAATCCAGAAATAGATATAATTGCAGATGAGTCTTTAAATGAAGAGTCGAAATTGAAATTATCAAAATTTTTAAATAACTGGTTGAGAGAATATATTAATGAATTTTTAGGTGATTTAATTAGATTAAAAAAACAAAAAATTAGTAATCAATATCTTAGAGGTTTAATATTTCAACTTTACGAAAATAATGGGGTTATTAAAAGAAGTAATGTTGAAAAAATAGTCAAACTTATCCCTATAGAGGAGAGAAAAAAATTATGGGGGATGGGAATTAAAATTGGAAGATACCACATATATCTTCCTAGAATGCTTAAACCAAAAGCTGTAGAATTTAGAATATCATTATGGAAAATTTTTTATGATATTCCAATCCAAACTAGAATACCTAAATCAGGATTAAATTTTTTGATAAGTAAAAATTATGAAAAAAATTTTATGCTTTTATGCGGATTTGAAAAATTTAAAGATTTCTTTGTAAGGATTGATATTTTGGAAAAACTATTTTTAAAGATTATTGGTAAAACTAAAAATAGAAAATTCCAGGTAAGTACCGAAATGATGAATTTATTAGGGTGCACCAAAGATAATTTCTATAAATTAATGGTATATATGAATTATAAGAAAGATAAGGCGGAAGATATCTATGTTTTTAAAGGGGAAAAGAAGCAGAAAGAAAAGTTAATAAAATTTGACAAAAAAGAAAATCCATTTAATAAACTGCTTTCATTAAATTTAAAATAAATGACAACATTTGATAAAAAAAGTATTACTGGTATATCTGCACTTCTAGTTCATGCAGCAAAAATTGACGAAATCTATTCTGATCATGAAAAGGATCTTATAAAAAGTTTTATAAAATCCTACCTTAAAGATGAAGATGAAGTAAAGATATTAAAAGATGCTGAGACAATTGAAAGTAATTCTAATCAATTACTTAATTATACAAACATCATTAAACAAAACTCTGAAGATGTAAAAATTAACATTATTGAACATTTGTGGAAAATAATAATTTCGGATAAAACCATAGATCAATATGAGTCAAATTTAATGAGAAGAGTATGTGGATTGATATATGTACCAGATAAAATTTGCGCAGAAGTAAAACTTAAAATCTTGAATTCAAAATGACATATTTTATAAAAGATGAATGTATAAAGTGTAAGCTCACTGATTGTGTAGAAGTTTGCCCAGTAGATTGTTTTTATGAAGGAGAAAACATGCTCGCGATAAATCCCGATGAATGTATTGATTGTGGAGTTTGTGAACCCGAATGTCCGATTGATGCTATTAAAGCAGATACTGATGACGCTGTTTCAGACAAAGAAAAATGGATATCAATTAATAAAAAATATTCTGGGTTGTGGCCTAATATTTCAAAAAAAAAGGAACCTATGAAGGAGCACGAAAAATTTAGAGAAATAAAAGATAAATTTGAAAAGCACTTCTCGGAAAAACCAGGACAGTAACTATGCCAAAAAAAAAGAAGAAAAATAAAAAACTCAAAAAAACTAAAAATGTAAAAAAAATAATATCAAAATCAAAAGTTAAAAATAACGAAAAAATATTAGAGAAGAAAAATACAATATCTGGAACTGAGGAAAAACCAGAAATTAAGAAAATTAAAAAGCAACCGACTGAGAAAAAAATTTATAATCTAAAAGATTTTGTAGTTTATCCAAAACATGGTGTTGGAAAAATAACTTCAATAGAAAAAGCTAAAATTGGGGAAATAGATATACAATTTTATAAAATTTTAGTTGAAAAAGAAAAATTAACTTTGACTGTTCCAATTAATCAACAATCAAAACTAAGACCAATAGCATCTATAAACCAGATAAATAAATGTATATCAATTTTAAAAACGAAACCTAAGATAAAGAGAACTATGTGGAGTAGACGAGCACAGGAATACGATCAAAAAATTAATTCTGGTAAAATTTATGAATTAGCTGAAGTAGTTAAAGATTTAAATAAAAATACAGATATCATCGCAGATCAATCTTATTCTGAGAGACAATTATTTGAAAAAGCTTACGAAAGACTAAAATCAGAATTTGAAGCAGTTTTAAAAGTAAGTCCCGAAGAAGTTCAAAAAAAAATGGATAAAGCTTTAGGTAGAAATAACATTTCTGCACAAATGGAATAAAAAAACGCCCTCTTTAAAAAATAAAAAGGGCGTTTAGTTAAAGAGAAAACTATCTTCTTCTTCTTCTCTTTTTTGCTTTCTTTTTAGTTTTCTTTTTAGCTTTTTTTCTTCTTTTAGCCATCTTTTCTCCCTTGTTTAAAACAAATCTTAATGATTCGTTTAATAATTAAACATTAATTAATTAAAAATTCATGTCAAATACAAATTAATTTGCAAATTAGTTTTAAAAATTAAAATTTTTTAATTTTTTTTTATTTTTTACGAAAATTTAAAAAAGTTAGTAATATCAATGTTTTTTTAAGCAAATAAAATAAGTTTTAATTATATTTTTAATAAAGATTTTCTAATTGTTGTTTATAATTTTTTATAATTTCTTTTCTTTTTAACTTTAAAGTTGGTGTTAACATTCCGTTTTCAATTGTAAATTCTTCGTGAATTAAGACAAATTTTTTTATTTTTTCGATTAAAGTTAAATTTTTATTTATATTTTCAATTATAAGTTTTATTTTTTCTTTGTTATTTTCTTTTTCACTAACAATTAAAGCAACTAAATAATTTTTTTTATCACCGTAGACAAAAGATTGTTTAATATTTTCATTTAGACATAGAATATTTTCTATTTTACTTGGTGAGATGTTATCTCCACCTAAATTTACTATAATATCTTTTTTTCTATCAGTAATTTTTAAATAACCACTATCATCCAATTCTCCTATATCTCCAGTGTGGAGCCATCCATCTTTGATTACTTTTTCAGTCTCATCCTTTAAATTCAAATATCCTAACATAACGTTTTCGCCTTTGATGAGAATTTCTCCATCTTCAGCTATTTTGACTTTATTGGTCCTAAACGGAGGTCCTACTGAATCGACCTTAACTAAATCTGGTACATTACAGCTTACAACTGGAGATGCCTCGGTAAGACCGTATCCCTGAAGTGTAGGCAGACCTACGGCATTTAAAAATTCCCCTATATTTTGATCAAGAGCTCCTCCTCCGGAAACAAAAGCCTGAAGATTGCCACCAAACTGATCTCTAATTTTTTTTCTTACTAATTTTTCGCACAAAAAATTTATGATTTTTTCACTAAAATTTAGTTCTTCTTTTTTAAGTATTTTTTTACCTAAATTTAAAGTTTGATTTATTAATTTTCTTTTTAATCCTTTTTGCTTTTCAAAATTCATATTTATTTTAGTAAAAAGATTTTGATAAAATCTTGGAACAGCTGTCATAATTGAAGGCTTGGCAGTAACCATATTAGAAATTAGTTTTTCTAAACTTTCAGCATAAAAAACTTTTGCTCCAACAATAATTTGTATAAATTGAACTGTGTGTTCGTAAGAATGTGATAAAGGTAACCAAGTCAAAAAAACTGGATCTCTTTTTTCAGTTAATGTCTCTAGTAATTCTACAGCACCTTCACAGTTAGATAAAATACCTCCATGACTTAAAACAACACCTTTGGGATTTCCAGATGTCCCTGATGTATAAATTATGCAAGCAGGCATATTTCTTTTTAAATCTTTATTAATTATTTTCTCACTAATTTCCTTTTCTAGTATTTCTCCAAGTAATAAACTGTCGGTGTCTAACTTTTCAAATGATATAATTTTTTTAATATCATTATTAATAAATTTTTTAATCTTGTTAAATTGATTTTGATTTGAAACAAATATTAATGTAGGCTTACAATCTTCTAAAATATATTTATAATCATTAGCAGAATAGGTTGTAAAGATAGGAACTGAAATTCCGCCTGCATTCATTATAGCCATATCAGATATAAACCAATAAGGTCTATTCTCTGATAAAATTAAACATTTATCTCCATCATTTATTAATGATTTTATTTTGGAAGTTAATTTAAAAATGTTTAAAGTCACATCTTCCCAAGTATGGGGTCTTTCACTTGATTTCAGCCATTTAAGGAAAGGTTTTTTTTTATTTATTATCGCGTATTTATTAAAATATAAATCAATTAAACTATTTAAATTTTTAATTTCCATAAAACTTATTTCTTAGATTAAATTATTTTAAGTAATCTTTTTTAATTCTTTAAAAATACATTCTGCAAACATAGAATGCATTAAATGATTTGGATGACCATCGCCTTTAATTGTTAGTTCCTCAGTTTGTTCATAATTACAATTAATCGTATCTATTTTTTTCTTATCAAATGTCCTCTTATATGGCTCTAAAGCTTTTTTTTCATTCGAAAGATTTAAAACAATCAACCTTACATTTTTTGTATCAAGGAAATTTTTCATATCTTCAAAAATTAGGTTTGTTACTGGGTAAGCATTTTTATGGTTATCTTTAAGTTTATATCTCATAATTCTCTTAGCTATTTTGTTTGAGATAGATAAATGATCCATAAACGGGGTTCTAAAATAAGAAATTGGTTCTATCCTCAAAAGTTTGCCTTCCCCATCAATTGAGGCATAAGGCAAACTCACATATCCTCTCCTTGTAAATTTTGTTAAAGTCCTTAACCAAAATTCATCTCCGATATTCCTAATCGCATGGTCCGGTAGATAAGTAACAATAACAGTTTTAATTTTATCTTGTTTATCAAATAAATCCTCTAATCTTAGGAAAGATTGATAAGTTCCATATCCTCCGACTGAAAAATTTTTTAACTCATAATTAATTAAATTTTCTTGAATTTTTGAGACAAAAGTCTGATCATCATTTATACCCCAGCCTAAAGTTACAGACCCTCCTAAAAATATAATTTTATCTTTTCCATTACTATAATTATTTTTAAGGCCTCTTGACCCATCTTTTAGAATATTTATTTCAAATTTTTTTCCATTTTTTGAAAAAGGTTCAAACTGATACTTGCCTTTTTTTGGGACCCATCCGAGTATTTTATCAGGTTGATTTATTATAGGATCATTTCTACCAGTATCAAGACTGCCCCATGGCCCTTGATTATTTAACCTCAAAAAAATTTCGACTAATAATAGAGCGATTGAAACGCTAAATAATATAAGCAAAGTGTTTATTAAAAAATGTTTAATTCTCATAAATCATAATGGTGGGCGAAGAGAGACTCGAACTCTCAAGGTATTGCTACCACCGGATTTTGAGTCCGGCGCGTCTACCAGTTCCACCATTCGCCCTTTTTTAATATAATCTAATTTATTTTTCTTACTATTAGAACAAAAATAATAGAAGTGCAAAACATTACTAATGCGTAGGCTGCTGTTGGAACCATAAATATAATATCATCAAATAATTGTGTTGTTACAAACACTGCTAAAGTTCCATTTTGTAAGCCACACTCCAAAGAAATACATTTTCTTTGTGCAATTCCTGATGTCCAAAATTTTGCAACATAATATCCAACAAAAATCATTGTCATATTTAAAATGAAAGCTATTAACCCTGCTCTAGTTATATAAGAAACAATTCTATCCCATTCCTCTACCCAAATTGCAATAAATACTACTAAAAATAAAATTACCGATAATCTTTGAATGATAAGAGTTTTAGAAACTATAAAATTAGTCATTAAATTTCTAACAATCATTCCAAAAATAACAGGAACGGTTACTACAAAGAACATTTTTATTGCTATATTAAACATTGATATATCTTTTGCAGTTTCGATCCCTAAAAATTCAGCCGAATTGAAGACTATAAATGGAACAATAAAAATACTTAACAAACTGACAATTGCTGTTAGACTTACTGATAAAGCAACGTCTCCATCTGCAAATTTAGTAAGAATATTTGAGGTTACACCACCTGGGGCTGCGGCTATTACCATAACTCCTAAGGCTATTTCTGGTGGAAGTGAAATAATACTAATTAAAATAAAAGCAATTATTGGAAGCAAAATCACCTGACATAAAAAACCTACCAAGAAGTCTCTTGGATTTTTTAAGACCCTTGTAAAATCCCCAACCGTTAAGCCAAGACCTAAACCGAACATTATTATGGCAAGGCAAACGGGTGCTATTGTAGTTACGATTTCCATAATCTTATAAGCTCCTATTCTACTTTAAAGGAAGAGTTTTTCATGAGGTCGAAAATTGTTGTTACAAAACCAGCTTTATGCTTTTGGTTATGCATATAATTTTCTTCGAAGGATTTGATGTTTTTAGGAGACGGTAGAAGCATATATTCTAGCTTTTTGTTTTTGATAACTAATTTTTGTTTTAAAAGATATTTTAATTTTCTAATCACAGTGGCTCTAGGGATCATTGAAATTTCGGAAATAGAAGATGCATTTATTCCATTTTTAGGAGTATGTCTTAAAAGGTGCAAATATAAGTCTGCGTAAGTTATAGGATCTTCAACAACTCTGCCTTTTATTTGTTTTGAATAATCTGTAAATTGTGAGATACCAATCGCACCCCAAACATTCCATGTTTCTAAATCACCAAAAAAGGTTCTGTGTCTTACTAAAAAAGGAATCTGAAGCCTTAGCCAATGTTGCCAACATATAGTAAAGTATGAATCTATAAATATCTCGATTTCTTCTTTTGTGAATGGTCTTCCAAACCAGTTTTCTTTCCCAAGAATAGAGCTAGTTTTTGCTAGAAAATTTGCCATCATTTTTTTTGAATTAGATGGTTTTTGCACACGATTTATTGCATTATTAAAAATAATAGATTTCCCTTTTCTAAAAATTATATTTTGATTTTGCAAAAAATTAACTTTTCTTCTTATTGTTTCTTTAGGAATATTAAGCTCTTTTGAAATCTCAATAAGGTTAATCTTATCAATATGTAATTCGGTTTTTTCATAAAATTCTTGAAATGTAAGATATTGAAAACGATCTGAATATTTTTGGAAAACTTGATTTACCAAATAAACTAAAATTAAATAACTATCGTAATCTTTAAAGGTGCTATAAGCATTATTGCACCATGATTGTTGTAACTTGAACCACAAAGTAACTGTTTCATTGGAATTATTAGATAAGACTTCGTAAACTTGGTCAGAATTTAATGTATTAAAAATTTTGTTTTCAAAAGATGGTTTTTTTTTTAAAGGCTCAAAAATCTTTACAGTTTTTAGATCTATTGGCTTAGACATTTATTTTTTCCAAGTTACGCTTTGATTGATTAAAATAGCCATCAGAATCCAAATAATAAATGTTCCTTCCGGTGAAAAACCGTAATCAGCACCAAACATTCCTGCAACTATAACGATTGAATAAATAGCAACTGTAGATAATATTAAACTTGCCAGATACCTTAGGATTGTGCATTTTAAATTCATGATTTTAAAAAAATTATACGATAGATGCGTTGAGCTTGCTAGACATAAATTTTCAAAGCCTTTATTAGGTTTTGTGGCATTTATAGAAAGTTTCTTTTTTCCGGTTCCACCTGACTTAATGATAGTTCCAATGGTAGTGGCAAAGAGAGAAGATTACCTCAGAATATTTCTAATAGCTACAACTGGATCAGTATTAGGCGGATTATTTGGATATATGCTAGGAGTTTTCTTTTTAGATGCATCGATGGTGATTATTGAATTTTATGGTTACGAAGAAAAAGTTTTTGAGATGCAGGATAAGATGTCTACAAAAGGTGGATTTTTAGCTTGGCTTGGAATTATGTTTTTAGCTGGCTTTACCCCACTTCCTTTTAAAGTTTTTACTATTACGAGTGGAGTGATCGCCTATAATCTTCCAGTATTTTTCTTTATATGTTTATTTACTAGAGGACTAAGATTTTTCTTAGTTTCTTATTTAACATTTCTTTTTGGTAAAAAATTTGGTGAATTCATTGAGAAAAGAGGTGCGCTGTGGTTTACTTTAACTGGAATTTTTATTGTGGTTTTAGCCGTCGTCCTTTATATAATTTTTAACTAATGTTGAGTAACAATAAGTTAATTTTAAACTGTATATTAGCCTTTAGTTTTTTATCTTTGGCTATAGCTTATTTCATTCAATACGTATTAAGACATGAACCTTGTAATTTATGCCTAATTGAAAGAATTCCTTATTTAGCCTCTTTAATACTTGTTTCGTTAATATTTATAATCAATAAGTTTGAAAAAGTGATTTCTTGTATTGTGCTATTATTTTTTATTTTTGGTTCGGTAGTTTCTTTTTACCATGTAGGGATTGAACAAGAATTTTTTAGTGAGTCTTTTGTGTGCGATTTGAGTCCATCAAATGAAGATATGTCAAAAGAAGATTTGTTAAAGCAACTTCAGAATAAAACTCCAATAAGCTGTAAAGACGTGACTTTTAAGTTTTTTGGACTATCTCTTGCTACAATAAATACAGTTATATCGATCCTGTTAAGTGGTATTATGGTTAGAGTTATTAAAAATTATGGAAAAAACTAATAAAAAAACTTTAGAAGAAATTATAAGAGTAGATCACGCTGGAGAACGTGGCGCTATTAAAATTTACGAAGGCCAGCTACTTGCTCTAAAAACTTTCAAACAAAATGCATCTTTAAAAAGAAAAATTGAAGAGATGAAGGAGCACGAAAGAGAGCATTACGAATACTTTGATAACGAAATTAAAAAGAGAAATATTCAGCCAACAAAACTTTTACCTCTCTGGGATTTAATGGGAGTTACTTTAGGTTTTGGAACTGCCATGCTTGGTGAAAAAGCAGCTATGTTATGTACTGCATCAGTTGAAGAAGTAATCGACGGACATTACAAAGACCAAACCTATAAGCTTGGAAAAGATGAAGAGGAATTAAAAAAGAAAATTATGAAGTTTAGACAAGACGAACTTGACCATAAAGATATAGCTTATGAAAATGGAGCAACAAAAAAAGGTTTATTCGGTATATTAGATAAAGTTATCAAAACTTCATCAAGGATAGCTATAACGATTTCTGAAAAAATTTAATTACGGTTCTAATTCTATATCCCAGTATAGATAATCCATCCAGCTTTCATGTAAAAAGTTTGGCGGAAAGTTTCTACCATTTCTATGTAAATCTTCTACGGTTGGGGCATAAGGTTTACTAGTCAGTTTTAAGTCACAGTCTTTGTAAAGTTTTCCACCTTTTTTAACATTACAACTTGAGCAAGCTGTCACTACGTTGTTCCAATCTGTAAGACCACCTTTTGATTTGGGTAATAAATGATCAAAAGTTAAATCTTTTTTATCTCCACAATATTGACAAGCAAACTTGTCTCTTAAAAAAACATTAAATCTTGTGAAGTTTGGATTTTTTGATGGTTGTATGAAACTTTTTAAAGCTATGACACTTGGCAAATTCATTTCAAAAGATGGGCTTCTTATTTTTCTCTTATAATTTGAAACAATACTTACTCTGTCTAAAAAAACTGATTTCACTGCATCTTGCCAACACCAAATGGAAAGAGGATAATAACTCAAAGGCCTAAAATCAGCGTTAAGAACTAATGCCGGACACTTTTCAAGTGGAACTTTATCTGTAGAAGATATAATCATACTTAAAGCTAACTGATACGAAAAATTATATCAAGTCATAATTATGTTACAGGTATTATTATTTTTGCTTTAAATGTTTTTTTATGAATTGAAGACCCAAACTTGACCCCTCAGTTGGTATACGATGTTCACAATTCTTAAATATTTTTGTTTCTATCTCATAATCATGTCTTCCAAAAAACTCCTTGGCCTCTAAAAATGACTCAATAGTAACAACTTGATCAAGATCTCCATGCATTAAGATAATATTTGGTTTAGAAATGATATTTTTTTGATAAATGATCTGAGCTAATAATTCTTCCAGAGTAACCAATGATTGAATTAATTTTATCTTTTCTTTTAATTCCAGTTTGAAGAGTAAGCATACAACCCTGACTAAACCCTCCAATAACAATTTGATCACTATTTAATTCATATTTTATTTTTACTTCGTCTATTAATTTATTTAATTTATTTTCTGCGACTAAAGATTTTGATAAAATTTGCTCTGGAGTTTGATCCATTAAGTCAAACCATTGATATCCAGTAGGACTCGCTGCACATTTCTCTGGTGCATCTGGACAAATAAAAATTGTTTCTGTTAGGTATGCTCTCCAGTAACTAGCTAGTATTGAAATATCTTTACCGTCACCACCATATCCGTGGCAAAGTATTACAGCATTTTTAGGTTTTTTCTTTCGAAAGTGGCTCTAAAATAATTGTATTTAATGAAAAGGTCATATAGATAAAATATAAATGTCAGAATTTTTGTTTAATTTTATTGGATTCACTTTATTAGGTGCCGTTGCCATTGTTTTAATTATGGGTATTTATACTTTATTTAAAGGCGGAAGTACTAGTAAAAAATATTCTAACAAATTAATGCAGCTTAGAGTGCTTTTACAGTTTATTGCGATAATTGTTTTGGTGCTACTGGCATACTTTTTCAAAGATTAAATATACTTTTTCATTAAATTAAGAAAGTCCTCACTCGCAAAATCAACTTCCCCTATTACTCTTCCAAATTCTTTACCATCTTTATCAATTAGAATGCTCGTTGGAAGGCCCCTAAGTTTAAACGTTTTGACTAAACTTAATTCAGGATCATAGTAAGTATTTAAGGTAGTTACACCTACACTTCTAAAAAAATCTCTTGTCCTTATTTTATTTGGTTTTTCAGTATTAACTGCAAATACTTCAATTTCTGGATATTTAAAAGTCAATTTCTCTAAAGAAGGCATTTCTCTTTTGCAAGGAGCACACCAAGTTGCCCAAAAATTAATAATCATGATATTGCCTTTTTTGTTAGTTAAATCGACTTCCAGAAGATCAGAGTCTTTAAATTTTATTTCTTTAATAGCTAATGGTTTTTCGTGAATTATAACATTTTTTGAAAAATCTTCTGCCCAAATTAGATTTTGGCCAAAGAGATATAGTACTATTATGTGAATATAGATTTTAAAAGATTTACTAATTTTCATATTAATTTAAATTGTAAGTAGCATAGTATAATGAAAAATAAAACTGTTTGGGCAAATAGACTTAAAGGAAAGACATCAGTATCTTTTCAAAAAATTGGCTCCTCTATTAGTGTAGATAAAAGACTATATGAGCAAGATATAACTGCGTCTATTGTTCATACCAAAATGTTGGTTAAACAAAAGATTATTAGTGGTAAAGATGGATTTAAGATTATTAATGGTCTTAATAAAATTAAATCACAGATCGATAAAGGGAAGTTTAAATTTCAAGAAAAATTTGAGGATATTCATTTAAATATAGAAAAAAAATTATTTGAATTAATTGGCCCATCAGCGGGATTTTTGCACACAGCTAGATCAAGAAATGATCAAGTGGTTACAGACTTCAAATTATGGATTAAAAAATCATCAGAAGAAACAATTGGAAATATTTACTCTTTAATGAAAACTTTAATCAAAAAAGCTGAGAAAAATGTTGATACTGTAATGCCTGGCTTAACACATTTAAAAAATGCTCAACCTATTTCTTTTGCTCATTATCTACTTTCATATTTTGAAATGTTTAAAAGAGATATAAAAAGATTTGAAAATAATATAAAAATTTTAGATGAATGCCCATTAGGCTCTGCTGCACTTGCGGGTACTTCTCATAAGATAGATAGACACTATACCTCGAAACAACTCGGTTTTAAAAAACCAACTGATAATTCAATGGACTCGGTTGCTGATAGAGATTTTGCTGTAGATTTTTTATATGCCTCTGCTTTATGTGCAATGCATTTATCAAGATTAGCTGAAGATTTTATTATTTATAATTCAAATGCATTTAATTTAATTTCATTTGATGACAGTATGTTAACAGGTTCTTCAATTATGCCTCAAAAGAAAAATCCTGATCCTGCTGAATTAATCAGAGGAAGAGTTAGTTTAAACTATGGTAATTTAAATTCGATGCTTACTATAATGAAAGGACTTCCAATGTCTTATTTCAAAGATCTTCAAGATGATAAAAAACTTGTCTTTGAAGGATTTGACGCTTTGAATGACTCATTAATTTTAAGTCTAGAGTTAGTGAATTCAGTAAAACCAAATAAAAAAAATATGCTTAAAATGGCCAATGAAGGTTATACAACGGCCACCGATTTTGCTGATTTTTTGGTAAAGGAAAAAAAGCTTACTTTTAGAGAGTCATATTCAATAGCAGCAAAATTAGTAAATTACTCTGAAAAGAAAAATAAATTGTTATTTGAGTTATCTTTACAAGAAATAATGAAAATTTACAAAAATTTAGATAAAAAAGTATTAAAAATATTTGATGTAAATAATTCAATGAACTCGAAAAGATCCCATGGGGGAACTTCTATTACAAATGTTAAAGCAATGATTAAAAAATATAAAAAGGAAGTAAAATGAAAATATTAGTATCAATTTGTATAATAATTTTAACTCTTTCGGGATGTGGAAAGAAATCAGAGCCTAAATACCAAGGAAAATTAAATCATACACGAATAGTTTTATAATCTTATGCAAAATTTAAGATATGTAGGTAAAAATTTATTTCTGGAAAGAGTATCTATCCGAAATTTTTTAAAGAAAAATAAAACTCCTTTTTATATTTATTCTGAAAATCAAATAGTTTCTAACTATTTTAATTTTGTAAAAACATTTAAAAAAACCAATCCTTTAATATGTTTTGCTGCAAAATCTAATAGCAATACAAACATTTTAAGAATTTTAGGTAAACTTGGTGCTGGAGCTGATGTTGTATCTGGCGGAGAGCTATTAAAGGCTCTTAAAGCAGGTATTAAACCAAAAAAAGTCGTTTTTTCGGGAGTTGGTAAGTCTGAGGATGAGTTAAAAATTGCAATTAATAAAAAAATTTTATTAATCAATTGTGAGTCTGAGAGTGAAGCGAAGTTAGTTAACAAATTAGCAAAAAAGTTAAAAAAAAATGTTTCTATCGGCTTTAGGTTAAATCCAAATGTTGATGCAAAAACACATAAAAATATATCTACTGGTAAAGCAGATAATAAGTTTGGGCTATCAGTAAAAAATTTTAGGTCTTTTCTCAAAGAGATAAATAAATTTAAAAATATAAAACTTGAAGCGTTAAGTGTTCATATAGGGAGCCAAATTTTAAATGATAGCCCCTTCAAAAAAACGCTAAATGTAATGAATAAGCTGATTAAAGAATTAAAGTTAAATTTAAAATATGTTGATTTAGGCGGAGGTTTTGGAATTAATTATGGTGATAACGAAAAACCAATTAATCTTAATAATTACGCAAAATTAGTAAATAATTTTGCGACAAAACTTAAATGTAAAATTATTTTTGAGCCGGGTAGATCCATTATTGGAAATACAGGTTTGCTTATCAGTAAAGTTCAATTTATAAAAAAAGGGCTCAATAAAAACTTTATAATATTAGATGCAGGCATGAATGATTTTATGCGTCCAGCTTTATATGACGCATTCCATAAGATTATTCCTATAACAAAAAATTCATCCAAAATGAAAAGTGCAATAGAATTTGTAGGTCCAATTTGTGAAAGCACTTGTAAATTTGGAGTTTATAGAAAATATCAAAAATTAATTGAAAATGATTTTGTAGCGATTACAAATGTCGGTGCATATGGCTCTTCATTATCATCAAATTATAATACAAGGCCTTTAATCGCTGAAATTTTAATTAATAAAAATAAATTTAAATATATAAGAAAAAAACAAAATTTACTTAAATTGATAAATTCTTAATGCAATTTATTAAATCTTTAATTTTTAATATCTTTCTTTATTTTGGACTTATTTTTATTTTCATATTAGCAATACCAGCATTAATTCTTCCTAATAAAGTTACAATTTTTTTTGGAAGATTATCGGCTAAATATGTTGTTTTAATTTTAAAACTTGTAATGAATACTAAAGTAATTTTCCACGGAGAAGAAAACTTAAAAAAAGTTGATAATTTTTTTGTCGCTTCTGCTCATCAATCAATGTTTGAAACTTTTGCATTACAAATTCCGCTTGATGGTCCAATTTTTATTTTAAAAAAAGAGCTTTTGAATATTCCTTTATTTGGTTGGTATTTAAGAAAAATTGGTTCTATAGCTATAATAAGAGAGACTACTACTAAAGAAAATTTAAATTTTTTTGACAAAATAAAAGAGAGATTAGAAAAAAATAAAAGACCACTTTTAATATTTCCTCAAGGGACACGAGTAAAATTAGATGAACAACCTCGATTTAAAAAAGGAGTAGGTCGAATATATAAAGCTTTGAATTTACCTTGTATTCCAGTAGCATTAAATACTGGAAAAGTCTGGCCAAAAAATAGTTTTATGAAATTCTCAGGAGATATTCATATTTCATTTCTAGATCCTATTATGCCTGGTAAAGAAAATGATGAATTTACTAAAGAACTTGAAAATAAGATTTATACTGAAATAAAAAAATATTATTAATTATTTTCTTCCAAAGTCCGGTTTTTCAGTATCTTGTCCAGCTTCAATAATTTCTTTTCTTACTTTTTTAGTTGATGAAAATATTTCTAAAAGCTTTTCACTGTTTTTATTTTTAATAGCACTTTTAATATCATCGAGATTTTTTGAATAATTATCTAAAACTTTTAATATATTTTCACTGTTATCAATAAAAATATCTTTCCACATCAAAGGATCTGAAGCAGCAATCCTAGTAAAATCTCTTAATCCTCCTGCACTATATTGAATCACATCATTTTTAAATTTGTCTTCGTTGTTTATTGCAGTTCTTACAATACTATAAGCTACTGCGTGTGGTAGATGGCTTGTTAAAGACAGTACATAGTCATGGTCTTCAAATGACATGATTTTAACTTTACTTCCTAGTTTAGACCAAAATTTTTTTAAACTTTCTATTTTATCTTTAGCAACTTGATTGTCAGCTGAGAGAATGCACCATCTATTTTTAAATAAGCTTGAAAATCCTGCAGCAGGACCACTGTACTCAGTTCCAGCTATTGGGTGTGAAGCTATCCAGCTAATATTTTTAAAACCTAAATTATTTACAATTTTATTAACTTCTTTTTTAGCTGATCCAGTATCAGTAAGAATAGAACCTTCCTTTAAGTTTGATTTTATAGAAAGCAAGATTTCTTTATAACTGCTTAATGGTGCAGAAATTATTATCAGGTCTGCATCTTTTGTTGACTCTGTCACATTAGAACAAATATCAGCTGTAAAATTTTTTTTTAAATATTCCATGACTTTGTTTGACTTGTCGTGAACACTTATTTTTTTAGCTAATTTTTTTTTCCTCTGTTGCTCTCAGAATTGAAGAGCCAATCAATCCGCAACCTATGATACTTATTTTACCGAACATTTAAAATTTTTCTCATTTTTTTCATCAATGCAATATTTTCTGATGTTGTCCCTATAGTTATTCGTAAAGAATTTTTTATTCCATAAACATCCATTTTACGAACGAGTATTCCTGATTTTGCAAGTAATCTAAAAACTTTCGTAGAATTTATGTTAACTTTATCGAATTTTACTAATAAGAAATTAGTAAAACTTTTATTTGTCTCTATCCTCATTTTTTTGAACTCAGCAAACATTTTTTTATTCCATCTATTTACATGTTTAATTTCTTTATTTAACCATGAACTATCTTTTACCGCAGCAGAAGCTGCGAACAAGGCTGGTCTGCTTACATTGAAAGGTGGTTTTACCTTATTTAATGCAGAAATAATTTCTTTTGACCCATATCCCCAGCCAACTCTTAGCCCTGCTAAACCATATATTTTTGAAAAGGTTCTAGTCATAACTACATTTTTAAAATTTGTAAAAATTTTTAAACCTGACAAATAATCTTTTTGTTTTACGTACTCAAAATATGCATCATCCACGACTAATAGAATATTGCTTCTCAATTTTTTTCTTAAAAAGAGTAATTCTTTTTTTGAAATATATGTTCCAGTAGGGTTATTTGGGTTAGCTAAGAAAACTATTTTAGTTTTCCTTGTTACTTTTTTTAGAATATCTTTAACTGAAACAGTAAAATTATCCTCCTTTGAATAAATAACTTTTGCTCCGTTCATTCTGCTATAAATTCTGTAAATAATAAAACTAAACTTGGGAGTTATAACTTCGTCTCCTCTTTTTAAGAAAGATTTACATATAAGTTCAAAAATTTGATCAGAACCTGATCCTAAGATTACTCTATTTTTATCAATCTTAAATTTATTAGCTAAAGTATTTCTTAAAAAAGTTCCATCTGAGTCTGGATATCTTGCAAAGTTTTTTGAAACTTCTAAGTATTGTTTTCTTGCTCTGGGGCTAGGGCCAAGAGCAGACTCATTAGCTGATAATTTAATTTTTGCTAATTTGCTCTTGAATAAGCTCATTCCAGCAACATATTTCTCTGCTACAATGTTATTTGGTTTCGGAAATTTCATTTTATTAATGTATTATCTAAATTGTTTAAGTTTTTCTATAGCTCTTTATCGTATATAAAATTGACAAGTTTGTGATGATTTAGTAAACATTACTCGCGCTGATTTAACCGTATTGCAGGCGCATAATAAATGTAGCTAAAAAGGGGATGCCCAGTTTAGCTGGGCTTTTTTTTTTGGATGAATATAAAACTTGAGAATATAAAGAAATTAGACGTTACTAAGCCGCTCAAATTAGACTGCGGAAAAACTATAAAAAATTTTCCTCTCGCTTACGAGACTTACGGAAAATTGAATGATAACAAGGACAATGCAATTCTTGTGTTTCATGCGTTGACAGGGGACCAGTTCGTAACTGGAAATAATCCTATTACTAATAAAGAAGGATGGTGGATAACTGCTGTAGGGCCTGGTAAAGCAATAGACACTAATAAATATTTCATAATCTGTGCTAATGTGATTGGTGGTTGTATGGGATCATTAGGACCTCGAAATATAAATCCAGATACAAAAAAACCCTATGGTCTAGATTTTCCAGTAATAACCATTAAAGATATGGTTAGAGCACAAGAAACTTTGCTTGAACACCTAGGTATAAAAAAACTTTTATGTGCGACTGGTGGCTCAATGGGAGGAATGCAACTTTTACAATTTTGCGCTACATTTCCGGATAAAACTTTTTCAGCAATTCCGATAGCTTGTAGTTCAAGTCATAGTGCACAAAATATTGCTTTAAACGAATTAGCTCGTCAAGCAATTATGGCTGATCCTGTTTGGGATAATGGAAAATATGTTCTAAAAGATCTTCAGCCAAAAAATGGCTTAGCTGTGGCGAGGATGGTTGGTCACATAAGCTACTTATCAGAAAAGGGTATGCAGGAAAAATTTGGAAGAAAATTACAAGAGAAAGCAGATTATGAGTTCAGTTTTAATGCTGATTTCCAAGTTGAAAGCTATTTAAGACATCAAGGTTATGCGTTTGTAGAAAGATTTGATGCTAACTCAGTTTTATATATTACCAGAGCAATGGATTATTTTGATCTTTCAAAACAGTTTAAAGGAGGGTTGGTAGAAGCATTTAAAAATCAAAAAACAAAATTCTTAATAATTTCATTTTCTTCCGATTGGCTTTACACAACTAAAGATAATAAGGATATAGTTATAGCATTAAATGCTTCAGGGGCAGATGTATCTTATTCTGAAATTATAACAGATAAAGGCCATGACTCTTTTTTGTTGAATGAACCTCAATTTTTAAAAACATTAAAAGGTTTTATCGACTCAATGTATGAAAAATTTAAAAATGAAAAAGGAATTTAAAGTAATAGCAGATTTATTACCTAATAACACGAGAGTGCTTGATGTAGGCTGTGGTGACGGATCTTTAATGAATCTTCTTAAAAAAGAGAAAAATGTAGAAGTTCGTGGACTTGAGCTTAGTCAAGAAAACGTTCAAGAATGTATTCATAAAGGACTACCTGTTATACAAGGTAACGCAGAAACTGAATTACATCAATTTCCAGATAAATCATTTGACTACGTAGTTCTCAGTCAGACTCTTCAAGCTTTTTATGAACCTGAAAAAGTTTTAAGAAATCTTTTGAGAATTGGAAAATCAGTAGTAATTTCAATTCCTAACTTTGGATTCTGGAAAGTAAGAACTAAACTTTTGTTTTTTGGTAAGATGCCAGTTACAAAAACATTACCAAATACATGGTATAATACCCCCAATTTACATATGTGTACTATAAAAGATTTATTCAATTTTTGTGATGAAAAAAAAATTAATATTAAAAAGGTCGTTGGAGTAAATGAAGATAAAACTTCAATAATTAATAAGAGTAACCTCGAAATCAAAAATCTCTTTTCAAAAGTTGGTATTTTTTTAATAAGTTAAAATGATAATAGAAATTATTCCATGTCTGAGTGATAATTATAGTTATTTAATTTATGAAAAAAAATCTAATACTGTTTCAATAGTAGACCCTGCTGAATTTGAGGCTTGTGATAAAGTAATTAATAAATACAAAAAGCTTGATTTTATTCTAAATACTCATCATCATGCTGATCACGTTGGTGCGAACTTAGAACTTAAAAAAAAATATAATTCAAAAATTTTAGGTTCAAAATCGGATAAAGATCGTATTCCAGGAATAAATATACTGCTCAAGGAAAATCAAAAACAAAAGATCGGAAATTTAGAATTTGAGGTAATTTTTATTCCAGGTCACACTAAAGGCCACATTGCTTTTTTTTTTCGCAAGGAAAAAGTTGCTTTTACAGGAGATACATTGTTTTCATTAGGATGTGGTAGAATTTTTGAGGGTACCCACGATGAAATGTTAAATTCTTTAAATAAAATTAAAAACCTTCCACCTGATACTAAAATCTATTGTGGACATGAGTACACAAAATCAAATTTAAATTTCTGTTTAGCTTACGATCCTAATAATACCTTTTTAAAAGAAAGAGAGATCGATGTTCTTAAAAAATTAAAATCTAATCAACCAACTGTACCATCTACTTTAGGTCAAGAAATTAAAACAAACATTTTCTTAAGGTGTAATGATCCTGAAATTAAGTATACTTTAGGCCTTAATGATTCATCTGAAGTTGATGTTTTCTCAAAATTAAGAGATTTAAAGGATACTTTTTAACTTCTATAATCTTGACTTGTAAGCGCTGAGAGATATATTGCGTGGAAATTAAAAATAAAGAGATTTTATGTCATTTGCTATAATTGAAACAGGTGGAAAGCAGTACAAAGTATCTACGAGTAAAATATTAGAAATTGAAAAGCTTAACGTCAAAGTTGGAGAGACGATAAAATTTGAAAATGTTTTGCTTTTAAACGATGACAAAAGCACAGAAGTTGGAAGCCCTAAAGTTGAAGGCGCTACAGTAGAAGCTAAACTTTTAGATAATGTCAAAGATCGAACTGTTCTAATTTTTCATAAAAGAAGAAGAAAACACTCAAGAAAAAAAAATGGTCATAGACAACGTCATTCTAAGATACAAATAACAAAAATTTTAGCAAAAGGTGGTAAAGTCATAAGTGAAGCAAAAATAGTAGAAAAAAAGAAACCTGTTAAAGAAGAGAAAAAAGCTATAAAAGAGAAAGCAAAAAATAGGTAATTAAATGGCAACAAAAAAAGCAGGCGGATCATCGAAGAACGGCCGAGATAGTAAAGGTAGACGCCTTGGGGTCAAAAAATACGGTGATCAAATTGTAATACCTGGTAATATAATTGTTAGACAAAGAGGAACTAGAATCCACCCTGGTGACAATGTTGGCATGGGTAAAGATCACTCAATTTTTTCTTTGATCAAAGGAAAAGTAAAATTCAAAAAATCTAAATTAAACAGAACATTTGTTTCTGTAATCCCCAATTAACTCTATATAAATAACATAAGTTATTTGTATTATAATAAGTATGAAATTTTTAGATCAAGCAAAAATTTATATTAAAGCCGGGAATGGTGGGTCAGGTTCTGCAAGTTTCAGAAGAGAAAAATTTGTGGAGTATGGAGGACCAGATGGTGGTGATGGCGGAAACGGTGGATCTATAATTATTCAGTCTGATAGAAATCTTAATACATTAATTGATTTCAGATACGCGCAACATTTTAAAGCCCAACATGGAAAGCCTGGAAGCAAAAGAAATAAGACCGGAGCTAATGGTGAAGATTTGATTCTAAAAGTTCCATTGGGTACTCAAGTATTTGAGGAGGATAATAATACTTTAATTTATGATTTTACTAAAAATAAAGAAAAATATCTTGTAGCATCGGGTGGCAAAGGTGGTCTTGGAAATGTGAGATTTAAGAGCTCAACAAACAGAGCTCCAAGAAAAAAAACAAATGGAAAGTTTGGAGAAGAATTTTGGATTTGGCTTCAACTAAAAGTAATCGCCGATATTGGAATCATAGGAAAACCAAACGCCGGTAAATCTAGTTTGCTAGCAGCATTAACAAGAGCTAAGCCGAAAATAGCCAATTATCCTTTTACAACAATAAACCCAAACCTAGGGGTTTCTTACTTTAGAGGGAAAGAGATTACTCTAGCTGATATTCCTGGTTTAGTAGAAGGAGCACATAAGGGTGTTGGTCTTGGAGATAAATTCTTAAGACATATAGAAAGATGTAAAATTTTACTTCACTTGATAGACCTATCAGAAATTAATTTGGTCGATTCATATAAAAAAATCAAATTAGAGTTATCTAATTATGATAAAGATTTAGTTAAAAAGAAAGAAATTATTTTTTTTAATAAATCGGATTTGCTAGATAATGATGAGATAAACAAAAAGTTAAATTGGTTTAAAAATAAAGTGAAAACTAATTATGAAGTTATATCTGTTTATTCTAATAAGGATATTAACAAGATAAAAAAAATATTAATTAAATATGCTAATTAAAAACGCAAATAAAATAGTTTTAAAACTTGGGTCTTCTACTGTTGTAGACAGTAAAGGTTTTTTTAAAAAAAAATGGGTAACTTCTCTCATTAAAGATATAAAAAAATACGGAAAAGGAAAAAGCTTTGTTATTGTTTCTTCAGGAGCTATTGCTCTAGGTCAAAAATATCTTAAAATAAAAAAAGGTAAAATTAAACTAGAAATGAGCCAGGCTATTGCTGCAGTAGGTCAAATTCATTTGGCTGGAGAATTTCAGAAACTATTTGATAAACATAAAATTAAAACTGGTCAAATTTTAATTAGTCCAGATGATACAGAGCAAAGAAGGAGAGCTATTAATGTAAGAAGAACCTTTGATAATTTATTTAAAATTAAAGCTATCCCAGTAGTAAATGAAAATGATTCAACTGCAACAAGTGAAATAAAATATGGAGATAACGATAGATTAGCTGCAAGGGTAGCTCAAATTATTGGAGCTGACATGCTGATCTTATTTTCTGATGTTGACGGACTTTACGATAAGTCAAATGGTAAAAAAATTATAAGAGAGGTGACTTCGATAAATGAGAAAATTACATCACTCATAGATAATAAAAAAAATAAATTTGGTTCAGGCGGTATAGCTACAAAGTTAGATGCTGCTAAGATTTGTATGAATTCGGGTAGTCATATGTTCATTGCAAATGGTAAAGTAAGTAACCCGATTTTGAATATGATTAAAAATAAAAAATATACTCATTTCTTGCCAAAAATTTCCACTTTGGATGCTAGAAAAAAATGGATCATAGGTTCCCTAAATTACAATGGGATTATTTATATTGATAGTGGTGCTGCTAAAGCTTTATCAAATGGTAAAAGCTTACTCGCTGCTGGTATAACTAAAATTGATGGAAATTTCAGAAAAGGAGAAAATGTAATAATTTTAGATCAGAATAATATTCAACTAGCTCGGGGATTATCCTCTTTCAGCTCTTCTGAAATAGATAAAATCAAGGGTAAACAAAGTAAAGAAATTGAAACAATCCTTGGTTATCTCAGTAAAACTGAAGTAATTCATAAAGATGATATGGTATTATTATAAATGAATTATTTAGAAACTATAGGTAAGAATGCAAAAAAAGCCTTTGAGGATTTAAAGGATATAAAACATAAAAAAATAAAAAAAGTTTTGGAGAGTTATAATCAAACACTTTTAAAAAATACTAACAAAATAATCAGGGAAAATTTAAAAGATGTTAAAAATGTTAAAAGAAAGCATTTAGTTGACAGACTTATTTTAAATAAAAAGAGAATAGAAGGTATAAGAAATTCAATAAATGAAATAGCTAAATTTAAAGATCCGGTTGGAAGAGTTTTAGAAACATGGCGTAGACCAAATAATTTAACGATAAAAAAAATAACAACTCCGATTGGTGTTATAGGTGTTATATATGAAAGTAGACCTAATGTTACAGCTGATGTTGCAGCATTATGCTTAAAATCAGGTAATTGCTCTATTTTAAGAGGTGGATCGGAAGCTTTTAATTCAAATAGATTACTGGCTAATTTATTTAGAGATAATTTAAAAAAGAACAATATCAATCAAAACTGTGTTCAATTTATTGAAAATAGAAATAGAAAAATAGTAGATCATCTATTATCAAAAATGAGTTCATACATTGATGTAATTGTGCCAAGAGGAGGGAAAGGACTTGTATCGAAAGTGCAAAAATTTTCTAATGTACATGTAATTGGTCATCTTGAAGGATTGTGCCACATTTATGTTGATAAAACCGCAAATATAAAGATGGCAAAAGAATTGATTATTAATGCAAAAATGAGAAGGACAAGCATTTGTGGAGCAGTTGAAACTCTTCTGATCGAAGAAAAGGCTTTAAACTCACATGCTAAAGAAATAGTAAATGCTCTTTTAAATTCAGGTTGTGAAGTTAGAGCTGATAAAAAAATTAACAAACTTTTTAAAGGAAAATTAAGAAAAACCACAGAAAGAGATTGGAAAACTGAGTACCTGGATGCAATCATTTCAATTAAGACAGTAAAAAATGTAATTGAAGCAACCAAACATATTTTGAAATACGGTACAATGCATACCGATAGTATTATTACAGCTAACAAAAAAAATGCTAAGATTTTTTTAAATGGTGTTAATAGCTCAATAGCAATGCATAATGTCTCAACTCAATTCGCCGATGGAGGGGAATTTGGTTTCGGTGGCGAAATTGGCATTTCCACTAACAAACTTCCACCTAGAGGCCCGGTAGGAATAAATCAATTAACCTCATATAAATATATTGTTACTGGTAAAGGAATTATTAGACCTTAATTAATGGTAAAACTTAAAAATACAAAAATAGGTATTTTAGGTGGAAGTTTTGATCCTGCTCATAGAGGACATTTAAAAATTTCAAAAATTGCATTTAAAAGAATTAAATTAGAAAAAATTTATTGGATTATTACAAAAAAAAATCCATTTAAAATTAATCCTTTTTTTTCTCTTAAAGAAAGAATTAAAATAGCAAAAAGGGTTTCAAAGAGAATAAAAGATATAGAAGTTATTTATTTAGATGATTTAATAAAATCCTCCAGATCAATCAAAATTATTCAGTACATTCTAAAAAAGAAAAAACCAAAAGGCCTTTATTTTATTGTTGGATCAGATATTTTATTAAATTTTCATAAATGGCAAAGCTGGAAAAGAATAGTAAAATTAACAAAATTAGTTGTTTTTTCTCGTAGAGGATATGATAAAAAAGGTAAAGAATCTAAAGTGGTAAAATATTTAAAAAAAAATAATATTATATTTATTAAAAATAAACCTATTCTGGTCTCATCCTCTGGTTTGAGAAAAAAAATTAAGTATTAATATGAATGTTTCTGAAATAAGAAATAATATAGAAAAAATTCTAGACAATAATAAAGCTAAAAATATCACTTCTATAAATCTTAAAAATAAATCTTATATTGCAGATTATATGATTATCGCCTCAGGAACTTCTTCAAGACATCTGCAGTCACTATCTGAAATTTTGGTTACTGAGTTAAAGAAACTCGGGATAGAAAATTGTAAAATAGAAGGTAAAGATAGTAGTGAATGGAAATTAGTAGATGCACACGATGTTATCATTCATATATTTCATCCAGAAAAAAGAGAATTTTATGATTTAGAAAAAATGTGGTCAGAGGAAATTCCAAAAGAAAAAGCAATGATATGAAAAAATTATTAATATCTTTTTTGTTAGCGAGTTTTTTATTTACAAATGCATATCCAAAAAATGATCTTTATGAAAAAATTGATTTATTTGGCGAAGTTTTAGACAATATTAAAAAAGATTATGTAGATGATGTTGATCAAGCTGAAATAATGGACTCTGCCATAAATGGTGTTCTTCAATCTTTAGATCCGTATTCAGCTTATATGAGCCCAGAACTTTTTAAAGAAATGCAAACAGATACTAGAGGTGAATTTGGTGGTTTAGGTATTGAGATTGGAATGGAGTCTGGTGTTGTAAAAGTTATTTCACCCATTGATGATACGCCGGCAGCAAGAGCAGGTATCAAAGCTGGTGATTACATTGTAAAAATTGGTAACGAACAAGTGCAGGGTAAGTCGCTATTAGAAGCAGTTAAATTAATGAGAGGTCCAGTAGGAACTTCGATTAACTTAACTGTAAGAAGAAAAAATGTAAAAAAACCATTAGAATTTAAAATAGAAAGAAAAATTATTGAAGTTCAATCTGTTAGTGCAAAAGCAATTGGGAAAGAAAAAAATTTAGGATATATCAGACTTAAATCATTCAATGAAAATAGTGATAAACAATTTTTAAAATCTATAAAAGAATTTGAAAAAAAAACAAAGATTAAGGGTTATGTTGTCGATTTAAGAAATAATCCTGGTGGATTATTGACACAAGCAATAAATATAACCGACTTTTTTTTAGATGATGGAGAAATAGTTTCTACTAAAGGAAGAAGAATTTCAGAAACTAGAAAGTTTTTTGCAAGAAAAGGAGACGAAATTAAAGGTAAACCCATTGTAATATTAATTAACAATGGCTCTGCGTCAGCCTCGGAAATATTTGCTGGAGCATTAAAAGATCACAAAAGAGCGATTATAATTGGAGAAAACTCCTATGGAAAAGGCTCTGTTCAATCTGTTATTCCACTAAGAAATGGTGGTGGCATGAGATTGACTATCTCGAAATACTACCTGCCATCAGGAAAATCAATTTCCGAGGTTGGAGTTACACCTGACATACTTGTAAAAGAAGAAGGGGAGGATTTTAAAATAAATTCTGAAAAGGACAATCAATTAGATTACGCTGTCAAACTTTTTAACTCATAATTATGAATAAAAAAAAACTTCCTATGCGTAATGGTGTAGGTGTTGTGATTTTAAATAGCGAAAACAAAGTTTTTGTTGCTAAAAGAAAAGATAATCCTATAGACAAGTGGCAGATGCCTCAGGGTGGAGTGGATGCTGGCGAAAACTATCTTGCTGCGATGAAGAGAGAACTTTTTGAAGAAACAAGTATTAAAAATGTAAAAATTTTAAGGGAAATAGAAGGTTTTTTTGAATATGAACTGCCTGAAAATTTAGTGGGTATTATTTGGAAAGGCAAATTTAGAGGTCAAAAACAGAAATGGTTTATTACTAAATTTTTAGGTAAAGAAACTGAAATTAATTTAAATACTAAAAATCCAGAATTCATTGAATGGAAATGGGTCCCACCGGAGAAGCTTCCTGGGTTAATAGTTGATTTTAAAAAAGATTTGTATCTCGCGCTTTTAAAGAAAATAAAAGATTTTACGGGTTGATATTTTTCAATGTCTGAATTTTATATGATAACAAATATCTTTCTTTGTCGGACATTTCATCTTTTTGTATTTTTTCTTCTGACTCTTTTATTAAATTATTAAGTAAATTTTTATTCATATCTGAAATTTGTTTTGCTGAAGAGGTTAAAATCAGAAGATTATTATTTACAAACTCTACTGTTCCTTCTTCAACAAAAAATATTTTTTCTGAGTCACCTTTAATTTTAATGATTCCTGGTCTTAAAAAAGTAATTAGAGGTATATGGTTTTTTAAGATTCCCATTTCACCCTCATATGATGGGATAGTAACTTCTTTGGCTTCAGTTTTTATAATTGATCCATTAGGTGAAATTATTTCAATTGTTACTTTGTCTGACATTATTTCTTATCTTTTGATAACTTTTCTGCTTTTTCAACAACTTCTTCGATACCTCCCACCATATAAAAAGCTGCTTCAGGTAAATGGTCATAATCTCCTTTGCATATCGCATCAAATCCTTTTATTGTCGAGTCTAAGTCAACTAGTTTACCTGGAGATCCTGTAAAGACCTCAGCAACAAAAAATGGTTGAGACAGGAATCTTTGTATTTTTCTAGCTCTAGCTACAGTTAATTTATCTTCTTCAGACAATTCGTCCATTCCAAGTATTGCAATTATGTCTTGAAGTGATTTGTAAGCCTGTAAAATCCTTTGAACATCTCTTGCAACTCTATAATGTTCATCTCCCACTATTCTTGGATCTAAAATTCTAGAAGTTGAGTCTAAAGGATCGACTGCGGGATAAATTCCTATCTCAGCTATTTGTCTTGATAATACAGTGGTTGCGTCTAAGTGCGAGAATGAAGTGGCTGGCGCCGGATCTGTCAAATCATCTGCTGGGACGTATATTGCCTGAACTGATGTTATTGATCCTTTATCGGTAGAAGTAATTCTCTCTTGTAAATTACCCATGTCAGTAGCTAAAGTCGGTTGATAACCAACTGCTGATGGTATTCTACCAAGCAAAGCAGATACTTCTGATCCTGCTTGGGTAAATCTAAATATATTATCGACAAAGAAAAGCACATCTTGTCCCTCCTTATCTCTAAAATATTCAGCAACAGTAAGTCCTGTTAAGGCTACTCTAGCTCTTGCTCCAGGGGGTTCGTTCATTTGTCCATAGACTAGAGCTGCTTTTGAACCTTTTCCGTCTGTTTTTATAACTCCAGACTCAATCATTTCATGATAAAGATCGTTTCCTTCTCTTGTTCTCTCCCCCACACCAGCAAATACAGAAAATCCCCCATGGGCTTTTGCTATATTATTGATTAGTTCCATAATTGTTACAGTTTTTCCAACACCTGCACCACCAAATAAACCGATTTTTCCACCTTTTGCATAAGGAGCTAATAAGTCGATAACTTTAATACCGGTTACTAATTGCTCAGTCTCAGTAGCTTGATCAGTAAATTTAGGAGCGGGTCTATGTATTGGCCATTTCTCTTTTGTTTTAACATCACCTTTTTCATCAATTGAGTCTCCAACTACATTAATTATTCTTCCTAAAGTTTCTGGTCCAACGGGTACACTTATAGGAGATCCTGTATTTATTACTTCGTCTCCTCTCTTTAAGCCTTCTGTTGCATCCATTGCTATAGTTCTAACATCATTCTCACCTAAGTGCTGTGCAACTTCTAAAATTAGCTTATTCCCCGAGTTGCTAGCTTCTAGAGCGGTATAGATTTCGGGTAATTCAGAATCAAAATTGACGTCTACTACAGCTCCAATAATTTGAGTGATTTTTCCCTTTTTGATCATAATTATAAACTTTCAGCTCCAGATATTATTTCGATTAATTCTTTTGTAATTGATGCCTGTCTACTTCTATTATAATTAATTGTAAGTTTATCAACTAAATCTCCTGCATTACGTGTAGCATTATCCATCGCTGTCATTCTTGATCCTTGTTCACTAGCTGCATTTTCAAGAAAAGCTTTAAATATTTGTGTTGATATATTTTTAGGTAATAAGTCTTCAAGAATTTCGTCTTCGCTAGGTTCAAACTCGTAAGAGTTTAATTGATCATCTTTAGATTGAGAAATTTTATTTTCGGCAGGGATAATTTGGTGAGATTGAGGAATTTGAGTAATTACATTTTTAAAATTATTATAAAATAAAATGCATTTATCAAACTCATTTTGATTAAATAAATTTATAATCTCATTTCCAATTAAGTCTGCTTCATTGAATGAAATTTGTTTCTTATCTTTAAAGCTGAATTTTTTTATAATATATTTACCGTATTCTCGTTTTATTTGGTCTAATCCCTTTGTTCCTACTGTAATAATTTTGAGATTTTTATTGTCTCCTAGAATTTTTTTAAAATTTATTTTAGCTAACTTACAAATATTTGAGTTAAATCCCCCACACAATCCTCTGTCAGCTGTCAAAACTAAGCATAAATAAGTTTTATCTTTTCCTGTACCTACAAGAAGCTTTGGCGCATTATCAGTATTATTAATAGACCTAGTTAAGTTAAATATAATGTTTTGCATTTTTTGACTATATGGACGACCTCTCTCAGCATTTTCTTGTGCTTTCCGCAATTTTGCAGCTGCTACCATTTTCATAGCTTTTGTAATCTTCTGTGTAGATTTGACACTTTTTATTCTTTTTTTGAGATCGTCCAAACTTGGCATTATTTGTTTCCTTTTTTATAATCTTCAATTATTTGAACCAAAAGTTTTTCAGTATTTTCATCAAGTTTTCCAGAAGTTTGGATAGACTCAATTATCTCAGGTCTGTCAGATTTTGTTCGCTCAATAATATCACTTTCAAATTTTTTAATTTTTCCTAGATCAATATCATCTAAATATCCTTTTACACCAGAAAACACTGATATAACTTGTTCAGCTACTGTCATAGGAGAATACTGATTTTGTTTTAAAAGTTCAGTCAGTTTAGCACCTCGATTTAATAATTGCTGAGTTGATGCGTCCAAATCTGAACCAAACTGTGCGAATGCTGCCATTTCTCTGTATTGTGCTAATTCCAACTTAATAGACCCTGCAACTTTTTTCATCGCTTTAGTCTGTGCTGCAGAACCAACTCTTGATACCGATAAACCAACGTTTACTGCTGGCCTTATTCCTTGATTAAACAGCTCTGTTTCTAAAAATATTTGCCCATCTGTAATTGAAATAACATTTGTTGGTATGTAAGCAGATACATCTCCTGCCTGTGTTTCGATAATTGGAAGAGCTGTTAATGAACCCCCTCCACTTTTTTCGTTTAGCTTTGCTGCACGTTCTAATAATCTACTGTGCAAGTAAAATACGTCACCTGGATAAGCTTCTCTTCCAGGAGGTCTTCTTAATAGCAGAGACATTTGTCTATAAGCTACAGCCTGTTTAGATAAATCATCGTAAACAATGAGGGCATGCATACCATTGTCTCTAAAATATTCTCCTATTGTACATCCAGTGTAAGGAGCTAAAAATTGTAAAGGTGCAGAGTCTGATGCTGTGGCCGCAACTATAGTGGTATATTTCAATGCGCCTGCTTCCTCTAGGGTTTTTGTTATTTGAGCAACAGTAGAACGTTTTTGTCCTATTGCAACGTATACGCAGTACAATTTCTTTTTTTCATCTGATGACTCATTAATTTTTTTTTGATTAATGATCGCATCTATTGCAACTGCAGTTTTACCAGTTTGCCTATCTCCGATAATAAGTTCTCTTTGACCTCTTCCAATAGGTATTAATGAGTCTATTGATTTTAAACCTGTTTGCATTGGCTCGTTTACAGATTGCCTTGGAATAATTCCAGGTGCTTTTACTTCAACTCGCTTCCTGATTTTAGCTGATAAAGATCCTTTTCCATCTATAGGATTTCCTAATCCATCCACAACTCTTCCTAAAAGTTCTTTACCAACTGGGACATCTACAATTGCATTAGTTCTTTTAATAGTATCTCCCTCTTTAATATTTCTGTCATCACCAAAAATAACAACACCGACGTTATCATTTTCTAAATTAAGTGCCATTCCCTTTGAGCCATCCTCAAACTCGACCATCTCCCCAGCTTGAACATTATCGAGTCCGTAGACTCTGGCTATACCGTCTCCAACTGACAAAACCTTTCCAATTTCAGAGACTTCAGCTTTTTCACCGAAATTCTTTATTTGATCTTTTAATAATTTTGTTACTTCTGATGGATTTATAGTCATATTAATTTACTAACATTGCTTGTTTAAATTTTTTCAATTTGTTTTTTATTGAAGTATCGATCATAAAACTTCCTATTTGAAGTTTAAGACCTCCAATTAACTCTTTGTCTACTTTGTAATCAAACTTTAATATCGATCCCATCGAGACAGATAAATCTTTGCTTATTTTTTCAAGTTCTGATTTGGATAATTCTTTGGAAGAAACTAGTGAGACTTTTATTTCACCTCTTTTTTTTGAACATAATTTTAAAAAGCTTTCAGAAATTTTTTGAACATAAAAAATTCTTCTTTTTTCAATTAGTAATAAAAAAAAGTTTTTTAAATTGTTTGGAAATTTTAATTTCTCACCTAATAAATTAATCACATCATTTTGCTTTTTAAAACTTTCGGTAGGGTTTTTAAGGAAATTTTTTAAATCAGGACTAGATTTCAGAAGTAAATAAAAACTATTTATACCTTTTTCTACATCTATTAAATCGTTTGACTCTTTTGATGCTTCAAATAATGCACGCGAATATCTTTCTGAAGTTTCGCTTGAGAAAGATTTGTTTGAGCTCATTTTTGTTGTTAGAATTTAACGTGAAATATGTTGAGGTCGTATCATAAGAGAATAACTTGATCAAGTTGCCAATTTCGAATTTAAGCAAAGTTGATTGGATCAACATCAACCGTAAGTTTAATTTTAGGTGAGATTTTTAGCCCATTTAGCACATTAGTGATTTTTTTCTGCATTAAAAATTGATTGCTAAACCTGATCAGTAACCTGGATCTAAAGTTTTTTTTTATTTTGAGTAAAGGGGAGTCAACTGGTCCCAAGATTTCTAAATTGTTTATTTGATTTAATTTCATTTTAATTTCTCTTGCTCCTTGTAAACTTAAATCGCGCTCTTTTGATGAGACAATGATTGCAACCAACCTAATAAATGGAGGTAATTTATTTTTCTGTCTAAGCGCAAGTTCATTTTCTAAAAGCTTTTCAAATTTATCCTTAATTAATTCGTTTAGAATTACATCATTAGGATTAAGAGTTTGATAAATAATTAATGACGTTGAGCTAAAACGCCCAGCCCTTCCACTCAACTGGTGATATAGTTGAATATTTTTTTCTGTTGTTCTTAAATCATAGCCTCTACCAGAAAAATCAGTGTCAATTACTACAATACAATTTAGCTTTGGGAAATTAAAACCTTTTGAAACCATTTGAGTACCAATTAAAATATCCATTTTGTTGTCATGAATTTCTTTAAAAAAATTTTTTATTTTTTCTTTTTTTTTTAAATAATCACTTGAGAATATTCCAATTTTTTTTCCTGGGAAAATCTCCTTTACTTCATCTAATATTTTTTCAACACCCGGTCCATACATAATAAAATCGCACATTTTTTCTAATTTACATTTTGTTTTTATATTTTTTTCAAAAGAACAATGATGACAAATCGCTTTATTTTTAATTTTATGAAATGTTAAATACATCGAGCAGTTTGGGCATACCAATTTGTATCCACACTTTTTACAAATTAAATATGGTGCAAATCCTCTTCTGTTTATAAAAAATAAAACCTGCTCTCCTTTATTTAGAAATTTTTCTACCAAACTTATAGTTTCGTTAGCGATAAATTTATTTTTAATTTTCTCAAGATTTAAATTAATAACTTTAGTTTCAGGAAGAGGGTAGTTCTCAAATCTTTTTTGAATTTTAATATGCCTATATTTTTTTTTTCTTATATTATTAAAAGTTTCAATTGATGGAACTGAGGAAACTAAATGTATAGGTATATTTTCAAAATTAGCTCTGGATATAGCCATATCTCTCGCATTATATATCACACCCTCATCTTGTTTATAAGATGTGTCGTGTTCTTCATCAACAATTATTATCCCAAGTTTTTTAAATGGTAAAAGTAGAGCTGATCTTGCGCCAACTAAAATTTTTATTTTATTTTTAATTAATCCTTTCCAGATAATTCTTTTTTGTTTTGGTGTTATTTTTGAATGCCAAATTGCTGGTTCAAATCCAAAAAAATCTTCAAATCTTGATTTAAAATCATTCGTCAAGAATATTTCTGGTAATAAAACTAAAGCTTGACCTTTTTTTTGGATAATTTTTTTAATACGTTCAAAATAAACTAGAGTTTTTCCTGAACCAGTAGTTCCTTGTAATACTGATACCTTAAATGTATTTTCTTTTTCGAGAAACTTTAAAGCTTTTGTTTGTTCGCTATTTAATTTAAATAATTTTTTTTTAGTTTTCTTTAATTTAGTAAATTTATCATTTGATTTTACAAATTTGTCGGATCCGCCAATTGCCATTTTTAAAACAAGACCAATTGGAACCATATTGTAAGAAGAAAACCACTCTATAAAATCAACTAACTTTTTATCAATTGAGTACTCTGTTTTTTTTTTAATATCTTTTATCTTAATATTTTTTGGGGTTGTATAATTTGTTTTCCAGATTACTCCAATTTCATTTTTAGAACCAAAAGGAACTTCTACTAAATTTCCAATTTTATTTTCAGTTTCTGAATTATAGGTAAATGGAAAATTAAAAATCTTAGGCAACAAAACTTGTGCTTTCATAATATAATAGTATTAGAATTTTATTTAATTAGAAATGAATTGGCCTTTTATCAACAGCTAAAGCTGCTTCTTTTATCGCTTCGGTATGGGTAGGGTGTGCATGACAAGTTCTTGCTATATCCTCTGCACTTGCGCCAAATTCCATCGCTAATGCCATTTCTGCAATCATATCTCCACAATGGGGACCTATAATATGCACTCCTAAAACTTTATCTGTATTTCTATCTGCTAAAATTTTTACAAACCCTTCAGTTTCATTATTCACTTTTGCCCGAGAGTTTGCCAAAAAAGGGAATTTTCCTACTTTATAAGGAATTTTTAAGTCTTTTAATTGTTCCTCGGTTTTACCGACAGTGGCTACTTCAGGGGACGTATAAATAACACCAGGAATAACATCGTAATTTACATGACCTGCTTGACCAGCTAAAATTTCAGCAACTGCTATTCCTTCCTCTTCTGCTTTATGTGCTAACATTGGTCCTTTAATTACGTCTCCAATTGCGTAAATATTCTTAATTGATGTCTGTAATTTTTCATTAACATCAATTCTTCCCTTTTTATCTTTTTTAATACCAACTTTTGATAGATTTAATCCTTCTGTATAAGGTTTTCTTCCTACTGAAACTAAAACCTTATCAAATTCCATAGTTTCATCTTTTGAGCTTTTAATATCTGTGAAATTAATCAGTACTTTAGAACCTTGATTTTTGACTGAATTTACTTTTGAGCTTAATTTAAAATTAATACCTTGCTTTGTTAAAATTTTTTTAAACTCGTTTGAAATTTCTCTGTCCATTCCAGGTGTTATGAATTCTAAATATTCTAAAACTGTAACCTCAGAGCCAAGCCTTGACCATACTGAACCCATCTCTAAACCAATATAACCTCCTCCAATTATAGCTAATTTTTTCGGCACTTTGTTAAGCGATAGAGCTCCAGTTGAGGAAATTATATTTTTTTCATCTATTTCTATACCTGGTAGGGATGTTACTTCCGAACCTGTTGCAATCACAATATTTTTTGCTCTATAGTTTGTTTTTTTATCATTTGCATAAACAATTACGTCATTTTTTGAAAAGAGTACTCCTTTACCTTTAATGTAAGTTACTTTATTTTTTTTAAACAAAAACTCTACACCTTTGGTTAGTACTTGAATTGACTTATTTTTATTTGACATCATTTTTTCAATATTTAGTTTAATTCCCTCAATTTCAATTCCTTGCTGATTAAAATCTTTTTTTGCCTTATGATAATTTTCAGATAAGTTTAATAAACTCTTAGAAGGTATGCAGCCTACATTAAGACAAGTTCCACCTAAAGCACCTCTTGACTCAACACAAGCGGTCTTTAATCCAAGTTGTGCTGCTCTAATTGCGCAGACATATCCTCCAGGGCCGCCACCAATCACAACTAAATCGAAGTTTTCCATAACTAAATATTTAAAAAAAGTCTTTTTGGTTGTTCTAAAGACTCTTTAACAATTTTTAAAAAAGAAACAGCCTCCTTACCATCAATTATTCTGTGATCGTATGATAAGGCTAAATACATAACTGGCCTGATTTCAATGTTTTCATTTACAACTAAAGGCCTTTTTACAATATTGTGCATACCTAGAACTGCTGATTGAGGTGGATTTAATATCGGGGTTGATAACATTGAACCATAAATACCTCCATTAGTTATTGTGAAAGTGCCGCCTTGCAAATCTTCAATTGTAATTTTTCCATCTCTTGCTTTTTGTCCTAAATTTCCAATATTTTTTTCAATATCTGCAAAAGACATTTCGTCTGTCTCCCTCAAAACTGGCACGACTAATCCTCTATCGGTTCCAACTGCAATACTAATATTATAGTAATTTTTATAAATAATTTCATCCCCTTGGATTTCAGCATTTATAGAGGGGTAGTTTTTTAGACCAATAACACATGCTTTAACAAAAAAAGACATAAAACCAAGTTTAACGCCATAGTTTTTGCTGAATTCATCTTTATATTGATTTCTCATTGCAATGACTTCACTCATATCCACCTCATTAAAAGTGGTTAGCATTGCAGCATTTTCTTGAGCCTCTTTAAGTCTTTTTGCTATAGTAAGCCTTAACCTAGTCATTTTGACTCTCTCTTCTGGGCCATGTTCAATCTTTCTTTCTGATGGAGGAGGTTTTGAACCCATTAAACTCATTATATCCTCTTTTAAGATGATTCCATTTTTTCCGCTTCCTTGTATTTTATCTATGTCTACATTAGCTTCACTGGCCATTTTTCTTGCTGCTGGAGATATTTTTGTTTCTGTCTTTTTATAAGATGATTTTGATAAATTTTCTTTTTCGTGGTGAACTTCTTCTAAAATTAAAGGCTCCTCATCTATACTTTCATTATCTAATTTTAAAATTTGCTCTTGAGGTTCTTTTTTTATTGGTTCTTTTAACTTTGATGGCTTATCATCTTGCTCAAAAAGTTTTGGAGTTCTTTTAGGAGGATTATAACTTTTAATTTCTTTATGACTTTTGTTCTCTTTGCCTGAATTATTTATTGTCCCTAGAAGAGACCCAACATTAACAGTTTGACCCTCTTTTACAGCTATACTACCTAAAATTCCATTTGATGGAGCTGGCACCTCAACATTAACTTTATCCGTCTCAAGTTCAACGATAGGCTCGTCAGCCATTACTTTGTCTCCTTGTGATTTGAGCCATTTAGAAACTGTGGCCTCTGTTACCGACTCCCCTAAAGTTGGAACTGTAATTTTTTCTGACATTTAATATTTAAGTATCTTTTCTAATATTTCTTTTTGTTGTGCAAGATGTTTATTTGCATTTCCAGTCGCAGTAGAGGAAGATGCCTTTCTGCCTACATATTTGACGTTGATATCTTTAAAATTTATCATTTCAAGTGTTCTATCTATGTAATTTCTCACAGTATTCCAAGCACCCATATTTTTTGGTTCCTCCTGACACCAAATAAATTTTGCTTTCTTATATTTTTTCAATTCATTAGCTAATGTTTTTGCAGGAAAAGGGTACAACTGTTCAATACGGATAAAAACAACTTCTTTGTTTTTAACTTTTTCTCTTTCCTCAATTAAATCATAGTATATTTTGCCTGAACACATAACTACTTTTTTAATTTTTTTATGATCATATAATGATATTAATTTTCTATCTTTTGAATAAGCGTCATCCTCCAGGACTCTATGAAATGAACTTTTTGATGTAAATTCAGAAATATTTGAAACACATCTTTTATGCCTTAACAAAGACTTTGGTGTCATTACAACTAATGGTTTTCTGAACTCTCTATGCATCTGTCTTCTCAAAACGTGAAAATAATTTGAAGGAGTTGTGCAATTTACTACTTGAATATTTTCCCCAGCACACATTTGTAAAAATCTTTCAAGTCTTGCTGAGGAATGCTCGGGACCCTGTCCTTCATAACCATGTGGGAGCAACATAACTAAACCACTAGCTCTCCCCCATTTTGACTCCGATGAAGTTATAAATTGATCAATGATAACTTGGCCACCATTTGCAAAATCTCCAAACTGAGCTTCCCATAAAACTAAAGTTTCTGGTTCAGACAATGAGTAACCAAACTCAAATCCTAAAACTGCTAGTTCCGATAGCAAACTATCGATTACCTCAAATTTCATTTGACCTCTCTCAATGTTATTCGCAGGAACATACCTATCATGATTTTCTTGATTTCTTAAAATAGCGTGTCTCTGACTAAACGTTCCTCGACCGGAGTCTTGGCCTGACAATCTTACTGAGAAACCTTCAGTCAATAAAGTGCCTATAGCAAGACTTTCAGATGCAGACCAATCTATTTTTTCAGACAAAAGCATTTTACTCCTTAAGTCAAAAACTCTCTTCAAGGTTTTATGAGCTTTAAAATTTTCAGGAATATTAAAAATTTTTTTACCTACTTTTTTAAGTTTATCTTTGTCTACTCCACTTACTCCTCTTTTATCTTTTCCTAAACCAGGTTTAAATCTCGACCACGCTCCATCGAACCATTTTAATTCTGATTTATAATTTTTTGAAGTTTCAAATTCTTTTTCAAGATAATCTTTAAAATCAGACTTAGCTTTAAGAAGTTTTTGATTTGTAGTTAATCCTTCATCTGACAATTTTTTTCCATATATTGATAAAGTGGTTTGATGAGATTTTATCTTTTTGTACATTATTGGTTGGGTAAAAGATGGTTCATCTCCTTCGTTATGGCCAAACCTTCTATAACAAACGATATCAATAACAACATCTCGATTAAATTTTTGCCTATACTCAGTAGCAACTTTGGCGCAATGAACTACTGCCTCTGGGTCATCACCATTGACGTGAAGAATTGGGGCTTGCGCCGTTTTGGCAACATCTGAAGGATATGGAGATGATCTAGCAAATCTGGGTGCTGTAGTAAAACCAATTTGATTATTTACAATTACATGAATAGTTCCCCCAATGTTATGTCCTGGAAGACCGGACATTGCAAAACATTCAGCTACGATTCCTTGTCCAGCAAATGCAGCATCACCATGCATTAAAACTGGTATAACTTTTTTTCTCTCCTTGTCTTTATGAAAAAATTGTTTTGCTCTAACTTGTCCTAGCACTACTGGGTTAACCGCCTCTAAATGTGATGGATTATCTGTTAAACTTATATGAACAGAATTTCCATCAAATTCTCGATTGGATGAAGCCCCTAAGTGATACTTTACATCTCCCTCAAAATCTTTACTTGCGCTAACTGATTTGCCAAAAAATTCACTAAAGATTGCTCTAAAAGGTTTTCCCATTACATTAGCGAGCACATTCAATCTACCTCTGTGGGGCATGCCAATTTTAATTTCTTTAGCTCCTAAACTTCCTCCTCTTTTAATGATTTGTTCTAGAGCTGGTATTAGTGACTCTCCGCCATCAAGACCAAATCTTTTAGTTCCAACAAACTTAACATGTAAATATTTTTCAAAACCTTCAGCTTGTACAATCTTATTCAAAATTGCCTTTTTACCGTTTTCGGTAAAAGATATATTTTTTTCTGGGCCTTCAATTCTATTTCTAATCCAAGCTTTTTCATCAGGATCTCCCATGTGCATGAACTCATATCCAATAGTTGAACAATATGTCTTTTTTAAAATTTGCAATATCTGGCTTAAATTTGCATATTGTAATCCTAAAACGCCATCTAAAAATATTTTTCTGTTATAATCTTTCTTAGTGAACCCATAGGTTTCTGGTTTTAATTCAGGGTGTTCTTCTTTTTTTTGTATTCCGAGAGGATCCAAATTCGCAATTAGATGTCCTCTTATTCTATAAGCTCTTATGAGCATAATGGCTCTTACTGAGTCTTTTGAAGCTTCTTTAATAGAGCCTAGGTTTGTTTCAATAGAGTCCTGATCATTATTTAATTCATCTTTTGTAATATCTAATTTTTTTATTATTTTCTTTTCAGGTGACCAACTAGGGCCTCTTAAATCTTTTAAAATCAGCTTCTCATCTTCACTCAATCCATCAAAAAAAATTTTCCAACCTGTAGGTAAAGATTTGGGGTCAGATAAATAATCAGAATAAAATTGATTTATAAATTCAGAATTCACTCCTGTTAAAAAGGAAGTTTTTTTAAAAGTAATATTATCTGAAGAGGACATTAATAGCTTATTTTAACATAGATTATCAAAAATCAACCATTTAGTTTATGAAATAACGTTTTACCAATATCTGCGGGTGATTTTGAGATTGTTATGCCCGCAGATTTCATCACTTCTATTTTTTCTTCTGCTCCGCCCTTTCCGCCTGAAATTATAGCCCCAGCATGTCCCATTCTTCTACCTGGGGGGGCCGTCAGACCAGCAATAAAACCAACCATTGGTTTTTTTATTTTTTCTTTTTTTAAAAATTCTGCTGCCTCTTCTTCTGCTGAACCACCTATTTCTCCAATCATAATTATTGATTGTGTTTCTTCATCTTTAAGAAAAAGTTCCAAGCAATCTATAAAGTTTGTACCGTTAACTGGGTCACCACCTATACCTATACAAGTTGACTGACCCATTCCATTAACTGATGTTTGAGCTACTGCCTCATATGTCAAAGTTCCTGATCTTGACACTATTCCTACTGAACCTTTTTTATGAATACTTCCTGGCATAATGCCGATTTTACATTCTTCTGGGGTAATTACACCTGGACAATTAGGGCCTACTAATCTCGACTTACTTTTTCTTAAAATTTTTTTAACCTTAAGCATATCAATTATTGGTATACCTTCGGTTATACAAACAATTAACTCCATATTAGCTTCGATGGCCTCAATTATTGCTGAACCTGCGAACTTCGGTGGAACATAAATCATTGTTGCATTTGCTGAAGTTTTTTCTTTTGCTTCTTGAACATTATTGAATACAGGCAAACCTAAATGTTTTTGTCCTCCTTTTTTTGGAGTTACGCCACCAACTAATTTTGTTCCATATTTTATGGCCTGATCTGAATGAAAAGTGCCATGTGTACCTGTAAATCCTTGACAAATAACTTTGGTATCTTTGTTAACTAAAATTGACATTTATTTAATAGCTTCAATAATTTTTTTTGCTGCATCATTTAGATCTGAGGCAGACAATATTTTTAAGTTTGATTTATCTAATATTTCTTTTCCCTCTTTAAAGTTTGTTCCTGCTAGCCTTACGACTAGCGGCACAGACAAGTTTATTTGTTTTGCTGCCTCCACAACACCTTGAGCAAGTACATCACATCTCATTATTCCGCCAAAAATATTTATTAAAATTCCTTTAACATTTTTATCTGCTAATATTAGTTTAAATGCAGCAACAACTTTTTCTTTAGTAGCGCCGCCTCCAACATCCAAAAAATTAGCCGGTTCTTGGCCATAAAGTTTTATTATATCCATTGTTGCCATAGCAAGTCCTGCTCCATTTACCATACACCCTATAGAACCATTAAGTTTTATATATGCTAAATCATGTTTACTCGCCTCTATTTCAGCGGGTTCTTCTTCATTAAGATCTCGAAGTTTAAAAATTTCTGGTCTCCTGTAAATAGCATTGTCATCAAAGTTCATTTTAGCATCCAAACAAATAAGTTTATTTTCTTTGGTAACAATTAAAGGATTTATTTCAACTAAGCTGGCATCTTTTTCTAAGATAATTCTATATAAAGAAATTATTAAATTAGATGCTATAATTTGTTGTTGATTATCAAAATTAAAAACTGATATTATTTCATTTATTTCTTCTTTATTCGGCCCTTCATCTTTAATGTCAATTTTTACAGTTTTTATTTTAGATGGTTTTTCAGATGCAACATTTTCAATATCTACACCACCTTCCGTACTACTTATGAATGCAATTTTAGATGACTCTCTGTCGATTAGGCAGGACAAATAAAATTCTTTTAAAATATCAGAAGCTTCCTCAA
>CACDSA010000006.1 GCA_902555185.1 uncultured Pelagibacteraceae bacterium | reverse complement strand
TTATATTTTAAAAAAGAGAGATATGATTTATCTGAAGTTGGTAGAGTAAAATTAAATTCAAAATTAGACTTGAGAACAAATGATAAAAAAACAATTTTAGAAACAACTGATATTATAGCAATCATAAAATTTATGTTAGATCTGAGGGACGGTAAAGGAGAGGTCGATGATATAGACCATTTGGGAAACAGGAGAGTAAGATCAGTTGGTGAACTAGTCGAAAATCAATTTAGGATTGGCCTTTTAAGAATGGAGAGAACCGTTAAAGAAAAAATGTCAACGTTTCTTGAGATTGAGTCTGCAATGCCACAAGATTTAATCAATGCTAAACCTATAACTACTTCATTGAAAGATTTTTTTGCTACCTCTCAATTATCCCAATTTATGGATCAAACTAATCCTCTATCTGAAATAACTCATAAAAGAAGAGTATCGGCATTAGGCCCGGGTGGACTAACAAGAGAAAGAGCAGGCTTTGAAGTTAGAGACGTGCACCCAACTCACTATGGGAGAATATGCCCAATTGAGACCCCAGAAGGACCTAATATTGGTTTAATAAATAGTTTAGCCACTTATTGTAGAGTGAATAAGTTTGGATATATAGAAAGTCCATACAAAAAAGTTTTGAATGGCAAAGTAACTTCTGAGATCAAATATTTATCAGCTATTGAAGAGGAAAAATATGTAATAGCACAGGCAAATTCTCCTCTAAATAAAGATGGATCTTTTGTTGAAGAATTGGTCGCTTGTAGGAAAAATTTAAATTTTGAATTGTCTAATAGAGATAATATTGAGTTTATAGATGTTTCTCCAAAACAATTAGTATCTGTAGCGGCTGCTTTAATTCCATTTCTTGAAAATGATGACGCTAACAGAGCTCTAATGGGCTCTAATATGATGAGGCAAGCAGTTCCGCTATTAAAACCCGAGTCACCATTAGTTGGTACTGGAATAGAGTCTGATGTTGCTTTAGACTCTGGTGTAACTATCGTAGCGAAAAGAAACGGATTAGTTGATAAAATTGATGGAAAAAGAATTGTCGTTAAAGTTACAGATGTTACAGATCTTTCCCAGTCAGCAGTAGATATTTATAATTTATCAAAATTTCAAAGATCAAATCAAAATACTTGTATTAATCAAAAACCATTGGTCAAAGTAGGCGATAAAATTAAAAAAGGCGATATCATAGCTGATGGTCCAGCTACAAAACTTGGTGAATTAGCTTTAGGAAAAAATGTTACAGTAGCTTTTATGCCTTGGCAAGGATACAATTTTGAAGACTCAATTTTAATTTCAGAAAGATGTGTAACTGATGATGTATTTACATCGGTCCACATAGAAGAATACGAGTCAATGGCAAGAGATACAAAACTTGGAGCAGAGGAAATTACAAGAGATATACCTAATGTAAGTGAAGAAAGCTTAAGAAATCTGGATGAATCAGGAATTGTGTATGTTGGAGCAGAGGTCAAACCAGGAGATATTTTAGTAGGGAAAGTAACACCTAAAAGCGAAACATCCTCTAGTCCTGAAGAAAAATTATTAAGATCAATATTTGGAGAAAAAGCAACTGATGTTAGAGACTCATCTTTAAAATTACCGTCTGGAAGTGCAGGAGTAGTAATAGATGTCAGAGTTTTCAATAGACATGGTATTGAAAAAGATGAGAGGTCAATAGCCATCGAAAGAGCTGAAATTGAGTCAGTTCAGGAAGACAAAAAAGTTGAGGAAGAAATTTTAAATAGAAATATTAAACTTAGAGCAATTGATTTATTGAATGGTCAAATTATTAACAAACAATTCAAAGAATTAAAGTCAGGCCTCACATTAAATAGAAACGATCTTGAAAATTTATCATTGAAAGAGTTGTGGAAAATTTCTTTTCAAAAACAAGAAGTAAATTCTGACTTAGAAAAACTTAAAAATCAATTCGATAATGCTGCCGAGGATATTAAAATAAGATTTGAAGATAAAGTAAACAAAATTCAACAGGGCGATGATTTATTACCTACTGTTATGAAAGTAGTAAAAGTTTTCGTTGCAGTGAAAAGACGTCTTATGCCAGGTGATAAAATGGCAGGTAGACATGGAAATAAAGGTGTCGTAAGTAAAATTGTTCCAGTTGAGGATATGCCATATATGGAAAATGGTAAGCCAGTAGATATAGTGTTAAATCCACTAGGGGTACCAAGCCGAATGAATGTAGGTCAAATTTTAGAGACCCATTTAGGGTGGTCTTGCTCTGAACTGGGAGATCAAATTAAACAATACCTTAGAAATTTTGACAAAGAGATAGAAAAAATTAAAGAAAAATTAAAAGAAATTTACGGAAAAACTTATTATGAAAATGTAATTTCAAAACTCAATAATAAAGAAGTAGCTGAACTTGTACAAAATTTATCAAATGGTGTTCCAATAGCTACACCAGTGTTCGATGGAGCTAGCACAAAGGATATTACAAAGATGTTAGATTTGGCAAAATTACCTAATACAGGTCAAACCCACCTTTGGAATGGTCAAACTGGCGAAAGATTCGATAGACCTGTGACTGTAGGAATTATTTATATGTTGAAACTTAATCATTTAGTCGAAGACAAAATACATGCGAGATCAACAGGACCTTACAGTTTAGTTACCCAACAACCTCTTGGAGGTAAAGCTCAATTAGGTGGACAAAGATTTGGTGAAATGGAAGTATGGGCTTTAGAGGCCTATGGAGCTTCATACACATTGCAGGAAATTCTTACAGTCAAATCAGACGATGTGGCTGGAAGAACTAAAGTTTATGAAACTATTGTAAAAGGAAATAACAATTTTGAGTCAGGTGTTCCGGAGTCATTTAATGTTTTAGTTAAAGAGATTAGAGCATTAGGATTAAACATAGAATTAAATTAAATATGGAAAAAAATTTAACAAGAAATTTTGAAAATAAAAATTTAGTATCAGAAAACAATTTTGATAGTATCAAAATCACTTTAGCAAGTCCTGAAAAGATCAAATCATGGTCTTATGGAGAGATAAAAAAACCAGAGACAATCAATTATAGGACTTTTAGACCGGAAAAAGATGGACTTTTTTGTTCTCGAATATTTGGTCCAGTCAAAGATTATGAATGTCTTTGTGGAAAATACAAAAGAATGAAATTTAGAGGCATTATTTGTGAAAAATGTGGAGTTGAAGTTACGAAATCAAATGTGAGGAGAGAGAGAATGGGACATATAGATTTAGCTTGTCCAGTTGCTCATATTTGGTTTTTAAAGTCCCTTCCTAGCAGAATAGCTTTAGCAATCGATATGAAACTAAAAGAAGTTGAAAAAGTTTTATATTTTGAGAGTTTTATTGTAGTCGAGCCAGGTTTAACAACTCTTAAAAAAGGACAATTAATTTCTGAAGAAGCATTATTAAAAGCCCAAGAAGAATTTGGTGAAGACGCTTTTTCCGCAGGTATAGGAGCAGAAGCAGTTCGAGAGATTTTAGTAAATTTAGATTTAAAAAAAGAACAAAAAAAACTTAGAGAATCTTTAGCTGAAATCAAATCTAAAGTAACAGAGGAGCGAACAATAAAAAGGCTGAAGCTGATTGAGTCATTTATATCATCAGGTAACAAACCAGAGTGGATGATTTTAACTTCGGTACCAGTAATTCCACCTGAATTACGACCTTTAGTGCCTCTCGATGGCGGAAGATTTGCAACTTCTGACTTAAATGATTTATACAGAAGAGTAATAAATAGGAATAATAGACTAAAAAGATTATTAGACTTAAAAGCTCCAGACATAATAGTAAGAAATGAAAAAAGAATGCTTCAAGAGTCAGTGGATGCATTATTTGATAATGGAAGAAGGGGAAGAGTTATTACAGGAACAGGAAAAAGACCGCTCAAATCCTTAGCTGAAATGCTTAAAGGCAAACAAGGAAGATTCAGACAAAATTTGTTAGGTAAAAGAGTAGATTATTCAGGAAGATCAGTAATTGTTGTCGGACCAGAACTTAAACTTCATCAATGCGGATTACCGAAAAAAATGGCACTAGAGCTATTTAAACCATTTTTATATGCGCGGTTGGATAAACTCGGATTAGCTACAACCATTAAGCAAGCAAAAAGACTTGTAGAAAAAGAAAAAAGTGAAGTTTGGGACTCCCTAGAGCATATAATTAGAGAACATCCAATACTTCTTAATAGAGCTCCAACACTTCACAGATTAGGTGTGCAGGCATTTGAAGCTAAATTGATAGAGGGGAACGCTATAGAATTACATCCGCTTGTTTGTGCAGCATTTAACGCAGACTTTGATGGAGACCAAATGGCTGTTCATATTCCATTAAGTTTAGAAGCTCAATTAGAGGCTAGAGTGCTAATGATGTCAACAAACAATATACTTAGCCCGTCAAATGGTAAGCCAATAATTGTACCCAGCCAAGATATTGTTCTAGGAATCTATTATTTATCTCAAGCCAAAGACGGTGAAGAAATTAAACCTAAAGGAATTTTTTCCAGTGTAGAGGAAATTGAACAAGCTTTAGAAAATAAATCTATAAGTCTTCATTCTAAAATAATTTCAACATTTGAGACAATTGATAAAAATGGAAATCAAATATTTGAAAAGTACACAAGTTCAGCTGGTAGATTTTTATTAGCTAATTTACTACCAATAAATCATAATATTAAGTTTAGTTTAGTGAATAAATTATTGACTAAAAAAAATGTATCAGAAGTGATTGATACAATTTTCAGATATTGCGGACAAAAAGAAACGGTGATTTTCTGTGATAAAATTAAAACTTTAGGTTTTAAACATGCTTTTAAAGCAGGTATTTCTTTCGGTAAGGATGATTTAATTATTCCTAAAACCAAAGAAAGTTTAATAAATAACACGAAAAAACAAATAGAAGAATATGAAAAACAATATTCTGATGGATTGATTACTAGAGGAGAAAAATATAACAAAGTTGTTGATGTATGGTCAAAATGCACTGATACAGTAGCAAATGAAATGATGAAGGAAATTTCATCAGCAGAAAAAGTTTATCCAGATGATAGAATTGAAACTAACTCAGTATATATGATGGCAGATTCTGGAGCTAGAGGATCCCAAGCCCAAATGAAACAATTGGCCGGAATGCGTGGTCTTATAGCTAAACCTTCTGGTGAGATAATAGAAACACCAATTATATCAAATTTTAAAGAAGGTCTAACTGTTTTAGAATATTTTAACTCCACACACGGTGCTAGAAAAGGATTAGCAGATACAGCATTAAAAACAGCTAATTCTGGATATCTAACAAGAAGACTATGTGACGTAGCTCAAGATGTTCAAATTACAAAAGCTGAATGCGATCCAAAGAAAAGATCATCTGTAACAATTTCAGAAATTATAGAGGGTGGAAATATTCTGGTCAGTTTGTCCGAAAGAGTTTTAGGAAGAGTAATTGCAGAAAATATAAAAAATCCAGTTACAGGTGAAGTTATAATTAAAAAAGACAAACTTATTGATGAATTTGATTGTGAAAAAATTGATGCAGCTGGAGTAAAATCAGTTAATGTTTATTCTGTGATAACTTGCGCATCAACTAGGGGTGTTTGTCAAATTTGTTATGGAAGAGATTTAGCCAGAGGTAAACTTGTGAGTGTTGGTGAAGCTGTTGGTATGATAGCAGCTCAGTCTATCGGTGAACCTGGCACTCAATTAACTATGAGAACGTTTCACGTCGGTGGGACCGCTCAAATTAAAGAAGAGTCACAAATTATTTCACAAACTAAGGGAAAGTTAAATATAATTAATAAAAATTTAATTGAAGACTCCAAAAAAAATATAATTGTAATGGGAAGAAATACACAATTAAGTTTAGAGGATGAAAATGGCAGACAACTCGCAATTTATAAAGTCAATTATGGATCTAAATTATTTTTTAAAGATGGTGAAATAATCGAAAAAGGAAAAAAGATAGCAGAATGGGATCCATATACTTTACCTGTTATAGCGGAGACAAGTGGAATAGCTAATTATATGGATTTAATGGAAGGAAGTTCTTTAACAGAAACTTTAGATGACGCTACCGGTTTATCTTCTAAGTCAGTGACAGACTGGAAGTCTTCCTCAAAAAATTCAGAATTAAAGCCTAGGATTACTTTGAGAAATGAAAAAGGTGAAATTATAAAAAAAGCAGATGGTAACGAAGCAAGATATTATTTAGTGCCAGACACGATTCTTTCAGTTAAGGACGGACAAAAAATTTCTGCTGGAGATGTTCTTGCAAGATTGCCGAAAGAAACTTCAAAAACAAAAGATATAACTGGGGGATTACCAAGAGTTGCTGAGCTGTTTGAAGCGCGAAGACCTAAAGATAGTGCTATAATTGCTGAAAACGATGGCGTAATTGAGTTTGGTAAAGAAGTAAGAGGTAAACAAAAAATTTCAATAGTTTCATCTAATGGAGAAACATCAAATTACCTTATTCCAAAAGGGAAACATGTAAACTTTAATCAAGGTGAAAAAATTAAAAAAGGCGAATACTTACTTGATGGAAGCCCAGCTCCACATGATATTTTAAGAATTTTAGGTGTTGAAAAATTAACTGAATATTTTGTATCTGAAGTACAAGAGGTTTACAGACTTCAAGGAGTTGTAATTAATGACAAACATATTGAAACCATTGTGAGACAAATGCTTAAAAGAGTTGAAGTCAAGGATCCTGGTGACTCTGAATTGTTGACTGGTGAAGTTATAGATTTATTACAGATTAATGTAATTAATGAAAAATTAAGAGAAGAAAAAAAGAAACCTGCTACATTTGAAAGAGTTTTATTAGGTATAACAAAAGCTTCTTTACAAACTAATTCATTTATTTCGGCTGCATCTTTCCAAGAAACGACAAGAGTTTTAACTGATGCTTCAATTAAAGGTAAAACTGATGCTTTAGAGGGTTTAAAAGAGAATGTAATTGTCGGAAGACTTGTTCCAGCGGGAACAGGATTAACGAAAATAGAGTGGGATAAACAAGCGAGAGATCAAGATAAAACGAGAATTGAAGAGCTTAAAAAAAAAGAGCTAGAATCCGCTGCTGAAGCCACTGATCAGACAGCTTAGGTACGTAAAAAACTCTAAATAATATTGACTTTTAATAATTCAATGCTAGTTTACGGCACATTTTGAATGTTAGAAGTAAGGTGGATTATAACCTTAAACACTAACAAATATTTATTCTAGACGTCTTTATTTCTACTTCAAAATACATTTATGCCGACAATTAACCAGCTGATTAAAAAAGGTAGAGTTAAACCAATTGCAAGAAATAAAGTGCCTGCTTTGGAGAAACAACCTTTAAAAAGGGGAGTATGTGTTAAAGTCTATACTACAACACCAAAAAAACCTAACTCTGCTTTAAGAAAGGTTGCTCGTGTAAGATTATCTAATGGCTTTGAAGTCACAGCTTACATTCCAGGTGAAGGACATAATTTACAAGAGCATTCAGTAGTTCTTTTAAGAGGCGGAAGAGTGAAGGATTTACCTGGAGTACGATATCATATTTTAAGAGGTAATTTAGATACACAAGGTGTTGCTAATAGAAAACAAAGAAGATCGCTTTATGGAGCGAAAAAACCTAAATAAAATATTATGTCTAGAAAAAGAAAAGCTCCAATCAGAAAAGTTTACCCAGATCCTAAGTTTCGTTCTGAAATAGTATCAAAATTTATTAATTCTATTATGTATGACGGTAAGAGATCTACAGCAGAAAAAATTCTTTATGACGCCCTGGATAAAATTAAATCAAAAAATAATGAAGATCCTTTAAAAATTTTTAACTCAGCAATAAGCAACGTTAAACCAAACTTAGAATGTAGATCTAGAAGAGTCGGAGGGGCAACTTATCAAGTTCCTGTTGAGGTAAAATCAAAAAGAGCACAGGCTTTAGCTCTAAGATGGATTATGGACGCTACAAGAAAAAGGAAAAATAAAACGATGGCAGAAAAACTTTATGCTGAACTAATGGACGCCTCACAAAATAAAGGTTCTGCAATAAAAAAAAGAGAAGACACACATAAAATGGCAGAGTCTAATAAAGCTTTCGCACATTTTAGGTGGTAAAAATTTATGGCAAAGTACACTTTAGATAAATATAGAAATATTGGAATTATGGCTCACATTGATGCCGGCAAGACCACAACTACCGAAAGGATACTTTATTATACTGGTAAAAGTCATAAAATCGGCGAAGTACACGATGGTGCTGCCACTATGGACTGGATGGAACAGGAGCAAGAGAGAGGAATTACTATTACTTCTGCAGCAACGACTTGTTTTTGGAGAGATCACAGAATAAACATTATAGATACACCTGGACACGTAGATTTTACTATTGAAGTTGAAAGATCCTTGAAGGTTTTGGATGGAGCAGTAGCTGTGTTTGATGGCGTAGCTGGTGTAGAACCTCAATCAGAAACTGTTTGGCGGCAAGCAGACAAGTATAAAGTTCCAAGAATTTGTTTTGTTAATAAACTAGATAGAACTGGGGCCGATTTTTACAGATGTGTAGATATGATCAAAGAAAGACTTGGATGTAAACCATTGCCATTACAACTTCCAATAGGATCAGAAGCTGAATTAAAGGGAGTTATAGATTTGGTTAAAATGAAAGGTATAGTTTGGCAAAATGAAGACTTAGGTGCAAAATTCGAATTTATTGATATTCCTAATGATTTAAAAGAGAAAGCTGATCAGTATAGAAAAAATTTAGTTGAAACAGCTGTTGAGGAAGACGAAAAACTAATGGAGGCTTACTTAGATGGCAAAGAACCATCAGAAACTGACCTAATTAAGTGTGTTCGTAAAGGAACTCTTGGGTTCAATTTTGTACCAATTTTAACTGGATCAGCATTTAAAAATAAAGGTGTTCAGCCTTTACTTGATGCGGTTATTGATTATTTACCAAGTCCTAATGATTTAAAATCAATAGAAGGAACTAAGGTTGGATCTGAGGAAAAAGTAAAAATGAATTTTAATGAAAAAGAGAGTTTTTCGGCTTTAGCATTTAAAGTTGCTAATGACCCATTTGTTGGATCACTTACTTTTATAAGAATATATTCTGGTACACTAAATGCGGGCACTTCCATTCTAAATTCATCTAAAGATAAGGATGAAAGAATAGGTAGAATGCTTTTAATGCACGCTAATAGTAGAGAAGATATAAAATCTGCTTCTGCAGGAGATATAGTAGCGTTAGCGGGTTTGAAACATACTATTACAGGGCATACTTTGTGTGATAATAAAAATCCAGTTTTACTCGAGCCAATGGAGTTCCCAGATCCTGTAATTGAAATTGCAGTTGAACCAAAAACAAAAGGTGACCAAGAAAAAATGGGTGAGGCTTTAGCCAGATTAGCGAAGGAAGATCCATCATTCAGGGTTTCCTCAGACGAGGAGTCAGGTCAGACAATTATTAAAGGTATGGGTGAATTACATTTAGATATAATCGTTGATAGAATGAAAAGGGAATTCAAAGTTGAAGCAAACATTGGTGCACCTCAAGTAGCATATAGAGAAACAATTTTATCATCAGCAGAAATGGAATACATTCACAAAAAGCAGAGTGGTGGGGCTGGTCAATTTGCCAAAGTAAGGTTAAGTGTTGAGCCGCTGGAGGCTGGAAAAGGACGAGAAATAGAAAATTTAATTAAAGGTGGCGCTATTCCTAAAGAGTATATTCCAGGTGTTGAAAAAGGAGTTGAGGGTGTTGCCGATAGTGGAATACTAGCTGGGTTTCCAATAATAGATTACAAAGTAAAAATTTTAGATGGATTGCATCATGATGTGGACTCAAGTGTCTTAGCTTTTGAAATTGCCAGCAGATCTTGTTTTAGAGAAGCATGCCAAAAAGCTACTCTTAAATTATTGGAACCTATGATGAAAGTCGAAGTAGTTACACCAGAGGAATTTATGGGAGATGTTATTGGAGACTTGAATAGTAGAAGAGGACAAGTAGGTTCTACTGAACCAAGAGGAAACGCAACAGCAATTAATGCTGTAGTGCCATTAGCTAACATGTTTGGCTATATAAATAACTTAAGATCCTCAACTCAAGGTCGTGCTCAGTACACAATGCAATTTAGCCATTATGATAAAGTTCCTCAAAATGTGCAAGATGAGGTTACAAAAAAATTAGCTTAAATCATGGAAAATCAAAATATTAGAATACATTTAAAAGCTTATGATAATAAGATCCTAGATCTGTCAACAGAGGAGATTGTTAATACAGCTAAAAGAACTGGAGCTCAAGTTAAAGGGCCGATACCATTACCTACAAGAATCGAACGATATACTGTTTTAAGATCTCCTCATATAGATAAGAAGAGTAGAGAACAGTTTGAGTCAAGAACTCATAAGAGATTAATTGACATAATAGAACCTACTCCACAAACTGTAGAAGCTTTAATGAAATTAGACTTAGCTTCAGGTGTGGATATTGAAATAAAAATATAATTATGACTATAGGATTAATAGGAACGAAAATAGGAATGACTCGAGAGTTTATACAAACTGGCCAATCAATTCCAGTAACAGTTATAAGAGTTGAGAAAGGAAGAGTTATAGACGTAATTTCTAAAGAAAAACGAGGTTATAACGCTGTTAAAATCGGTTTTTTCAAAATAAAGAATTCTAAATTATCAAAACAAATGAAAGGTTTTTTTACAAAAAAAAATACAGAACCGAAAAAAGTTTTAAAAGAATTTAGGGTAGATAATATAGACCAGTATAAAGAAGGTAATGAATTAGGTCTTGAAATATTTAAAGATAAAAAATTCTTAGATGTAAAATCAAAAACAATTGGTAAAGGTTTTGCAGGAGTTATGAAAAGATGGAATTTTGGAGGTTTAAGAGCTTCGCATGGTGTTTCTGTTTCACACAGGTCACACGGTTCAACAGGACAGAGACAAGATCCAGGAAAAGTTTTTAAAGGAAAAAAAATGGCAGGGCACATGGGCGATAAGTTGCGAACTATGTTAAATCTTGAAATAATAAAATCTGATGTAGAGAACAATTTAATTTATTTAAAAGGATCAATACCAGGCTCGAAAAACTCAAAAGTTTTTCTAAGAGAGTCCGTTAAAAATGTGAAAAGAAAAACTATTAAGGAAAAATATGAAGCTAAAATTAAAGCTGCAGCTGCTAAGAAAGGTAAAAAATAAATGAAACTTCCCCTTTTGAATATTGATGGTAGCAAAAGCAATTCAATAGAAATATCTGACAAATTAATCAAATTAAAGGTGAATTATAAACTTATTAAATATGTAATAGATTGGCAGCTTAATCATGCGAAGCCAAGGGTTGCAAAAACTAAACAACGTAATGAAATTAGAGGTTCTACAAAAAAAATTGTTGCCCAAAAAGGGGGAGGTGGAGCAAGACATGCAAGTAGAAAAGCACCTTTATTTGTAGGAGGTGGTGTGGCTCATGGACCAAAAGGATCTTCTTATAAGATTAAAAAAATTAACAAAAAAGTTAGAAAATTAGCTTTAGCCCAAACTTTATCTAAAAAAAACTTAGATAAAAATTTACACATACTTGCTGATGTAAAAAATGAGATAAAAAAAACAAAAGAATTTAATGCCTTTTTAGAAAAAAATAACTTATCAAATGTTCTAATTATATCTGATAATGACACACTTAAAAATATAAATAAATCTGCTAGGAATATTAAAAATATTAAACTTATAAAAGATGAGGGAGCAAATATTTACGATATTTTTAAATATAAAAAAGTAATTATCACTTCGTCCTCTGCAAAAAAAATTCAAGAAAGAATATTAAATGAAAAAAATTAATTACATAGATTCAATTAGGCATCCAATCATAACAGAGAAAGCAACAATTCTTTCTGAACAGAATAAAACGGTATTTAAAGTTCATGAAAAAGCTAATAAATTTTCTATAAAGAAAAGCATAGAAAAACTTTTTAAAGTTAATGTAGTTAAAATTAACATTATTAATCAAAAAACTAAACAGAAAATGAGACAAGGAAGAAAATCTTTCAAAAGTGGGTATAAAAAAGCGATCGTTACACTCAAAAAAGGCCAAAGTATAGATTTAACAACTGGGATATAATAATGACATTAAAAACTTTCAAGCCATATACGAAATCTACTAGAGGCACAGTTGTTTTAGATAAAAGTAGTTTATGGAAAGGTGCTCCATACAAGCCTCTTACAAAAGGACAAAATTTTACCGGAGGAAGAAATAATAACGGTCGTATTACTTCTAGACATATTGGAGGTGGATCTAAACACAAATATAGAGTTATTGATTTTTACAGAAAAAAGAAAAACATCCCAGGTGTTGTTGAGCGAATTGAATACGACCCTAATAGAACTGCGTATATTGCACTAATTAATTACAAGGATAATGAAAAATCTTACATTTTATGTCCTCAAGGTCTTAAAAAGGGGGATACCGTTGAAGCTGGAAAAAATGTTGAAATTAAAATTGGAAATTCATTAGAGCTAAAGGATATTCCACCTGGAACAACTTTACACAATGTTGAACTAATTCCTGGTAATGGAGGAAAATTGGCTAGATCGGCTGGATCTTCTATAAACTTATCAGGTTATGATGGTGATTATGCTATTTTAAAATTGTCATCAGGAGAAACTAGAAAGGTAAGTAGTTCATGTATAGCTACAATTGGGGCAGTGTCAAATCCAGATCAAAAAAATATAAAGATAGGTAAAGCAGGTAGAAACAGATGGAGAGGAAAAAGACCACAGACTAGAGGTGTTGCAATGAATCCAGTAGATCACCCTCATGGAGGAGGAGAAGGTAAAACTTCAGGTGGTAGAAGTCCGGTTTCCCCATGGGGTCAATCAGCTAAGGGATTAAAAACAAGAAGACCTAAAAGAAGTGACAAATTAATTATAACAAGAAGAAAGAAGAGAAACAGATAATGACTAGATCAATTTGGAAAGGACCATTTGTACATCCAAGCTTATTAAAGAAAATTGATAAACTTAAAGGTACTCCTAATAAGAAACCAATAAAAACTTGGTCAAGAAACTCAACTATTATTCCAGATTTTGTCGGCCATAGTTTTATGATCCATAATGGAAAATCATTTATTCCAATTACGATTTCAGAAGAGATGGTGGGACATAAATTAGGTGAATTTGCACCAACTAGAACATTTAAAGGACACACACCTGCTGATAAAAAAGCAGCAGCGGCTGCTCCGGCAGCAACTACCAAACCTGCTCCGGGAGATAAAAAATAATGGAAAGAAATAACCCAATAATAAAAGCAATCAATAAAAATGTAAGAACCAGCCCTAGAAAGTTGGCGTTAGTTTGTAATTTTATAAAGGGAAAAAGAGCAGATATTGCTTTGAGAGATTTGGAATTTACTAGAAAAAAAATAGCTAAGGACGTAAGCAAAACTGTAAAGTCTGCTATATCTAACGCTGAAAATAATTTTCAGTACGATATAGATAACTTATTTGTAAAAGAAGCTTTTGTAGGAAAATCTCTTGTTATGAAAAGGTTTAGACCAAGAGCAAAAGGAAGAGCTAGTCCTATAAAGAAACCTTTTAGCAGAATAACTATTATCTTAGAAGAAAAAAGGAAAAAAAAGGAAAGTAAATAATGGGACAAAAAATTAATCCGATAGGTCTTAGATTAGGTATTAATAGAGGATGGGACTCAACTTGGTTTGCTAAGAAAAAGGATTTTGGTAGGTATTTAATAGAGGATTTTAAAATTAGAAATTATATAAAAAAAAATATAACTAATTCAGGAGTTTCAGAAATAATAATAGAGAGATCTTCTAAAAAATGTACTGTTTCAATACACACCTCCAGACCAGGATTTGTTATTGGAAAGAAAGGTGCTGATATTGAAAAAATTAAAAAGAATATAATGAAAATTACAGATGGGGATGTGAATGTAAACATCAAAGAAATAAAAAAACCTGAGCTAAATTCAAATCTCGTTGCAGAAAATATTGCTCAACAGCTTGTGAAAAGAGTCGCCTATAGACGTGCAATGAAAAGAGCAATGCAGTCCGCTATGAGATTAAATGCTAAAGGTATTAAAGTAATGCTAAGTGGAAGGCTTGCTGGAAACGAAATAGCTAGGACAGAGTGGTTGAGAGAGGGAAGCATACCTTCACACACTTTGAGAGCTGATATTGACTATGGTTTTGCAGAGGCTTTAACTACTTACGGCATTATTGGTGTAAAAGTTTGGATATATAAAGGTGAATTAATGGCTAAAGATGTTGATAAAGAAAAAAAAGAAAGGGTAAAAAATGCTACAACCAGTCAGAACTAAGTTTAGAAAAGCATTTAAAGGAAGAATACATGGAAATGCCTCTCGGGCTGTAAAACTTAACTATGGGCAATTTGGTTTAAAAGCCATTGAACCAGAGAGAATAATTGGAAAACAAATAGAAGCAGCAAGAGTTGCGTTGACAAGGTACATGAAAAGAACAGGTAAAGTTTGGACAAGAATTTTTCCAAATATTCCAGTTTCAAAAAAACCTACAGAGGTAAGAATGGGTAAAGGTAAAGGTTCACCTGAATACTATGCATGCAGAGTGAAACCAGGACGTATTATTTTTGAAATAGACGGAGTAAGCGAGGAAATTGCTCGAGAGGCTTTATATAAGGCTTCAGCAAAATTACCTATAAAAACAAAGTTTATAAAGAGATAAAAAATGGTTAAAAAAAAAGAAGATAAAAAATTGACAAAAGACCAGGCTGAAAAGAAATTATTATCGCTGAAGAAAGATCTGTTTAATATTAGATTTAAAAAGATTAATAATCAAATAAATAATCCTGCTCAATACAGTCAAATTAGGAAAAGCATTGCAAGATTATATACAACAATAAAAAATTCAAAATGACAAAAAAAATTTTAAAAGGAATTATTACAAGCGCAAAAAATGACAAGACTGTTGTTGTCGAAGTAACAAGGAAATTTAAACATCCTTTTTATGAAAAAGTTATTAAAAGATCAAAAAAATATCATGCTCATGATGAAAAAAATAAATTTAAAGAAGGTGAAAAAGTTTCAATAATAGAAAGCAAACCTTTTTCAAAAAAGAAAACCTGGCAGGTAATAGAATAATGATACAAATACAAACAGAACTTTCAGTAGCTGATAACACCGGAGCAAAAAGGGTTGAGTGTATAAAAGTTTTAGGTGGCTCAAAAAGAAGGTATGCTTCTGTTGGCGATCTTATAGTTATAAGTGTTAAAGATGCTATTCCGAAAGGAAAAGTGAAAAAAGGCGCTGTTCACAAGGCAGTAGTTGTCAGAACACGAAAAGAGATTTATAGAGACGACGGATCAAAGGTGCAATTTGACTCAAATGCTGTTGTATTGACTGATGACAAAGGTGAACCTATCGGTACCAGAATTTTTGGACCAGTAACACGAGAATTAAGATCTAGAGGACATACAAAAATTATTTCTTTAGCACCAGAGGTATTATAAAATGATTTTAAAAAAAGGAATTCAAGTAAAAATTATTAGCGGTAAAGATAAGGGAAAAACTGGCGAGGTACTAGAGATAAATAGAAAAGCTGAGAAGATAAAGATTAAATCTATAGGTATGATAAAAAGACATTTAAAACCTACAAAAGAAAATAAAGGTGGAATTATTTCAAAAGAAAGTTTTATTCATTTGTCAAATGTAAAAAATATTGATGAAAAAAAAGTTAAAAAAAAGGTAGTAGCTAAAAAATGATACCAAGATTAAAAATTGCATATGAAAAAGAGATGATAACAAATCTAATAGGTAAATTATCTCTAAAAAATAAGAATGAGGTTCCAAAAATAGAAAAAATTATTTTAAATATGGGACTAGGTGAAGATGCGTCTGATGGAAAAAAATTAAAAGCGTGTTCTGAAGATCTATCATTAATAGCTGGTCAAAAACCTGTAATTACCAAATTTAAAAAATCAATATCTAACTTTAAAACAAGAAAAGGGTCTAATGCAGGGGTAAAAGTAACTCTTAGATCATATAAAATGTACGAATTTATTGATCGTTTAGTAAATATTGCATTACCAAGAATTAAAGATTTTAGAGGTTTATCATCTAAAGGTATCGATGATTCGTTTAATTTTTCATTTGGAATTAAAGAGCATATTATTTTTCCAGAGGTAAATTTTGATAAAGTTGATAAAATTAGAGGTATGGATATTACAATTGTAACAACAAGTAAAAACAAGGAGGGAACAGTGGAGCTTCTTAAGGAGTTCAATTTTCCTCTAAATGATAAAAAAAATTGAGGTTTAAATGGCAAAAAAAAGCGCAATACAAAAAAATTTGAAAAGAATTAAGTTAGCAAAAAGATATGCGAAAAAAAGAGCTGCTTTGAAAAAGATAATTAAAAATAAAAAATTAGAGTTATCAGAGAGATTTGAAGCTCAGCTCAAGTTAAATAAGCTACCTAAGAATTCTGCAAAAATTAGAATCAGAAACAGGTGTGAAGTATCAGGAAGACCGCACGGTGTTTATAGAAAATTAAGAATATCCAGGATTGCACTTAGAGACATGGCATCATCGGGTAAGATACCTGGAATAACTAAATCAAGCTGGTAGGAGGAATATGACATTTACAGACCCAATTGGAGATATGTTTTCTAGAATCAGAAATGGACAAATGAGATCATTAAATTCTATCGAAATACCGTCTTCAAACTTTAGAAAAAATATCTTAGAGATACTCAAAAATGAGGGTTATATAAAAGATTTTTATATTGAAAAAAGTGAGAATAATAAAATTAGCTTAAAAGTTTCATTAAAATATTATGAGGGGGATCCAGTTATTAAAGAGATTAAGAGAATTTCAAAACCTGGGAGAAGAGTTTACTCAAGAGCAACAAGCATCCCAAAAGTAATGAACGGATTAGGATTAGCTATTTTATCTACTCCAAAGGGTGTTATGAGTGACACAGATGCAAGAAAAAATAATTTAGGTGGGGAAGTAATTTGTAAGGTATTTTAATGTCTAAAATTGGAAAAAAAAATATATTAATTCCTAAAGATTCTTCAATCAAAATAGAAGGTTCTAATTTAACAGTTACTGGACCGAAAGGGACAAAAAAATTGACTATTGATGATAAAATTTTTTCATCAAAGCTAAAAGAAAGCGAGTTTCAAATTGAACCACATGAAAAAAATATTGATAAAAAAACTTCTATAATGTGGGGAACGTACAGAAGCTTAATAAATAATGCAGTTGTGGGAGTTTCAACAGGTCATGAAAAAATTTTAGAATTAAGTGGAGTTGGTTTTAGAGCAAACTTAAAAGGTGAAATTTTAAATCTTCAAATTGGATTTAGCCATGATGTAAATTTCAAAATTCCAAAAGATATTAAAATAGCTGTAGAAAAACAAACAACTATTAAAATATCTGGAGCTGATAAAGAGTTAGTCTCAAAAATTGCCGCAGACATAAAAAACCTAAAACCTGTAGAACCTTACAAAGCAAAAGGTATTAAAGAAAAAGGACAGTTTGTACTTAGAAAAGAAGGTAAGAAAAAATAATGAAAAAAATTAATAATAAAATTAAAAGAAAATTGAGAAACAGAAAGAGACTTAAAAAGGTATCATTTGATAAATTAAGAATATCAGTATCAAAATCACTTAAAAATCTTTCTGCTCAAATTATAGATGATGTTCAAAAAAAAACATTGGTATCAGTTTCATCAAGTGAAAAAGAAGTAAGATCAAAAAAAGCAAAAAAAATGGAAAAATCAAGTATTGTTGGGGAAATTTTAGCAAAAAGAGCTAAAGAAAAAAATATTAAAGAAGTTTATTTTGATAGAGGTGAATTTAGATATCATGGAAGAGTAAAGGTTTTTGCTGATACTTTAAGAAAAAATGGATTGAAATTTTAATATGCCTGAAAATAAAAAAATTGAAAGCGAAATTAAAGAAAAATTAGTTGCCATTAATCGAATTACCAAAGTGGTAAAAGGAGGTAGAAGATTTGGTTTTGCTGCATTAGTAGTTGTAGGTAATCAAAAAGGCTCAATTGGGATAGGCCAAGGAAAATCAAAACAAGTTCCTGATGCTATTAAGAAAGCTACAGAAGTTGCAAAAAGAAATTTGATTAAAATTCCTTTAAAAGAAGGACGAACTTTGCATCACGATGTAAAAGGAAAAAATGGTTCTGGTAAAGTTTTTCTAAGAGCCGCACCTGCAGGTACGGGTATTATCGCAGGAGGTGCAATTAGATCTGTATGTGAGGTTTTGGGTATTCAGGATGTTGTTGCAAAATCTCTTGGTTCTGCAAATCCACATAACGTTTTGAAGGCTTGTGTCAATGGATTGAAATCTCAAAATTCACCAAAGATACTTTCTGCTATCAGAGGTAAAAAAATATCTGATATTATTATCAAAAGAGAGGCAAAATAATGAGTTTAAATAACTTAACTAAAAATAATAAAAAAAAAATTAGAGTTGGTCGAGGAATAGGTTCTGGAAAAGGGAAAACTTCATCAAGAGGTCACAAAGGTCAAAAGTCAAGATCAGGAGTAGCGATTAAAAGTTTTGAGGGAGGGCAAATGCCTTTATACAGAAGATTGCCTAAAAGAGGTTTTAAAACACTTAAAAAGAATACAACAGCTATTTTAAATCTATCAAAAATTCAAAGTATTTTAGATAAAAGCCAAAATCAAATAAAAGATAATTTAGATCTTAAAATTTTAAAGGACAAAAAACTAATTAATAAAAAATATTCTAAATTAAAAATATTGGGAAGTGGTGAAATAAAAAAGAATATCGAGATCAGTGCTCATTTTGCCTCAAAACAAGCTCTCGAAAAGATTCAAAAAGTAGGTGGAAAATTAAGTATCTTAAAAAAATAATTTTTATATGTCTAGTGATACCCTCAATACAACAGGAGCATTTAGTCAAGCTAAAGATTTAAAAAATCGAATTTTTTTTACAATTCTTATCTTGGCGATTTATAGACTAGGAACTTATGTTCCTCTTTCTGGAATCGATCCTATGGCTTTAAAAGAAATAATGGCTTCAAGTCAAAAGGGATTGCTCGGTATGTTCAATATGTTTTCAGGAGGAGCTGTTACACGAATGGCAATATTTGCTCTTGGTATTATGCCTTACATTTCTTCAGCAATTATCGTCCAGTTACTAACTGGCGTTTCAGATTATTTTAAAAGTTTGAAAGAACAGGGAGAGATTGGAAGAAAAAAAATTACACAAATTACAAGATATGGAACCGTTCTTATTGCATTTTTACAAGGATACGGTGTTTCAGTTGGTCTTGAAAATGCAGGAAATTTAGTTATAGAGCCAGGGTTATCATTTAGATTGATAACAACAATCTCTTTAGTAGCAGGCACTACTTTCTTAATGTGGTTAGGAGAGCAAATTACTTTAAGAGGTGTGGGTAATGGAATTTCTCTTATTATTTTCTCTGGTATTGTAGCAGAGATTCCAAGAGCGTTAGCATCTACATTTGAACTTGGCAGAACAGGCGCACTATCAGCTTTAATGATTGTTGGTATTTTTATTTTAGTAATTCTAACTGTTTTATTTATTGTTTTTTTTGAAAGAGCGATGCGTAAAATTTTGATTAACTATCCCAAAAGGCAAGTAGGAAATAAAATGTACGGTGGAGAATCTTCACATTTACCTTTAAAAATTAACACTGCAGGCGTGATACCAGCTATTTTTGCTTCAGCACTATTATTATTACCTATCACTGTTTCAAATTTTGGATTTGCAGAATCTGATGCTTTTTTAAAAATATCTTCGATGTTTACTCAAGGTCAACCTTTATATATGTTACTCTATGCTTCAGGAATTATCTTTTTCTCATTTTTTTATACATCAATAGTTTTTAATCCAAAGGAGACTGCAGAAAATTTAAGAAAATATGGAGGGTATATCCCAGGTATAAGACCCGGCGATCGAACAGCTGAATATATAGAGACAATATTGATACGCTTAACAACAGTAGGCTCTCTTTATCTTACTTTTGTATGTTTGATGCCTGAGTTTTTAATTGCAAAATACCCCATCCCTTTTTATTTAGGAGGTACGTCTATTTTGATTGTGGTAGTAGTAGCTATGGATACTGTTACACAGGTTCAAACAAGATTAATGAGTTCACAATATGAGTCTTTAATTAAAAAGACAAAATTTGGAAAATAGTTATAATTAAATGAACATAGTTATTTTTGGTCCTCCAGGTGCAGGAAAAGGAACCCAGTCAAATTATATAGCTTTAAAATATAAATTACATCAATTATCAACTGGCGATCTTTTAAGAAAAGAGATAAAAATTCAATCTCAATTAGGTAAAAAAATTTCATCAACTATTGATTCTGGAAATCTAGTTTCTGACGATGTTGTTAGTAATTTAATTGAAAAATTCATATCTGACGGCAGTTTGAAAAATAGATTAATTTTCGACGGGTACCCAAGAAATTTAAACCAAGCAAAAAATTTAGACTCTTTATTAAAGAAATATGATCAAAAGATAGATTTGGCCTTGAAACTGTCAGTGAGCTTAGAAACGATAAAAAAAAGAATTTTATCTAGAAAAATCCATGAGAAAAGATCAGATGATGTTGAATCTATAGCAATCAAAAGATTTGAAACATATGAAAAAAATATAAATTCGGTTATAGAATTTTATAAAAAATCAAATTTGTTGAGGGTGGTCAATGGAGAAGGCTCAATACACGAAATAAGCACTGAAATTAGCGACATAATTGAAGGTAACAAGGGTTGACTTTAAATAATTACGCAATATAAATACGCAGGAAACATAAATCCAATATATATATGGCTCGTATAGCAGGAATAAACATTCCACAAAACAAAATTGTGAGTATAGCGCTTACCTACATCCATGGAATAGGCTTACATTCATCAAAAAAAATATGTAAACAACTAAACATACCCAGCTCTAAAAGAGTTAATGAATTATCAGAGGAACAAGTACTAAAAATTAGAGAATTTATTGATACTAATCACAAAGTAGAGGGAGATCTAAGACGCGAGGTTTCCGTTAATATTAAAAGATTGGTTGATTTAGCGTGTTATAGAGGTTCGAGACATAAAAAGAAACTTCCTGTCAGGGGGCAAAGAACACAATGTAATGCTCGTACACGTAAGGGAAAAGCAATAGCGATAGCAGGAAAAAAACTAACTCCACTCAAAAAATAAATTTGAATGAATAAAAAAATTGAGACTAAAGATAAAAAGATTGAAGATAAGCAAGTTGATTTAAAAAAATCAAGTTCTTTTAAAAAAAAGAAAAAAATAAAAAAAAATATTACTTCAGGGATAGCGTATGTTTATTCAACATTTAATAACACAATTGTATCTATCGCTGATGAGAATGGTAATGTTGTATCTTGGTCTTCTGCTGGAGCAAAAGGATTTAAAGGTTCAAGAAAATCAACTCCTTATGCTGCGCAAGTCGCAGCTGATGACGCAGGTGCCAAAGCATTTGAACTGGGATTAAGAACACTCACTGTTCAAGTAAAAGGACCAGGATCAGGTAGAGAAACTGCCTTAAGATCTTTACAATCAAGAGGATTTAAAATTTTATCAATAAAGGACACTACACCTATGCCACATAATGGTGCAAGGCCACCAAAAAGAAGGAGAGTATAATGCAAACAACATCTAATATAATTGATAAAAATTGGAAAGCTTTAATAAAACCTAATAAATTAAATATTACAAGCAATGATGAAAAAACTATTGCAAAAGTTATTGCTGAACCTCTTGAAAAAGGATTTGGTCAAACAATTGGAAATTCCTTAAGAAGAATTTTATTATCCTCAATACAAGGTGCAGCTGTAACTGCAATACAAATTGATGGTGTTTTACATGAATTTTCATCCATAAAAGGTGTAAGAGAAGATGTTACAGATATTGTTCTAAATGTAAAAAATTTAGCTATTAAGTCATCTTCTTCAAATCCTAAAAAAATTGTTTTGGATATAAAAGGTCCAAAAGAAGTTAAAGCAAAAGATATTACATTAGTTCCTGAGGTTGAAATATTAAATCCAGAGCAGACGATTTGTAACTTAGATGAAAAAACTAATTTTCATATGGAGTTAATGGTAAGTACAGGAAAAGGATATGTCCAAGCACCAAAGAATAAGTCTGAAGATAGCCCTTTAGGTTTAATTTCTATAGACTCACTTTTTAGCCCAGTTAAACGTGTATCTTTTTCTGTTGAAAATACCAGAGCTGGTAGCGCTTTAGATTATGATAAACTTGTGATGACAGTTGAAACCAATGGAACAGTAGATGCGGAAGATGCCATAGCTTATTCCGCAAGAATTTTTCAAGATCAATTATCTATGTTCGTTAATTTTGAAGACCCTCAAGAAATTGTAAAGGAGGTAAAATCAGCAGAGCCAGAATTCAATAGAAACCTTCTAAAGAGAGTTGAGGAACTTGAATTATCAGTAAGGTCAATGAATTGTTTAAAAAATGATAATATAATTTATATCGGTGATCTTGTACAAAAAACTGAGCCAGAAATGTTGAGAACGCCAAATTTTGGAAGAAAATCTTTAAACGAAATTAAAGAAGTTTTAAACACAATGTCTTTATATCTAGGAATGGAAATTCCAAACTGGCCTCCAGATAATATTGCTGAATTATCAAAAAAACTTGAGGAAAATAATTACTGATGAGACACGGATTAGGTTATAGAAAACTAAACAAAACAGGTGAGCATAGAAAAGCTTTATTTAAGAATATGTTAAACTCTTTAATCAAATATGAGCAAATTATTACAACTCTGCCAAAAGCCAAAGAATTAAAACCACAAATTGATAAAGTAATTACGATTGGCAAAAATAATATTTTAAGTAATAAGAAAAGATTGTTTTCAAAACTTCAAGACAAAAAATCAGTAACAAAAGTTTTTGGTGAACTATCTAAAAGATATAGTTCAAGAAAAGGCGGATACTCTAGAGTCTTAAAGGCTGGGTTTAGAACAGGTGACGATGCACCTATGGCTGTGATAGAATTAGTCGATAGAAATCTGGAAGCGAAAAAAGTGGATAAGCCTAAGAAAGCCGAGACAAAAGATAAAGTAAAAGAGACTAAAGAAAAACCAAAGTTAGCAAGTAAATAATTCAGTACTCATGCCGAAATCTTTTACCGTAGAGGAAGATTATAAAGATTCGCGTCTAGATAAATGGCTTAAGCATAAAGTAATAAGTTTACCAAACTCTTTAATACAAAAAATTATAAGAAAGAATAAAATTAAAGTTAATAAAAAAAAAACTAAATCATCATATAGGTTACAAACAGGAGATTTAGTAGAAATTTATGATATTTCTAAATTTAAACCTACAGATAAAATAAAAAAAATAAAATATTTACCAAAACAAAAAGAAATTGGCCTATATGATGATTACGTAATTGAAAATAATGAAAACTTTATTATAATTAATAAACCAGCAGGTATACCAGTTCAATCAGGTACTAAATCATTTAAAAATATTTTTGATATATTAAAAAACACAAAGTACTTTGAAAATTCTAAACCATTCATAGTTCATAGATTAGATAAAGAAACCTCAGGGATTTTAATAATTGCCAAAAATAGAAAATTTGCACAACTTTTTACTTCATTATTTAGAATAAGAAAAATCCATAAGACTTATTTAGCATTAGTTTATGGCAAGTTTAATAAATCAATTAAGATAATGAAAGATGATCTAGTTTATTTTGAAAATAAAAAAAAAATCACTCAAAAATCAATATCTTATTCAAAAATTATTAAATCAAATGAAAATTACTCTTTTATAGAACTAAATCCAATTACAGGAAGAAAGCATCAATTACGTAAACAATTATTGAATGTTGGAAATCCAATTATAGGTGATGATAAATACTTTTTAAACAATATAAAGAGAATTAAAACCAAAAGTCTGATGCTTCATGCTTTTAAAATAAAATTCATGATTAATAATGTTCAATATAGTTTTAGAGCAGACTACAATCATGCATTCAATGATTTTCTTAAAAAGAATTTTTAAAAATCATTAATATTTTTAAAAAAAATTTTAGCTAATTTAGCTTTATATTCTTTAGGCTTAATTTTTTTTTCTTTCAATATCGAAGTTATTTTTTTATTGCTCAACCCACATGGTATGATCTTTAAATAATCATTCAAGTTATTTGATATATTAATTGAGCACCCGTGATACGCAACCCATCTTGATACTCTTATACCGATAGCTGCAATCTTTTTTGAATTCACCCAAATTCCAATATTCTTTCTATCTTTATTGGCTTTAATTTTGAAATCTTTTAAAAACTCAATGATACTTTTTTCAATTACATTAATAAACGCTCTTATATCTTTCTTTCTATTATTAAGGTTAATAACAAAATAAATAATTATTTGGCCTGGATTATGTAAAGTGATTTTTCCACCTCTATTTGTTTGTATAATTTCAATATTTTTATCTAGTATTTCTTTAGTATTATAACTGACTCCAGCTGTATAAGTAGTTGGATGCTCTAAAATCCATAATAACTCTCTATTTTTACAATTTTTGACTTCATCAACTCTTTTATTAAGATAAAGCATCGCCTTTTTATAGGAAATACGTTTTTTGGTGATTTTTATTTCTATACTCATTTAAATTGAATTTTATCATTTTATAGACTAATAGTCTCAAAAAACTTATAGAGGTATTTATGACTTTGCCAAAATCAACAGGAACAAAAAAAGTCAACCTGGATTTTAATAAGGAGTTTATTAGCACTTTTACTCAAAATATTGAAAGTGGAAATGTTGAATTTATTAATCAAACACTTAAAAATTTACACGAGGCAGATGTTGCAAATTTAATTGAAAACTTAAATCCGGATATAAGAACTAAGCTTATTGAAATCGAGTCTTTCAATATAGATCCAGAAATATTCATTGAATTAAATGAGTCAATCCAAAGTGAAGTTTTACAGTTACTTTCTATAGACTCACTTATAAAAATAATTAAAAGATTAGAATCTGATAACGCAATAAAAATTCTTGAAAATTTATCCAAAGAGATAAAAGAGAAGGTACTGGAAAAACTCCCTCCAAAAGACAAATTTCTTTTGCAAGAAGGCCTTAGTTATCCTGAAGACTCTGCTGCGAGAATAATGCAAAGAGAATTCACAGCAGTTCCAAGCGATTGGACAGTAGGACAAACTATAGATTATCTGCGAGAAGACAAAGATCTTCCGGAAGAATTTTTAGAAATATTTATAGTTGATAATGATTTTAAACCTATTGGTACTGTACCGTCATCTAGAGTGCTAAGAACACCAAGAGATTTAAAGATGAATTCCATAATGACAGAAATGCCAGTATTAATTTCAGTTAATATGGACAAAGAAGAAGTAGGTCTTACTTTTGAAAACTATAATTTAGTTTCAGCTGGGGTGGTTAATAAAGAAAACAAATTAGTAGGAATGATAACTGCCGACGATGTTGTTACTGTAGTAAAAGAAGAGGCAGAAGAAGATGCCTTGAGATTAGCAGGTGTTGGAGATGAGGAAATTACCGATAGTGTGATGTTAAAAACAAAAAGAAGATTTAATTGGCTACTATTAAATTTATTTACTGCTTTATTGGCAACATGGGTCATAAGTTTTTTTGGTGCTTCAATAGAACAAATGGTAGCTTTAGCTTTTTTAATGCCGATTGTTGCCTCAATGGGAGGAAATGCTGGAATGCAAACATTAGCTGTAACAATTAGAGCTATTGCAACAAAAGAATTATCTAAAAGTAATTTTAATCGAGTAGTTGGTAAAGAATTTTTGATTGGTATTTTAAATGGAATTATCTTCGCGATTATAACAGCTGTTATAGTGCAGTTTTGGTTTAAAGAAATTAATTTATCTTTATTAATTGGTATCTCAATGATTTTAAATATGATAGTTGCTGGATTATTTGGAATTTTAGTCCCTGTTTCACTTAAAAAATTTAATATTGATCCTGCCTTAGCATCAAGTGTTTTTGTTACTACAATTACTGATGTAATTGGTTTTTTATCTTTTTTAGGTTTAGGTTCTTACTATTTTTTAAATTAAATATTATCTATTAATCTAATATTTCTTATATAATATGAGATAAAAATTTTGCAATTTTTACTATATCTTTTAGATTTTTTAAAATTTTTCTTTACGTTATAGTTTTCTATGTAATCTACTCTTTTTGCACCTAATTTTAGCAATTCTTTTTTAAGAAATTTTAAATTATAGTTTTCAAAATTTTTTTTTATTTTATTTATAAATTGATAAATTTTTGAAGCTATTTTGATATCATTTGCATTGAGAAGGAAATTTCTTGAGGAGCAAGCAACACCATTTTTTTCTCTGACCGTATTACATTCAATTATTTTTGATTTAATCTTATATTTAGAGATAAACTTATTAACTAAGAACAATTGCTGATAATCTTTTTTACCCATAAAGATATCTTTAGGCTTTATTATTTCTATAAGTCTATTCATTACATTAATGACTCCTTTGAAATGTCCTTTTCTATATTTACCGCAAAGTTTTTCTGAAAATTTATGTAAATAAATTTTATATTTAGGCTTAAAATCATAGATATCTTTTATTGAGGGTATATAGAGATAATTTACATTTAAATCTTTTAATATCTTTATATCTCTTCGATTATTTCTCGGGTAAGATTTAAAATCACTTTTTTTATTAAATTGTTTAGGATTTACAAATATAGAAACTAAAGTTTTTTTCTTATATTTTTTTGATTTTTTTATGAGATAAATATGACCTTTATGTAATCCTCCCATTGTGGGAATAAATGATATATTTTTATCAAGAATTTCTTCTCGAAGCTTATGTTTATCTTTAAATATTTTCATTTCTCTTAAGCAGTGATAATAACTATTATTAGAATCATATGATAAAACAAGCAATTATTCCATTAGCTGGATTAGGCACTCGAATGCTTCCTTTAACAAGCGTAATGCCGAAAGAATTAATGCCAATTAATGGAAAACCTAATTTAGAATATATTTTAGAAGAATGTTTAGAAGCCGGAATTAAAGAATTTATATTTATAATTTCTAAAAATAAATTATCTATTAAAAAATATTTTTTTAACGATAACTTTTATAAAAAGATTATTAAGAAAAAAAAGGATGTTAAAATAATTCAAGAATATAAAAAGATAAAAAAATACCAAAAAATGATCAAATTCGTTTATCAAAATAACCCTAAAGGAACAGGTGATGCAGTTTTAAAATGTAAAAAATTTATAAAAAATAAATTTTTTTTGATGCTTTTACCCGATGATTTAATAATTAAAAGTAATTGTTCGAAAGAAATGATACGGTTACACAAAAAAACTAATGGGTCTATAATTGCAACTAAAAGAATAGAGAAAAAAACAGTATCTAGATGGGGAATTTTATCAATTAAAAATAAAAAAAAAAAATATTTTCAAATAAAAGATGTTATTGAGAAACCTAGTATAAAAAAAGCTCCATCAAATTTCGCAATCATCGGCAGATATATATTACCTACAAAAATATTTGGTGAAATTAAGAAATTAAAACCCGGTCAAGGAGGAGAGATACATATTACTGACGCAATTAGAAGATTAATTAAAAAAGAAAATAAATTTTATGGAAATATTTTTACAGGTAAGTATTTAGATTGTGGGACTTTAAGTGGGTATATTAATTCTGGAATTGAGATATTTAAAGGAAAATAAATGAAATTGTGTATGATAGGAACCGGATACGTTGGATTAGTCAGCGGTGTTTGCTTTGCGGATATAGGAAACCAGGTTATCTGTGTTGATAAAGATAAAAACAAAATCGACAAACTTAGTTCTGGTATTTCTCCAATTTATGAGCCAGGACTTAATGAATTAATAAAAAAAAATTATTTAGCTAAACGTCTCTCATTCACTACAAATATCGATAAAGCTATAAACTCATCAGATATAATTTTTATATGTGTTGGAACACCAACTAAGAAAGGATCAATTAAAGTTGATTTATCTTTTGTTTATAAATGCGCAAAAGATATATTAAAGTATTCAAAAAGGAAAAAAATTGTAGTAACTAAATCTACTGTTCCATTAGGAACTGGTGAAGAACTAGAAAAAATATTTTCAAGAAAGAAAAAATTATTAACAGTTATTTCTAATCCTGAATTCTTGCGGGAAGGTGAAGCCATTCGTGATTTTAGATATCCTGATCGAATTGTAATAGGATCTAATGAAAAAAAAGCCATTAATAAAATGAAAAAACTTTATACTCCAATAACTAACAAAGGTTCGAAATTTTTTACTACATCTAGAAGAGGAGCTGAATTAATAAAGTATGCATCGAACGCTTTTCTTGCAACTAAAATTACTTATATTAATGAACTTGCTAATTTATGTGAAAAAACTGGAGTAAATATAGAGGACATTTCTTTAGGCATTGGTTCTGACAGTAGAATAGGTGGCAGATTTTTACGTGCTGGCCCAGCTTATGGTGGTTCATGTTTTCCGAAAGATACTAAAGGCCTTATATCAGCAGCAGATAAATATAAAATAAATCTTTCAGTTATTAAATCAGTTATTAAATCTAATCAAGAAAGAGTAAATCTACTCACTCAAAGAATTCATAAAATTTTGGGTCAAAATATAAAAAATAAAAAAATTTCTTTCCTAGGAGTTACATTTAAACCAAATACTGACGATATGAGAGACTCTACTAGTCTGAAAATGATACCTTATTTGTCTAAAAAGGGAGCAAAAATTAATTATTACGATCCCTCTGGAGAAAAAAATGAGTTTAAGAAAATCAAAAACTGTAATTATAGAAACAATATAAAATCTAATTGTAATGGTGCAGATTTAATAGTTTTACTTACTGAATGGGACGAATTTAAATCAATAGATTTCAAAAAGATTGTTAAAAATAATAAATTTAAAGTGTACGACCTAAGAAATCTTTATTCTGCCAAAGAAATGAAAAAAAATAAGATTAAATATTACTCTGTTGGAAGACCTAACCTTAATTAAGTTCAAATATAGCATCAATTTCCACTGCAACTCCTAAAGGTAAGCTATTAACACTTACCGCAGCTCGAGTGTGCTCACCTTTTTTATCAAAAATCTTAGCTATAATATTTGAAGCGCCATTAATAATTTTTGGTTGATCTTTAAAATCATCAGTTGAATTAACATATCCTGTTAATTTTATACAAGATTTGACTTTATTTAAATCTCCTATACAAGCATTTTTAACATGTGCAACAATACTTAAACCACATCTCTCGGCAGCTTTATAACCTTTCTCTATATCTAAATCTTTTCCAATCTTACCTGTTATTAGTTTTGCATTTTCATCAATAGATACTTGACCGGAGATATATAATAGTTTTCCAACAATCTTAGTAGCAACATAAGCTCCTACTGGTGCTTTTGGTTCAGGTAATTTTATATTTAAACTTTTTATTTTACTTTCTACATCACTCATTTTCTTCTACCTTTTTTTTTAGTTTTATCGTATTCTTTTCTTTTTTCAATTAATATGAGTGCTTCTTCCATAGTAAGTTCATTTGGATCTTTTTCTTCTGGTATAGTTGCGTTCAGAGACTTGTACTTAATATAAGGACCATATTGCCCTTTCATTATTCTAACAGGTTTTTTATCTTCAGGATGTTCTCCTAGATCTTTAATTAGCGAGGAAGAAATTCTTCCAGGCTTAGCTTCAGCAATTAATGTTATAGCTCGATTAATTCCAATAGAAAATAGATCCTCAACATTTTCAAGTCTTGCAGATTTATTTTCACATTTTAGATACGGACCAAATCTTCCGGAATTTAAAGTTATATCTTGTCCATTTTCAGGGTGCTTTCCTAATATTTTAGGAAGAGAGCACAAGTATTTTGCTTTATTTAAATCAACACTGTCAACATCGATACCTTTTGGAATTGAAACATTTTTAAGGTGTTCATTTTCATTTTTTTTCTTTCTACCTTTTTTCTTTTTAGTTTCTAGCTCGTCTTTTTCTTTTTCATATTGTAAATAGGGGCCAAATCTCCCATTCTTTAAATATATATCTTTACCTTTTTCATTTTGACCCAATAATTTGGGCTCAGCTAAATTATATTGAGCTGCAGCTTTTGCTTTAGATAAAGGTCTAGTAAATTTACATTCTGGATAATTTGAACACCCTATAAAAGCCCCACCTCTAAAACTATTCTTCAGACTAAGTTCTCCATTGGAACATAACTTGCACTTTCTATCTATAGCGTCTTTATCATCTCTTTCAAAAATTAAAGCTCCTAAACTTTCATTTAATAAATCTAAAACTTCTCTAGTTCTTTTTTCTTTAACCTTTCCAACATTTTCATAAAAATCCTTCCAAAAGTTATCTAAAACCTGAACCCACTCAATTTTACCACTAGTGATTTCATCCAACTGATTTTCTAGGTCTGCAGTAAAATTATAATCTACGTATTTAGAAAATAATTTCTCTAAAAAAGCTGAAATTAGCTTACCTCTATCAGTTGGATTAAACCTTTTATTAATTAATTCGACATAATTTCTCGTTGATAATACTGAGATAATGCTTGCATAAGTGGAAGGCCTCCCTATGCCTAATTCCTCCATCTTTTTCACTAAACTGGCCTCAGAATATCGTGGTGGCGGATCTGTAAAATGTTGTTCGTCATTAAGCTTAAGTATACTAATTTCTTCTCCAACTTTAACTTCAGGCAAAATATTCTTTGCATCCTCGTCTGTTTCTTGAACTTGATAAACTTTTAAAAATCCATCAAATTTTACTACTGAGCCACTAGCCCTAAAGTTTATGTTATTATCTTTAGAAGAAATAATTATTGTATTTCTATCAAACTCTGCTGGGTTCATTTGAGATGATAAGGCTCTACTCCAAATTAATTCATAGAGTTTAAATTGATCTGCATTCACATATTTTTTGATATCAGATGGTTTTCTACTTACATTAGTTGGTCTAATTGCTTCATGAGCTTCTTGAGCATTCTTTGCTTTTTTTCCTGTATAACTATTTGGTGACTCTGGTAAATATTTATCACCATAATTATCAGTAATAAATTTCCTAAAGTCATCAATAGCTTCTTTTGAAATATTAGTTCCATCAGTTCTCATATAAGTAATTAATCCAGTAGTTTCTCCCTCGATATCTACTCCTTGATACAGTCTTTGTGCAATTTGCATTGTTCTGGAAGCTCCAAAGCCAAATCGTCCTGAGGCAGTTTGTTGTAAGGTTGAAGTTGTAAACGGAGCTAGGGGGTTACGTCTAAATAATTTTGTGTTCACATCCGCAACTTTAAATTTTGTTTTATTGATAACATCAACTGCATTTTGTATTTCTTCTTTATTTTTGAATGAAAATTTTTCAATTTTTTCTCCGTTAAATAAACTTAATTTTGAAAAAATATTTTTATTATCTTTGTTAGTAAAATCAGATGTAAGTGTCCAATATTCTTCTGGTTTAAATAATTCTATTTCCTTCTCTCTTTCAGTTATAAGCTTTAATGCTACGGATTGAACTCTTCCTGCTGATTTTGACCCAGGAAGTTTAGTCCAAAGAATTGGAGAGATATTAAATCCCACAAGATAATCTAATGCTCGTCTAGCTAAGTAGGCTTCAACCAAAGGTAAATGAATTTGCCTTGGATTTTTTATAGCATCAAGTATAGCTTTCTTAGTAATTTCATTAAATACAACTCTTTCCAAATTTTTATCTTTGAGTAATTTCTTTTTTTCGAGAACCTCTTTTACATGCCAAGCAATAGCTTCTCCTTCTCGATCCGGGTCCGTTGCTAAAATAATTTTATCTGAGTCTTCAGCAGCATTTGTAATTTCTTTTAAATATTTTTTCGAAAAAGAATCAATTTCCCATTCCATTTGAAATTTATTTTCAGGATCGACAGATCCATTTTTTGAAGGCAAATCCCTTATATGACCATAACTGGCTAAAACTAAATAATCTTTTCCTAAATATTTATTTATAGTTTTTGCTTTAGCTGGACTTTCAACAATTACTAAGTTCATTGATTATTTATTTTCAAAATTAAACGAGTTTGTCAAATTTATTATTAAAAAACTAGAAAAGACAGTACTTATAACTTAATTTTATTTTCTGTTGAACTTTTAAGTCTTAAAATATTTTCTTTGTGAGTAAAAAGAATCATCACAAAAAAAATAAAAAACATTAGAACATTGTTATTGATTTCAAAAAAATATGCATAAAGAAAAACTATTAACGTTGAAATCATAGAAGACAATGATGCAAATCTAAATAATAATGATAAAGAAATCCATGATATGCCAAAAATTAAAAAAAATTTATAAGATAAAGCTAAAATTACCCCAAGGTAAGTTGCGACGCCTTTTCCTCCTTTAAATTTCAACCAAATAGGAAAAATATGTCCAATGAAACAAATTAAAGCAGATAAAGATGTTAAACTTTCAAAATAAAACATTGTTATATAAACTGAGATGTATCCTTTAAACAAATCAAGGACTAATGTAGTAATTGCAAGAAATTTATTCCCAGTTCTTAAAACATTTGTAGTTCCTATATTTCCAGAGCCGACTGTTCGAATATCTTTTTTGAGAAATATCTTAGTTAAAACTAATCCAAATGGAATTGATCCCAAGAAGTATGAATAAACTGCTACAATAATTAAATTTATTTCCATTAGTTTGAATATGCTATTTCACCATTAAGAAAAGTCATTTTTACTTTACCTTGTAATTTTCTATTTTCAATTGCAGTATTTTTTGATTTCGATTTTAACTCTTCAGCTTTTACCACCCAGGGTTTTTCTAAGTCAAATATACAAATATCTGCGTCTGATCCTTCTTTAAGAGTACCTTTATTTATTTTTAGTATTTTAGCTGGATTGATTGTTAAACACTTTATTATTTTTTCCAAAGGCAATGACTCATTATGGTAAAGTTCTAAAGATAGAGATAATAAAGTCTCGATACCAATCGAACCAGTTGCTGCTTGTGCAAAAGGAAGCCTTTTACTCTCCTCATCCTCAGGTATGTGATCTGATACAATTACATCTATGAGATCATTTTTTATACCTTCTATTAATGAAATCCTATCTTCCTCGCTTCTAAGAGGAGGAGATAGTTTTAAAAAAGTTCTAAATTCCCCAATGTCATTTTGATTTAATGACAAATTGTTTATAGAAACTCCTGTACTGAATTTAATTCCGTTAGATTTATTTTTTTTAATAACATTAAGAGAATTTTTTGAGGAAATTTGATTAATATGATATCTGCAAGGAAATTCGCTTAACAAAGATAAATCCCTTTCAATAATAATCTTTTCAGCAATATCCGAAACACCTTGTAAACCTAATCTTGTAGCTACTTCACCTTGATTAATGCACGAATTTTTAGCCAATTCATAATCCTCGGCATGTTGCATAATCAAAACATCAATGTCTGAGGCATAATTCATTACTCTAGACATCAATTCAGTATTTTGAATAGTTTTATTAACATCGCTAAATCCGATAATTCCTCTTGCTTTTAACAATCCAAATTCAGTCATCTGATTACCTTCCTTCTGTCTAGTAATCGAAGCACATGGAAAAAGATTTACCTTTGCTTTATCTCTACCTCTTCTAATTATAAAGTCCACCATAGATACATTATCTATAATTGGCTTAGTATTTGGCATTGTTACAATTGAAGTTACCCCACCTGCTAATGCCGCTTGGCTTAAGGTTCTAAAATTTTCTTTATATTCAAAGCCAGGTTCACCAACAAAAGCCTTCATATCAACTAATCCAGGAATAGCTATCATGCCTTTCAAGTCGATTTTTTCTGCTGAATTTGATGTATCAGATTTTTTTCCAATAGATTTTATTTTCCCTTTTTTATCAATAATTATATTTCCTATCTTATCCATCTTTTGAGATGGATCTATAATTCTTACATTTGTTAAAATTTTTTCTTTCATTTATTTACAGTACAATTTTAAACATGCCATCCTTACAGCTACACCTAATTCGACTTGTTCTTTTACTAGACTGACATTTATGTCATCAGCTAGCTTAGTATCAATTTCAACACCTCTGTTCATTGGACCAGGGTGCATTAGTAAAGCATTTTTTTTTGCAAACTTTAGTTTTTCAGGAGTCAGTCCGAAAAATTCGTAATATTCTCGCTTCGATGGAAGAAATGATCCTTGCATTCTTTCATTTTGTAATCTCAACATCATAACAATATCGCATCCATCTAATCCTTTTTTCATATCTGTAAATGATTTAACACCTAAGTTATCTATTCCTTTAGGCATTAAAGTTTTTGGCGCAATTACATTTACTTCAGCGCCTAACATATTCATTAAGTAAATATTAGACCTTGCAACTCTCGAATGAAGAATGTCACCACATATAGCAATTTTTAATCCTTCAATGTTACCTTTTCTATTAATAATTGTTAAAGCATCAAGTAAGGCTTGTGTAGGGTGTTCTCTTCTTCCATCACCGGCGTTTATGACTGTACAATTAACTTTCTGTGAAAGAAGATTTGGTGCACCTGAGTCTTGATGTCTTATAACAATTATATCAGGATGCATTGCATTTAATGTCATGGCAGTGTCAATTAATGTTTCGCCTTTTTTTAATGCAGAATTACTCATATTCATCGTCATAACGTCTGCACCTAGTCTTTTTCCAGCTAAGTCAAATGAACTCTGAGTCCTTGTAGAAGGTTCAAAGAATAAGTTAATTTGAGTTTTTCCTCTAAGGACATCTAGTTTTTTAGAACTTCCTCTGTTTAGTTTTATGAAAGATTTTGCTTCATTTAAAATGTCTTTTGCTTCAAGAACTGTTAAATTTTGAATGCCTAATAGATGTTTTGGAGTGTTTTTAATAGCTGAAACTTTTTTTGTAGTTGCCATTAAAATCAACTCTATAGGCCTTTTGTTGTATTATATCAAGTATTTTTTTTGTGAAAATAATCTAGGACCCCTTGAAGTATAAATTGAGCAGAATTCTCATCTAATTTCTTCACCTTTTTTGAGGAATTTATTGCTAAATCATTAGATAGATTAAAGGCTCCTTGGCTAGATAGTCTCTCATCCCATAAAGTGATATTTTTCGTAATATCTTTTGAAAGATTTTTAGCTAGATCTTTAGCTGATTGTGAAGAGGGTCCTTCTGTTCCATCCATATTAATTGGGTTACCTATGACTATTCCGTCTATGTCATATTCTTTGACAATTTTCTTAATTTGATCAACCAGGTCTCTATAATTTTGTTTAACAATCGTGGTGTAAGGCGTAGCTACAATTTTATTTTCATCTGATATAGCTATTCCCATTCTTTTGCCACCAGGATCAATACCTATTAATCTTGATTTTTTCTTGGTTTTTTCAATAAATACATCAATATCGAGCATGAAATTTACCTAATTTGTGATAAAACACATTTAAATTAACTTATTGCACAAATGTCCTTAGATAAAGAGAAAATTAAACATGTAGCTAAATTAGCTCGAATTTCAGTTGATGAAGCTAAAGTTGATAGCTTGACTAAAGATTTAAACTCAATTTTTAAGTTTATCGAACAACTAAATGAACTGAATACTGATAAAGTTGAACCATTAACTTCAATTTTAAACCAGTCTTTAAGATCAAGAAAAGATGAAATCAGCGATGGCAAGATAAGAGAAAAAATTCTTAAAAATTCTCCAAAAAAAAATGAGGAGTTTTTTGTAGTTCCAAAGGTGGTTGAGTAATGAGCAATATAACTAATCAAAGTTTAAGTGAAATTTTGGAAAAAATAAAATCTAAGAAGATATCCTCATTAGAACTTACACAAGCATATATAAAGAATATTGAAAATGCGAAAAAACTTAATACTTTTGTAACTACAACATTTGATCAAGCTTTAGAAAATGCAAAAAAATTTGATAATAAACCAAACAATGAACAACTTCTTAGCGGAATTCCTTTAGCTGTAAAAGATTTATTTTGTACTGAAAATGTAAAAACGACGGCTGGAAGCAACATTTTAAATAATTTTATTCCTTCATATGAGTCAACTGTTACAAAAAATTTATGGACTAACGGAGCTTTTTTACTTGGAAAATTAAATTGTGATGAATTCGCTATGGGTTCCTCGAATGAGACAAGTTTTTTTGGAAACGTTATTAATCCTATCGGAGATCATCTAGTTCCAGGTGGTTCTTCAGGAGGATCTTCCTCAGCTTTAGCGGCAGATCTTACTCCTGCAACTATTGGAACAGATACAGGTGGGTCTATTAGACAGCCTGCATCATTTACTGGCACTGTAGGTCTTAAGCCAACTTACGGACTTTGTTCGAGGTGGGGTATAGTTGCATTTGCTTCTTCTTTAGATCAAGCAGGACCAATGACAAAAACTGTTACTGATTGTGCAATTATGCTTGAAGCAATGTCTGGTTTTGATGAAAAAGACTCAACGTCAATTAATAAAAAAAAAGAAACATACTCAAAAAATTTAAAAGATAATATCAAAGGATTGAAAATAGGTATCCCTAAAGAGTATCGTGTAGACAATATGCCAAAGGAAATTGATGAACTTTGGGAAAAAGGAAAAAAAATATTAAAAGATTTAGGTGCTCAGTTAATTGATATTTCATTACCCCACACCAAGTATGCCTTACCTACTTACTATATCGTTGCCCCTGCAGAAGCTTCATCAAATTTAGCAAGATATGATGGCGTAAGATATGGTTATAGATCGCAAAAAGGAAAAGATTTAATTGAAATGTATGAAAACACTAGATCAGAGGGATTTGGTGACGAAGTAAAGAGAAGAATATTAATAGGCACTTATGTTTTATCTTCTGGTTATTACGATGCCTTCTATTTAAAAGCCCAAAAAGTAAGACAATTAATAAAAAAAGATTTTGATGATAGTTTTATTAAAGTTGACGCTATTTTAACACCTTCAACACCAAGCTCAGCATTTAAGATAGGAGAAAAAACTAATGATCCTGTATCAATGTATTTAAATGATATTTTTACGGTGCCTGTAAATTTAGCTGGATTACCAGCCTTATCTCTACCTGCTGGATTAGATAAGAAAGGTTATCCACTTGGATTACAACTAATAGGTAAAGCTTTAGATGAACAAAAAATTCTTAATATTGGTTATGCATTTGAAAAAAATTGTGGTTACAAAAATGAAATTAAAAAGTGGTGGTCATGAGTAAAGAAAAATTTGATTATTTTATTAATGGTGAAAAAGGGAAGTACGAAGTAGTCATAGGTTTAGAAGTTCACGCTCAAGTCCTTTCTAATTCAAAACTTTTTTCAGGTTCCTCAACTAAATTTGGAGCTGATCCTAATATACAAGTAAGTTTAATTGATTCTGCTTTTCCTGGAATGTTACCAGTTATTAATGAGGAGTGTGTAAAACAAGCTGTAAGAACAGGCTTAGGTTTAAATGCAAAAATAAATAATTATTCAGTTTTTGATAGAAAAAATTATTTTTATGCTGATCTTCCGCAAGGTTACCAGATCTCCCAATATAAAAATCCTATTGTTGGTGAAGGAAAAGTTTTATTAGATATGCCTTATGGTTCAAAAGAAATTGGTATTGAAAGACTTCATTTGGAGCAAGACGCAGGAAAAAGCATCCATGATATGGATCCCTTAAGTACTTACGTCGATTTAAATCGTTCTGGAATCGCTTTAATGGAAATCGTTAGCAAACCCGACCTTCGTTCCCCTGATGAAGTAAATGCTTACATAAAAAAATTAAGAACCATTATGAGATACTTGGGCACATGTGATGGCAATATGCAAGAAGGCTCATTAAGAGCAGATGTAAACGTATCAGTAAGAAGGGAGGGCGATAAAAAATTTGGCACAAGATGTGAAATCAAAAATGTAAATTCAATTAAATTTATGCAAATGGCGATAGAATATGAGGCTAATAGACAGGTTGAGTTGCTAGAGGAAGGAAAACAAATAGATCAAGAAACAAGATTATTTGATACAAAAAAAATGAGACAAGATCAATGAGATCAAAAGAAGATGCTCACGACTATAGATACTTTCCTGATCCTGATCTTTTACCATTAAAACTTGAACAAAAGCTAATTGATGATTTAAAAAAATCTTTACCTGAGTTGCCAGATAGTAAGAAGGAGAGATTTATTCAAGAATATGGGCTTAATTCATATGAAGCAAACGTATTGGTTTCTGAAAAAGAAATCTCTGATTATTATGAGGAAGTTGCAAAATTATCTGACAAAAAACTTGCAGCTACATGGATGATGGGTGATTTATTTGCAATGCTAAACGATAAAGGACTTAATATATCAAACTCACCAATTTCTGCAAAAAATTTTGCTGAGCTAGTGCAATCAATTAAATCTGGAGAGATTTCAGGAAGAATAGCAAAAGAAGTTTTCGAAATTATGGTTGAAAGCGGTGATAATCCAAAAAAAATTATAGAGTCTAAGGGGATGAAACAACAAAGTGATCCTAAAGAATTAGAGAAAATGATTAATGAAATATTATCAAAAAATAAAGATAAAGTTGATCAATATAAAGCTGGAAAAGAAAAATTGTTTGGTTTTTTTGTTGGACAAGTTATGAAATTATCTGGTGGGAAAGCAAACCCTCAGTTAACAAATGAAATTCTAAAAAAACTTTTAAAAGGCTAATTATGCCTAAAAAATTAGATTTAACTGAAAATCTCGAAAAATATATTATTAATCATTCAGAATCTTTGACCGACGTTCAGAAAGAGATAATTCAATATAATATAAGTCTTGGTGATCAACAAAGATTGCAGATTTCAGTTTCTCAAGCACAATTTCTACAAACATTAATTAAAATCTCTAATACTAAAAAGATATTAGAAATTGGAAGTTTTACAGGTTTTAGCGCCTTATCTATGGCCTTAGCCCTTCCATCTGATGGTGTTTTAATTAGCTTGGATAAAAGTTCTGAATTCTGTATCAAAGCACAATCATTTTATAAAAAAGCGAATGAAAAAAAAATAAAGCAAATTGTAAAACCTGCTATTGAAAGTCTAAATGAATTAAAAGACTCAAGTCAAAGATTTGATTTAATTTTTATAGACGCTGATAAAGAAAATTATCTTAACTATTACGAAACATGTGTAGAACTTTTAAATAAAAAAGGCATTATCGTCATAGATAATGTTTTATGGCATGGAGAAGTAATAGATGACACGAAAAATGATAAATTTACAAATATTATAAGAGAATTTAATACACACATTAAGAAAGATAGTAGAGTTGTAAAAAATATTATTCCAATAGGCGATGGACTTACAATTTGTATTAAAAAATAATGTATACAATTTTTGGTTTTTATAAGTTTAAAAAGATAAAATTTCTGAAAAAATATAAATCTTTTTTTCAAAAAGAAATTTTTAAAAATAATGTGAGAGGCACAATAATTTTATCAGCAGAGGGTATAAATGGAACAATTTCAGGCAAAAAAAACGATATAAGCAAAATAGTAAAGATTATAAAAAGACAATTTCGGTTGAAGGATTTTGATAGTAAGAATATTACTAAGAGTCTTTTTCAACCATTCCACAAAGGTAAGATAAAAATCAAAAATGAAGTTGTTCCATTGGGTTTAAAGATAAACCCAATAAATAAAAAACTTAATAGATATCTTTCTGGAAAATCATGGAATAAACTTATTTCAAATAAAGAAACTTTAGTTATAGATGCTAGAAAACCATTTGAATATGATGTGGGTACCTTTAAAAATTCTATAAACCCAAGTATTCAAAAATTTAGAGATTTTCCAAAATATTTAAAAAAAATTGATAAAGCTAAACCTGTAGCAATGTTCTGCACTGGAGGAATTAGGTGTGAAAAGGCCTCCATATTTTTAAAGAGAAAAGGTTTTAAAAATGTTTTTCAATTAAAAGGTGGAATACTTAATTATTTGAAAAAAATTGAAAGGAAAGACAGTCTATGGAAAGGAGAATGTTTTGTATTTGATAACAGAGTATCTCTAAAACATAAATTAAAACAAGGAACCTACTCTGTATGTAGTGGATGTCGAATGACTTTTTCAATAAAAGATAAAAAATCTTACAAATATGAAGAAGGTGTTTCATGCCCAAGGTGTTATGACACACTCTCAAATTCACAAAAAACAAGATTTCGTATGAGGCAAAATCAAATTAGTCTTGCTAAAAAAGCTGGAAGAAAGCATAAGTTTCAAAAGGAATTTTAATTATGGATTTGACTAAAGGTTCAATTTGGCAACTACTAAGAAAAGTTACCATACCTGCAAGTACAGGATCGCTCTTTCAAACTTTTTATAATCTTGTTGATACTTATTTTGCCGGAAGAATTTCAGCAGAAGCGTTAGCTGCAATTGCAAAATCATGGCCAATTTACTTTATAGCAATAGCTGTGGCGGTTGGTATTGGAGCCGGAACTACAGCTCTCATCAGTAATTCAATTGGAGCCAAAGAGGAGAGGAAAGCATCAATGTATGTTGCTCAGTCAATAGTATTAGCAATTGTAATTTCAATTTTCGTAACTTTATTTGGCTTAAATTTTTCTGATGAACTTCTAAGGATTATGGGCTCTACTGAGGAAAGTATAATTTTAACACGTGAATACTTAGATATTATTTTTTTTGGTGCTATCATTGTATTAGTTCAATTATCTTTGAATGGAACTTTAAATGCTCAAGGCGATACCAAAAGTTATAGGAATGTTTTAATTTTTACCTTTTTCCTAAATATTTTTTTAAATCCTTTATTTATTTTTGGCTATGGGTTCATACCAGCATTTGGAATTGCTGGTTTAGCAATCGCTACTCTAGTTTCCCAGTGTATTGGTTTAATTTACTTAGCCAATAAAGTTTATTGCTGTAAACTAAAAAAATTCCTTTATTTAGAATGTTTTAAACCAAAAATTGGTTATTTAAGTTCGCTCTTTAAGCAATCAGTGCCAATAATGTTTACTATGTTGATGATAATGTTTGGAGTATTCAATATTTTCTATTTTGTTGGTCAGTTTGGAGAATTAGCTACAGCGGGCTATGGTACTGCTGTTAGAATTGAACAAGTTTTATTGTTACCAGTCATAGGATTGAATACCGCTGTTTTGTCTATTGCTGGTCAAAATTTCGGGGCAAAAATGTATTTTAGAGTAAAAGAGGTATATGGAAAAGCTTTGATGTTTGGCTCTGGATTTATGGTCTTAGCGGGTATATTCGTTTATTTAACCTCGGAAATTATAATTTCTTTTTTCACTAATGATTTAGAAGTCATCCGAAGAGGGGCACTTTACTTACAGGTAGCAGCTTTAATTGGACCAGTTTATCCCGTTTTCTTTATTACTTCTGCTTTATTCCAAGCACTCAAAAGACCTATTTATAGTTTGTATATGACAATAATTAGATTAACGTTAATACCATTTATGTCATTATGGTACGTCATAAATATTAGAAATGGTGAATATCAAGATATTTTCTATACGATTTTAGTAACTAATTGGATGATGGGATTAGTTGTATTAACTTTCGTGCCATTCTTTTTAAAGAGAGTATTTAGGATTTCTTTGAAAAAATTACTTGTATTTTAGTTTATTTTCCAATTTTCTTACAAAATAAGATACCACTAGGATTAGTATTAGGTACTCTAGAATTAAAAAAGTATAAATTTCCAAAGGCCTATAGGTAGTGGTGACTAGTTCATTGGCTTTTCTTGTTAAATCTCCTATACCTATAATTGATACCAGAGAAGACATTTTCAAAACATAAACAAATTGATTTCCCATAGCTGGTAACACTACTTTTATCGCTTGTGGAAGAATCACAAGTCTCATTTTTCTCCAAAAATCCATTCCGAGTGACTCAGAGACTTCGTGTTGACCTTTCGGAATAGAATTAATCCCAGCTCTAAAAATTTCTGCTTGAAACGCACTTTCACTAATGGTCAACGCTATTATTCCAGAAACAAATGGCGAGAAACTTACTCCAATCATGATTGGAAGGCCGTAATAAATCCAAAGAATTAAAACTAATAAAGGTATGGCTCTAACAATTTCTACATATGTTATGTTAAAATATGTTAAAAATTTATTATTTGATAATGAAGGTAGAGCTACTATCAAACCAATAATCATTGCTAAAATTATTGAAACTACTGAAATATAAATAGTAGTTGTAATTCCGCTAATTAAAAATTTTAGATTGGTTAAACCATCTATATTATCTGGACTTAGAATATACCAACCCCATTCATAGTTTGAACTACATCCTTGAAGTAAAAATAGAACAGAAATTATTTTTAAAAATTTCACCAATTGACTATATTTGTAAATTGAAGGTATTGAAACTTAAATTATAAGCTTTTTAGATCGTACTTAGCTAGTAAAGTTTTAAAAAATCCAGATGATTGTTTTTTCTTAATCCAATTGCTGACGTATTCATTCCAAACTTTGTCTCCTTTTGGAACCATCATTGCTAAAAATGCTGGATTTTTTCCTCCATCAGGAACTATGGCCAATTGAGGATATTTAATAACTAATTTGTTTGCTTCTGTTGAGCTTGTGATATTTCCATCAGCTCTTCCTGCTAAAACTTCTTGGAAATCTCTTGCTGGAGCTTCAACCGATTGAAGTTTTGATTTTGGAAAAAATTCTTTCGCTTTTTCTTCTTGAGATGTACCTAACGTTGTAGCTATTGTAACATTACTACTGTTCAAAGATTCCCAAGTTGAAAACTTTTTTAAATTCTTTTTTAAAACAAGTGGGACAGTTGCATACTTGTAATAAGTAGCGGTAAACCCAGCCACTTCTGCTCTTTTTGGTGTTTTGGTTACACTTGTTGATATATCGTATCTATCAGCTGTTATTCCTGCAACAATAGTTTTCCACTCTGCAGGCACAAATTTCACTTTCACGCCTAAATCTTTAGCTAGCTCATTCATCACATCAATATCAAATCCTTTGTACTTGTTAGTTTTTGGATCTTTCATTGACATTGGATCCCAGTCTCCTGTCGTACCAACTCTTAACTCTCCACTTTTTTTGATTGAGTCTAGTTTAGATGCTGCTTGAGCACTTGTTGTTACAAGTAATACTAATAATATTGAAAAAATTTTTTTAATCACCTAATGTTATTAGCTAATCTCTCTCTTTTTTTCGATTTGCAATTTGACCCACTTTAACAGCCTTTTGAAAAGGGGTTGACTGAAAGGTAGTTTATCAGCTATAAAGAACAAAACAAGAACATTTATGAAGCTGACAATACCTTATTATCTACACAAAGTAGGGGCTGGCTTTCCTTCTCCAGCAACCGATTACATTGAAGATGATATAGATTTAAACTCTCATCTAATAACAAATGCACCAGCTACTTTCATTATAAGAGTGCAGGGTAAATCTATGACTAATGTCGGTATATATGATGGAGATCTATTAATAGTAGACAAAAGCTTAAATCCAAAAAATTTCTCCACTGTTATAGCAAATATCAACGAAGAACTTGTAGTTAAAACTCTGATTAAAAGCAAGGGTAGCAACTACCTAACATCAGGATCAAAAAACACATCAGATCGAATTAATTTAACAGATAATCCAGAAATAATAATTTGGGGAGTAGTAACATATGTCATACACAAACAGCAGTAGAAAAAAAGTTGCATTAATTGACTGTAATTCATTTTATGTTTCTTGCGAAAGATTATTTAATCCTAAAATACAAAATGTACCAGTCGTAGTGTTATCTAATAATGATGGATGTGTGATATCAAGATCTACTGAAGCAAAAAAACTTGGAATAAGAATGGGAGAGCCATATTTTAAAGTTAAAGATTTAGTTAAAAAGAACAACGTTCAGATATTTTCTTCAAACTATGCATTATATGGAGACCTTTCTAGAAGAGTGATGAAAGTTTTAAAAGGTTTCACCGATAAAATTGAAATCTACTCTATAGACGAAGCATTTTTAGATTTATCGCACATTAAAGATGAACAAGTTGAAGAATATGGAAAACAAATAAGAGCAAGAGTTTTAAAATGGACAGGAATACCAACAAGTGTAGGAATTTCAAATACAAAAACTTTAAGCAAAGTTGCAAATCATATTGCCAAAAAAAATAAAGCAGGAGTGATATTTCTAAAAGAAAATATTGATAATATACTAAAAGATTTTGATATTGCAGATGTATGGGGAGTTGGAAGACAATTATCAAAGCTATATATTAAAAATGGAATAGACAATGCTTATAAACTAAAAAATATTTCAAATACATGGGTTAAGAAAAGCACCAATGTTTTAGGTGCAAAAACAGTAATGGAGTTAAGAGGAATACCTTGTATAGACCTAGAAACCGAGGAAACAAAAAGAAAAAGCTGTTGTGTATCAAGATCGTTTGGAAAAAAAGTCGAGAGTTTAGATAAATTAAAAGAGTCTATAACTACTCATTGTTTAAATGCGGCAGAAAAAATAAGAACAGATAAACAAACTACGAGAGCTGTTACTATATTTATAAGAACAAGTCCATTTGATAAAAATAGAAAATACTATTCAAATTCAATTACTATTGAATTGCCGGTGGCGACTAATAACAGCATTGAACTTGTAAAAACTGCGATTAGCGGGCTGGAAAAGATTTATAAATACAGTTATTTCTACCAAAAAGCCGGAGTTATTTTATCGAAGCTTAGAGATGCTTCTGAAAAAGAGCTAAATTTATTAGCACCAATTTTAGAAAACAAATCTAAACCATTAATGAGAGCAATCGATTTTACTAATGCAAAATATGGTCGAAACGCAATCAGTATAGCTCAAGCTGGTATAAATAACGATTGGAAAATGAGAAGAGAACACTCATCTAGAATAGATACAGCTTCATTTGACTTCTTGCCTAAAATAAATATATAATTTGTATAAGGGGTGTCATAGAGACTGAGATCATACCCAAAGAACCTGACCGGTAATTCAGTGAGGGATAAATGAAAGATATATACTTATCAACACAAACAACATTAATTATTACTCTAGTGGTTGGAGCATTTTTTATCGCTTTAGGTTATATAAATTTAAAAAAAATTTCAGATAATAAAAAAAGTCACATTGTTGGTGACAGAAATGAAAGTATTTTTTCACTAACAACGAGTTTATCAGCATCTGCTTTAGGAGCTTGGATATTATTTGGTCCAGCTTCAGCAGCTACCTGGGGAGGAATAGGGGCAGTAATTGGATATGCGTTAGGTACGGCTGCACCTATGTTATTTTTATTAAATTTTGGGCCAAAAATAAGGAGAGAATTTCCTAACGGGATGTCCTTAACTGAGTTTGTAAAAAGAAGATTTGGGACCAGAATTTTAAAGATAATACTAATTTTAATTTTATTTTATTTAACAATTTTCTTGATAGCCGAAGTCACAGCAATAGCTTTTTTATTAAATTTAATCTCAAAAACACCTTTATGGATAACATCTGGACTAACTTTGATTATTTGTCTTTTATATATATTAAGAGGTGGATTTAAACTTTCAATTATTACAGATAAGTATCAATTTTTAATAGTCTTAGTCATAATATTATTTTCTATATTTTTAATTTTAGGAAATTTAGAAATAAATAGTTATGAGTTAATCAAAAAAAATTCTACAAAACTTGTAAGTAAAAATTATATACCAAATTACACTGCTGGACTAACATTTTTTATTGCTGTAGCTGCAACAAATTTATTTCATCAGGGAAATTGGCAACGTGTATTTGCTGCAAGAAATAATCTTATTTTAAAGAAAAGTTTAATTTATTCATCAATTATTTCTTTTTTGATTGTCTTATGGATGGGCTATACAGGTCTAATATCTTTTTCAATCGACTCCAAAATAATACCTGATTTAGCTTTTTTTAAATTAATTTTATTAAATGATAATGTTTTAATAATTGTTTCTATTCTAGTTTTAGCTCTAGCCTTAACATTAAGCACGATCGACACATTAATAAATGCTATTTCAAGCCTTATAATTATCAATGGAAAAGAAATTAATAAATTTTTAATTGGTAGAGAAATAAAAAATAAAAGCAATAAATTAATTCTATTACTATGTGTAATTGTTTTTGTTTTTGCCTCTAAAGGTTATAGCATCTTATATTTATTTTTATTTGCAGATCTTCTATGTTGCGCAGCTGTTGTAACGGTATTCTATGGTTTTTTTAAGAAAAAAATTAGTACCGGACTATCTTTAGTATCAATAATTCTAGGTTTAAGTTCAGGCTTATTATTTTTCCCAAGTCAGAATTTTCAAACAAGTTTATTAGTAGGAAACATTATGTCTGTAGAAAATTTTAGTCCAATTATCTTGTCAAACTTACTATTTATTTCATTTATTGTAGCTATAATTGTACCACTTATGATAATTATAACTTACTCTTTACGTAATTCATTAAGATAAATAGATACAGCTATCCAAATTATCACGAAACCAAAAAACTTTTCTAAGGTTAGAATCTCATCAAAATAAGTTATACCTAATAAAAATTGAGATGTCGGTGTCAAAAATAAAATCATACTTGCTGGCCCAATACCAATTAGTTTAAAACCTAAAGTATATAAAAAAAGAGGCACCAAAGTCATGAATCCAGACCAAAATAAATAAAAAGATAAAAGTGGTTCTTCGTACGAAAAAACATTTAAGTTTAAATTTATTAAATAAATGAATAATGCAATTGCTATAGGAGAAATAAGCAATGTTTCAATTAATAGACCAATATCTGATGAAACTTTAATTTTTTTTCTTATTAATCCATAAATACTAAAAGTTATTGCAACTGTTAAACCAATCCACGGTAATTCACCTAATTTCAGCAAAAAGTAAAATAAAGAAATTACAACTAATAATACAGCAATTAATTGATTTCTATTAAGTTTTTCTTTTAAAAACACTCTTCCTAAAAATACACTTATAATTGGGTAGATATAATACCCTAAACTTGAGTCTAATAATCTATTCACACTAACGGCATAAAGCCACGTTCCCCAATTTATACTTACCAATAAACCTGATAAAAAAAGTAATAATTGATTTTTTCTCTGTTTGAAAATTTTTGTAAATTCTGGCCATTTTTTATAAAAACTTGTTGTTAGTATTAAAAGAACTGCAGTCCAAATAGTTCTATGAACAGTCAATTCAATAAATGATGCAAAAGATACAAATTTGAAAAAAATCGTACCCACAACACCCCACCAAAGAGACGCAAAAGCTGCATAAAAAATTCCTGATAATTGTTTTTGTTGCATTACAAAATTGGTGCAATATAAGTTAATTTTCTTTATAAAGATACGTAAAGCTTGAGGTGAGATGGGTGAGTTGGTTTAAACCAGGAGTTTGCTAAACTTCCGTAGTATTTAACTATGCTACCGAGGGTTCGAATCCCTCTCTCACCGCCAATTAGTTAAAATAACTATCAATTTGTACAGGTTCTTTTCTTAAAATATATTTGTAAACATTTATATTTTCTAGAACTCGTTGAACGTAATTTCTAGTTTCTTCGAACCTTATTTGTTCAATCCAATTAATATAAGAAATTTGACCTTTAGAAGGGTCTCCATTTACTCTCCTCCAAGTTTTTACTCTATTTGGGCCTGCATTGTATGCAGCAATAGCAAATGGGAAAACACCATTATAATCATTAAGCAATCCATTAAAATAATATGAACCAAGCTTTATGTTGTATTCTGGATCTGCTGTTAATCGACTTATGCTGTAAGGCAGTTTTGCTTGTTTAGCTACGATCTTAGCAGTGTACTTCATTAATTGCATCATACCTCTAGCTCCAGCCCAACTATTTGCTTTTCTGTCAAATTCACTCTCTTGTCTGATTATTGCAAGAACAATTTCTTGTTTAGGCATTTGTTTATTATTCACAATTTTGGGAGTAGCAATAACTGGATAATTATATTTATTCAAAAATCTTTTTTCATAGGATGCTTTTTTTGAAATTTGTATGGCAAAGTCATATCTTTCAACTGAAGTAGATAATTCTGCTGCTAAAACTTCACTACCTTTCTCAATATTAAGTTCAGCCAAGTGTTTAAGAATGTCTTTAGCATATTGGCTTGCGTCAAGTTCATGTAATAGAATAACATGTTTAATAAGTTTGTTTTTTTTAAACTCTTTTTCGTAATCCTTGTCAAAATTACTTTCGTCTCTTAATTCAAAATTCCCACCAGGATTAACCTTATTGAAAGCAAGTTGTCCATAATAAGTCATTGGAAATTTTGCTGCTTCTGAAAAAAATTTATTAGCAGTTTCCTTTTCGTTTAATTTTTCATACGACTCTCCTAACCAATATGCTCCTCTAGCTAAGCTTATAGGATAGCCGACATTATTGTAAAAATTTCGAAAATGACTTATTGCATATTCAGGTGATTTTAAAAAAGTTAAAGCAATCCAACCAGATAACCACTCAGCTTCAGCAAACGAGGGACCTGATGATAGCGAATGTTCACTAGCAACTTTATAAGCTGTCTTATATCTTTTTTTATAAATTAAACTTCTTGTTACACTCTCTCTCTGATCCCACCATTTATCTGGTCTAACCATTTGTGTCTCAGTTTTATTCGCGTTTTGAAATAAAATTTCTAAAGATCCGTCTAATCGTCCTCTTCGGTTTCTCCATCTCAATCTATCAAACTCTAAACCAGGATCTTTTTTTAAATATTGAGGCACCTTTGCTATTGCATTGTCCACACCATAAGAATTACTCATTAAAATTTGTCTTGCATTATAAAGAGCTCTTTGATCAGTAGGCAAATACTTAAGCATTCTTTTTAGATCCCAATATTTTCTTTCCCATGCTAAATAATCAGCTCTTTTTACATGATCATCTGACGAGATAAATTTTTTAAATTTAGCTCTGTAATAACCCAAATCATTTTTTCTTATCTCAGCAGTGATCCATCCTTCTTTAACTAACTCTTTGACTTTTTCTAGTTTTCCTTGTTCTAGATAAGCCTCAGCTAATTTAATTTTACCTAAACCACCTAAGGGAGGATATTTTTCAAACCAATTAATTATTGATGTAGGTGAATTATTTCTTAAATATATTTTTTCTTCTGCTAAATACCTTATTCTGTTAATTCTTGGATAATAATCATTTTGTTCTATAAATTTTTTATATTCACTAAATGATGCTCCATTTCTAGTGGTTTTAAGATGCATCCAAGTAATTAATTTTCTGAACTCACTATCTTTAACCTTTTGGGCGCTTTTTAAAGCACTATTCCACTTTTTTTGTTTGATAAAATCTATTGTTTCTTTTGCTCGTTCGAAATCTTTTTTATTAAGAACTTTTGAACTTTTTACTTCTTTTGATGAAACTTTATATGTAATTGGTTTTTTTCTAGGGTACACAAATGTAGATGATACTTGTGTTTTTACTTCTTCTTTAATCTCTGTTTTTGTTTCTTTTTTTTTAGCAGTCTCTTTTTTTTGTTCAACTATAGCTAGTTTAGTCTCACCTTTTTTTTCTAATAATGGCTTTGGTGCAGGTAGATTCTTATTAATACTTTCTTGGATCTGTTTTTCTGACTTTTTAAAAATTGATGGTTTTTTTTGCGGTAATAGAAAATCTGTCTCTGAATAAACGATACTAATTTTCAAAAATGATAATAAAAATACTAGACTAATTAATCTATTAGGCATAAGTTTAAGGATATCTATCTTATATTATTTTATGCTTAAAGGATCAATTGTTGCATTAATTACCCCATTTAAAGATGATAATTTGGATGAAAACAATTATCGAAAATTAATTAATTATCACCTAAATAATGGAACTAATGGTGTTGTTCCAGGTGGAACGACAGGAGAGTCCCCAACTTTATCTCATAGTGAACACAAAAAAATCATAGAGATTGCAGTAAAAGAATGTAATAGCAAAATACCTGTTGTTGCTGGTACAGGATCAAATTCTACAGATGAAGCTGTTGAGTTATCAAAATTTGCTGAAAAAGCCGGATCTGATGCTTTATTAGTTGTTACACCTTATTACAATAAACCGACACAAGAAGGTTTGTATCAGCATTACAAAAAGATTAATGACAATGTGGGAATACCAATTATAATTTACAACATACCTTCAAGATCTGTAATTGATATGTCTGTAGATACAATGGCAAAACTTTACGAACTTAAAAATATAGCTGGTGTCAAAGATGCGACTGGAGATTTAAAAAGAGTAGACCAACAATTAAAAGCAATGGGAAAAGAATTTATTCAATTAACAGGAAATGATGATAACGCTTTTGAATTTAATAAAAGAGGTGGAGTTGGAGCTATAGGGGTAACTGCAAATATTGCTGCAAAGCTTTCTTCTGATTTTCAAAATGCTTGTGCGAATAATATCGATCAAGCAGAAAAATTAGATAAAATGTTGCAACCTTTACATTTTTCATTATTTATTGAGAGCAATCCATCTCCAGTAAAATATGCCGCTTCTTTACTTGGCATGTGTAGCGCCTCAGTCAGATTGCCATTAGTTGAGATAAGAGAGGAAACAAAAAAAAAAGTATTGGATGCACTTAAAGTAGCGAAATTACTTTAATGAAACAAAAATTAAACTCTGGTAAAAAAATAATTTGTTTAAATAGAAAAGCTAGTTTTAATTATTTTTTTCTTGAGATTATTGAGGCAGGAATATCTTTAAAAGGCTCTGAAGTTAAATCGTTAAGAGATGGCAAAGGGAGCATAGCTGACTCTTACGCAGTTGATAGCAACGGAGAATTATTCTTGATTAACTCCCACATACCACTTTATAGACAGTCATCTTATAATAATCATAATCCTAAAAGCGATAGAAAACTACTTTTAAATCGTAAAGAAATAAATAAATTAATTGGAAGAATTAACCAAGAAGGCTTAACTGTAATTCCAACTAAGATGTATTTTGCTAAAGGAAAAGTTAAAGTTGAAATAGCCGTTGCTAAAGGAAAAAAACTTTATGATAAAAGACAGGTAAAAAAAACTAGAGACTGGAACAGAGAAAAAGCAAGATTATTGAGTAAAAATAACAAATGATACATTTGAACATTGGCTCAAATTTAAATTCAAATTTTGGCTCAAGATATGAAAATATTACAATCGCTGCAAATTTATTAATACATTCAAAAATCAAAATTATAAAACTCTCAGATTTTTATGAAACACCTTCTTATCCAAATAAAGATTTACCAAAATTTCTCAATATTGGCATTCTAGTCGATTTTGAAAATCAATATACCGATCTTCTCAAAAAAATAAATATTATTGAAAAAAAAATTGGTAGAATAAAAACAAAAAAAAATGACCCTAGAGTAATTGATATTGATATTATTGATTTCAAAGGAATGATAAAAAATAGTTATAATTTAATTTTACCTCATCCAAGAGCACATTTGAGGAATTTTGTTTTATACCCAATACTAGAAATTGATCCTAAATGGTCACATCCATTACTTAAGAAAAACGCTAAATTTTTAATAAATAAGCTAAGTCAAAAATCTAGGATAGAGATTACAAGATTGAATAAAAGTGTTAATATTCAAACATGATTAATAATATTGAATTAATAGACCAAATAAAATCATATAATAAGTTTTTAAACTCAGAGTCTTTAAATAAAGCATATAATTTTGCATTAGAGGCTCATCAAAATCAAAAAAGAGATGAGGGGGTTCCTTATATTATCCATCCTGTTGCAGTTGCAAAAATTTTGACAGAATTAAAATTAGATAGTGCAACTATAACTACTGGTTTACTTCATGACACTATAGAGGATACCAATGTTACATACGAAACTGTAAAAAAAGAATTTGGTGAAGAAGTTGCAAATCTCGTTGATGGTGTAACGAAAATTTCTGCTCTTGAAGATAAAGCATCTGAGGACTCTAAAGCCGAAAATTTTAGAAAATTAATTTTAGCTACATCAAAAGATATAAGAGTTTTGTTAGTAAAGTTAGCTGATCGGTTACATAATATGCGAACAATTCAGTTTGTTAAAGATAAAGATAAAATAATTAGGAAAGCCAAGGAAACCATGGAAATTTATGCGCCATTAGCAGATCGGATGGGGATGAATAGAATACGGGATGAATTAGAAGATCTATCATTTTCAGTTTTAAACAAACAAGCTAGAGACCTTATATTAAAGAGACTAGATTTTATTAAAAACAATACAGACGATACCTTTAAAACAATATCTCAAGAATTAATTGAAATTTTGAAAGAAAATGGAATTACAGCAATTATCACTGGAAGAGAAAAAACTCCATTTTCTATATGGCGAAAAATCCAGAATAAAAAAATATCTTTAGAGCAACTTACTGATATAATTGGTTTCAGAGTAATTGTTAACTCTATTGATGATTGTTATAAAACTCTTGGTATATTTCATAGCAGATTTTCGACTATTCCAGGTAAATTTAAAGATTATATATCCACACCAAAAATAAATAAATACAAGTCAATCCATACAGCTGTAATTGGTCCTAAAAAAAATAGGATTGAAATTCAAATTAGAACACAAGAAATGCACGAATTTGCACAAAGAGGCATAGCTTCTCACTGGAAATATAAATCATCAGAAAAGTTTTCAGAGCTCTCTTGGAAAGAGTATGATTGGCTAAGGGATTTAGTAGAAATTATTGAAGCTGGAACCAGCCCGGAACATTACTACGAATTTACAAAATTACAAATGTTTCAAGAAAATGTTTTTTGTTTTACACCAAAGGGATCGGTCATTAAATTACCAAAAAAAGCAACCCCAATAGACTTTGCATATGCTGTTCATACTAAGATAGGAAATAGTGCGATAGGATGCACTGTAAATGGTCGCCACGCAACACTTCAAACTATTTTAAAAAATGGTGATTTAGTCAATATTGAAACCTCGAAAAATGCTTCTCCCTCATTACATTGGCTTTCTTCTTCAACTACCGGTAAAGCACGCTCTGCTATACGAAGATATTGGCAAGATAAATCTACTGAAAATCATAAAACTGATGAAAAAAACTACTCGAGTACTTTAGAAGTAGATTTACCACATAAACCAGGTGTTTTGGGTCACATAACATCATTAATAGGCTTAAATAAGGGTAATATAGTAAATCTAGAAATTATAAAAAGAAAAAAAGAATACCTGACATTTTCTTTTGATCTACAAATTAAAGATTTGAAAAATTTTACAAACTTGATAAGTCAAATAAAGCAAAGTAATTTAAAATTTAAAATTATTCGCCATAAACAGAAAAAAAATGCTTTCATTAAAAGAATCTTTGAAAATTTTAAAAGAAACTAATGCTCTTTTAGAGGGACATTTTATTTTGTCATCAGGTCTTCATAGTCCACAATATGTACAATGCGCCCAGTTAATGAGTAAACCAAAAGAAGCATTTAAAATTTGTGACTCACTTTCAAAAAAGATTAGTAAAGAATTTAAAAAAATTGATTTGATTTTGTCACCAGCTATGGGAGGCATAGTAGTTGGATATGAAATTGGAAGATTATTGAATATAGAAACCATTTTTTCGGAAAGAGTAAATGGAGAGTTTAAACTTAGAAGGGATTTTTCGATAAAAAAAAATCAAAAAGTATTAATTATTGAAGATGTAATAACTACTGGAAGATCAAGTTTAGAATGCTCAAAATTAGTTTTAGACAACGGTGCTGAAATAATTGGTTATGCTTGTATAATTGATAGATCAAATGATAAATCTTTAATTAAAAAAAAAATTGTTTC
>CACDSA010000005.1 GCA_902555185.1 uncultured Pelagibacteraceae bacterium | reverse complement strand
TGAGGAGAAAAAAGCTATTGAAAGTGGAATAGCTGACCTTAAAAAATCTCTTGAAGGTACAGACGTTGAAGATATTAAAAAGAAAACGCAAAGTTTAATTCAAGTGTCTATGAAACTCGGTGAAGCGGTTTATAAAAGCCAACAGAAACCAAACGATAAAGATAAGGGAACTGGTGGACCAAAAGATGCTAAGCCTAGTGAAAAGGATAATGTTGTTGATGCAGATTTTGAAGACGTAAAAGAAGATAAGGAAAAAAGCGCCTAAGATAAAATATAAGGAGACGTCCTGTGGCTAAAAGAGATTGTTATGATGTCTTAGGTATTCCGAGAGGTGCATCAAAAGATGACATCAAAAAAGCCTACAGAAAACAAGCATTAAAATATCATCCTGATAAAAATAAAGGAGATAAGGTTTCTGAAGAAAAATTCAAAGAAGCTAGTGAAGCGTATCACATACTTTCAGATGACAAGAGAAAGGCTAACTATGACCAGTTTGGCCACGCAGCTTTTGAAGGTGGAGGAGGCGGTGGTGGATTTCAAGGTTTTGGTGGATTTGATAGTTCGTCGTTCTCAGATATTTTTGAGGACTTTTTTAGTGACTTTGGTAGTGGTTCTTCAAGGAGAACAAGTAATAGAGGAAATGATTTAAGGTATGATGTAAGCATTAGCTTGGAAGAAGCTTATGGAGGAACCGAAAAAAATGTTAGATATACTACGTATAAAACTTGTAAATTATGCTCAGGAAGTGGAGCGGCAAAAGGTTCAAAACCAATTAGATGTGATTATTGCTCGGGTAGAGGAAAAGTAAGAACCAATCAAGGTTTTTTTACAGTTCAACAAACTTGCCCTCAGTGTAGTGGTTATGGTGAAATGATTGGCAAACCTTGTGGTGATTGTAGTGGAAATGGAAAAGTACAATCAAATGAAAACGTTACAGTTAAAATTCCTAAAGGTGTCGACGATGGAACAAGAATAAGGTTATCTGGTAAAGGTGAAGCAGGTTCCAAAGGCGGCTCAAGTGGAGATCTTTATTTATTTATAGCTATAGATAATCACAATATTTTTAAAAGATCTGATGAAAATCTCTATTACGAACTGCCAATTTCCTTTTCTGATGCTGCACTTGGAACTTCAGTAGAAGTACCTTCTATTGATGGTGGAAAGTCAAAAATCAAAATTCCTTCAGGTACTCAGCATGGTAAACAATTTAGATTAAGAGGTAAAGGAATGCCAATTCTTAGAAGAAGTACGTTCGGTGATCTTTATATAAGAGTTGTTACTCAAGTACCAACATCTCTTTCTAAGAGGCAAAAAGAGATTCTGGAGGAATTTAACGAAATTGAGACTAATAAACCGGATCCAGTAATTAAAAGTTTTTTTGAAAAAGCTAAAAAATTCTGGAAAAAAACTTAATTCTAATGGAAACCAATCAGTTAATGTCTGCAATATTTCTTATTGCTGTGCTTGCTTTAGTCTTACCAGGTTTTTTATCCACCAATAACAAGTTTAAACAATTTTTAAGCAATTTATCCGTCTGGACTATAATCGTAGTAGTGATTATTGTGGTCATCTATTTGTTTAAATAATGAAAAGAATTAATTTAACTATTTCAGGATGCATGGGAAGAATGGGGCAACAGCTCATTAAATCTGTAAAAAGAAATAAAAATTTTAAAATTGTATCTTTGACTGAGAATAGACATATTAAAAAGAAAATTTCTGGAATTAAACCTCAATTTAATTCCCTAGAAGCGTTTAAAAAAGCTAACGTAATAATAGATTTTACAGTTCCTCGGTGCACTTTTGAAATCCTTAAAATTGCAGCAAAACAAAAAAAAAGGGTTGTAATTGGAACAACAGGTTTTACTAAAAAAGAAGAAAAACTAATAAAAAATTTTTCAAAGAAAATTCCTATTCTAAAAGCAGGCAACATGAGTCTAGGGGTAAATTTGCTTATGTATCTAACAGAGATTGCTTCAAGATCTCTTGGTAATAATTTTTTAAGTAAAATATATGAGGTTCATCATAAAAACAAAATTGATTATCCGTCTGGCACAGCTTTAATGTTAGCTAAAGGAATAGCGTATGGGAAAAAAAGAGAATTTTATAATTTAATAGGAAAAAAATATTTAAATAAAAAATCTTTCCCTTATTCCAAAAAAATCAATTTTAATTCTATTCGTAAAGGTAAATTTATTGGCGAACATGAAGTAAGATTTTTTAGTGGAAAAGAGGTTATAAAACTTAATCACAAATCTTTTGATAGAGCTTTATATTCTGAAGGCGCTTTAACAGCTGCTTATTGGTTAATGTCTAAAAAAGTTGGCTTATATACGATGAGAGATCTTCTTAACTTTAAGTGAAAAATAAAAAGAAAGCTAAAATTATTTTAAGAGTATTAAATAATATCTATCCTAAAGTTCCTACGCCACTCAAATATAAAAATACATTTACTTTATTGATTTCTGTTTTGTTATCAGCACAATGCACTGATGTTAATGTCAATAATGTTACAAAAAATATTTACCCAAAATATAATAAGCCAAAACACTTTGTAAAACTCGGTAGAAAAAAAATAGAACGTTTAATAAAGAGAATTGGAATATTTAGAGTCAAAGCTAAAAGTATTTTTTACCTATCGAAGACTTTGGTAGAAAAGTACAAAGGAAAAGTGCCGAAAACTTATGAAGAATTAGAAAAATTACCGGGAGTTGGTCATAAAACTGCGAGTGTTGTAATGTCTCAAGGTTTTGGATTTCCTGCTTTTCCAGTAGATACCCATATTCATAGATTAGCTCAAAGATGGGGATTAACTAACGGGAAAAATGTTGTTCAAACTGAAAAGGATCTAAAAAATATCTTTCCAAAAAAATACTGGAACAAGCTTCATTTACAAATAATATGGTATGGAAGAGAATTTTGTAAAGCAAGAGATTGTTTTGGAATTACTTGTAAAATTTGTAAAAGCTGTTATCCCAATAGAAAAAAACCCGTTAAAACAAAAAAAGCTTAAATGAAAGTAATAGGTATTGGCAATGCAATAGTCGATGTGATTTGTAAAGTTGAAGAAAATTTTTTAACTCAAAACAAACTTACGAAAAGCACAATGAAACTTGTAGATGAATCTGAATTTAAAAAACTGTTATCAAAGCTTAAGATTGAAGAAACGGTTTCTGGTGGTTCAGTGGCTAATTCAATGGTAGGTCTCTCACAACTTGGAAATAAAGTAGGCTTTATTGGCAAAGTAAGTGATGATATTTTGGGGAATAAATATGAGGCAGGTCTAAAAAAAGAAAATGTTGAATTCTTATACTCAAAAAAAAAGGAAAACGTTCCTACTGGGACTTGTCTAATATTAATAACACCAGACTCTGAGAGAACAATGGTCACTTTTTTAGGAACTGCAGGAAAGATTAATAAATATGATATTGATGAGAATATAGTAAAACAAAGTGACATTTTATTTTTAGAAGGGTACCTTTGGGATGAAGGTGATCCAAAAGAAGCTTTTGAAAAAGCGATAAATAATTCAAACAAAGTTGTAATGTCATTATCAGATTTATTTTGTGTTGAAAGACACAAGCCTCATTTTCTAGAATTAGTTAAAAATAAATTAGATGTTACCTTTTCAAACGAACAAGAAATTATGTCACTAATTGATGTAAAGACGTTTGATGATGTAATTAATTTTGCTAAAAATTTGAATAAGTTAATTGTCATTACTCGAGGTGACAAGGGAGCGATTGCAATAAATAAAGGTGAGATTGTAGAATGTTCTGCAAAAAAAAATCTTAATATTAAAGATTTGACTGGAGCCGGAGATTTATTTGCAGGTGGTTTTTTACATGGCCTAATAAACAAAAAAACTATTAAAGAAAGTTTAGAAACTGGGACAGAAATGTCCGCTAAGGTTATTCAGATTATTGGTGCTAGATTAAATAATTAATTTATTTTTTTTTCTTCTGAAACTACCTTTACCTTTTTTGGGTTTCACAACTCTTTTCCTATATTTGGTCGTTAAAAGATCAATAGCTATCTTATTCCTTTTTTTCACAAATAATATCCATCCTTATTGTTAAGAATAAATTTTTCATCCATAAATTTATCTGCAATTTTTTTTCTTAATCTATAAATATGCGTCTCAACTGTATGGGTATCTGCTTCAGAAGAATAATTCCAAACAGAATGTAAAATATCATTTTTTGAAATTGGCTTCCTACTATTTAAAAACAGCTCAATAAGATGAACTTCCTTTTCTGTAAGTTGTATATGATCATCTAATTTAGACAATTTTTTTTCATTTTTATTCAAAAAATAACTTTTAACCTCTATTGAAGAATTTTTATTAAACTTCTTCTTAGCATATGTACTTTCCACAACTTTATTCATTTCTTTTAAAGTGGTTGGTAGCTCTATATTTGCATCAAAACTCTCTTTAAGATTTTTTTTTTTTCCTGCACATATTTTTATTGAATTTTTGTTTTTAATATAATTTATTTGCTTTTTATCCATTAAAGCGTCTGTATGGAATAAAATAACGTTCGGATTTTCATTTAAATTATCAAATAAAGGATTAAACTTTAAAAAGGTTTTCAATTCATTTAAAGTTAAGACGAACGAAGATGGGCCAAGAATCTGAACTGTTAATTTGTGCATATAATAATTAATAAAAAAAACTTAACTTATGGAAACTATAAAGCAAAATGTGCTTTAGGTAAAAGGGGAATTGATTTAAAAAGAAAAGAGGGGGATTTAATAACACCAAAAGGAAGTTATAAAATTAGATTTGTTCTTTACAGAAACGATAGGGTTAAAAAAATACAAAGCAAAATCAGAAAGATAGCCATTAAAAAAGATATGGGTTGGTGCAATGATCCAAAATCCAAAAATTATAACAAACTTGTAAAATTGCCTTACGACTATAGTTATGAAAAACTTTATAGAAAAGATAATTGCTACGATATTGTATTAGTTTTAAACTATAATATGAACCCTATAATTAAGAATAGAGGTAGTGCAATATTTATACATGTAGCAAAGAGAAATTATAAAAAGACGGAAGGATGTATAGCTATAAAAAAAATTGATCTTTTAAAGGTTCTTGGAAAAATAAATAACAATACAAAAGTCAAGATCGAGCACCAAAAATAGAGCTTCCCACTCTTACAAAAGTTGATCCATATTTCACAGCCTGAATATAATCCGAAGACATACCCATACTCAGATTTTCAAGAGCCAAGGACTTGTTTAACTCGTTTAAAGATTTAAAATATTTATCAACTTCCTGATTTATTGGTGGAATTATCATCAAACCTATTATGTTTAAATTAATTTCATTCACACAATAATTATAAAAACCATCTAAATCATTTACTGAAATACCAGATTTTTGAGTTTCATTTGCAATATTTACCTGGATAAAATACTTCAAGTTTCTATTTAAGTTTGATTGATGTTTTGCTAAAGAGTCTGCTAGCTTCTGATTATCGAGTGAGTGTACATAATCAAATAGTTTGACTACATCTTTAGATTTATTACTTTGCAGTTTTCCAATCATATGAAGTCTTAAATCTTGCTTAATCTTTTTTTGTTCAGACCATTTAGCTATGGCTTCTTGAACTTTATTTTCACCGAAATGTAAATGTCCATGATGAATTAGTGGCTTTATATAATCTAAATTAAATGTTTTACTTACAGCTATAATATTAACCGGTTTAAGAGGTTTTAAGGACGTAATTTTCAATTGTATTTCTTTAAATCTTTCTACTATTGTGCTCATAATGTTTGCTTTTAAAAAGAAATATTTTTTTATAATTGAGAGTATCAAAGATTTAGAATTAAAAAATATAAAAAAAAACAATAAATTGACAATAATTTATAGACGAGACAATAAAAAAATAGAAGATATCGAAAAATTAAAAATTTATAGGAAGACTTGTCACTTAAAGAGTGTAAAATTCTTTATTGCAAATAATGCTAGCCTAGCAGTGTTACTCAAAGCCGACGGTTTATATGTTTCGTCATATAACAAAAGCTTTAGATGTCTTTTTTTAAAAAATGCAAATTATTCAGTAATTGGATCGGCACATAATATAAGAGAAATACAGCTGAAAAATAAGCAAGGATGTGAACATATCCTAATGTCAAGATTATTTAAAGTTTCTTACGATAACAATAATTTTTTTTATGGTATAATTAAATTTAATAACTTTTTGAAAATATCAAAAAATTTAATTCCTTTAGGAGGAATTAATCATTCAAATTTAAATACCTTGAAAAATTTATCTTCTGAGGGCGTGGCGATTATGACTGAAATAAAAAAAAAGCCGGCTATTTCTAACCGGCTTTTTTAAATCAATAAATTCTAAATTAATTAGAATGCCATTGACACGTTAAACACTGTAGATTTTACATCTTGATTAGCTGTGTACAACACGTTTTCGTAGTCGTTCATAGATAATGCTAATGTTAATCCACCTGTAGTGTAAGCAGCTGCAATCTGAGTTACTTCCATTTCTACATCAGCTGTTGTTGCTAACATATGTGTAGTTTCAGATTTCTCAACACCGTATGAAAGTGATAGGTTGTCGTTCACCGCTACTAAAGCAGAGTACTTCGTACCTAGTACTGATTCATAAGCTGTGTCAGTTTTTGCATTTGGTAACGCAACGTATGATCTACCGTAACCGATTTTAGCGTTTCCGATAACATATTGTGCATACCATGCACCACCTTCAGCATTTTGACCAGTATCACCAGTTGCACCACCGAAATCTTCGTATGAAGCACCTAATGTTAAACCGTCAACTGGAGTTGCGTGTACTGCGTATTGCGTCATTGTTCTACCAGCGTTAGCTACAGATCCAGATGAGTATACTTTTCCTGAATCGTTTGGAGCTGTAATAGCACCTGTATTAGCAGCTACTAAGTTATTAACTGACTGGTTAGCGTCATTTACAGTTGATGGAGCGTAAGCTACTGAAGCTTTGATACCAAATGGTAAAATGTCAGCTGGAGTGTGGTACGAGATGTTATTAGCATCACCGATTGACCACTCTTCAAACATTCCCTCATCGTAAGCTGAGTCAGATCCTCTGTCCCCAGTTGCTGAGAAAATACCTTTCTTAGATGTCTCTAGTCCACCTTCAGAAATACTGATCATTACTTTACCAAAGCCACTTGATAAGAATAGACTTCCGTCGTCCTGTGTAGTGTCACCATCGATGTCGATGTTGTAACCCCAAGACATACCGTTGTCTAACTCACCACTTGCACCTAAGTTAAATTCATTGGCTACACCAAGAGAATTTGGTTGTTCCTGTGCACCTGTAGATGAATCGCTTGATATAATTACATATGAAGCTTTTGCGCTACCTGTTACAGAAAGTTCTCCTGCTTGAGCAAATGAAAATGATAATGCAGTAAATAATACTACTGCGTATTTTAGTACATTTTTCATTGTTTTTTCCTTTTGTTATTAATTATTAATTTAAATTAAATTAATCATAGCTTTTTACCTTTTTTGGTACCTTAAGAGGCTAAAATATTGATAAATTGGGCAATTATTTAATTATTGTTGCATAAATATCACACAGAAAACTCAATAATTTAGCCATTTTTTTATTTCAATGTAAATGTATTGTTCTATAAAATGAATTTAACATCTTAATTGACTTCATGCTTAAAATTATAAAATTTAAATTGTTTAATCAGCTTGTTAAAAGTTTATTCATAATTTTTCTTTTTTTATCCTTAAATTCGTGCGGTGCATTTAAATTCAAAAAATCAGAGGCTTTAGAAGGTCCTGAAAGGGCAAAAAAGAATATCGAGGAAGGCAGAGGTGTGTCGATAGCTAACGCTGCTAAAGGTATTAGGGGAGGAAAAACAACTTATGAATTTTCTACATCTAATCCTTTATGGAGAGCATCTTTAGAGACCTTAGATTTTTTACCATTAACAACTGTAGACTACTCTGGTGGAATGATTATCACGGATTGGTATTATGATGATGTCTCGGGTAACCAAGACTCCATAAAAATCTCGATTAGATTTCTTGCGAATGATATCAGAAGTGAAAGCTTGAAAGTAATAGTCCATAAGAAAACATGCGTTGCTAGTAATAATTGCAAAATATCAGTTCTCCAACAAACTAAAATTAGAGATGAGCTCCATGCAACTATTTTACAAAAGGCAGCAGTATTAGAAAAAGAACAAAAAAATAAAAAACAATAAATTTGATGGAAAGAATTAATTTTCAAGTAATTGAAAAAAAATGGCAATCCAGATTTATTTTAGAAAAACTATATAATAAGCAAGGGAAAAAGTTTTACTGCCTAGAAATGTTTCCTTATCCATCCGGAAAAATACATATGGGCCATGTTAGAAACTATACTATAGGAGACGTAGTAGCTCGTTACAAATTCATGAAAGGTTTTGACGTTTTACATCCAATGGGATGGGACGCATTTGGTTTGCCTGCAGAAAATGCCTCTAGACAAAATAATTTGCACCCAAAAGATTGGACGAAAAAAAACATAGAAACCATGAAAAATCAATTGAAATTGCTTGGCCTTTCAATTGATTGGGATTTAGAAATTTCAACATGTGAAGAAAATTACTATAAACACCAGCAAGAAATATTTATTAACTTTTATAATCAAGGTCTTGTTTCAAGGAAAGAAACTTATGTTAATTGGGATCCTGTAGAAAAAACCGTTTTGGCAAATGAGCAAGTTATTAATGGTCGAGGATGGCGCTCTAATGCCGTCGTTGAAAGAAAAAAATTATCTCAATGGTTTTTTAATATCACAAAATTCTCAGAAGAGCTTTTAAAAGATTTGGAAAATTTAGATGGTTGGCCTGAAAAAGTTAGACTTATGCAAAAGAATTGGATTGGTAAATCATACGGGTGTGAAATAAATTTCAAAATAGAAAATTCCACAGAAACAGTAAATATCTTTACAACGCGTCCAGATACAATATTCGGTGCAAGTTTTATTGCTCTATCCATTGATCATCCATTAAACAGACGCTTTAAAGATGATAAGGAATTTAATAAATTTAAAGAGGAATGTAATAAAACAGGTACTACTGAGGAGGCTTTGGCTAATGCTGATAAAATTGGTTTCAATAGTGGTCTAATTGCAAAACATCCATTCATTAAAAATAAAACTATCCCAATATATTTTGCAAATTTTGTGTTAATGGATTACGGAAGTGGAGCCATTTTTGGTTGCCCAGCGCATGACCAAAGAGACTTTGATTTTGCAATCAAATATAATCTTGAAATTATTCAAGTGGTGTCAGATGGAAAATCTAATTCTAATCTTAAGGAGGCTTTTACAGGAAATGGAAAATTGATAAATTCAGAATTTTTAAATAATTTAGACATTCTTAAAGCAAAAGAAAGAATTATTAAAGAAATTGAAAACAAAGGAATAGGAAAAAGTAAAACATTATATCGTTTAAAAGACTGGGGTATCTCAAGACAAAGGTATTGGGGTTGCCCGATTCCAATGATTTATCTTGAAGACGGGAGTGTTGTGCCAGTTGATAAAAGTGAATTACCTATAAAACTTCCAGATGATATTGATTTAAAAGCAAATGGTAATCCTTTAGATAGCCACCCTAGCTGGAAACATACAACAGAAAAATCAACTGGTAAAAAGGCAACGAGAGAGACGGATACTTTAGATACTTTTGTTGACTCTTCTTGGTATTTTCTAAGATTTTGCTCTCCAAAACATAATTCATCTCCTTTTGATGAAAAAAAGGTAAACTATTGGATGCCGGTTGATCAATACATAGGCGGCATAGAACATGCGATCTTACATTTGCTGTATTCTCGTTTTTTTACAAAAGGAATAAAAAAATGTAACAAAAATTTTAACCTATCTGAGCCTTTTAAAAATTTATTTACTCAAGGTATGGTTTGCCATGAGTCCTATAGAGACCAGGACGGTAACTGGTTATATCCTGACGAAATAAAAAAGATTAGTAACGCTAGCGCAATCAAGTTAACTGATAATACTAAAGTAATAATTGGTCCGCCAGAGTCTATGTCTAAATCTAAGAAGAATACTATTGATCCTGAAACCATGATTAAACAATATGGGGCTGATTCTGTTAGATGGTTTATATTATCAGATAGTCCACCAGAAAAAGATATCCAATGGTCAGACGCTGGAGTATCATCTGCTAATAAGTTTCTACAAAAAATATGGAACTTAAATTATTCAATAAAAATTAGAGATAATATTAATAATGATAAACAACAAGAACTAGAATTTGTATCTGTAATTAATAGCTACGCAAATAAAATTGACAGTTCAATTGACAACTTTAGGTTCAACGTTTCAATAGCGCACTTTTATGAAATTTATAATTTCTTTAAAGATTTTTTAAAAAAAAAAATTAGTAATGAAGTATTAGTTGAAAATATTATAAAAATTATGAAATTAATGATGCCTTTTACGCCACACTTAGCAAGTGAATGTTTAGAGATGTTTAATTGTAAAAATGCTAGAAAATGGCCAGAAATTGATAAAAAAAACTTAATAGATCAAATAAAAGTTGCAATACAAATTAATGGAAAAACGAGAGATATAATTACAGTTAAAAAAGATACAGATCAAAAAGAACTTAATAAGATAATTTTGAGGGATTCCAAGGCAAATAAGTATCTTGCCGAGGCAAAAGTAATAAAAACAATTTTTGTTAAAAACAAAATAATTAATTATATTATTAGTAAATGAAATACAAAATTTTTTTAATTATAATTTTTTCGTTCCTAACAATAAGCTGCGGATTCAAAGTTATAGACCGTTCTGAACTATTAAATTTTTCCATAAACACAGTAACAACAGAAGGAGAGAAAAGAATAAATTACAAATTAAAAAACAAATTAACTTTTAATACTAAAAAACAAAAAGAAAAATCAATTAAAATACACTTGAATACTAGCAAACAAAAAATTGTAAAAGAAAAAAACATTAAAAACGAAATTACTAAATATGAAATTAAGATTAATGTGAAAGTGTTTTATGACGAATTAAACGGAGCTAATAATAAAGAATTTTCAGTATCAAGATCTGGGGATTTTAATGTTACAAGTCAATATTCACAAACACTTAATAATGAAAAAATTTTAATTGATGTATTAACAGACAAAATAGCTGATGAAATAATTGACGAACTTTCCTTATTACTAAATGCAATATAAGAGCTACATTGTAGAACAAAATTTAAAAATTATTAAGGAAAAATTAGTTTTATTTCATGGGGAAAATATAGGTCTCAAAAATGAGTTTAAAATAAAGATCAAGGTTAACTATAAAGACAAGGAAATATTAAATTTTACACAAGATGAAATTCTTAAAAGTGAAGAGATAATTTTAAAAGAAATCATGAATATCTCTCTTTTTGAAAAAGAAAAGATTTTTTTTATTCAAAATGTAAATGACAAGATATTAGATTTAATTATTAAAATAAAAGAATTAATAGATAATCAAAAAATATATTTATTTAGTGATACATTAGAAAAGAAGTCCAAATTAAGAAATTTTTTTGAAAAAACAGAATTATGCGCCTCAATTGCGTGTTACCAAGACAATGAATTAAGCCTTAAGCGAATTATTGAAAACTATTTAAAAGATTTTAAGGGCCTTACTCCTAACAACATTAACTTAATAATAGACAACTGTAACTTGGATAGAGCAAAACTTTATAATGAACTAAAAAAAATAATAGGATTTTTTGATAATAAATTATTAGATGAAGAGAATTTGCTCAAGCTTCTCAATCACGCATCAAATAACGATTTTAATGCTCTCAGAGATGAAGCTCTGATGGGTAACAAAATAAAAACTAATAAACTTCTCGCAAACACTGTAATAGAAGATGATAAAATCATCTATTACATAAACATAATAAATTCGAGACTGAATAAAATTAAAGAAATAGATAATTCAGATAAACAAAGTCTAGAAAATGCTATAAACAATTTAAAGCCACCAGTTTTTTGGAAAGACAAACCATTTTTTTTAGCACAAGCCAAAAAATGGAATAACGAAAAAATTAAGAAAACTTTAAATCAAACTTATGATTTAGAGATAAAAATTAAATCAAACTCATCGATAAACAAAAAAGTATTAATTAAAAAACTTTTAATTGATATTTGCCAAATGGCTAATGCTTAGTCAACAAATCAGAAATCATTTGAAATTGGTCTAAGTCCTTATACTCAATAGAAATTTTTCCAGAGTTATTTTTTTTGTTTATAATATTAACTTTAAGTCCTAGAATTTTTTGTAATTTTTCCTGAGTTTTAAGAATATTGGTATCAATTGTTTTTTCAAATCTTCCACTTTTTTTGCTTCTAACAAGATATTCTACTTTTCTTGCACTATAATTCTTAGATACTATTTCCTCTGCAATTGATGAAGCATTAGATATACCAATTAAAGGTCTTGCTTGACCTGAGGTTAAAGAACCTTCCTCTAACATTGCTACAACATCAGATGGTAAAGATAAAAGTCTTAAAGTGTTACTAATATGACTTCTACTTTTTGACATTAATTTAGAAATACTCTCATGATCATATTTAAACTCTTCGTTAAGCCTTTTATATCCTTTTGCTTCTTCGATGGGATTCAAGTCATCTCGTTGAATATTTTCTACAATTGCAACTTCTAAGGACTCAACGTCGGATAAATCTAGAATTCTGACAGGTATTTCATGTAATCCTGCTCTTTGAGCAGCCAACCATCTTCTTTCTCCAGCTATGATCTCGTATTTTCCTTCGCTTGATTTGTTGGGTCTTACTGCAATTGGCTGAATAATACCGTTTTTCTTAATGGAATTGGCCAATTCCTCTAGTTTGTTTTCTTTAAAAATTTGCCTAGGCTGGTAAGGATTTCTTGATAAATCTGCAATAGCTACCATATTGTTTTTGTTTGTTGATTTCGTTTTTTCTTTAGGTGGTGTATCTCCAAAAAGTGCAGATAAACCTCTTCCTAAACCTTTTTTTTTTCCTGCGTTCATGCGGCACTTTCAATTTGATTTTTTTTTAAAAATTCTTCGGCAAGTTTAAAATACGATTTGCTACCAGAACAATTTTTATCATAAACAACACAAGGTAAACCATGAGATGGCGCTTCTGACAAACGTACATTTCTTTGAATCACAGTTTGATACACTTTTTCTTTGAAATAATTTCGTGCTTCTTTATCAACTTCAGAGGACAGTTTATTTCGCTTATCAAACATCGTTAAAAGAATTCCCCTGATCTTAAGACTTGGGTTTAAATTTTCTTTTATTCGATCAATAGTTTTCACGAGTTGAGTAATTCCTTCTAAAGCAAAAAATTCTGTTTGAAGAGGAACCAATAATTCATCAGATGCAACTAATGCCATTATAGTAAGCAGGCTCAAGGAAGGAGGACAGTCTATAAAAATATTATCGTATTTTTTTAATACACCTTCTTTATTTAAATTTAAAATTTCTTTCAATACAAATGCCCTGTTTGAGTCATTCGCTGTTTCGACCTCAAGACCAGAGAGATTTACATGCGAACCTATCAAATCCAAGTTCTCAATTTCTGTTTTCTGAATTATATTTTTCATGTTGATTTTTTTAATTAAAAGATTGTAAATATTTTTTTCTTCTTCATTATTATTTTTACCAAATCCAGTCGTTGCGTTGCCCTGTGGATCAAGATCAATTACTAAATTATTTTGACCCATAATGGACAGTGATGCAGCTAAATTAATTACTGTTGTCGTTTTTCCAACGCCACCTTTCTGATTAATGATTGCTAAAATTGTCGGCGAGGACATCTACTTATTAATCTCCATTAAAATTATTTTTGAATCTTTATTTGTCATGCTTTGCTCTAATTTATAAGCGTATTTTTTCTTTTTAAAAGAATTTTCTATTTCTTTCTGTGCATTTTGACCCTTCAGAATCATTAATTTATGTGGTTTTTTAGCAATTTCACGTGAAACTTGTATTACTTGATCTAATTTTTTAAATGCTCTACAAATTACAATGTCAGAATCTAACACTTCATCTCTAACATCGCCTAACACCTCAGCATTAAGATCCAAGTCCTTGATTACACTTATTAAAAATTTTCTTTTAACAGGTGATTTTTCATATAATTTCACGTGAAAAGCCTTGTTATTATTGAATATTTCTATAATTAGACCAGGAAATCCTGCCCCAGTACCAATATCAGCTAATGATTTGAGCCTAAAATCGATAAATTTAACCAATTGAGCTGAATCGAGTACATGCCTCACCCAAATCTGTTCTTCAGTGCTTTTTGCTATTAAATTATAATTTTTATTCTCTTTCAAAACCAGATTTGTAAATTTTTTAAGCTTTTCTATAGATTGATCTGTAAAATTTAAATCTTTTTTTAGGATATTTATAACTTCAAGCTGCTGCATTAAGCAGTAGCTTTATATCTGAGTTTTTTAATATGAGAAAGAAGAATAATTACAGCTGCAGGGGTAACACCGTCAATACGTAAAGCTTGGCCTAGCGTTTTTGGTTTAATTTGAAGCAACTTACTTTTAATTTCATTAGATAAACCGCTCAATTTATCGTAATCAATACTCTCCGGTATTATAATTGACTCATCTTTCTTAAAAGACTCTATGTCTCTGCCTTGTCTCTCCAAGTAACCCATATAATGAGCATCTGTTACAACTTGATTTTCTATAGAGCTTGGAAAGTTAGGGATATCGCTAAATACTTGCCTTATTTTTGCCATATTCACTTTTCGCTGCCCCATAATTTCTAAACAAGATCTTTTTACTCCATCCATAGCAATTTTAATATCAAATTTCATAGCTTGATTAGGTGTTAAGAAATTATTTTTTAAAATTTTATTAAGAGCCATAATATTTTTTTTCTTTTCATCAAATATTTTTTTTCTTTCGAAACTTATAAGATTTAAACCAATCCCTAAATCAGTTAGTCTTTGATCAGCGTTATCCGCTCTTAAAGTTAATCTATATTCAGCTCTTGATGTAAACATTCTATAAGGTTCTGTAACTCCTTTCGTAATAAGATCATCAATCATAACTCCAATATAGGAAGTTGATCTATCTAAAATAAACTCCTCTTGATTTTTGATTTTTAAAGCCGCATTAATCCCAGCTATCAATCCTTGAGCTGCGGCTTCCTCATAACCTGTGGTTCCATTGATTTGACCAGCAAGGAATAAAGAATTAATTTTTTTTGTTTCTAATGTACCTTTGAGCTCTCTAGGATCCACATAATCGTACTCAATAGCATACCCAGCTCTCTTCATCTTAACTTGCTCTAGACCCTTGATTTTACTGAGTATTTTAAGCTGTATCTCCTCTGGAAGAGACGTAGATATACCATTTGGGTAAATAGTATTGTCCTTTAATCCTTCAGGTTCTAAGAAAATCTGATGTTTTTCTTTTTCTTTAAATTTAACGATCTTATCCTCTATTGATGGACAGTATCTTGGTCCTATTCCTTTAATGTTGCCTGAATACATGGCGCTCCTCGAAATATTGTCGCTTATGATCTTATGGACATCGTTATTTGTGTAAGTCATACCGCATTTAATCTGTTTATTATCAATTTTTTTCGTTAAGAAAGAAAAGTAATAGTGATCATCATCTGCAGGCTGCATTTCTAAATCGTCATAGTTAATTGTATCTCCATCTAGTCTAGGAGGTGTTCCTGTTTTTAATCTACCAATCCGCATTTTAAATTTTGACAACTGTTCGCTCAAACCAATAGCTGGTTTTTCATCATACCGACCTGCTGGTATTTGTGTTTCACCTATATGTATCAAGCCATTTAAAAAAGTGCCTGTAGTTAGTATTAATTCTTTAGTCCTTACTTCTTTGCCACTCTGACTAATAAATCCTACAACCTTATTCTTCTCAAACAAGAATTTAACTACTGGATCTGCTATTACTTCTAAGTTTTGATAATTAAGCAAAATTTTTTGCATATGCTCTTTGTAAAGAGCTCTGTCTGACTGAGTCCTTGGTCCTTGCACTGCTGGACCACGACTTCTATTTAATAATCTAAATTGAATACCTGATTTATCAGCTACAATACCCATCAAACCATCTAAAGCATCGATTTCTCTAACAAGATGCCCCTTTCCAAGTCCACCTATAGCGGGATTGCATGACATTTCACCAATAGTCTCTATTTTATGGGTAAAAAGAGCAGTATTTACACCCATTCTAGCCGAAGCTGCAGCTGCCTCACATCCAGCATGTCCTCCACCTATAACTACTACATCATAGCTTTGTTTTGTCATGTTGTGAATGTAAACGTCTAAATTAAGAATACAAGAAGTATTTTATTTACCAATACAGAAATCTTTGAATATAGATCCAAGTATTTCTTCCACATCTACCTTACCAACGATGCTACCAAGATGTCGTGTAGCCATTCTTAAGTCTTCAGCAGCTAATTCGAGGTCTTTGCTTTGATCTTTTTTAAGAAACTTATTAATTTCTTTTAAGCAATCATTAAGCTTAATTCTATGCCTTTCTCTTGTGATTAAAGCGCTATTGTTAGATGTGAATTTCTTGCTTAATTTAGCTTTTACCAAATTTATTAATTTATTAATATTTTTATTATTTTTTACTGAAGCCAAAACAGTATCAGCCTCAAATTTATGATTTGGTTTATCTGAAACATCTGATTTATTTAAAAATATTATAGTATCTTTATCAATCATATTATTTATTTCTTTGTTGATTTTTTTTGATGAATTATCAATAACAACTATATTCAAATCTGCTTCTTTTGATTTTCCAAGGGCTAAGGAAATTCCTTTTTTCTCTACTTCATTTTTAGTATCTCTAATACCAGCAGTGTCAGCTAAGAGAACAGGATATCCATCTAAATTTAAATAAGTTTCTATAACATCTCTAGTCGTACCAGCCTCATCTGAAACGATTGCTACTTCTCTTTTTGAAAGTAAGTTTAATAATGAGGATTTTCCAGCATTAACTTCTCCTGTAATAGAAACTCTAAAACCGTCTCTAATTTTTTCACCTACTTTATTATCCTCGATAATTTTAGTAATTTCTGAGTGAATTTCTTTTATTGATTTGTGGGCATCTTTTAGTACTTTTTCTGGGAGATCTTCCTCTGCAAAATCAATTTTTGCTTCTATAAAAGCAAGGGATTTTATTATTTTTTCCCTCAAATTATTATAATAGTTTGATGCATATCCCTGAACTAATTTTATCGCTTGCTGTCTTTGTAGTTCTGTTTCGGAATGGATAAGATCGCCTATACTTTCTGCTTTTAACAAATCAATTTTATCATTTTGAAAAGCAATTTTAGTGAACTCACCTGGCTCAGCTAGTCTACAGTTTTTTTGCTCTGACAAAACTCTCAATAGAGCGTTTATTACCGCATTACTTCCATGGATCTGTAATTCTGCTAAGTCTTCACCAGTATAACTATTTGGCCCAGGAAACCACAATAATAAAGCCTCTGGATCTATTACATTACCGTTCTTAGGGTCATAGAACTTACAAAAATTAACTTCGTTCGACTTTATATTTTTAGACTTAGTCAAATTTTGACAAATCTTAAGTGTTTCACTACCTGATAGTCTAACAATAGCTATTCCAGAGGGTCCCCTACCCGAAGATAAAGCATAAATGTTCATTGAATTATAATGATAAACCTCGATTGGAGATTATTTTACTGAATTTTTTTAATGTCTCGTTGTTCTTAATATTTTTTACAATTATTTCTTTGAATGGATCTAAATATTTATTTTGTTTAAAGAAACTATGGGTAGCATCAACGCCTAAACTCATGATAGTGTTTTCGGGTTTTCTGTTATTGTAAAAATCATTTAGCGCGTAGCTATTTTTAATAGAAATACCTAAACACACATAATATCTAATAATTTCTTCCAGTTTTTTTATATCCCTTAGAACTAGATTAAAGCCTTGACCGGCTACAGGATGAATAGTGTGCAAACCCTCACCAAGAATTAATACATTTTTTTGATGATACTGACGTCTTAAACTTAGAGAAATAGGATACGACTGAATATTATTAATAGTGATATCTTGTTTATTCTTCAAATTTTCTGCTAATTTGTTTTTTACTAAAGTTTTAATTTTTTTTGAGTTATTTTCAAAAAAATATTTCTTTACACTCCAAACAAAAGAGAAATAATTCTTTGAAAAAGGAAGTATAGCTAACGGTCCTTCTTTTAAAAAGAATTGGCTAGTGTCGAGTTTCTTAAAATTGTGTTTAACATATCCTGTAATAGCTATTTCTTTATAATCTTTCCTGATAGATCTAATTTTTGTTATGCTATTATAAATGTTAGATTGTCCTCCTATACAGAGGATAATCAAATCATAATTTTTTAATTCATCTAAATTTTTTAAGTCTTTTCTGATTAATTTAATTTTATTTTTTGAAATTTCTTTCAATAATACTTTTTTAATTTTATCATTCTCAAAAACATACATAAGATTAGAGTTTGCCTCGTTTAGATTTAAAAAATTTATATTTTCCTTAGAAGTTTCGTAAAAAAGCTTAATTTTTTTTGAGGGCCAGAACAACTTTTTTCCAAAACTTTTAATATTTTGAGTGATGAACTTATAGTTTGTATCTGATATAGCAGTAGTCCTTTTATCGGCGTTTTTTATACATTTTTTAGCTATTAGATTTACCTCTAAACCCGATACTTTAGATAAAATTACAGCTGTCATTAAGCCTGAAAGACCGTCTCCGACAATACATATTCTCTGTTTTATCATATTAAAATTTTTAACACTTTCATAAAAATGGTAAAAAGTACGTAATCGATTCGAAATGAATACAAACTTTTTAGATAGTGTAACAAATTTTTTGAAAAAGCGAACCTTTGAATTGCTAGGATTAATCCTAGTTTTATCAAGTGTCGCACTCGCAATCGCCTTTACAACATATTCTCCTGAAGATCCCTCATTTATTTATGGAGATAGGAGCTTCGAGATCCAAAATTTTTTTGGGATTTATGGAAGTAGCGTTGCAGATTTTTTATTACAAAGTTTTGGTTTGGCTTCTTTTTTATTATTACTTAATTTTTTATTTTGGGGATTAGATTTAATAATAAAGAAAGAATTAAAAAGAATAATTTTAAAACTATTTTTAGTTATAGCCTATTTGATCGTAGGCACAGTTTTTATCTATTTAACTTTCGATAATTCTTTTTGGCTAATCGACAATGGGAATTCAGGTTTTGTTGGAAAAATTACCTATAACTTTATTAATACTTGGGCTCCATGGATAGACAGCCCATACTCAATTTATGGACTGCTTTTATTAACTATAATTTTTTTTTCATTTTCAGCAGATATAAATTATAAAAAAGTATTCTCAGTAATTATTTCACTTTTTAGAAGAAAACCTGTTGAAAATATTGAACCAGATTTTAGTAAAATTAATATTGAAGACCAGCCGCAAACATTAGAAAAACCACAGCAATCTTTTTCATTTGATGCTGACACAAGTTCTCAAACAGAGAAAGTTACTACGAAAACTAAATATAAATTACCAGATATAAATTATTTAGAAAAAAATTTATCCAAACTTAGTTCTGATGCTAGTAAAAATCGTCCTGATGGTGCGTTTATGGAAAAAATATTATTAGACTTTGGCATAGATGGTAAAATTAAAACAATTAATAACGGACCTGTAGTAAGCCTTTACGAATTCGAGCCAGCACCCGGAGTAAAAGTATCAAAAATTATTAATTTATCTGAGGATTTAGCAAGAAATACAAGCTCAACTTCTACAAGAGTTTCCGTCATCCCAGGAAAAAACACTGTTGGAATAGAAATTCCAAACGAGGAAAGAGAGGGCGTATCACTTAGAGAAATAATTTCTTACGATAAGTTTCAAAAAAAAGATGTGAGACTTCCGATAGCTTTAGGTAAAAGCATTTCTGGAATGCCAATTGTTGGTGATTTAACTTCAATGCCTCATCTGTTAATTGCGGGTACCACTGGTTCAGGGAAGTCTGTTTGTATTAATACTATAATTGTTTCACTGCTTTACAAACTAAGTCCTGATCTTTGTAAATTTATTTTAATTGATCCAAAGATGTTAGAACTGTCTAGTTACGAAGGAATACCTCATTTATTAACTCCGGTTATTACTGATGCTAAGAAAGCTACATCGGCTTTATCATGGACAGTAAAAGAAATGAACAGCAGATATAAATTAATGAGCAAGGTGGGGGTTAGAAACATTGATGGCTATAATGCTAAGCATAAACTTAAAATGCCTTACATCGTTGTAGTAGTTGACGAGATGTCAGACTTAATGCTTGTAGCTGGAAAAGAAATTGAAAACTACATACAAAAATTATCTCAAATGGCAAGAGCTGCCGGTATTCATATCATCATGGCTACGCAAAGACCAAGTGTTGATGTAATAACAGGTACAATAAAAGCGAATTTCCCAACAAGAATATCTTTTCAAGTTAGTTCCAAGATTGATAGTAGAACAATTTTAGGAGAGCAGGGTGCTGAACAATTGCTTGGAAAAGGAGACATGTTATTCATGTCTTCAGCAAATAGAATAGTTAGAATTCATGGCCCTTACGTTTCTGAACAAGAAGTTGAGAAAATTACAAACTCATTAAGAGCTCAGGGAGAGCCAGATTATATGGAAGAAATTACTTCCCAAGAAACAACCGAAAGCTCTTTAACACATGGAAATGAAGGTGATGAAGATGAATTATTTAATCAAGCCGTAGAAATTATAAAAGTTGAAGGAAAAGCCTCTACAAGCTTTCTTCAGAGAAAATTACAAATCGGATATAATAGAGCTGCTAGAATTATTGATATGATGGAAGAAAAAGGTATTGTTAGTAAAGCAAATCATGTTGGTAAACGTGAAGTTCTTTAAAAAAACATTTGTAATCTCGTTTTTTCTATTAATAACAACGAGTTTATCAGCTAATGAAAAAGACCAGATAGTTGCGCAATTAAATAACTTAAATTCTTTAGAATTTACATTTGATCAATTAATTAATGAAAAAAAAGAAAAAGGTAGTTGTCTTTTAGAGTTCCCTGGAAAATTAAAATGTAATTACTTTGATGACAAGAAAAAAGAGCTGGTTATTAATAATAAGAGATTAGCAATAACGCAAAAAAGGTATAATAAAACTTACTATTATCCAATTTCAAAATCTCCGTTCTTAAATATTTTATATAAAGATAAACTTTTAGAAATAGTACAATCAGGAGAATTAGAGTTAACTGATCAAATAATTAGGCTTGTTTATTATGGAGATAACGACATTACAGTTTTTTTTGACAGAGAAAATCTTGATTTAAAAGGATGGGAGATAAAAGATCAATACAATAACAGTATAAATTTCTCCCTAAATATTGTTGCTAAAAATGACGTTTTTAAAAAAGGTACCTTTAAAGTGCCTGAAATAAACTAAGCTACAAAATCAATTTCTTCTTCTTTAAAAATTTCAAAACCTTTGGATTTATAATTTTGTAATGCGTGTTTGTGGTCTAAACTACAAGTATGAACCCACATTCTTTTAGGATTTTTTCTTGATGCACTTGCGATAGCATGGTTTACAAGTGTTGAGCCAAGCTTTAAGCCTCTGAATTCTTTAAGTACTCCTAGATTGATAAGCTCTACTTCATTTGATCCAGGGTGATATTCTTGTTCGTAATATCCTACTAGATCTTCACCTTTTTTAAGAACATGCGTTTCTAAATTCTTATTCGTAACATACTTTACCCACTCACTATCAGACCAAAGTAATCTGTCTCTCCAATAGTGATCTACACCTATTTGTTTATAGAAAAATCGGTTTAAGTGGAAATTATCTTTATCATCTAAAATAATTTGAAAGTTTTCTGGAAGATTCAAATCAACAGTTTTTGAAAAATCTTTTATTTCTAAGAAATATCTTTTTACTCTTGAAACCATCAGCTGACCATTTTTCCAATCTTTTCACCTGCAAATATATGAAAATGTAAATGAGGAACTTCCTGCCCACCATCGCTGCCGATATTAGTTAAAGCCCGATAACCTTTATCTTTTGCACCCACTAAATTTGCAACATGTGTCACGGCTTTATTTAATTCTACAATCTCTTTATCTGAAGCTTTGTTGTTGAAATCATTAAGATCTACGTATTCACCTTTAGGAATAACTAAAACATGAACTTTCTTTTGAGGATTAATATCATGAAAAGCTAAAACATGATCATTTTCATAAACTTTTTTACACGGGATTTCTCCTCTTAGAATTTTAGCAAATATATTATTTTTGTCGTAACTCATTTCTGTCTTTTCTTAAGTTCACTCATCACATCTTCAATTTTTATGTTGTTAGCCTCTAAGTAAACCATCAAATGATAAACCACATCGGCAGCTTCGTGAATCTTATTTGAATTTTTTTCCACAGATTCTATTAATTCGTCTATTTCCTCTTTTACTTTTGAAACACTTAGGTTTTTATCGTTCAAAAGTTTATTAGTATAAGACTTATCTGGAGAAGAATTTTTTCTCTCTCTGATTGTTTTAATTAATTGTTCTAAGTTTTCAAACATTTTATAACCTTACTGATACATTTTTAGAATTCAAATATTCTTTGGCATCTTTAATTTTATATTCACCATAATGAAAAATAGAAGCCGCCAAAACTGCACTTGCACCGCCCTTAACAATGCCATCGTATAAGTGATCTAGAGTTCCAACTCCACCAGAAGCTATTACAGGAATATTAGTACTTTTTGTAATTATTTTTAATAAATCAATATCGTAACCAGATTTAGTTCCATCTTTATCCATTGATGTTAATAAAATTTCTCCGGCACCATCTTCTTCTACCTTTTTAGCAAACTCCACTACATCAATACCGGTTTTATTTCTTCCACCGTGAGTAAACACTTCCCATTTATTTTTTGAAACTTTTTTGGCGTCAATCGCAACAACAATGCATTGAGATCCAAATTTTTTTGATGCTTCCTCTACAAAATCAACATTCTTAACTGCGGCAGTATTAATAGAAACTTTATCTGCACCTGCTAACAATAAATCAGTTATGTTTTGAATGGTTCTAACTCCGCCACCGACAGTTAAAGGAACAAAACATTCTTTAGCGGTTTTTCTAACAATATCAATGATCGTTTCTCTATTTTCATTTGATGCAGTGATATCTAAAAAGCAGATCTCATCAGCTCCGCCGTCACTATAAATTTTAGCTTGCTCTACTGGATCTCCAGCATCTTTTAATTCAACAAAGTTAATACCTTTAACAACTCTTCCATTTTTCACATCAAGACAAGGTATAATTCTATTTTTAAGCATCAATCTCCTTTGCTAACTCATCAAGTTTAATATCACCATCATATATCGCTTTACCAACTATGATACCTTCAATTTTTTTATTATTTAATTCTTTAGCTTTCTTAATATCGCTTATTGAAGAAACACCTCCTGAAATTACAACAGGACAATTAGAAAGTTCTGTAATCTTCACAGTCTCATCAAAGTTAGGGCTAGTTTTCATTCCATCTCTGTTAATATCTGTATAAATAATTCTGCTTACTCCATAGTTATTTACATCTTTAAGAAAATCTATAGTTTTAATATTTAGATTTTCTTTCCATCCTGATACAGAAAGATTTCCATCTTTTGCATCTAAACCTAAAGCAATTTTACCTTTAAACTTTTCACAAGACTCTTTTAAAAATTTTTTATTTTTAATAGCGCCACTTCCTAAAATAACTTTATCAATACCTGTATCGATATATTGTTTAATGCTATCGAGAGATCTAATGCCTCCACCTATTTCGATCTTCAAATCATATTTACTTACTATTTCTTTTATAATATCTAAATTGACTGTTTTACCCGTTAAAGCTCCGTCAAGATCTACAATGTGTAAGTCTTTGAAGCCATGATCTTTAAATTTTGCTGCTTGCTCAATAGGTGAATTTTCGTATTCAGTTTTATTTTCGAAGTCACCTTTGATTAATCTTACGCATTTCTTATCTTTTATATCTATTGCAGGAAATATTTTCATTATAATTTTAAAAAATTTTCAATTACTTTTAATCCGATTTTATCACTCTTCTCAGGGTGAAACTGTGTTCCAAATAAATTATCTCTTTCGACAGAGCAGACAATTTTTGATGAGTAATTTGTTGTCGCTGAAATGACTGATTTATCTTCTGGAATAAATTCATAACTATGTACGAAATACATGTGAGATTTATTTTTAATATCTTTGAATATTTTACTTTCTTTTTGAATTTCAATTTCGTTCCAACCGATGTGTGGAAGCTTAAATTTTCCTTTTTGATTATCAATTTTAGAAACTTTACCAGAAATCCAACCTAATCCCTTTGTTTCTGCTTCCTCATACCCAATATCAGCAAACATTTGTAAGCCTACACAAATTCCTAATAAAGGTTTCTTATTTGTTATTGCAAATTCTTTAAGTGTATCAACTAATCCCTTAATTTGATTAAGAGAGTCAACACAGCTTTTAAATGAACCTTGCCCTGGTAAAACAATCTTGTCACTAAACTTAATTTTCTTGATGTCTGACGTTACTTCTAAATTAATTTTACCTTTAGCTACCTCTGTAAAAGAATTTATGACAGAGCTAATATTGCCCGATTGGTAGTCAACAATTGTGACGTTCATCAATTTTAAATAGAGCCTTTTGTCGAAGGTATTGAGTTTTTAATCCTTTTATCAATCGCTAAAGCATCTTTTAATGATCTAGCCAAACCTTTGTAACACGACTCAATCTTGTGGTGACTATTTTCACCGTAAATATTTTCTATGTGTAAAGTAACTCCAGCTGATTGTGAAAATGCTTGGAACCACTCTTTAAATAATTCTGTATCCATCTCACCAAGTTTCTCAACCGGTAGATTTACTTTCCAGATTAAATAAGGTCTATTCGATACATCTATTGAAACTCGGCTTAGAGTTTCATCCATAGGGATCATTGTTGATGCATATCGTGTAATTCCTTTTCGATTACCTGCTGCTTTTTTAATAGCTTCACCAATTGCTATACCTGTATCTTCAGTAGTGTGGTGTAAATCTATATGCGTGTCACCTTTTGCTTTAACATCTAGGTCTATAAGAGAGTGCTTCGATAGTTGCTCCAACATGTGGTCTAAAAAACCTATTCCAGTTTTAATTTTATACTTTCCTTTTCCGTCTAGATTAACCGCGACAGAAATACTGGTCTCTTTCGTTTTTCTAGTAATTTTTGCTTTTCTACTCATAAACTATGCCTGATTTACCTTTGATATATATTTAAATGGTCATTTTATCAATAAATCACTATTGAAGATCTCAAAATAATCTCCACATATAACTTCATGAATACAGCTGAAAAATGGCACGGTACTACAATTGTCCTACTTAGAAAGGGCGGTGAGACCATTGTAGCAGGCGACGGTCAAGTCAGTCTTGGTAATACAGTTTTAAAGAGCAAAGCCAAGAAGGTTAGAAAAATTGAGAGCAGAGGAGTAATCGCAGGATTTGCCGGCTCAACTGCAGACGCTCTAACTTTATTTGAAAGACTCGAAGCAAAATTAGAAAAGCATGCCGGCAACTTACAAAGAGCAGCTGTGGAACTAGCCAAAGATTGGAGAAGTGATAAATTTTTAAGAAGATTAGAAGCATTAATGGCAGTAGCAGATAAAAATCATAGCTTTATAATTTCTGGAACTGGTGATGTTTTAGAACCAGAAGATGGAATTATTGGAATTGGATCTGGAGGAAACTATGCTCTTGCAGCTGCTAAAGTTTTAATCGAAACTGACATGAAAGCTGAAGAGATAGCAAAAAAAGCTTTAAAGGTTGCATCAGATATTTGTGTATTCACGAACAATAACGTAACGATGGAAAAAATTTAATGTCAAAATCAAAAAAAGAAACAAATTTAAAACTTGTTAAAGGATCTAAAACTGATAGCTCAAAGGTCAGCGCTCTTTCTCCAAGAGAAATAGTTTCAGAGCTAGATAGGTATGTAATTGGTCAAAAGGAGGCAAAAAAAGCTGTTGCTGTTGCATTAAGAAATAGGTGGAGAAGGCAGGCTCTAACTGATGAAATGAGAGACGAAGTATTACCAAAAAATATACTTATGATTGGTCCAACAGGAGTAGGTAAAACTGAAATATCAAGAAGACTTTCGAGATTAGCTGAAGCACCTTTTATAAAAGTTGAAGCGACAAGATTTACTGAAGTAGGATACGTAGGTAGAGATGTTGAACAAATCGTAAGAGATTTGGTTGAAATTGCTATAGCGATGGAAAGAGAAAGAAAAAGAAAAGAGGTTAAAGCAAAAGCTGAATTGAAGGCAGAAGAAAAGGTTTTAGATGCCTTAGTCGGTAATAAAGCAAGTGTTGCTACAAGAGAAAGTTTTAGAAAAAGATTAAGAGATGGCGACTTAGATAACAATGAAATAGAGATTGAAGTTCAAAATAACTCATCTGGGTTACAAAGTTTTGAGATACCTGGGATGCCTGGAGGGAATGTTGGAATGGTTAATTTAGGAGATATATTAGGTAAGTCAATGGGTGGGAAAAAAGGTAAGAAAAAAAAGATGACTGTTAAAGAGTCTCATGGAATTTTAGTAGCACAAGAGTCAGATAAAATGATTGAAGAGGATAAAATTATTAAAGAAGCAAAGAAAGCAACAGAAGAAAATGGAATTGTGTTTTTAGACGAAATAGATAAAGTTTCTGCAAGAAGTGATAGAGTCGGTGGAGACGTTTCAAGAGAAGGTGTTCAAAGAGATTTGTTACCTCTGATTGAGGGCACAACTGTAAGCACTAAACATGGTCCCATAAAAACTGATCATATTCTTTTTATCGCTTCAGGAGCCTTTCAATTAGCAAAACCGTCTGATCTCTTACCAGAGTTACAAGGGAGACTGCCTATAAGAGTAGAATTAAATGCCCTTAAAGAGGATGATTTTAAAAGAATCTTAAAAGAGCCAGATAACAGTTTGATCAAACAATATAAAGCTCTATTAAAGACTGAAGATGTAAACCTTGAATTTTCTGAAGATGGAATTGACATGCTTGCAAAGATTTCTGCGGAAGTAAATTCTTCAATCGAAAATATTGGGGCTAGAAGACTTCATACTATAATTGAGAAAGTTTTAGACGATATAAGTTTTAATGCTACAGATAAAGCTGGACAAACAATTAAAGTAGATAAAAAATACGTTCAAGAAAATTTAGGTAATTTAGTTAAAGATACAGATTTATCAAAGTTTATACTATAAGTTTTTTAACTTAATTAAAATTGCACCCTTGCCGCCGTCTTTAATATCAGCTTCATTTATAGAAATGATAAATTTATTTAATTCAAGATCAGATCTAATAAATTCCGGAACAGAAAATTTTAATTTTCCAAAATCTTTTGAAATATAAGCGTCCTTATTGATAGTAGAGTGTATACCCTTTCCGGTAACTAATAATAATTCTTTATATTTATTATCAATACAAAAATGCAAAATTTCTTTTACCTTTTTGTTCGCACTATCTAAGGTAAATCCATGAAGATCAAATTTAAATCTTCCTTTTTTATTTTTATTTTGATTTCTTTCATCTTTATCGTACAGGTCTGATGGATTTTTAATATAATCTTCCCAAGCCTTTTTATCCTCTAAAGAAAGATCCTTTTTTTTAACCACTAGCTGATAATTTCAGATAAATACCAGTTTGGACTTTTATTATTAATATTTTTTGTAAATTTCCAATTGTCAGTTACAAATTTAATTTTATCAGGGTTTCCTTCGATAATTTTATTATCTTTATCTTTTTTTACGGAAATTACTTCAGCAACAAATCTAACTGTAGCAAATAAGTTATCTTTTATTTTATCATATTTTTCTACAGAAGACTCTTTGACACCAATAAAAGTGAATTCTGATTTAATATTATCTTTGTTTCTAGCTTTTATTGCATCAGAAAAATTAGAAAACATGTTTGGTGCTAATAAAGATTTTAATTTAATGAGATCTCCGCTAGCAAAAGAGGTTAAAATGCTTTCATAAGCAATCTCAGCGCCTTTTAAAAACTCTTTTTTTTCTTTGCCTTCTAGTACATCTAAATTTTGCTTAACTGATTCAACATCTTTTTGCGGCATGCTAAATTTCTTCTCAGCAAAATTTGGATAAACTTTGGACTCGTGGCCAGTTTTTCTTCCCAATATACTTCTAAGTCGTAGGACTATAAATCCTGCGATCATTCCAAGTAAAATTATATCTAAATAGCCAAAACTGTTACTCATAATTTGATAAATATACATGAATAATATAATTTTGTATCAGACAAATGAACACATTTTTCTTGATATTTTTAGGTATACCAATAATAGAGATCTTCTTACTTATCGAAATTGGTGGCGAAATAGGCGCGTTAAACACAATAATGCTAATATTTTTAACTGCAATTGTTGGTATTTATTTCGCAAGAATACAAGGAATGCAAACTTTGAAATCAGGAATTGAAAATTTATACCAGAATAAAGCGCCGATTTATGAAATTATTGCGGGGGCATCAATAGCTATAGCTGCTATTTTATTAATTACGCCAGGATTTTTAACGGACTTTTTTGGGTTTCTGCTTCTTATACCTTTAACCAGAAATATAATTTTTAAAATTACTATCAGAAATAAAAAAAACGTAAACAATGTAAAAAACAATAAAACAATTGATGGTGAAATTATAAAGAAAAACAAAGATGAGTTATAAAATTATAGGTAAGTATATTAGAGATCTAAATTTCAATATACCAAATGACAATGCTTTTTTTTTACTATCAAAAAATATTTCTAATTATAAAATAAAAATTGACATCCAAAGTACTCAGATTAAGCAAAACATTATAGAAGTGCTTATTTCTTTAAGTCTAGCGAATATTAAAAGCGATCCAGAAAAAATAACTACAAGAATTGTTTTTGCAACTGTTGTTGAGATAACCAAAGATAAAATTGAAAAAAATGAATTAGAAAAAATAATTCTAATAAATGTACCAACTGAGGTTTATGGAGAAATAAGGAGAATATTTGTTAGTCTCTTTGAAAATTCTGGTTTTAAAGACATAAAGATAAATAGATATGTTGACTTCCAAGATCTTTACGAAAAAAGAAAAATTCAATGATAATTTTTTTTTAGTTCCTTTTTTAAGAATTCATTATGAAGTTTAATTTCATCTTCAGAAATATTGATAATCTTTTTATTGTAACTTTCACTCTTAAATACTTGGTTTCCAGTGTTCGCTGCTAATAAGTTAAATTTAGGTTCTTTTGCGTCCAGAAGATTTATGTAAACTTCTCTTAATAACTCACAATCGAGCAAAGCATTGTGTTTTGTTCTCTTAGACAAATCAATGTTAAATTTTTTACACAAGGCATCTAAAGAGTTAGAGGAGCCTGGAAATTTATTCCTTGCGAGTTCCAACGAGTCTATTACATGTGCTTTATCTATAGGTTTCTTGTTTAAATTTTTTAATTCTCCATTAAGAAATCCTAAATCAAACGGAGCGTTGTGAATTATTAATTTCTTACCTTGTATAAAGCTCAGAAAATCCTCAACTATTTTATCAAAAGTTTCTTTATCTTTTAAAAATTCTGTAGAGAAACCATGAACTTTGAAGGCTTCCTCTGGTATATCTCTTTTTGGATTAATAAGTCTATGAAAGATTTTCCCTGTAGCAATCAGATCGTTTGTTTCTATACAGGCAATTTCAACAATTTTATGACCATCTTTAAAAGACAATCCTGTAGTTTCTGTATCCAAAAAAATCTCACTCATATAATTTTATTATATCTAACAAATTCTTTTTTAAAAACTTTAAATTTTTCTCATTACTAATTATGTGATCACAAAATTTAGTTTTTTTAGCATCGTTAAGCTGTTTATTGTTAAGAATATGAAAAAATTTTTTATTACCGCCTTTTGACCTAAATCTTTTTAATCTGAGACTTTTTTTAGCTTTTATATAAAAAATTACATCAAACCATTTCATCAGCTTACTTTCTATTAAGAGTGGTATTTCAAGAAAAATGAATTTTTTCTTATAGTTCTTCTTGATAAAGATTTTCATTTCTTTTCTTACATAAGGATGAATAATTTTTTCAAGTTTTTTTATATATGATGGATCTTCTGTGATTCTTTTCTTCAAAATTTTTTTTATATTTCTTTTGTTTTCGATCTTAAATTTAGCTGATATTTTATTTATAAATTTATTTGTCTTATAAATTTTTCTTACAGAAGCGTCGGCACTAAATAACGGGCCTTTATTTAAAGATAAAATCTTACTTGCTGTTGTTTTACCAGAAGCTACTGAACCTGTTATCCCTATTTTTTTCATTTTAATTTCGAGAGCAAATTTTGAACTAATTTTTCATCGATTTCAGGGTTAACTTTATTCCATAAATAAAATGCTTTCTGACCTTGGTAAATAAACATATTTAAGCCGTTAAAAACTTTTATATCTCTCTCTTTTAAGTATTTTAAAGTTTTTGTTTCTAAAGGGTTATAAACTGTATCTATATATATAAGGTTTGGTTTTACAGTTTCAAATTCAAAATTGAAATCCTGACCATTTTTTAAACCTAAGCTTGTTGCATTTATAATAATATCAAAATTTTGTATTTCGTTATAAAGACTTTCCCACTCTATAAGTTTTAAATTTATAAATTTTTTTTTTAAAAAAATGCATTTCTCCATAGTTCTATTTGTTATTGAAATTTCTTTTATTCCTGATTTTTGTAGAGATAAAATTACTGAAGGTGAAACGCCACCTGCACCAATGACCAACGCTTTTTTTCCTGCAATATTAGCGACTTCTTTTAGATACGCAGCCTGTAGACCGTAAACATCTGTATTTTCTCCTATGACTAAATTATCCTTATTCAGGAAAATTGTATTAACGGAACTAGTTATTTCAGCATCATTTATCAAAACATCAAGATGAGGTACAATTTTTTGCTTAAATGGCAAAGTAACATTGATACCACTTAATTTTTTACTTTTGATTTCTAAAATTATGTCAGGTAGGTCTTGCTCTTTGATGTTTAAAATTGAATAATTTGCATCAATTTTATATTTTTTAAACCAATAATTGTGAAGTTCTGGCGACAGAGAGTGATTAATAGGATTGCCAATTATGCCAAAATTTTTTGTCATTTATTATATTTGTTTATAAAATTTATTATATCATTTATAGGTAACCCCATAATAGAATTATGATCTCCTTTAATATATTCGAATAATTGCGAACCTTCAGCTTCAACTTGGTAAACTCCATAAGCCAATAAAGTTTCTGTCTTAATCTTGTTTAAATATTCAATTAGCTCTTTGTCTTGAAAATTTTTCATTTTTAGTTCTGATGTGTCTGTATGGTTCCAAATCATAGCGCCGTTCTTTGAAATACAAACAGAGCTTATTAATTCGTGTTTAGTGTTATTTAGCTTCTTTAAGATTTTTAAAGCTTCATCTCTAGACCTAGGTTTATTTATCAATTTGTTATTTAATGAAATAACACTATCCGCTCCTAAAACAAGCTTATTCGGATGATTAGTACTAACTTTAATTGATTTAATTTCTGCAAGGTTTTTTGAAATTATCAATGGGTCGGCACCCTCAGCAAGAAGAGAATTTTTAACTTCATCCTCATCAACATTAGAAACTATGACTTCACAATCCATATTGTGATCATTTAGTATTTTTTTTCTAACTCCACTTTTTGATGCTAAAATTATTCTCATTTATTTTTTTTTATTTCGATTATCTTTAAAATTGATGCTGCGGTCTCTTCAACAGATCTTCTAGTAACATCGATTACAGGCCAATTATTTTTTTTAAAAAAAGCTTTAGAATCATTTACTTCTTTTTTTATTGCTTCTAGATCTGTATAATCTTTTAATTTGTGCTCGTTCATTATTGCAACCCTATTTCGTCTGATGTCTGCAAGCCTATCAGGATCTGCGACTAAACCAATTATACAAGCCCTTGTATTAGTAGTTAAACTTTGAGGTGTTTGTTGGTGCGGAACCAGTGGTATATTTACAGTTTTATAGCCACGATTAGCAAGGTAAATAGATGTGGGTGTTTTGCTTGTTCTGCTCACACCCAATAAAATTACATCTGCATTATTAATATCGTCTACTTTTTTTCCATCATCATGAGACATAGTAAACTGAATAGCCTCTATTCTTTTATAATAATCTTCATCCAGGACATGCTGTGCGCTAGGTTTATGAATTGCTTTCTGATTTAAGAGTTTAGAAAAACTTAATATCAAATTGCCCAAAATTCCAAAACAGGGTACGTTATTTCGTTCACTTTGGTTTGAGATATACTTTGCCAGTTTTGTTTCAACAATAGTATATAAAATTAAAGAATTTTTTAATCCGTTACATTCTTTAATAATTTTATCTATTTGTTGTTCAGTTCTCACAAAAGCAAATTCTTTTTTCTCATACTCGAAATTTGCAAATTGCGATTTTAAAGATAAAAAAATTCTATCTAGGGTTTCACCGGTAGAATCAGACACAAGATATACATTGTATTTTTCGTTCATAAATTTGTTAATAAATAATTAGTAAACTATGTTTTTTCACCTTTTTTTTAAATTTAGAAAAAAAATTAACATTAATTAACATCATTTAAACATTTTATTCGATGTTTATAATGTTGTTTTACTAATGTTTATAAGATTAATAAAGATAGCATATTGATGGTTTTAATAAGAAAACAATTCAACTAAGTATGTATAAACCGTGTATAAGTGTTTATTAATGCTTTAAACATACCCTATTAACAAAACAAAGTTTAAAAAACTTTTTATATTATATGAGTAATCTTAAAAACATATTAATAAACAGAAAATCTTGTAAATCTATCTGGTTTATGAGACAAGCTGGAAGATATCTACCAGAATTTCGAAAGATAAGGAATAAAAATTCTAATTTTATAAAACTTTGTTTAAACAGTGAATTAAGTTCTGAAATTTCACTTCAACCTATAAAAAGATTTGATTTAGACTCAGCAATAATTTTTTCAGATATTTTAATGGTTCCATATGCATTAGGACAAAATGTATCGTTTGTGAAAGACAAAGGACCAAAATTAAGTAAATTTGATCCTAATATTTTTTTTAAAAATGATGAAAGTAGTTTTTCAAAAAAGCTTAAACCAGTGTATCAAGCAATAAAAATTACAAGAAAAAAACTAAGAAGAGAGAAATCTTTAATTTGTTTTATTGGTGCACCCTGGACGTTGCTAATTTATATGTTTGGTATAAAAAAAAATGATAAAGAAATAAACTCAACTGTACTAAAAAATAAAAATTTAAATAAAGTACTAGAAGAATTAATAAAATATTTATGCCTACATATTAAAAATCAAATTGAAGCTGGTGCCGATGTAGTTCAAATTTTTGATTCTTGGGCAGGTTTAATTCCAAGTAACCGTATTAAAGATTATTGTTTTATTCCTAATGAAAAAATAGTTGAGTTTTGCAGAAAAGAAAAGATTCCTAATATTTGTTTTCCTAAAGGGATTAAAGAAAAGTATAAAGAGTTTAATAATATAGTTAGACCAGACGGGATAAACTTAGATCCGGAGATAGACCCATTGTGGGCTAAGGAGAATTTGAAGAAAGTAGTATTGCAAGGTGGAATGGATCCAAAAATATTATTCAAAACTGATAAAGAAATTAATGACAAAGCGACGAAATACATTCAAACTTTTAAAGATATCCCTTACATTTTTAATCTAGGACACGGGTTACTTCCTAATACAGATCCTGATAAAGTATTGAGTCTAATTAACTTTTATAGGAACTATTAATGGATAAAAATCACCCGGAGATAAAATATGGAAAAATCGGGGTTCTTATTATTAATCTTGGCACACCAGATACTACTAGTTGGTGGGATATTAGAAAATATCTCAAAGAATTTTTATCTGATAGGAGAGTTATAGAAATAAATCCAATTGTCTGGCAAATAATTTTAAATTTATTTATTTTAACATTTAGGCCAGCGAAAACTGCGCACGCTTATAAGCAAATATGGAGAAAAGAAACCAATGAGTCTCCTCTGCTGTATTTCACAAAACGTCAAGCGAGTTTATTGAATCAAAAAATTGGAAACCAAAATGTTATTGTAGATTTTGCAATGAGATACGGAAATCCAAGTATAAATTCCAAATTAATTCAATTAAAGGAAGCTGGCTGTGAAAAAATTGTAATATTACCGTTATATCCACAATATGCTGCAGCGACCACAGCAACAGTTTGCGATGAAGTCTATAGGTCTTTGATGCGAATGAGATGGCAACCAAGCCTTCAAATTATACCTCATTACGAGAGTGAGCCGTTATATATTGATGCAATTATAAAAAGTATTGAAAAAAAAATTAAGGAAATTACCTGGCAACCAGAACTAATTATTTCATCATATCATGGAATACCTAAGTCTTATTTTGAAAAGGGCGACCCATATCATTGTTATTGTCAAAAAACTACAAGATTAATTAAAGAGAGCTTTAAAAAAATAGAAATTCAAACAACTTTTCAGTCAAGATTTGGACCACAAGAATGGCTTACTCCTTACACAGATAAAACTTTAGAGAGTTTACCTAGTAAAGGAATTAAAAACTTGCTTGTAGTTTGCCCTGGTTTCGCATCAGATTGTGTAGAAACTTTAGAAGAAATAAATATTCAAGGTAGAGAAAGTTTTTTAAAAGCAGGAGGGAAAAATTTTGATTTAATACCTTGCTTAAACGATAATCCTGAACACATAATGTTATTCGAAAAATTAGTTAACAAATATTTGTAAAATGAATCTTTATTTATTATTCAAGTCATTGCACTTAATAGCTGTAATCTCTTGGATGGCTGGTTTACTTTATTTACCAAGAATTTTTGTGTATCATTCAGAAGCAGAGCACGATAGTCAAAAAAAAATTTTCAAGGTAATGGAGAGAAAACTTTACAACTATATAATGATGCCAGCTATGTTGCTTTCTTGGCTTTTTGGTATTTTACTAATTCACAGTATTGGCTTTGCAGTTTTTTCAGAATTATGGATGCAGATTAAGACCATCGCTGTTTTAGTTCTCACCTATTATCATTTCAGTTTAGGAAAATATTTAAGTGATTTTGCCATAGATCAAAATCAAAAAAGCGCAAAATTTTTCAGAATTTATAATGAAATTCCGACAATTCTTCTGATAGTAGTAATATTTTTGGTAATATTTAAACCGATATAAAAGGGGTTGAATTTTCTGAAAAAAGTCCTATATTTTTAATACACTTCTTAAATCAAAATCTCATGAATTTACAAGAATTAAAGCAAAAAAATCCTGCAGAATTAATTAATGAAGCAGAAAAACTTGGTATTGAAAATCCAAGCACTTTAAGAAAGCAAGAAATTCTCTTTGCTATTTTAAAGAAACTTGCAGAAAAAAACGAACAAATCACAGCCACTGGAGTTTTAGAGGTATTACAGGATGGATTTGGTTTCTTAAGAGCAATTGAATCTAATTATCTTCCAGGACCTGACGACATTTACGTTAGTCCAAGCCAAATTAGAAAGTTTGGTCTTAGGACAGGTGACTCCGTCGAAGGAGAGATTAGAGGCCCCAAAGACGCCGAAAGATACTTCGCTCTTTTAAAAGTGAACAAGATTAACTTTGACGATCCTGAAAAAGGCAAAAATAAAATTGCGTTTGATAACTTAACTCCTCTTTATCCCAATGAGAGAATTAAATTAGAGGTTGAAACTACTAAGATAGAAAAGAAACCAGATAATACTGCAAGGCTTATTGATTTAGTTAGTCCGATAGGAAAAGGACAAAGATCACTAATTGTTTCACCACCTCGAGCAGGAAAAACAATAATTCTACAAAATATTGCTCAATCAATTACTGCAAATCATCCAGAATGTTATTTGATGGTCTTATTAATTGATGAAAGACCAGAAGAGGTAACTGACATGCAGAGATCAGTTAAAGGAGAGGTTGTTGCATCAACATTTGATGAACCAGCTTCGAGGCACGTTGCCGTTGCAGAGATGGTAATTGAAAAAGCTAAAAGACTGGTTGAGCATAAAAAGGATGTAGTAATTTTATTAGACTCAATTACAAGATTAGGAAGAGCTTACAACGCTGTTATTCCTAGTTCTGGTAAAGTCTTGACAGGTGGTGTGGATGCAAACGCACTCCAAAGACCTAAAAGATTTTTTGGTGCAGCAAGAAACGTAGAAGAGGGAGGATCTTTAACAATTATTTCAACAGCTCTAATTGATACAGGTAGCAGAATGGATGAAGTTATCTTTGAAGAGTTTAAAGGAACTGGTAATTCAGAACTGATTTTAGATAGAAAAGTTGCAGATAAGAGAATTTATCCTGCTTTAGATATTACTAGATCGGGCACAAGGAGAGAAGAATTATTGTTTGAGAAAGATGAGCTATCCAAAATGAATGTTCTTAGGAGAATTATCAGCCCAATGGGAACTATGGATGGCATAGAATTTCTAATTTCTAAGTTAAAAAATACGAAAAATAACTCAGATTTTTTTGACTCAATGAATAAATCTGCTAATTAACAATTATTGAATTGTTTGATTATTGGAGCCCTTTTCATGTAAATAAAAACTAATAATATTTTCTAAATTTTCAACTCTATCCTGAAAAGTTAAAGATTCTAAAAGCTTTTGTTTCTCCTCATTTGTTACTGGCGATATCATTGATAAGGTATTTATTTTTTGATTAAGATCGAGTTTTTCAAATTCTCTCCAATTTAACAACAATCCATTTCTTTTAAAAAAGATTTTTGCTTTATCCATTAGACTGTCAGTGCTTTTATTTTCAGACACATTTTTAAGATCAATTTCAAAATTTTTGTAATCAACTTTAAATTCCCTATATAACTTATCATTTTTGACCTCTTCTATAATCTTAAATCTTGTAATACCAGTCAGATTAATCAAAATTCTACCATCATCACTCTTTTGGAAATCACTAATTTTACCTAAGCATCCTACTTTAAAAACATCATTACCGTTTTTCTGAGACTGTATCATTCCCATCATTTTATTTTGATTGTAACAATCATTTACTAAATTTAGGTATCTTTGTTCAAATATGTTTAAAGGAAGATTGGTTTTTGGAAAGTAGATTACACCACTTAAGGGAAAGACAGGAATTATATTCGGAAAGTTTTTCATAAGATTATTATATTAAAAGTTTTAAACTACTGATAGCGACATAGTTAACAATATTTGTAATTTTCCCTCTTGCTTAATTTAAAAAAAGCTACTAATTTCAATGGTTATAGGACATGCGGGCATAGCTCAGTGGTAGAGCGTCTCGTTGCCAACGAGAAGGTCGAGGGTTCAAGTCCCTTTGCCCGCTCCAAATTAAAATGACTGATTTAGCAAGTAAAAAATGTATACCTTGTGAGGGCAATATATCTCCTTTTGATCAAAGTGAAATTCACAAGTATTTAAAAAAAATTAATGGATGGGATGTTAAAAGCAATCAAGACAAAAGTTTTTATTTAATAAAAGAGTTTACATTTAAAAATTTTATTGAAAGTCAAAGTTTTGTAAATAGAATCGGCGATATTGCTGAGAAAGAAAATCATCATCCTGATATTTCTTTTGGGTGGGGGTATTGTAAAGTAAAAATTTTTACTCATGCTATTAAAGGCCTTGCAGAAAGCGATTTTATCCTAGCAGCAAAGATAGATAAAATTTAATCAATGATTAAAATGCCTTATATCGGTGAATAACATTTTAACTTTTCCTTTATTAGCACAGTTTATAACTTCTTGATCTCTTATTGAACCTCCGGGCTGAATAATTATTTTAACACCAGCTTTAATTAAAGCTTCAACTCCATCTGTAAATGGAAAAAAAGCATCTGATGCAGCTATTGAATTTTTAATCTTTTGAGGTTGAAACTTTTTGGCTTTTTGTATTGCGATTTTACAGCTATCAAATCTACTTGGTTGTCCTGCACCTATTCCTATAGTTGAAAAGTTCTTACATAGAACTATTGCATTAGACTTAACGTATTTGCTAACGTTGAAAGTAAATTCAATTTCGTTTAATTCTTTTTTACTCGGCTTTAATTTTGTTACGCATCTAAGCTTTTTCCTATCTAAAATAATTTTATCTTTATTTTGAACTAAAAATGCACCATCAAAATTTTTAATACTTGTCATATTTTTAAATTTATATCCAGATATATCTATAATTCTCAAATTTTTCTTTCTTTTTAAAATATTTAGAGAATTTTTTTCAAAACCTTTAGCTAATATTACTTCTAAAAAATTTTTGTTAATTTCAGCTGCCATTTTTCCATTAATTTTAAAATTACATGCAACCACACCTCCAAAGGCACTTAAAGGATCGCAGGCAAAAGCATTTTTAAATGACTCGATTGGATTTTTGTTTTTTGAAACTCCGCATGGATTAGCATGTTTTACAATTACAGTCCCAGTTTCTTTTCCTAAAGTCTCCAAAATTTCTAAGGAAGCAAACATATCATTGTAATTATTGTAGCTCAATTCCTTACCAGCTAATTGTGTAAAGCCGAGTTCTTGGTCCTCATAGTCATTAATATAAATTGAGCTTTCTTGATGAGGGTTTTCACCATATCTTAGCCTTTTTAACTTTCTGCCAAATATAGTTTTTCTTTCAGGAAACTCGATACTTAGTTTTTTGTTTAACCAGTTTGAAATCATGGCATCGTAATAAGCAGTAAGACCAAAGGCTTTGGAGGACATAATCTCCCTAAATTTGAGACTTGTTTTGCCTTTATACTTTTCTAGTTCTTTTGCTAATTCAGAATAATCATTTTTATTTGTAATTATCGCTACATTTTTAAAATTTTTTGCAGCTGCACGCACCATAGTAGGGCCTCCAATGTCTATATTATCAATAATTTCTTTTGGATTAGAGGTACTCATTACAACTTTTTGAAACGGATAAAAGTTAACAATAATTAAATCTATTGGGGGAAATTTTTTTATATTCATCTCATTTTTATGAATTTTGTTTTGTCTATCATGCAAGATACCAGCATGTATTTTCGGATGAAGTGTTTTTACTCTTCCGTCGAGCATTTCTTTGAATCCAGTATATTTAGATACTTCGGTACAATCATAACCTAATCTTTTAATTGATTTATAAGTTCCACCTGAACTTATAATTTTAACATTAAACTTCTTTAATATTTTTAAAATTGAAATTAAATTTTCCTTATCTGATACAGATATAAGAGCATTTTTAATTTTTTGATTCATTTTAAATTTTTTTTCTAATTTCCCAATTAAAAGATTTATTTTTATTAACTAAATTACCAGCGATTGTTATACAAGAGTTATCTAATATTTTTTTACCTCCCAAAAATATACTTTTTTCAATTTCAATTTGTTCATTTTCTATTGTGAAAATTAGTGATTTATTCTTAGATATTTGTATTAATGCACTGTTACCACTCATTGTTTTGACCGCAGTTAAAATAGGATTTAAATGGAAACGAAATACGTATCTAACAGGTATTCCGTCACTCTTTTTAGTTATATGATCAACTCCTTTTAATTTATTGCTTTCTTTATCAATATAAATTTCCCTTTTATGCAAACAACCGAAATTTTTTTCATAACCATTGTGTGATATTGAGCAACCAATTAAATTTTTATCGTCTGTAAGCTTAAGTTCACTTGTTTTAAAAGTATTTTTTATCGAGTTTCCAAAAATTCTATTAACAAGCTTATTTCTCTCAAATTTAGTAATAGAAGTATCATTAATAGTTAAAGTAGACTGACTAGCTGTTAATCTACTTATTAAAACAGCCTTTGAAGATAAGTGGTTTCCAAACCCACAATTAGTAATTATTTTTGTTCCATCTACAAAGTATTCAAAAGATAAAGGTCCTGATTGATAATTTTTTGAAAAATTTTTTCTTGGAGGTCCATCTATATCTAAAAAGATTAATTGAGACTTCGACTTAGCATAAAACAAACCACCTATAGTATTTCTTTTATTTTTTTTCTTATGATTAGTGTCATTAAGATATTTTTCGAAAATAGATAAATCAATTTCAGATCCACCATTAAAAAGTGGAACTTTTTCATCCGGTGTTTTTATAAGTTTAATACAAGATAAATTTCGCTCAATAATTTTTTCTAAGAATTCAGGAATATATTTCTGGGCATCTTTAATAGACTCGTTACATAATAAAAAATACCTCGTTAAAAAAACTAAATCATTTGGATTTCTTGATAACGGGAATCCATCTTCATCAAAATAGGAATTTACAAACTTGTCCAATTCATTAATAGCAATATTAAAATTTTCTTCGTACTCTTTGAAAGCTAAACCGGATAAAATTAAAGCAGTTAGGATTTGTACCTTAACAAGTGGATCTTTTTCGAACCGAATATTTTTTTTTAGATGATTACATTGAGATATTATACTGTTAAAAAAATTTCTTTTAAAATCAAATGTTCCCTTATTAATAATAATATCTATATTTAAAATCCAACTTGTGATTCTGGAACTTAAAGTTTTACTATCCCAAATTTTTTTTTTAAAATTTGCGTTCTTTTGCATCCATAAATAAATAATTTTTTGAATGTTCTTTCCATCTGTTTTTCTATTAATTAAGTTTAACCATAAGAAGTTATGACGTTCATTTAGCTGAGCGTTTTCTTCTTCTTTCAACCAAAAATTATTTGGATCTATCTCTTCTACTTTAAATAATTTTTTTTTGTAGGGAGATATGATCGATAGTAAAAACGGGTTTGGGTTAAAATATACTTGAACTGGAACTTTAGATTGTAAAGATTTATTATAATAGTTCGAAGTAAAATATATTTTTTTAAAAAATTTTAAAATAGTTATTTGAAGAGCAATTAAATAAAAATAGGCACCTTTTAAGCCAAACATCTATTAATTTTTTCTTAAAATTTCTATATTTTTTTTTAGATTACCTTGATTTTCTTTAAATATAGTTGAACCAGAAACAAGAATATTTGCACCAGCCTCTTTAGCCAGAGTACAATTTTCAAAATTAATTCCACCATCAATTTCAATATCTACATTTAAATTTTTTTCTTTAATCATTTTTTTTAAAATTTTAGTTTTACTTAAAACTTCAGGCATAAATTTTTGCCCACCAAATCCAGGCTCAACACTCATAATAAGCACTAAGTCTATCTCGCTTAAATAATTTTCGATTAGGTCTATTTTCGATTTTGGTTTAAGCGAAATTCCAACCTTTTTTTTCTCATTCTTAATTAAATCTATTGTTTTCGAAACATCTTGAGTAGCCTCAGGATGAAAAGTAATAATGTCTGATCCTGCATCAGCAAAGTTTTTAATAAAGTTATCTACCGGTGAAATCATTAGATGAACATCAAATGTTTTCTTTGTTAGAGGACGAAGTTTTCTTATAACTTCAGGGCCTATAGTTAAATTTGGAACAAAATGTCCATCCATTACATCTATGTGTATATAGTCTGCACCAGCTTTTTCTAAAGAAATAACCTCACTACCCAATTTACTGAAATCAGCTGATAGAATAGATGGTGAAATTTTAATCGAACTACTCATTCTTTACTTATATTTTAATCCAAAACTTTGTCAAAAAATAAGCTTAATTAAACAGTTGATATAATTGTCTTGAAAAATCACTTTCTAATGGAAATGCAAGCATTCCCCAGACGTCATAACCTAAAATATACGGCATAGCATAGAATCTAAATAGGTAGAAAAACCAAGCAACATACAAAGATATAAAAGGACCAAATAAGAAACTAGGCGTGATAAATTTGAACAGATTAATTATAGGATTAGTATATTTTACAAAAACTCTCATGAAGAAAAACTGAGAGTCTTCTCTTTGAAAAATATTCATAAATGCTCGACCGATTAAAGTCCACATTATTGTTCCTAATATATAATCTAAAACGATCGCCCAAGTAGGTATCATATTTTTAAAATATCATGATTCAGGTAAAAAAAAAGGGGCGAATAAATCGCCCCTTTTAATTTTAAATAATTGTTTATTAGTGTTGCTTACCAAGAATAGCCTTACCTGTCGGTATTCTTGTATCGTCTACTAATTTTTGTGTAGCTGGACTTGGCTCTTTAGTCATTAAACTGACTACCACCATTACAACTAAACAAATTGGTGCTCCAATTAAACCAAATCTTAAGTGGTCAATACCTAAGAAAGGAGTATTTACACCGCCCCATATTGGAACTGAGAATTTAGGGAACACCCACGTTAAGTAAACTGTTCCTGAAATAATTCCCGCCAAGATACCAGCGATTGCACCTTCTCTAGTAGCTCTCTTCCACCATACACCAAGTACAAGTGGGAAGAATAAACCTGACATTGCAAAGTCGAATGCCCAAGCAACCGAACCTAAGATACTTGTTAGCCTGAATGAGGCTATGTAAGCACCAGCAGCTCCGATTATTACTAGAAGTGTACGAGCAACTAATAGTCTTTTAGCAGTTTCCGCTTTTGGATTTATGATCTTGTAGTAAATGTCGTGTGATAACGCATTTGAGATCGCTAAAACTAATCCATCGGCAGTTGACATGGCAGCAGCCATACCACCAGCAAACACTAGTCCTGAGATTACGAACGGTAGACCCGCTACTTCTGGAGTAGCTAATACTACAACGTCACCTCTCATGAACCATTCGTTCAACTGAAGTATTCCGTCACCATTAAAGTCTGCTATAAATACTTGTTTAACTTCAGACCATCTTTGTACCCACTCTATTGACTGAACTTCAGAAATAGATTTTCCGATAATTCCAGTTGGTAGATTTGGATCCATTAATGCCAATTTAGACAATGTCGCTAACATAGGCGCTGAAGAGTAAAGTAAGAAAATAAAGAATAGCGACCAAGCTACTGATTTTCTTGCTGCTCTTACTGTAGGAGTTGTAAAGTATCTCATTAAGATATGAGGTAACGATGCAGTTCCCACCATCATACAAATCGCTAACGATAAGTATTTCCAGACAGCCATTCCACCTTCAGGTACTCCAGAGTGAGTTCCAGAGATGTATTTCAATCCTCCTGGTACCCCAGCTGCTTTCATATCTGCGGCGCTGTTTTTAACTAGTCCAAATTGTTGTTCAAGTTCGCCAAGTCTTGCAACTTCATCACCTAACATTAAGTGAGGGAAAATTCCTCCACCTACGTTAGAACTAATCCAGAATACTGGTATTAAGTATGCGATGATTAATACAATGTACTGAGCAACCTGTGTCCAAGTTACGGCTCTCATTCCACCAAGCATTGAACAGATAAGGATACTTATTAATCCTACCCATACACCCGCTTCGAATGGAATTCCAAGAGCTCTAGAAGCAATTGTTCCCGTAGCATTAATTTGTGCTGTTACGTAAGTAAATGATGCTATGAAGAGCACGAATACTGATGCAGCTCTCACCGCATTTCCACCGTATCGTGTTCCGATAAAATCAGGAACTGTGTAACATCCAAACTTTCTTAGGTACGGAGCCATTAGAGTTGCAACAAGTACGTATCCACCTGTCCAACCTACTAAGAAGGCCATATAAGTATAGCCACCAAAGTAAACTCCACCCGCTAAAGCTACGAATGATGCACCTGACATCCAGTCAGCTGCTGTTGCCATCCCGTTAAACACGGTCGGCACTTGTCTTCCTGCAACATAGTAGGCATCTACTTGAATGGTTCTTGATAAATAACCGATTAAGGCATAAATCAATACCGTGAAAGCCACGAACATCACTCCAATGTTTTTAGCTGACACACCTGCTTGCTCTGCTAATGCCATCAAAATGATGAACACTATAAAGCCACCAGTGTAGGTACCATATATTTTAGGAAGGTTTTGTATAAAATCTCCTTTAAACATTAGTCATCCTCTCTTTCTGAGAAACCATGTTCTTCGTCGATTTTTTCTTGTTTATTTGCAGTCCAAAACAAAATTATCACAAAGGCAAGAAGTGAACCTTGCGCAGTCATGTAATATGCTAGTGGATAGCCAAGAAAAGACATCGTGTTCAGTTCTGAACCAAACATGAAGATCACTAATGAGAAGAAAGCCCAAAGAACCAATGTTACTATCATATGGTTTTTGGTCTTATTCCAATATGCGTCTTTATTTGACATATTTCCCCCTATTTATTTTTTAACTTTTTACGTAAAAAGTACTCTTATTGCTGGGAAGCATACTCATTATGAGTTGAATTAAAAGAGAAAAAAGGACCCCAAAACCAAATTGAAATGCTATAAGACAAGTAAATAAAGGGTTTTTTAAATACAACGTGAAATTGAATCTAAATAAATTGCGAAACACTCTTAGAACCACTCTAATAAGCGTTTGGGAATATGTAATTCCGATTTGGAAAATTTCCGGTTTATTTAAAAGCATAAAATCAAAAAAAGATTTAGAAAATTTTATTCAAGAGAGATCTGCTCATGTTACTCAAACAACTCTTTATGGTTATTTAAAAACTAGAATCGGAGTTAAATATATTGCCATGATGGAGGATGAAAGGTTTTTAAAGTCAATCAATCTTGCAAAATGGAATATCTATGTGGTTGCATTAGCTGATTGCGCTTTTTACGTTTTTTCTTATCTTATTTCAGAAAAAAACTTAAAAGACAATGATTGTAAAGAAATTTTTCTAAATATTTTAGAAAATGAAAAAGAAAATGGTTTAAGTGATGAAATTTTTGATAGAGGTAAAAAAAACTTTCTAGAAAGATTAGATAAAGTTAATTTTTCAAACTATCATTTAAATGATCCTTTTAAGGAAAGTGGAGAAGCACTATATTATTGGTCACCAATTGCTGATGAATTAAAAACTTTAGATAAAAAAATAGTTTTAAACTCAATCTCATTAAAATGGGGTCTTATGAAAGATGAATTTAAAAAAAGAACAAAAGATTTAAATTTTAGTTAACCTTTATTCTGTCTGTTTTCTACCAGCGATGTAACTACACTTGGATCTGCTAGAGTCGTTGTATCGCCTAAATTATCTGGCTCATTTGCTGCAATTTTTCTCAAAATTCTTCTCATTATTTTACCTGATCTAGTTTTGGGTAGTCCAGGTGCAAACTGTATAACATCAGGTGTCGCAATTGGACCAATTTGCTTTCTTACCCAAAGTTTAAGATCTCTTTCTAAGTCACCAGAGGGATTTTCACCCGCATTTAATGTAACGTAACAATATAATCCGTTTCCTTTTATACTGTGTGGAAAACCAACTACAGCTGCTTCCGCTACTTTCGGATGAGCTACAAAAGCACTTTCTATCTCGGCTGTGCCAAGATTATGGCCTGATACAATTATAACGTCATCAACCCTACCGGTAATCCAATAATATCCATCTTTATCTCTTCGACATCCATCACCCGTGAAATATTTACCATCATGTTGAGAAAAATATGTATCAATAAATCTTTGATGATCGCCATATACAGTTCTCATTTGTCCAGGCCATGACGTAGCCATACAAAGTCTTCCCTTACCCTCACCTTTGATTATTTTACCATCTTTATCTACTAACACCGGTTTAATGCCATAAAAAGGTTTTGTGGCCGATCCAGGTTTTAAATCTATTGCTCCAGGTTGTGGTGCGATTAGAATTCCACCTGTTTCTGTTTGCCACCAAGTATCTACTATTGGGCATCTTGCATCACCAACTGTTTTATAATACCACATCCAAGCTTCAGGATTTATTGGCTCGCCGACTGTGCCAAGTAATTTTAAGCTTTTTCTACTAGTTTTCTTTACAGGCCCGTCTCCTTCTCTCATTAAAGCTCTAATAGCGGTTGGAGCAGTATAAAAAATATTAACTTTAAATTTGTCTACAATTTGCCACCACCTTGAGCTATCAGGATAATTTGGAATACCTTCAAACATTATCGTAGTAGCCCCGTTTGAGAGGGGGCCATAGATAATATAGCTGTGACCTGTTACCCAACCGATGTCTGCTGTACACCAGTAAATATCATTAGTTTTATAATCGAAAATATATTGATGTGTCATTGATGCGTAAACCATATATCCTCCTGTTGTGTGAAGAACACCTTTAGGTTTACCTGTTGATCCTGAAGTATAAAGAATAAACAAAGGGTCTTCAGCGTTCATCTCCTCTGGATCGCATTTAGCAGGCACAGAGGAAATTAATTCCTTATATGAAACGTCTCTTTCGTTATTCCAATTTACTTGATTTCCAGTTCTTTCAACAACTACACATTTTTTTACGTCAGGGCATTGATCTAATGCTTCATCTGCAATCTTTTTTAAAGGAATAATTTTTCCACCTCTAACTCCTTCATCAGCAGTTATTAAGTATTCTGACTTACAATCTGAAATTCTTGTAGCGATTGAGTCTGGAGAAAACCCTCCAAAAATAATTGAATGGACAGCACCTATTCTTGCACAAGCTAACATTATGTAAGCTAGCTCTGGTATCATAGTGAGATAAATTGTGACTCTATCACCTTTTTGAATACCTAAACTTTTTAAACCATTAGCGGCTTTACAAACATTCTGATGAAGTTCCCTATAAGATATTTTTTTTGTATCGGCAGGATCATCCCCAACCCATATAATTGCTGTTTTGCTGGGATTTTTTTTAAGGTGTCTATCGATGCAGTTCGCTGACGCATTTAAAGTGCCGTCATAATACCATCTGATTTTAACTTCATCTTTACTATACTTAACATCTTTTATTTTGGTATATTTTTTTATCCATGAAATTCTTTTTCCTTCTTTTGCCCAAAATTTATCATTTTCTTTTAAAGAAAGTTTATATTTTTTTTTGTATTTAGACTCGTTTACATAAGCATGGTTCGCCCAACTATCTGAAACTTTAATTAAAGAGTTGCCATCACTATCCTTCGAATAAGTCGGAGCTTTAAAATTAATTTTTCTTACTTTTTTATTTTTCTTTCGTGTTTTTTTTTTAGATTTTCTAATTATTTTATTCTTCTTTTTTGACTTTTTTGCTTTTCTAGATTTTCTAATTTTTCTAGTTTTTTTTCTAGTCTTTTTAATTTTTCTAAACTGTTTCTTTTTTCTTTTTTTTTTTTTAGCCACAAAAACCTCTAAATTTTCTATATTTTACCCATGTTATAAATAATTTTCCAGCTTTTAAAATCTATAGGCATAACTGATAGTCTGCTCTGTTTTATTAAGGGTAAATGATTAATTTTCTTGTTTTTTTTAATTTTTTCTAATGAAACAGGCTTCTCTAACTTTCTAACAAACCTAACTTGAACGGCTACAAATCTCTTTTTCTTATCAGTTTTATCGATGAACGCTGATTTAATCACTTTAACTATACCAACAATTTCTTTTCCAATATTTGAATGATAAAAAAAACATAAGTCACCACTTCTCATTTTTCTCAAATTATTAGCAGCTTGATAATTTCTGACTCCATCCCAAGCAGCACCTTTAAGTCCAGCTTTTATTTGTTGTTCAATTGACCAAACATCAGGTTCAGACTTAAGTAACCAATATTTCATTATAACTTTAAACCAGGCCCTTTCATGTAAGGAGCATTCTCATCCAAAGGCCATCTAGATTTAGCTTCAACATCCATCCTATTTAATAATTTTTTTTTAAATCTTTGGATACCAGCCCAGGCAATCATAGCAGCATTATCGCCACAAAATTTTAAATCAGGGTAAACAGTTTTAAATCCTATCTCTTTTGAAAGCTTTTTTAAATTTTCTCTTATCGAAATATTAGCAGCAACACCTCCAGCTACAACTAAATTAAGATTTGATGTATTGATTTTTTTTTTAAACATTTCAACTGCAATTTTCGTCTTTTTGTAAAGAATTTTATTAATAGTATTTTGAAAAGATGCTGCAAGATTAAATCTTAATTTATTGTTTCCGTTTAATTTTTTCGACTCTCTTAAAACTGCAGTTTTAAGTCCAGCAAATGATAAATTACATCCTGCTTTATTAATTATCGGTTCAGGAAGTTTAAAAAAATTTTTATCACCCAGTTTTGAAGACTTTTCAACACTCGGACCACCAGGATAACCTAGGTCAAGCATTTTTGCAGTTTTATCAAATGCTTCTCCTAAAGCATCATCAATTGTGGTCCCTAATTGTTCATATTCATCTACATCTTTCACAATTAAAAATTGAGAGTGACCTCCAGAAATTAATAAAAGCAAATAAGGGAATTGAATATTATTTTCTAGTCCTGGACTTAGAGCGTGACCTTCTAAATGATTAACCGCAACGAATGGTTTATTTAAAAATGTCGCGATTGATTTACCTATGTTGAGTCCAACTGTTAAACAAACAATTAAACCTGGACCTGCAGTAGCGGCAATACCATCTATTTCATTTAAAGAAACTTTACTTTCCTCTAAAGCAGCTTCGATAATATATTCAATATTTTCTATATGCGCTCTAGCAGCTAATTCAGGCACAATTCCTCCGAATTTTTTATGTTCTAAAATCTGACTTGAAACAATATTTGATAAAATATCAGCAGTACCCTTATCATTTTCCTTAATTACTGCTGCTGCAGTTTCATCACAGCTGGTTTCAATTCCTAAAAATATAATCTTTTTTTTCATCTCTTTAAAAAATTAAAATAGTATAAAATGATTCTATCAAATATATAATCAATTAATGACAAAAATTACAATTGGAGCTCGTGACAGTAAACTTTCATTAGCCTATGTGGCAAAAGTTAAGGAATTATTAATAAAAAATAATAATGACCTTAAAGAAGAAAATATTAATTTTAAACCCATAAAAACATCAGGTGATTTGGATTTAAAGAAAAACATCTCAGAAATAGGTGGAAAAAATTTATTTTGTAAAGAAATTGAAGAATCCTTATTAAAAAAAGAAATAGATATTGCTGTTCATTCTTTAAAAGATATGGAGGCTAATGAAAATCAGAGTCTTTTAATCGGAGCATATGTAAAAAGAAACGATGTACGTGATGTTATAATTAGTGAAAAAATTGAGAGTATATCCGATTTAAAAGACGGTATTAAAATCGGTTCAAGCTCTAGAAGGAGAGAGCTTCAATTAAAAAAAATCAATAATAAAATTTCTGTAATTAATATTCGAGGAAATATTGACACTAGAATAAATAAAATCAATGAGAACAATTTAGACGGAGTCATTCTTGCAGCTGCTGGAGTTAAATCACTAAAACTCGATAAAAAAATTAGCTTAACTTTTAATTGTGAGCAAATTTTACCAGCAGTAGGACAAGGAATAATTGCTGTCCAATGTAGAAAGGAAGATAGAATTAAAAATTTTATAAGTAGAATAAATGATAATTCAACTAGTTTATGCGCAATAGCTGAGAGAAAAATGCTTCAAACTATTGGAGGTGATTGTGATACTGCGATAGGTGGTTTAGCAGAAATTGAAAATCATAAATTAAAACTTAAAGCTCAGCTGTTTTCAGATAGTGGCCAAGAAAGTTTTGAATACGAACTATCCGGAAGAGAAACTGAAGCTTCTTTTATTGGAAAAAGTGTTGGAGAAAAATTATTAGATCTAGCTGGAGAAAAATTTAAAAAAAAATGAATATTATAATAACAAGACCTTTAATAGACTCTGAAGATTTAATGGGTAAATTATTTTCTTTAGGTCATAAAATTATTCATGTACCTACTTTAAAGATCTCTAAAGCAAATCTTGATCCCATCGATCCTGATAAGTACAATGCATTTATATTTACAAGCGCTAATGCAATAAGAAGTCTAAAACTGTTAAAACCAGATAGAAATAAACTTTGTTTCTGCGTTGGAGCAATTACAGAAAAGATTGTAAGACAACAAGGTTATAACAATACTATTTCAGCTGGCGGAACGATAAATGCTTTAAAAAATATTATTGTTAATTCAGGTGACTTAGATAAAAAAAAAGTCTTAGCGTATATATGTGGAGATAATATTACCTCAGACTTAGATCTAGATCTTCAGAAAGAGGGTTTTCAAATAGACAAAATTATCAATTATACTTCAGAAAAAATTAAAGAATTAAACGCAGATACGAATAATTTAATCAACGATCATCCTCCTGACATAATTTTTGTTTACTCAAAAAGGAGCGCAGAAAGCTTTAACGAACTTATGAAAAAATATTCACTTAAAGGGCTGATGACAGAATCAAAAGTTATGTGTATAAGTGAGAAAGTTTTAAGTGTATTTAAGCAGGCTGGTTGGAAAAAGTTAGAAATATTCGAAGCTGGAGAAGAATTAACAAAATTAGAAAAATAATTGAATGGAAGTATTAGAGAATTTTAAAAATTTGTTTTTTGATGTTTGGAACAAGGGAATATCTGGAGTTAACATTTCCGAAATTGCTATAGCCTTGTTAATATTCCTTTTTTTTCTTTTTTTAAGGGGCATCTTCTCAAAATTTGTTATTAAGCGATTAGAAAATTACGTATCAAAAACTACAAATAATTTTGATAATTCATTAGTTTTTTCAATGGAGGGACCTGCAAAGTTCTTTCCAATTGTTTTAGGGTTTTTTGTATCTACAAGTTATTTAACTATCGAAAATCAAGCAGCAGAATTTCTTGAAACTATTAATCGTTCTTTGATAACAATTTTAATTTTTTGGACTTTTCATCAAATCATTGGCCCACTTTCAGTTGTAATAAAATCAATAGGAGATCTTATTTCTCGCGATCTTGTGAATTGGATTATAAAAGCAATTAAAGTTTTAATTTTTATATTAGGAGTAGCCGCGGTATTAGAACTTTGGGGAATTAAAATAGGTCCTATCATTGCTGGTTTAGGCTTATTTGGTGTTGCAGTTGCACTAGGCGCGCAAGACCTATTTAAGAATCTTATTTCAGGAATTTTAGTTTTAGTCGAAAGAAGATTCCAGGTTGGAGATTGGATTTTTGTAGAGGATGTTATTGAGGGTACAGTCGAATCTATTGGCTTTAGATCTACTGTTGTTAGAAGATTTGATAAATCTTTAGCCACAATACCGAATTTTCAATTCGCTGAGAAAGCAGTAATAAATAATTCTCAAATCACTAATAGGAGAATTAATTGGATTATAGGTCTAGAATATAGAACAACTAGCAAGCAACTTTCTGATATTAAAAAAGAAATTGAGGAATACATTAAAAAAAGTGAGCATTTCACCACTTCTGATAATACTATTCTCTCAGTAAAAATTGATCAGTTTGCAGCAAGCTCTATAGATATTAAATTAATATGTTTTACCAAAACTAAAAACTATCTAGAATGGATGAAAATAAAAGATATTCTTGCAATTGAAATAAAAAATATTGTTGAAAAACATAAAGCTTCTTTTGCCTTTCCTAGTACATCAATTTATGTGGAGAAAAATTAATGAAGTCGATATTAATTCTGTTCGACAATATAGTTAGTCTTTACATTTGGATATTAATTATCCACGTTATATTTAGTTGGCTGGTTGCTTTTAATGTTTTGAATACAAGTAACCGTTTTGTTTACTCTGTTTTAGACGTATCCTATAAATTGACAGCACCACCTCTTAATTTTATTAGAAGATTTTTACCCAACTTAGGATCTATAGATATCTCCCCAGTAATACTTATTTTAGGGTTAATGTTTTTTAGAAATTTAGTTTTTGAAATGTTTGCACCAGGATTATTTTTAAGATGATTATTGATGGAAAGAAAGAAGCAGAGATTATTAGAAATGAAATTAAAAGAGAAATTTCAGATTTAAAAAAAAAGAATGGCAAAATACCAAGTCTGACAGTTATTTTGATTGGAGACTTTGCGCCCAGTTTAATCTATGTAAAAAATAAAGAAAAAAGTGCTAGAGAGGTTGGCATTAACTCTGAAATAATTAGATATCCAAAAAATGTGAGTGAAAAAGAGATTTTAGAAAAAATTAAAGAACTGAATAAAAACGATGAAATTTCTGGTATCTTAGTTCAGCTTCCTTTGCCCAGCCAAATAAGTAAAGAGAAAATTATTAATGCAATTAATCCGTCCAAAGATGTAGATGGTTTTAACCCAATAAATGTTGGTAATCTTTCATCAGGTTATGATTCAATTGTTCCATGCACCCCTTTAGGATGTCTTTTATTAATTAAAAAAGTAGAATCAAATTTAGCAGGTAAACATGCAGTTATAATAGGAAGATCTAATTTAAATGGCAAACCAATGGCTCAATTGTTATTAAAGGAAAATTGTACGGTAACTATAGTTCACTCAAAAACAAAAGATTTAAAACAAGAATGTTTAAAGGCTGATATCCTAATCGCAGCAGTTGGAGTAGCTAAGTTAGTAAAAGAAGATTGGGTAAAAAAAAACTCAATAGTTATTGATGTAGGGATAAATAAAGTAGGAGACAAAATCGTTGGGGATGTTGATTTTGATGCTGTAAAAGATAGATCTAAAGCTATTACTCCGGTACCCGGAGGAGTAGGACCAATGACAATTGCTTGTTTACTTAAAAATACCCTTGATTGCTTTAAAGCTCGTTAGATTTTGATTTATCGATTTTTAAGTATTTACTATTTCTAAATCTTATTATTACAGTGGCTAAAGCGACAATTAAAATCGCAACAGATATGTAAATTAAGTTTGCAGGATCACTCTCTTTGTCTTGCAATATAATAAATCTGGCTAAGGCTGTTATTGCTATTACTAAAGGATAAGTAATTCTTACTGCTCTTGTTTCCCAATAAGATCTAACCAAACCGATAACTTCTATGTAGATGAACATCAAAAGCAGGTCTGCTAATGTAATATCTCTATTCTCATACATTTCTCTCATCTCTAAAAAGAAAGCAATGATAGTTGAGACTAGAACTACTACAACAGCGACAAGTTGAATATTTCGAATCGAATTGTTCATCAATTAATATTGTATCAAAAATTTAACCTTTATTTAACTGTTTAGAGTGAAATTTTATAAAATTTTCAACTTTTTTCTTATTAAAAGTTTTATTTTCCTCAAAAGAAACTTTTTTCACTGAATAGGCTTTGTTTTTTGTATTCCTTGAAAGAATTGTAATATTTCCTTTGTACAAGCTCAAAACTATTTCGCCTGAAACCTTATTTCTTTTTTTATCAATTATTTTTTGAAGTTTAATTCTTTTTTTTGAAAACCAATATCCATTGTAGACTAATTCAGCATACTCAGGCATAACTTTCTCTTTATCATGGGCTGTTTTTTTATCTAATGTCACTGACTCCATCGCTCTATGTGCAGCATATAACAAAGTCCCACCAGGTGTTTCGTAAACACCTCTTGATTTGATACCAATAAATCTATTTTCAACAAGATCTACTCTTCCAACGCCATTTTTTCCGGCAAGAATATTCAATTTATCTAAAAGTTTATCAGGCCTTAATCTTTTTCCATTCACAGCAATTGGATCACTATTTCTAAAGGTAATTTTTACTTTTGTTTTTTTATTTGGGGCTTTCTCCGGCGAAACAGTTCTTTGAAAAATAAATTCTGGTGCAGAATTTTTTGGATTCTCTAAAATCTTACCTTCAGTAGAAGTATGGAAAATATTATCATCAACGGAGAAAGGTGGCGCACCTTTTTTGTCTTTAGGAATAGGAATATTATTTTTTTTTGCATATTTAATTAAATCTGCTCTAGACTGCAATTTCCACTCTCTCCAAGGTGCAATAGTTTTAATTTTTTTTCCACCAAAAAAAGCATAACCAAGTTCAAATCTAACCTGGTCATTGCCTTTACCTGTCGCTCCATGAGATACTGCGTAAGCCTTAAATTTTTTTGCGATGGCAATTTGTCTTTTAGCTATTAAAGGTCTAGCAATTGAAGTGCCAAGTAAATAAATTCCTTCGTAAACAGCATGTGCTCTAATCAATGGAAACACATAGTCTTTTACAAAGATATTTTTTAAATCTTCGATTATTATTTTTTTTACTCCCAGATTTTTCGCGTTAGTTATAATTTTTTTTCTATTAATTTCTTGGCCAATATCTGAAGTATAAGCAACTATTTCTGCTCTATAATTTTCTTGCAACCATCTTAAAATTACTGAAGTATCTAATCCGCCTGAGTAAGCTAATACAATTTTCTTCATCTAACCGCAGGTTTTTTTTGCGGTATTATATGCTTTTGTAAATCCCATCATTGAATAATGATCAGTAGTTTCCGCACCTTTTATTGTTCTTGCTTTTACAATTACATTTGTCGCTTTTTTCATTAGTTTTATAAATTTTTTTTCTTCCTGATCATCGAGCAACCATGCAAAGTTTTTTTGTGAAAAAAAAGAGTATTTTCTTTTTCCTGAAGAGGCGGTTACACTCGAGGATTTGAAATCATGACCGCTTGTTAAGCTCACCTCGTCTTTTATATCTTCTGAAGGCCTAAAAGTAACAAATAATTTGGACTCATCTCTTTTTACTGCAGCAGGTGCTCTTTTGATCGGCATAGTTTGAGCAAAACAAATTTTCCCTTTATCAGTCTCAGCAATAAAACTTTCCCAGTTTTTATACTTTCCAGTCGATCTTGGAGTTACTGCAACTGCATTCACAGAAAATATAACTAATATAAAAGTTAATAAAATTTTTTTTAGAGACATATTTAGTTTTTATACTAAAAATTATCTATTTCAATGCTTTGAATTAAGGAGATGGATTGGGATTTTTATTATGAATAAGATTAATTTTCTCTATAATATCGTCAGACAATTCTATATTTATACTATCTATATTTTCTTTTAGCTGTTTCATGGTTGTTGCTCCAATGATGTTGCTTGTAACAAACGGTCTCGTATTAACAAATGCTTGAGCAAGTTGAACCATAGTCAAGTTATTATCTTTAGCTAATTCATAATATTCATCATAAGCTTTCATTGCCAAAGGATTTAAATGTCTTTCCCAACCTTTAAATAAAGCTTGACGGGAATTTTTAGGCATTTTACCATTTCTGTATTTTCCAGAAAGCGCTCCAGCTGCTAATGGATAATAGACTAGTAAGCCACATTTTTCTCTAATAGATATTTCTGACATGCCAATTTCATAAGTTCTGTTTACTAAATTATATGGGTTTTGAACTGACATCATTCTTGGAAGATTCTTATTTTTTGACAACTCTATGTATTTAGAAAACCCATATGGTGTTTCATTAGACATACCAATATATCTAATTTTTCCACTCTCAATAAACTTTTTTAGAGCCTCAAGTACACTTTCAAAACTATTCCATTTACCTTCACTATCATTATTTATGTAATCTCTCCTACCAAAAAAATTTGCTGATCGTTCAGGCCAATGCAATTGATACAAATCAATGTAATCTGTTTTTAGCCTCTTGAGACTTCCCTCGATTGCCTCACCAATTTTTTTCTCGTTAAAATTATTTCCTCCACCTCGAATCCAATCACATCCAGGACCTGCGACTTTAGATGCTAAAATTATTTTGTCTCTGTTTTTTCTTTTTTCGAACCAATTACCAATCATTGTTTCAGTTTTACCGTATGAGACTGAATTAGGAGGAACAGAATAAAGTTCGGCCGTATCAAAAAAATTTACTCCCTCGCTAAGCGAATAGTCCATTTGCTCAAAAGCATCTTTTTCAGAGTTTTGTGTTCCCCATGTCATTGTGCCTAGGCAAATTAAACTCACATCTAGATCTGTAGTGCCCAATTTTTTAAATTTCATAAAAAACTAATAATTATCATAGTTTTTTAGGTCAATTTTTGCCTATTGAAAAGTATTTAAAAAAACTTATATAATTAACTATGGAAATTAATAAACAAAGATCAACAGTCAGATCTTCAGCCTCAGAAGCAATAATTGATCAGGGTTTAAGATCCTACATGCTAAAGGTTTACAACTACATGAGCTCTGCTTTAGCTCTAACAGGGTTTATTGCACTTCTTACAGCAAAGTTTGCTGTTGTCTCCTTTGAACCTCTTATTCTTTCGTCTTTAGGAAATTCTCTGTATAACTCAGGCTTGGCATGGGTTGTAATGTTAGCTCCACTTGGTGTTGTCTTCTACATGAGTTTTGGTATTGCAAAAATGAGCGCAGCTAAAGCACAAACTGTTTTTTGGATTTTTGCATCTTTGATGGGTTTATCTTTATCATCCATATTTATCGCATACACTGGCGCCAGTATTACTAGAGTATTCTTTATTACAGCTGGAACATTTGGTGCTATGAGCATTTACGGATATTCAACTAAAAGAGATCTAACTAAATTGGGTTCTTTTTTAATCATGGGACTTTTTGGGATAATAATTGCATCTTTAGTGAATTTATTTATGAAGTCTGCCATGATGTATTTTGTAATTTCAATAATCGGAGTATTAATTTTTGTTGGTTTAACAGCTTACGATACTCAAAAAATTAAAAATATGTATTTAGCTAGCGATAGCGGAGAGCTAATGGGCAAAAAGGCTGTAATGGGCGCACTAACTCTTTATCTCGATTTTATAAATCTGTTCATTATGCTTCTACGACTTTTTGGCCAAAGAAGATAATTATTTTATAAGTTTTAATCTATTCCAACTGGTTCTATCTATTAGAAAATTTAGACTTTCCGACTTTTTTATTACTTTTCCATCCTTATCTTTAATTAGAAATTTTTCGTTAAAATAATTTGGCTTTAAGTTTTTTGTAATTCTCAACACAGGTTTTTCAGATGCTCTTTTGTAAACATCAAATGAAACTTCTTTTGCGCCAGTTGAAAAGGAGTAATCTTTCCAAGACCCATTAGATACCATTTTTGCATAAAGATTTAAAATACATTGAAGTTCTTTCTTAATAAAAAATTTCTGCTTTTCATTTTTCTTAATATCATTATTTATAATTAATTTTATTTTATTCATATTTTATACTTGTTAATTAATGGTACCTGAAAAGCTGTAAATATAAAAGTAATTGGTAGAATACCCCACACCTTGAAGTTTACCCAAGTTGTTTCAGGCTGCGTTCTCCAAACAATTTCATTGAGTATTGCTAAAAATATAAAAAAATATGCCCATCTAAAATTTAACTTATTCCAACCAATGTCGTTTAACTGAAAAGCCGTTTGTAAAAAAAATTTCAGAAAGTTTCTCTGAAAAAAGACTTTACTAATAATCAATATTCCAGAAAAAATTAAATTCACTATGGTTGGTTTCATGTAAATAAAAATCGGGTTATTAAAATAAAGAGTAAGGCCACCAAATAGTGTAATAACTATACCTCCAACTAATGGCACATATGGTATTTTTTTTTCGACAAAGTACATAATTGCAACAGCTACAATAGTGGCAATAATTAAAGGAGGAATAGCAACAATTAGATTATTTCCACTTTTATAGTAGATAGTAAAAAAGATTAATAAAGGTCCAAAGTCAGTAATAAATTTTAAAAGTGACTTATTCACAAATTAAAGACTAACATATAATTTAACTATAACAAATTAGATATTGATTTTAGCAAAAAAATTACTAACTATTAGGAATGGCAATAAGTAATAGAGCTAAATTTTCAATAGGAGAAGTGGTTAAACACCGTCATTTCGATTTTAGAGGAGTAATTTATGACGTTGACTTTGAATTTAATAATTCAGAGGAGTGGTACCAATCGATCCCAAAAGAAGTAAGACCTAGAAAAGACCAACCTTTTTATCATCTTTTGGCCGAAAGTAATGACGTAACTTACGAAGCTTACGTTTCAGAGCAAAATTTACTTTTAGATAGTTCCAAAGAGCCTGTGAAGCACCCTCTAATTGAGGAAATTTTTTCAGGTAAAAAAGGATCAAGTTACCTCAAAATATCTAATTAATTTCTAATCGCCTAAAATAAAACAAAATTTATTCAAATCTGCGACACACAGACAAGGTAATAAAAGGATGTTTTAGCCTAATTGAGAATAATCTTATTGTATTACTCCCTCCCATTCTCAATTGGGCTTATAATTTAACTTCACAAAAAAAAAATATTATAGTAGTTAAACTAAATGTTAAATTTTTTTCATAATAGTTATATTTTTTTTTTAATAGAAAAATTAATAAATTTTATTAATTCAATATTTTTTGTTTTACTTTTAATTGCTCTTTCGTTTGCATTAGTTTTTTCTCCCCCTGATTATTTGCAAGGCGAAAGTGTGAGAATAATGTATGTGCATGTACCGGCGGCCTGGATTAGTCTTGCCTCCTTCAGCTGTATTGCGATTCTTTCTATTTTAAATTTTATTTTCAAAATTAAAAACTTGAAATTAATTACAAAGAGTATTGCGCCTATAGGTTTGATGTTTACTTGTATTGCAATAGTAACTGGATCCATTTGGGGTCAGCCTACATGGGGAACTTTTTGGGCCTGGGACGCAAGGATAACCTCTATGGTAATATTGGCACTATTTTACTTAATTTTCATTGTCATACACAAATTTTTTGATGAAGATGATAAAGCAAACAAAATCTCGAGCATTGTTGCAGTTATAGGTCTAATAAATATACCAATCATTAAATACTCTGTAGAATGGTGGAGTACGCTACATCAACCTGCAAGTATTAAGATTAGTGGTACAAGTACAATACATTCTTCAATGTTAACGCCTTTATTGCTTATGTTTTTTGTATTAATTTTGTATTGTGCGCTAATTTTTCTAATGAAATACAAGACAGAAATCATTAGAATCAAGAAAAAGAATTTAAAGAGATATGATCAGTAATTTTATAACTATGAACGGATACGGAATTTTCGTATGGTCATCTTTTGTGATAACTTTTTTAGTTTGTGGGCTTGTTTACTACAAGACAAGAAAAACACTGAAAAAATATGAGAAGGAATTTGCCAAAGAAATTGAAGAACTTTCTATTCAACAAAAAAAAACAGTTCTAAGAAATTCTAAAATCGCTTCGAAAATATTAGCATCATACAATAAAACGATTTAAAGCATTTAATGCTTCCAAAAAAAGTAAAAAAAAGGGCCTCTCTTGTAGCATTATTTTTATTTGGTTCAGTAATTGGAATTTTTTTGATTCTAAATGCTCTTAATAAAAATATTTTATATTTTAATTCTCCTACTGATATTAAGATAAACCAAGATATAAATTTTGAAAAAAAAATTAGAGTTGGCGGAATGGTGAAAAAAAATACACTTAAAATAAAAGATCAGGAAATTAGATTTATAATTACAGATTTTAAAAATGAGATCAATGTAAGTTTTAAAGGAACAATACCAAACTTATTTGCAGAGGGCAAAGGGGTAGTGGCAGAGGGTAAACTACAGGACAAAAAGTTTTTTGTCGCTGACAGAATTTTAGCAAAACATGATGAGAATTATATGCCTCCAGAACTAAAAAACATAATGAAAGAAAATGCTAAGTAATACTGGAAATTTTCTTTTATTTATAAATATTCTTTTAAGTTCGTTAATTATTTATAATTCTTTAAAATGTTTAAAAATAAAAAATAATTTAATTTTCAAAAATATTTATCAGATTAGCTTATTGCAAAGCACTTTAGTTTTAATTTGTTTTTTTACACTCTCTGCTGCTTTCATTGTCTCCGATTTTTCTTTAATCACTGTTTATCAAAACTCTCATTCATTAAAGCCTCTCTTTTATAAAATTTCTGGAACTTGGGGAAACCATGAGGGAAGTTTATTACTTTGGGTTATAATACTTACAATTTTCTCATTTTTATTTTTGATTTTAAATAAAAATCATCCAAAGAATTACAGACTTTATACCTTAATAATTCAAAACTTATTAATTTTAGGTTTTTTATTTTTTATAATTTTTAACTCGAATCCTTTTAGCTCTATAATCCCTATTCCTAAAGAAGGGTTAGGTTTGAATCCAATATTACAGGATCCAGCTTTAGCAATTCACCCCCCTCTACTTTATATTGGATTTGTAGGATCCTCCATATATTTTTCTGCAGCTATGGCTTCAATGATTACAAATTACTCTGGCAGTTTGTTTGCGCAATCAATCAAAAATTGGGTTTTGATCTCTTGGATTTTTCAAACATTAGGCATCCTAGTAGGATCTATCTGGGCATACTATGAGTTAGGTTGGGGAGGTTTTTGGTTTTGGGACCCAGTTGAAAATGCATCCTTACTCCCATGGTTTGCAATGACAGCTCTGTTACATAGCCTATTAGTTTTAGAAAAAAGAAATACACTTTATTTTTGGACAATTATACTTTGTTTACTGACATTTACTTTAAGTGTAACAGGTACTTTTTTGGTTAGGTCTGGAATACTTAATTCAGTTCATACTTTTGCTAACGATCCATCGAGAGGTATATACATTTTAATATTTTTAAGCTTAATGATTTTCGTATCAATTTATTTTTTATTTAGTAAATATAAGCCAACGAACGACCTGATTAACTCGAACAGTAAAGAAACTTTTGTTTTGATAAATAATTGGTTCATGATGTTTTATTTAATCACAGTGTTATTAGGTACTTTGTACCCAATATTTACAGACGCAATTTCAAATAATAAGATTTCGGTTGGCCCTCCCTTTTACAATTCTGTGATAATACCTGTTGTAATAGCCTTTTT
>CACDSA010000004.1 GCA_902555185.1 uncultured Pelagibacteraceae bacterium | reverse complement strand
AGAAACTCTCCTGAGGCTGAATTATCAAAACAAGCAAATGAAGGCTTATTAAATAGAATTAAAAATTTTATCATTAAAAAAGATAATTCTAAAACTTTAAATGAAATAAAAAATTTATATCAGGATAGACTAAAACATGAAATTAGCATTATAAATTCAATGGATTATGCAAGTTATTTTTTAATTGTTTCTGATTACATAAGATGGGCTAAAAAAAATTCTATTCCTGTCGGACCAGGTAGAGGGTCTGGAGCAGGTTCTTTAGTTGCTTATTGTTTAGACATTACAGACTTAGATCCAATTGAGTATGACCTAATATTTGAAAGATTTCTAAATCCTGACAGAATCTCAATGCCTGATTTTGACATCGATTTTTGTGAGGAGAAAAGAGATAAAGTTTTTGAATATTTAAAGACTAAATATAAAGACGGAGTAGCCCACATAATAACGTTTGGTAAACTTAAAGCAAGAATGGCTCTTAGAGATGTTGGTAGAGTCCTCGGTTTACCTTATGGACATGTAGACAAACTTTGTAAAATGGTTCCATTTGATCCATCTAGACCATTAACTCTTCAAGAATCTATAGATAGAGAACCTAGATTTAAGGATGAAATTAAAAACAATCCAAAAGTAAAAAAACTTTTGGAACTATCATTGAAGTTAGAAGGTTTAAATAGGAACATGGCGACACATGCAGCAGGAGTAGTTATTGCTGGAGAAAAATTAGCTGAACAATTCCCGCTTTATATTGATCATAGCTCAAATCTTATTTTACCTTCTACCCAATTTGATATGTATTCATCAGAAAATGCTGGATTAGTTAAATTTGATTTATTAGGATTAAAAACTTTAAGTGTAATTGATAAAACTTTAAAAAGATTAAAAAAAAGAAATATAAATTTAGATATAAATAAAATCAATCAAAGTGATGAAAAAGTATTTTCAATGTTATCTACAGGGGAAACAACTGGGTTATTTCAATTAGAAAGTGCCGGTATGAGAGAGGCTATTAGACAAATGAAGCCTAACAAATTTGACGACATTATCGCTCTTGTAGCTTTATACCGCCCTGGTCCAATGAGCAACATACCAATTTACAACGACTGTAAAAATAGAAAAAGAGATCCTGACTATATCCATCCAATATTAAAAGATATTTTGAAACCCACATATGGAATTATTATTTATCAAGAACAAGTAATGCAAATCGCCCAAACTTTAGCAGGTTTTACTGCTAGTGAGGCAGATATTTTAAGAAGAGCAATGGGAAAAAAAAAGAAAGCTGAGTTGGATAAACAAAAAGAAAGATTTATAAATGGTGCAATAAAAAATGGCATTGCTAAAGACGTTGCAAATTTTGTTTTTACAAAAATTGAGCCATTTGCTCAATATGGTTTTAATAAAAGTCATGCCGCCGCTTATGCTTTAATCGCATATCAAACAGCTTTTTTAAAAACATATTATAAAGAGGATTTCATCGCAGCCACTATGTCAACTGAATTAACAAATACTTCTAAGTTGAGGGAATTCGTTGAAGAATTAAAAAGATTAAAAGTTGATATCATAAGACCATCCATCAATAAATGTTTTGCCGAGTTCAAAGCTACTCAGGGAAAAATTTATTATGGCTTGGGTGCGATTAAAAATGTGGGTTTTGAGGCTATATCTAATATTATTAAGGAAAGAGAGGATAAAGGAACTTTTAAATCTCTTATAGATTTTATCAATAGAGTAGATTCTAAAGATGTGAACAAATTACAATTAGAAGGATTAACTAAAGCAGGTGTTTTTGACGAATTTGATAGTGACAGAAATAAGATTTTCAATTCTATACCTAAAATTTTGCAAAAAATAAAAAATATTAACGATGACAAAGTAAGCAATCAATCAAATCTTTTCGAAAACAATATTTTCAATGCTGATAGTTTTGAATTTTTACCATCAACCCCTTGGAAGCAAAAAGAATTATTGTCAGAAGAGTTTAAATCTTTAGGATTTTATATGTCAAATCATCCACTAAATGACTATGCGGATATCTTTAACCAATTAAAGATCGTTTCCTATGACCAGTTCTATAATGACGAGTCAAAAGAAGCACTAGTCGCTGGAACAATTATGTCGATTCAGGAAAAAAAAAGTGCAAAAGGTTCACCGTATGCAATCATAAAATTTAGTGACAAAAAAGGTGAATTTGAATTATTTGTGTTCTCAGAGATGCTTGTAAACAATAGAGATAAATTAAAGGAGTCCGAGTCATTTGTACTAACTCTTCAAAAAGACAACATTACTGGAGAAACACCAAAAAAAAGAGTTAACGTTAAAAAGATATTGAGCTTAGATCAAGTAATAGATAAACCTTATTCTAGAGTTATAATTGAGCTTAAAGAAAACTTTGATTTGAATGAGATAAAGGAAATATTATCTAAAAGCGGAGAGACAGAGGTAAATCTTATATTTAAACATCAAAATAAAAAAGCCAGCTATTCTTTACAAAATAATCGAAAATTTGATTTAAATCATTTTAAAGCTCTAAAAGCTAAGAATTACGTATCAAAAATAATTGTTTAGAGTGTTGATTTTTTGTTTTGATTGTATATATCAGTAGTGATTTCGCACACAGTTATAAGGGTTTTTCCCTACCGGTCCATTAGTTTGGGTTTACTGTGGTGGATTAACCGGAAAATTATGAACGTACCAAAAGTAGATATAAAACAACTCTTAGAAGCAGGTGTACACCTAGGTCACAAAACCCTTAGGTGGAATCCAAAAATGAAAAAGTACATTTTTGGTGAGAAAAACTCTATACATATAATTGATTTAACACAAACTGTTGAATTTATAAAAAACGCTCTTGTGCAAGTCCACAAAGTAATTTCGAGCGGAGGTAAACTTTTAGTTGTGTCAACAAAAAAACAAGCATCGGAACAAGTTAGTGAGCTTGCTAAAGAAACTGGTCAGTATTACGTAAATTATCGTTGGTTAGGCGGGATGCTTACGAATTGGAATACAATACAAAATTCAATAAAAAGATTTAAGAAATTAGAAGATCAATTATCAAAGGAAAATTTAGGATTCACTAAAAAAGAAATTTTGAAGTTTGGTAAAGAAAAAGAAAAATTACAGAGATCTCTTGGAGGGATAGCAGAAATGAAGAAAACACCGGACTTAATATTTATTATTGATACTAATATAGAGTCTTTAGCGGTTGCTGAAGCAAAAAAATTAGGTATACCAATTATTGCGGTTCTAGATACAAATTCAGATCCTACTGGAATAGATTTTCCAATTCCGGGAAATGATGATGCTAGAAGATCTATCAATCTTTATTGTGAACTTTTAAAAAATACTATCAAAGATGCAGAAAAATTTATCAAAGGCCAGGAAATTAAAGAAGAAAAAAACAAAAAACCTGTAGAAAATCAAAAATAATTTTTTTTAATTTAAAATGTCCGAAAAAAATTTACTCGATAATATAAAGAAACTTAGGGAAATGACCGGGGTAGGGTTTAAAGATTGTAAGTTAGCCTTGGACGAAACTAAGGGGGATATTGATAAATCAATAGAATATCTCAGAAAAAAAGGAATAGCAAAAGCCTCAAAAAAAATGAGCAGAACAGCCTCAGAAGGTTTAGCTTTAGTAAAAGAAGACCAAGGAAACATATCGTTAATAGAAATCAACAGCGAAACTGATTTTGTCGCAAAAAATGAAAACTTTGTAAATTTTTGTAAGGAATTATCAGATTTGAATTTTTCAGCTAAAGGAGATTTAGAAAAATTAAATAGTTTAAAAATGAAAAATGATATTTCAGTTAAAGATAATTTACTTAATTTAATTGCTAAAATTGGTGAAAAAATAACGATTAGAAGATCAGTTTATTTTGACAATTCTCAAGGTATTAATTTTTCTTACGTACATTCTGCTATAGAAAAGAATATAGGAAAGATTGTTTCTATTGTGAATTTAGAAGGTATAGTGAAAGGAAAAAATGAAGGGATCGGAACAAAAATTGCTATGCATATTGCTGCTTCAAGTCCTTTAGCAATTGATAAGGATGGAATAGATAAAAAGATTGTAGATAAAGAATTAGAAATTATAAAAGCAGAAATTTCTAACTCTGGAAAGCCTGCGGAAATGATTGAGAAAATTTCTAAGGGTAAAATTTCGAAATTTTTAAATGATAATTCACTTCTTAGTCAGCTTTGGATTATGGATCCAAAAAGAAAGGTTCTAGAGATTTTAAAGGAGCATAGTTTAGAGAAAGAAATTAAAGTTTTAAAATTTGTTAGATATAAAGTTGGTGAAGGGATTTAGTTGTGAGCAGCGAATTTAGTGAAAAACATTATTCATCTAAGATGGATAAAAGTATTCAATCTTTTAAAAAAGATATCTCAACTTTAAGAACTGGCAGAGCAAACACTAGCATGTTAGATACGATTAAGGTTGATGTTTACGGGCAACAAATGCCTGTGGATCAACTCGCAACCGTAACCGTTCCAGAAGCTAGACTTATATCTATCCAAGTATGGGATAAATCTAATACCTCATTAATTGAGGCAGCTTTACTAAAGTCTGAGCTTGGAATTAATCCTCAAATTGATGGCCAAATTATTCGATTAAGAATACCTGATTTGACTGAAGAAAGAAGAAAGGAACTTATTAAAGTTTTAAAAAACATGGGAGAAAAAAGTAAGGTTGCTATTAGAAATATTCGTAGAGAAGCAAATGAAGATTTAAAAAAAAAACTTAAAGAAAAAATTATTTCAGAGGATCAAAATAAAAATTTTGAAAAAGAAATACAAAAACTTACTGACCTTAATGTAGAAAATATTGAAAAGATTTCTTCTGATAAAGAAAAAGAGATAATACAAATATGAATAAGCTCAGCCATATTGCCTTTATTATGGATGGCAATGGCAGGTGGGGAAAAAAAAGGGGAAAGGGAAGAAATTTTGGCCACTTAAAAGGTGTTGAAACTGTTAAAAAAATTGTCAAAAGTTCTATATATCTTAAAATTCCTATAATAACTTTTTATGTTTTTTCTTCAGAAAATTGGAAGCGTCCAAAAAAAGAAATCTCATTTTTGTTCAAATTAATTAAGAACTATTTTTCAAGAGAAATTGAAAATGTAATCAAACAAGGAATTAGGCTAAATATTTTAGGAGAAAAAAAGAAATTATCCCAGGAAGTAAAGAAGGTATTAAAAAAAAGTGAAATACTTACAAAAAAAAATAAAAAAATTATAGTTAATTTGGCCATAGATTATGGTGCAAAAAGTGAAATAATTAACGCGATGAAAAAATCAAAAAATAATTTAAACATTAAAAATGTAGAAAAAAATCTTTATACTAGAAATTTACCAAATCCTGATATTTTAGTAAGAACAGGTGGGCAACAAAGATTAAGTAATTTTATGTTATGGCAACTTGCTTACACAGAATTATTTTTCTTAAAAAAATTATGGCCAGATTTTAATTCTAAGGATTTAAAAAATATTATTCGAAAATACAATAATATTCAGAGAAACTTTGGAGGTATATAATGTCATTAAACCTTAGAACAAGAATAAAAACATCTTGTCTACTTTTTTTATTTTTTATTCTAGTCTTTATTAATGATATTTTTCTATTATATGCTTTGATAATTACTAGTATTTTATCTTTGATGGAATTTTTTAATTTATCTAAAAAGATATTTAAAAAGAAATTTTATTCTCTGACATTAAATATTTCATTTATTTTATATATTTCTTTATTTTGTTATTTTTTTTTTATATTTGCAAATTTTGTAGAATTAAAAATTATGATGTTTATTATTCTTGCAGGTTGCATGGGTTCAGATATTGGCGGGTATGTATTTGGAAACATTTTTAAAGGCCCAAAGCTAGTTTCTATTAGTCCAAAAAAAACAATAGCGGGTGCTATTGGTTCAATTTTGTTTACAATTATAATTATTACCGGTTTATTTATTTATTTTTTCAAAAATTTAAGTTTAAATATTATTTTAGTTAGTATTCTAGTTTCAATTTTTTGCCAATTTGGTGATTTACTTTTTTCATTTTTAAAGAGAAAAGCAAAAGTAAAAGATACAGGAAATTTTTTGCCAGGTCACGGAGGGTTACTAGATAGATTAGATGGTATTTATTTTGGATTACCTTTTGGATTATTAACCTTTTTAATTATTTATTAAATGAAAAAAAAAATTTCAATACTAGGTTCAACAGGATCCATTGGTTTAAATGCCTTAATGATATTAGAAAAAAAAAAAATATATTTTGATATTATATTGCTTTCAGCAAATAAAAATTTTCCGTTAATTTGTAAACAGATTAAAAAATACCATCCAAAAATTTTCGTTATCACAGACAAAAAAATTTATAAAAAAGTAAAAAATAAGTTTAAATTAAAAACAATAAAGATCTTAAATAATTTTAAATCATTAAAATTTAAAAAAAGAATTGATATTACTATTTCAGCTGTACCAGGTATTGCTGGATTAGAGCCTACAATTTTTATGGTTAAAGCCAGTAAAAAAATTTTGATCGCTAATAAGGAGTCAATTATATGTGGTTGGGATTTAATTAAAAAAGACTCTCTTAAATATAATACAGAAATTGTACCTATAGACTCTGAGCACTTTTCTTTATTAAACCTTTTACGCGAAAATGAGATTAAAAATATTAAAAAAATATATATTACAGCCTCTGGCGGACCTTTTTTAAACTTACAAATTAATAAATTTAAAAATATTTCTCCTAGAGAAGCTTTAAAACATCCCAAATGGAAAATGGGAAAAAAAATTTCAATTGACTCCGCAACTTTAATGAACAAAATGTTAGAGCTTATTGAAGCCCAGAAGTTATTTAAGATTCCAGATTATAAGCTAGATATAATTATTCACCCTGAGTCTTTAGTTCATGCAATAATAATTCTTAATAATGGATTAATTAAATTCTTATACCATGAGACTTCTATGATTGTGCCATTAGCAAATGCGATTTTTGATGGAAACATACATATACAAGATTTTTTACAAATTAAAGGAAGTAAAAAAAATGATAGCATTAAAAATTTAACATTTGATAAGATAAATAAAAAAACTTTCCCTATTATAAAAATTAAAAAACGATTAAATGAATACCCATCTACCCCAATAATTTTAAATGCAGCTAATGAAATATTAGTTGATCAATTTTTGTTAAAAAAGATACCTTTTTTGAGCATATCAAAAAACATAATGAACATTCTGAGCGATAGAAATTATAAAAAATATGCTATAAGAAACCCTAAAAATTTAAACCAAATCAATAAAATTGATCAATGGGCAAAACAGTGGACTTTAAAGAAAATTAAAAAATGAAGAAGTTGGCTTACATAATTCTTTTTATCTTTTTTTCATCAGCCAAAGCTGAAATGGTTAATGATATAATTATTGAAGGAAATAAAAGAATTTCTAAGGAAACTATAAAAATCTATGGTGAAATTGAGCTAAAAAAAGATTATTCAGAAAATGACCTCGATCAAATTTTAAAGAATCTTTATTCTACAAATTTTTTTGAAGATGTAAGAGTTGAGCTTAATAAAAATACTTTGACAGTAACTTTGAAAGAATATCCAGTGGTAAATCAATTAATTATTTTTGGAGAAAAAAGCACAAAATACAAAGAACAAATAAAAAAATTAATTAAACTTAAAGAGAACAGATCATTTGTAAAATCTTTTTTAGCTAAGGATATAGATACAATTAAAAAGTTATATGCTTCTGCAGGATATAACTTTAGTAAAGTTGAGGCAAAAATTAAAAAAATAGATGAAGAAAATATTGATTTAGTTATTGAAATAGTTAGAGGAGATCAAACAAAAATTTCCTCTATAAAATTTATAGGAAATAATAATGTTCGATCGGGTAGACTTAGAGATATAGTTGCAAGTGAAGAAGACAAATTTTGGAAAGTTATTACTAGAAATACAAATTTTAATCAAAATTTAATCAATTTAGACATTCGGTTATTAACTAACTATTATAAATCAATTGGTTATTATGATATTAAAGTAAATTCAAATGCCGCTCAATTAGATAAAACTGGAAATGTAAATCTTGTTTACTCTATAGAGGAGGGAAAAAGATATACTATTAATAAAATTTCTACCAATGTTGATAGTGTGTTTGATAAAAAATTATTTTTTCCTTTAAATAAAATTTATGAAAAATATATAGGAGATTATTATTCTCCTTTTACAATTAAAAAGCTTCTTGAGGAATTAGATGAATTAATTCTTAAAAATAATTTACAATTCGTTGAACATAACGTGCAAGAAACAGTCGAAGGTAATGCTATTAATATTGTATTTAATGTGTTTGAAGGAAAAAAAATATTAGTAGAGAGAATTGACATTACTGGAAACAATATAACTAACGAAGATGTAATTAGGGGTGAATTAGTTATAGATGAAGGAGACCCTTTTACCAAACTGAATATTGAAAAATCTGTTGCTGAAATAAAAGAAAGAAATATTTTTAAATCAGTTAATTACAAAGTACTTGAGGGCAGTAAAACAAATCTAAAAAAGATTAATATTGATGTAGAGGAAAAACCCACTGGAGAAATATCTGCTGGTGCAGGTATCGGTACAGATGGAGGTACTTTTGCTATAGGTGTTAAAGAAAATAATTGGCTTGGAGAGGGAAAAGCAGTTGGATTTAATCTAGATGTAAATTCAGAATCTTTATCAGGCACACTAAGTTATTCAAATCCAAATTATGACTTTCTAGGAAATTCTTTAAACTATGCATTGTCTAGCACACAAAATGACGTGCCAGACAAAGGATATGAAAACTCAATAATTTCAGCAGGTATTGGCACCTCGTTTGAGCAATATAAAGATATAAAAGCTTCATTAGGATTAAATGCTAGTTATGATGATTTGAGGACTGAAGGCACAGCTTCTGATGCATTAAAAAAACAAGCTGGTACTTTTAGTGAACTTTCAGGCAACTACGGGTTTACTTTTGATAAAAGAAATAGAGCTTTTATGCCAACTAGCGGGTCAATAGTAAGTTTTAGCCAATCATTACCGATTGTAGCTGATAAAGGTTATATTTCTAACACTGTTACTGTAAGCGATTACAACACTTTAACAAACAACGTTGTGAGTGCAGTAAAATTTTATTTTTCTAATGTTTCAGGACTAAACGACGAAGATGTGAGGCTTAGCAAAAGAACCTCATTAAGTTCTAGAAGGTTGAGAGGTTTTGAGAGAAACAAAGTGGGACCGGTAGATGGAGATGATCATATTGGAGGAAATTATGCAGCAGCTTTAAATTTTGAGGCAAACCTACCAAATTTACTACCTGAAGCTACCAATACAGATATTAATTTGTTTCTAGATTTTGGAAATGTTTGGGGAGTTGATTATGATAGTTCATTGGATGATAGCAACAAGATTAGGTCATCTACTGGCATAATAGCTAATTGGAATTCACCTGTAGGACCAATGTCCTTTACTTTTTCTAGAAATATATCTAAAGCTAGTACAGACAAAACTGAAAGTTTTAACTTTAGTTTAGGAACAACTTTTTAATTATGAAACTCTTTAAATTATCTTCAATAATTTTGCTAATTTTAATTGTTTTTCAACATAAATTAATTGCAGAAACACCTCATTATGTTGATTTTAAATTTATATTAAATCAAAGTGAGGCAGGAAAAAAAGCTCAGACTTTTTTGAAAAGTAAGTTAGATAAGGGCATCAAGAAATTAAAGGATAAAGAAAAAAAATTACAAGAGGAAGAGAAAAAAATAATTGAACAAAAAAAAGTTATATCTCAAGAAGAGTATAAGAAAAAAGTTACCGATTTAAGAAACAAAGTTTCATCTTTACAAAAAGAAAGAAATACTCTTTTAAATTCTGTAGCAAAACAACGAACTAAAGCAAGAAATGAACTTTTGAAAAATTTAAATCCTATTATCAAAGACTATATGTCCGAAAAAAAAATTAGGATGGTAATTGATAAAAAGAATTTGTTACTAGCTGATGAAAGCTTAGATATTACAAAAGATATTACTGATTTATTAAATAAAAAATTAAAATCAATTAAACTTGATTAACAATGAATGAGTTCAAATTTTTTTTTTAACAAAAAAAATATTTCTATAAATAAAATTTTTCCAGATATAAAAAATAAATCATTTTCTATTCAAAATGTAAGACCACTACATACAGCAAAAAAAAAAGATCTTACATTTTTTGACTCAATTAAATATAAGTCTCAAGCTTCAAAAACAAAAGCAAGAGCTTGCGTAACTTCAAAAAATTTAGAAAGTTTTTTGCCAAAAAATGTTGATAAAATTATAGTACAAAATGTTCTGTTAGAATTGGCAAAAGCTTTAAAAAAAATTTATCCTAAGGCAGATATTGATTATCCAGATTCAACTTTAAACAAAACTAATATCAAAAAATTTAATACTGTTAAATTTGGTAACAATGTTTTAATTGGAAAAGGGGTAAAAATTGGTAAAAATAGTTTTGTTGGCTCAAACACGATAATTGAACAAAATGTAGAAATAGGTAAAAATTGTATTATTGGTTCGAATTGTGTAATAAAGAATTCAATTTTAGGAGATGGAGTTGTGCTACAAGATAATTGTAAAATTGGTCAAAAAGGATTTGGTTTTATTCCTCTAAAAGATAAGAATATAAAATTCCCTCATATTGGAAGAGTATTGATTGAAAAAGACGTTGAGATTGCATCTGGGTGTACAATAGACCGTGGGTCGGTAAACGATACAATAATTGGTCAAAATACTTATTTAGATAATCAAGTTCACATTGCCCATAATGTCAAAATAGGTGCAAATTGTATGATAGCTGGTCAAGTCGGTTTTGCAGGAAGTGCAATTATAGGAAATAATGTATCAATCGGTGGCCAAGCTGGTATTTCTGGACATCTCAAAATCGGAAATAATGTAAAGATAGGCGGTGGTAGTGGAGTTGTAAAAGATATTAAGGATAATCAAATAGTGATGGGTTATCCTGCTGTGCCACTAAGAGAATTTTTAAAAAATAAAAAAATTAAAAAAGATGGAGATAGATAAAAAAACTATAGAAAATTTGTTACCTCATAGAGAGCCTATGTTGTTGATAGATAAATTAATAAATATTGTCCCATTAAAATCTGGAACAGCGGTTATGTATGTAAAAAAAAACGGTTTCTACGTACAAGGTCATTTTCCTAATCAACCAGTTATGCCTGGTGTATTAATTGTAGAAGCTTTCGGTCAAGCTGCCGCCGCTTTAACAGCTCATGGAATTGATCCAAAAGAGTACGAAAATAAATTAGTTTTTTTAATGTCAGTAGATAAAGCTAGATTTAGAAATCCAGTCATACCTGATTGTGAACTGCATTTAGATATAGAGGCAATAAGATCTCATGGTAGAGTTTGGAAATATAAAGGTACAGCTAAAGTTGATGGGAAAAGAATGGCAGATGCCGAGTGGTCAGCAACTATAGTAGACAGAAAATAATGATACACAGTTCAAGCGTAATAGATAAAAAAGCTAAAGTTTCTAAAAATGTTAAAATTGGACCCTTTTGTTTTGTAGGACCTAATGTAGAAATTTCTGAAAATGTAGAGTTAATTTCCAATGTGCACATCGAAGGAAATACAAAAATAGGAAAAGGTACAAAAATTTTTCCATTTGCAAGTATTGGAACACAGCCTCAAGATTTAAAATTTAAAGGTGAAAAAAATTATTTAGATATTGGAGAAAATAATTCAATAAGAGAATATGTAACAATAAATCCAGGCACTGCAGGAGGAGGTTCAAAAACAGTAATTGGAAATAACTGTTTATTAATGATCTCATCGCATATTGCTCACGACTGTATGATAGGAAATAATGTTATCATAGCTAACAATGTTCCATTAGGCGGACACGTTACGATTGAAGACTCCGTTGTGATAGGAGGTAATTCTGCAGTTCAACAATTTACAAGGATCGGAAGATTAGCAATGATTGGAGGAATGACTGGTGTTTTAAAAGATGTCATCCCTTTTGGCCTTTCAATAGGAAATAGAAATTATTTACAAGGGTTAAATTTAATAGGTTTAAGGAGACACAAGTATGAAAACCAAAAAATTATGGGATTAGATAAAGCATATAAAAAAATTTTTTCGTCTAAAAATTTGCATGAGAATTTAAATAAGATAAATGGCGAATATAAAGGTAACGAACTTGTAGAGGAAGTTATAAAATTTATAGAAAAAGATAAAAAAAGACCAATTTGTTCACCAGAAAATTAAAAAATTTATGATTGGGTTAATTTTTGGAGAAACAGACTTTCCAAAATATATTTTAAAAAAGATTAAAAATAAAAAAAAATATTTAATAATAGATTTAACAAAAAAAAAGATTTTTAAAAAAGATAAAAACTCACACTCTGTCTCTATCGGTCAATTTGGAAGAATTATATCAATATTAAAATCAAAAAACTGTAAAAAGGTTTTATTCGCTGGAAAAGTAGCTAAACCAAATTTTAGATCAATTAAATTAGATCTAAAAGGTATTTATTATATGCCGAAAATTATAAAAAGTTCTAAGTTAGGAGATGCAGCGGTTTTAAAGCAAATTATAAATATTTTAAAAAAAGAAAAAATTCAAACTTTGAAATCTAATCAATTTACTCCCGAAATAAGCTTACCTAAAGGAAATTATACAATAATTAAACCAAATGCCTCTGATAAGAAAGATATACGTTGCGGGGAAAAAGCTCTTAAAAAGACTGGAAATTTCTCATTTGTTCAAGGAGCGATTTGTAGAAATAATAAGATTTTAGCCTTTGAGGGTAGTGGAGGAACAAAAAAAATGATTAAAAAAGTGAAAAAAATAATCAAATCTCCTAACGGGATCTTAATAAAATTCCCAAAAAAAAGACAAGATTTAAGAGTTGATCTTCCAACTATAGGGTTAGAAACATTAAAACAGTGTAAAACTGCTGGACTAAAAGGAATAGTCCTAAAACATAAATTAAATATTTTTTTAAATAAAAGGCAAAGTGTCAAATACGCAAATAGAAATAAAATGTTTATTCTTATTAAATGAAAAAACTATTAATAATTTTTCTATTAATATTCACAAACTTAAGTGCTGATGATTTTAAACTAGAGAGAGTTATCGAGGGATTTGATAGTCCTTGGAGCTTGACATTTATAGACAATCAAAATTTATTAGTTACAGAAAAGCCTGGAAATATCAAATTTATAAATTTAAAAAAAAAAGTAATAAAAGATATAAGCCATAATCTAAAAGTTTTAGAAGATGGTCAAGGAGGATTATTAGATATAATTCATAAAGACAGTATTGTATTTGTCTCATACTCTGAGAATAGATCAAACGGGATGTCTAGCACTTCTGTTGCAAGAGCAAAACTAAATAATGAGAAACTAAATTTTAAAAATATCTTTCAAGCTCAGCCTCCTATAAATTCAGGATATCATTTTGGATCCAGATTGGTGATTAAAAATAAACATTTATATGTAACTGCTGGAGAGAGAGGACAAGGAATGATAGCCCAAGATCATACTAAACATCCTGGAAGCATCATAAGAATAAATTTAGATGGATCTATACCAAAAGATAATCCAAAATTTGTTAATAAAAAAGATTGGCTACCTGAAATTTATCAAATTGGCGTTAGAAATCCTCAAGGAATGTCTCTCTCACCTTTCGATGATAAAATATATTTGACTAATCATGGTGCAAGAGGAGGTGATTGGTTTGGAACAGCAAATTTTGGAGAAAACTATGGCTGGAAGATTTTAGGTTGGGGAGGAACTAACTACTCAGGGACAAAAATTGGTCCAAAATGGAAACCTGGTTTTACAAAAGCAATTAAGTACTGGGTCCCTTCTATCGCAGTAAGCGCCATGACAATTTATAAAGGTGAAACATTTAAAGAATGGAATGGCGAGGCTTTAATCACATCTCTTAAAGATCAATCTTTAAGAAAAATAAGATTTAATAAATCAAATTTTGTTGATGAGAAAATTATATTTAAAGGCAATATAGGAAGAATTAGAGATATCAAAATACATAAGAGTGGTGATATATATTTGCTATCTGATAAAGGTGAACTTTGGAGAATGTACAAATGAAAAAGATTTTTATCCTTACAGGTGAGCCCTCTGGAGACAAGTTGGCATCAAAAGTAATTCAAGAATTTAAAAAAGATAATTCCGAAATTGAGTATTTGAGTGTGGGGGGAGAAAATTTGAATGCATTGGGAATAAAATCAATTTATGATTTGAAAGAAATTACTTATATTGGTTTTACCAATGTCATAAAAAACATTTTTACAATTAATAATAAAATTAATGAGACTGTAAAGGCTATAAAGGATTTTAATCCAGACATTTTATTTACAGTTGATAGTCCTGATTTTACTTTAAGAGTTGCTGAACGTGTAAAAAAACTAAATTCAAGTATAAAAACTATCCATTATGTTGCACCGCAAGTTTGGGTTTGGAGAGAAGGAAGGGTTAAGAAAATTAAAAAATTTATTGATCACATATTATTATTATTTAATTTTGAAAAACCATATTTTGATAAAGAAGATATGAGCAATGAGTTTGTGGGTCATCCCTTATTAGATGAATCTACGGAAAGCAAAATTGATATCAATCAAATATTTGAAAAAAATAAAGCGTTGATATCAGTTTTCCCAGGAAGCAGGAGAACTGAAATTGATATATTGATGCCAATACTTTTGGATTTTATAAAATTAATGAATAGCAATTATCAAGATTTTATTTACATATTTCATTCAACAAAACAACAATACGACTTAATCAAATCATATATTAAATCTCAAAATATAAAAAATTGCGAAATTATTAGTGATGATAAAATAAAGTCTCATATTCTGAAGAAATCTATATTTGCAGTCGCTAAATCCGGTACAGTTTCGCTTGAAATTTGCAAATCTAAAGTACCGTCAATTATTCTTTATAAAATGAATTTTTTAAATTATTTGATCGTAAGGTCTTTGGTGAAAGTCAAATTTGCAAATATTATAAATATTGCGGCAGGAAAAGAAGTAATACCTGAATTACTTCAAACAAAATGTAATCCAAAAGATTTATTCAAATCTGTAAGTTCTTTTATTGAAAATCCAAATAAGATTAAAGAGCAAATTGAAAATACTCAATCGATACTTAATACGTTTAAAACTGATACTTCATCATCAAAGCTTGCAAGTAAAGCTTTAAGTAAATTTTTATAAATTATTGATATTTTGCTTTTTCCAAAGCATCAGCACATATCTTTTGGGTTAATATTGCTTCATTCATTAAAAGACATCTTCTACTTTTAATAAATTTTTTTAAACAATGTAAATATGAATTTCTGTGTCTTACAGAAAAGTCATTATACAACGTACTTTTGTTAGAAAAGTCATCAGAGTCCAGTACAAATTTTTCACCATATACCTTAATTTTTTCAAAATTTCCAAACCTGCACTTTCTACTAAATATTATTTCGACAATTATTCCATTCTTAAGTTTTAGATTAATTACTGCATCTGAAAAATCTCCTTTATTTAAAAAATTCTCAGAACTAATTGATTTCGAAATTACAATCATTTTATCTGGTTTCGAATTACCCAACCAAAAAGCTAAATCAAAAAAATGAAATCCTTTATCAAAAAAAAGACCCCCATTTCTAATTGATAAATCAATATTATGGTTGGATGATCTAGATATAATTTGGATATAATTTATCTTTTTTTTATTAATCTTCTTTTTCAAGCTGCCAACCTTTCATTCTTCCAAATATTACTTTTAAATTTTTATTTTTCCAATCATTAGTTGTTTTTTCATTCTTCCATATTTTTTTTTCTTCATTTGTTCTAGCACAACCATAGCAAAATCCTGTAACAGGGTCAGTTTTACAAATACTGATACATGGTGAAACTACCTTTTCATTCATTATGGAATAATAACAGCAGGACCAAGTAATTTTCTTGATTCCAAATCAGTGTGGGCTTGATTAGCATCAGAGAGTTTATATTTTTTTGAAATTCTAATTTTGATTTTACCAAATTTTACTTTTTCAAAAATTGAGTCCGCTCCTGCTTGAAGTTCTTTTCTATTTGTAAAGTACTGTGCTATTGAAGGTCTAGTAAGATAAAGACCCTTCGGCTGAATATCTTTCGGGACATTTACAGGATCTAATGGTCCAGAGGCATTACCAAAACTTACCATCATCCCCCTTACTTTGAGACATGCTAAAGATTTATGAAATGTATTTTTTCCCACTCCATCAAACACTGCACTAACACCCTCATTTTTAGTAATTTTCATAACTTCTTTTGAAAAATCATGCTTAGAATAATTAATAACATTCGAATAACCATTTTCTTCTGCAATTCTTATTTTTTCATCTGAACCTACTGTACCAATTACTTTAGCACCAATACTATTTGCCCATTGCGCAAAAATTTGTCCTACACCACCAGCAGCTGCATGAAATAGTACAATCTCACCAGCCTTTAGCTTATAGGTTTTTGTTAGTAAATAATTTGTAGTTAAACCTTTTGTCATCAAAGTTGCAGCTAGTTCGTATGAAATACCATCAGGAATTTTTACAGCTATTTTTGATGGAATATTTCTTTGTTGCGAATAAGCTCCTAGTGGCACAGAAGCATATGCTATATTATCACCTTTGTTGAAATCAGTGACGTTTGAACCAACTTCATCTATTTTTCCTGCAGCCTCAAGACCAATACCGCTTGGTAACTTAATCGGATACAATCCCGATCTATGATAAGTATCGATATAGTTTAGACCAATCGCATGATTTGTTACCTTAATTTCATCTGGTCCTGGAGATCCAACCTCTACATCTTGAATTTCCAAAACTTCGGGACCACCATTTTTATTAATAATTATTGATTTTGGCATTTTAAATTGGAACGTACTTTAACTTTTAATATTTAGCAAATGTTCCATTATTATAATCTTGAATAGCTTCAAGAATTTCAGCTTTTGTGTTCATCACAAAAGGCCCGCCTCTAGCAATGGGTTCACCAATAGGCTTTCCAGCAATGAATAAAAATTCAGTCTTTTTATTAGCTTTAACATTTAGTTTGTTGCCTCGCTCTAGTAAAACTAAGTTTGAGTCAGCAGTTTTATTATGATTTTTTTTACCAATTTTTAATTCACCTTTTAACAAGTATATAAATGAGTTATGTCCCTTAGGAATATCGTAAACAAATTCTTTTCCCTCATTTAATACAATATGAAAGTAAATAGGTTCAACATTATGATTTTTTTCCGGACCTTCAGCATTTTCATATTTTCCAGCTATGACTTTAACTGTTTTTTCACTATCCGTATGAGTCCCAAGTTGATTACTTTTGATATAAAGATACTCAGGTTTATTCTTTTTTAATTTTGCTGGCATATTAATCCAAAGTTGAAAACCTAATAATTTTCCTTCTTTCATGGCAGGCATTTCGGAATGAATTATTCCTCTACCAGTTTTCATCCATTGAACATCACCTGAAGCCATAATCCCTTTAGCGCCAGTGCTATCTTTATGCTCGAACTCTCCATTTAACATATAGGTAACTGTTTCAATCCCTCTGTGAGGGTGCGGAGGAAATCCTGCTACATAATCATCTTTATTTTCAGATCCAAATTCATCAAGCATTAAGAAAGGATCAATATAATCTGCCTCCGGAGTTCCTATACTTCTTTTCAGTTTTACTCCTGCACCATCTGAGGCATTTAAAGCTTTAATAATTTTTTTAACTTCAATTTGAGACATAAAATAAATATATTAAATGTTTAAACTATATCAAGTAGCTGCGTTAAATTGTTTATCTCATTTTTTGGCTTATAATCAAGATTATCAAACTCTAATTTATTTCTATTAACCCAAACAGAATTATAACCATAGTTTCCACCTCCGGAAACATCCCAGGTATTTGCACTTAAAAAAGTGATTTCATTAGCTTTTACGTTATATTTTTTTACCGGTATTTCATAAACTCTTGAATCGGGTTTATAAACTTTCACTTCCTCTATGGAAAAAAGATTATCAAATAAATTATTTAATTTATTACTTGCAACTAATTCATCTAGAAGATCAGGGGTTCCGTTAGAAAGTATAGCAAGTTTAAAGTTTTTCTTTTTTAAATCTTCTAATACCCCTCTAACTTCGGGATACGGGGATAAAATTTTGTAAAGATTTAATAACTCATTTTTCATACTTTTATTAATATTGAACACTCTCATAGATTTTTCTAAACTATCTTCAGTAATTTCCCAAAAATTTTTATGTCTTTTCATTAAACTTCTAAGCCAAGTATATTCAAGTTGAGTAGTTCTCCAAAAATTTGCAAATGTTTCCCACTTAGTTCCAATTTTATCTTTACATTTTTCAGCAGCTGAATTTACATCGAATAATGTACCGTAAGCATCAAACACCACTGCCTTTGTTTTCGTCATTTATTTAATGTTATGTGAACCATCGCACAATGGTTGATCGTTTGTTTGTTTACATGAGCAAAAAAAAACTTTTCTAGATTGCTCAGCCAAATATTTTAAAGGCATAAATTCAGTTCCTTTGTGTGAACCATCACAAAAAGGTTGCTTAGAACTAATTCCACAAGTGCACCAATAATAAGATTTTCCTTCTAACACATCAATTCCGATCGGGGAATCTCCAGCTCTTTTACTTTTTTTCATTAAGCTCCTTTATATCTCCAAAATTTTTTAATATTATAGTTAATAATGAATATTAGATTATATCATCCAGACAGTATACTAGAAAATAATACGAGTCTGCTTAGTAAAGAGCATACTCATTATATTGTAAACGTCATGCGACTTAAAAGAGGTTCTAACTTAAATTTTTTTAATAAAAATGGGGAATGGAAAAGTGAAATAATCTTTTTAAATAAAGATAGAGTTGAAGTTAGATTCTTAGAAAAAATAAAAAAAACAAAAAATCTTTCTAAAACTGAAATAGCAATTTGTTTAATTAAAAAAAATCCAATGGATACTATTTTACAAAAAGCTACAGAGCTTGGCGTTAAGAAAATAATTCCAATAGTTTCGGAGAGAACAGAAGTAAAAGAATTGAATATTGATAGAGCAAAAAAAATTGTGATCGAGGCAACTGAGCAATCTAATCAACTTGTCCCCCCAGAAATTACAAAAGTAATTAAATTAAAAGATTTTTTAAAAACTTTTGATAAAACTTCAAAACTTTTATTTGCTGATGTTAATTCAAAAGATAATTTGAAAATCGATGATCTAAAAAACTTTAAATCCCTCTGTATATTAATTGGCCCAGAGGGCGATTTTTCCCCATTAGAACGTGAGTCTATCCTTCAAAATAGCGCAGTAAAACCTTTTACGCTATCTAGAAACATTCTAAGGTCCGACACTGCTGTAATAAGCGCGATTTCATTAGTAAATTTTATCAATAACTTTAATTAATTGTCGCATTAATTGAAATTGTTAAATAATCTAAAAACTGTATAAAAACTCATGATTAAAAAAATCGTCTGTACACTTTTATTAACATGGCCCTCAGCAATTTTAGCTAATGAGCCTAAGGATTGGCAATTAGGTTTCCAAAAGTCAGCTTCAAAAAGTATGGACGACATTGTTTGGTTTCATGATTATATGTTGGTACCAATAATTACTGCTATCACAGCTTTTGTTTTATTTTTACTTTTATATGTGTGCGTAAGATACAGAGCTTCTAAGAATCAAGTGCCATCTACGACAAGTCACAATACATTAATCGAGGTTATTTGGACGATTGTCCCTTGTTTAATTTTAATTGTTATGGCAGTTCCCTCATTTAAAGTTTTATACTCACAAGACGAAATACCAAAAGCAGATGTAACAATTAAAGCCATCGGATATCAGTGGTATTGGGGCTATGAATACCCAGATGAAAATATTATTTTTGACTCGTACATGATCGATGATAAAGACTTAAAAGAAAATCAACCAAGACTGTTGGCAGTTGATAATGCAGTTTATGTTCCAGTGAATAAAGTTGTAAAAGTTATGATTACTGCAAATGATGTTTTACATGCATGGGCACTTCCATCTTTTGGGGTTAAAAGAGATGCAATTCCTGGGAGAATAAATGAGACATGGTTTAAAGCTGATCGAACTGGAACTTTCTACGGCCAGTGTTCTGAATTGTGTGGAATTAAACACGCTTTCATGCCAATAACAGTTAATGTTGTTTCTGAAGATGAATATAGCAAATGGCTAAAAGAGGCTAAAGTTAAATTTGCCAAGGATGAAATTAAAAATAATATTAAAGTAGCAAAAAAAATTAAGGATATAAAATAATGTCAGCAACTACCGCAGATCACGAGCAACATCATAATCCAACAGGTTGGAAGAGGTGGGCGTATTCAACCAATCATAAAGATATAGGAACAATGTATCTTATTTTTGCAATTATTGCAGGTTTAATTGGATCCGCATTTTCAGTTTTGATGAGAATGGAATTAATGCATCCGGGAGATGGAATTCTTGGAGGTGATTATCATTTATATAATGTTTTGGTAACTGGTCACGGTCTAATTATGATTTTCTTTATGGTAATGCCAGCGATGATTGGTGGCTTTGGTAACTGGTTTGTTCCTATTATGATCGGTGCACCAGATATGGCATTCCCAAGGATGAATAATATTTCATTTTGGCTATTACCGGTCGCTCTAATTTTATTATTAGTATCAATTTTTGTTGATGGACCTCCAGGAGCAAAAGGAGTTGGAGGAGGTTGGACGATTTATCCGCCTTTATCATCAAAAACTGGTCAACCAGGTCCTGCAATGGATTTAGCAATTTTAAGTTTACATGTTGCCGGAGCCTCCTCAATTTTAGGTGCAATTAATTTCATCACGACAATTTTAAATATGAGAACTCCTGGAATGACTTTACACAAAATGCCTTTATTTTCATGGTCAATTCTAGTAACAGCATTTTTACTTCTTTTATCATTACCAGTTTTAGCAGGAGCTATAACAATGCTTCTAACAGATCGAAATTTTGGAACTGCTTTCTTTGAAGCACAAACAGGTGGAGATCCAGTTCTATTCCAACACTTATTTTGGTTTTTCGGCCACCCAGAGGTATATATTTTAATTTTGCCAGGTTTTGGAATGATAAGTCATATCGTTTCAACTTTTTCAAGGAAGCCTGTGTTTGGATATCTAGGAATGGCTTATGCGATGGTGGCTATTGGAGTAGTTGGTTTTGTTGTTTGGGCTCACCACATGTACACTGTTGGATTAGACACAGATACAAAGGCCTATTTCTTAGCGGCGACAATGATTATCGCGGTCCCAACTGGGATTAAGATCTTTTCTTGGATAGCTACGATGTGGGGTGGTTCGATAAGCTTTCAAACTCCCATGCTTTGGGCTATTGGCTTTATATTCTTATTCACTTTAGGAGGAGTAACCGGAGTAGTTCTGGCAAATGCAGGTGTTGATACAGCACTTCACGATACTTATTATGTAGTTGCGCATTTTCATTATGTATTATCAATGGGCGCCGTGTATGCGATCTTTGCAGGATTTTATTATTGGTTTAGCAAAATGACAGGTTATGAATACTCAGAATTCTTGGGAAAACTACATTTTTGGCTCACTTTCATTGGGGTCAACTTAATATTCTTTCCACAACATTTTTTAGGATTAGCGGGAATGCCAAGAAGATACGCTGATTATCCAGATGCATTTGCTGGTTGGAACTATATTTCTTCAATTGGTTCATATATATCTATCATCGGTTTAGCGGTGTTTTTATTAAATCTATTGTACGCCTTTATGAAAAAGAAAAAAGCAGAACCAAATCCATGGGGAGAAGGAGCAACGACTTTAGAATGGACAGTGTCATCACCGCCACCATTCCATACTTTTGAAGAGCTACCTAAAGTAAAGTAAATTGAGCCAGATAAGTATTAAAACTAGAAATTCTAAACTTGGTTTATTCTTAGACCTAAATTCATTTTTCAATTTAATGAAACCAAGAGTAATGTCATTAGTTTTATTTACTTGTATGGTTGGTCTTTTAATAGCTCCAATTAATGTAAACTTTACTTCTGCTTGTATTTCTCTATTAGCTGTTGCCATAGGTTCAGGCGCGGCTGGGACACTTAACATGTGGTATGAATCTGATTTAGATGCCTTAATGAGCAGAACTTGCTTAAGACCTATCCCAACCGGAAAAGTTAAAAAAAATCAAGCTTTGTACTTCGGCATTATTTTATCAGCTTTGTCAGTAAGTATCATTTATTTTTCAGCTAATTTAATTTCTGCAATTTTATTGGCATCAACAATTGCTTTTTATTTTTTCGTTTATACAATTTGGTTAAAAAGGAAAACTCCACAAAATATTGTTATAGGCGGTGCATCTGGAGCATTACCACCTGTTATTGGATGGACAATAGCAACTGGAAACATTTCTCTAGAACCAATAATATTATTTTTAATTATCTTCTTATGGACACCATCGCATTTTTGGGCATTAAGTTTATATAAATCAGGCGATTATAAAAGAGCAAAAATTCCAATGCTTCCTATAATTTCTGGAGCTAAGACAACTAAGATAAATATTCTTGTCTACGCCTTGATTATGTTACCAGCGGTTATAGCCCCATATTTTTTTCATTTTGCCAGCTTGTTTTATTTGATCGTATCTTCAATAATGACTGTATACTATATATACCTATGTTTTGAACTATATAGCTCTAAAATAGCAAAAGTTTCAAACAAAATTGCAAGAAAAATATTTATTTACTCAATTTTCTACTTATTTTTTATTTTTTTAATTTTATTAATTGATAATATTTTAAAATAACATGATGGACAAAAAGAAAAAAAATTTGATTACCGCTTTGATACTAATCTTATTTATGATTTTTTTATTTGTGCTTACTTTTTACAATATTGGAATTTACAACAGAGAAATATAATGAATATAAGCAAAAAAAACCTAACACCTATTGCTTTGGTATCAATATTTTTATTTATGCTGGGATTATCTTTTGCAGCTGTTCCATTATATGATTTTTTTTGCAGAGTAACAGGTTTTGGTGGTACTACACAAAATGCCTCCAACAAAGAAATTCCAAAAATTATTGTAAATCAAGATTATAAAATGAGATTTGATACAAACATTAATAGCACTCTGGATTGGAAATTTTATCCTGAAATAAATACTTTAGACTTAAAACCAGGTGAAGTTCACACAGTGAAATTTAATGTTGAAAATCCTAGTAGCCAAATTTCTTCGGGATCAGCAACATTTAATGTGTCTCCATCACAATTTGGCATTTATTTAAATAAGATAGGTTGTTTTTGTTTTGAAAAACAAACTTTAAAGCCAGGTGAAAAAAAAGAGTTTGTTTTAACATTTTTCTTGGATCCTAAAGTAGTTGATGATAATAAAACTAAAAATATGTCTGATGTAACTTTGTCTTTTACCTTTTTTTCATCAGGCTATTATGAAAAGAGTAATACATAATGTCTACAGGAAAACCAAAACATGATTATCATTTAGTTGACCCAAGTCCTTGGCCAATCTATGTTTCATTCGCCACTTTAGTCTTAGCTTTTGGAGCAGTTTATTACTTTCATTCTAAAGCTCTTTGGTTATTATTAATTGGCTTCGCTTTAGTAGTTTACGGCGCATTTATGTGGTGGAGAGATGTTATAGAAGAAGCAGAGCATCAGGGCCATCATACTCCTGTAGTTCAAATTGGACATAGGTACGGTATGACACTATTTATCGCGTCTGAAGTTATGTTTTTTGTAGCATGGTTTTGGGCTTTTTTTAATGCAAGTTTATTTCCACCAGATTCAATTGGCGGTATATGGCCACCTGCAGATATAAAAACTTTTGATCCTTGGGATATACCACTAATTAACACTCTGATTTTATTGTTATCAGGAACTACTGTCACCTGGGCTCATCATGCTATGTTAGAAAATGACAGAAAAGGATTAGTAAATGGTTTGATCGCAACAGTATTTTTAGGATTTATTTTTTCTTGTTTTCAAGCTTATGAGTATCATCACGCAACATTTACTTTAGATGGTGGAATTTATGGTTCCACATTTTATATGTCGACTGGTTTTCATGGCTTTCATGTAATTGTAGGAACTGTTTTTCTAGCAGTTTGTTTGTTTCGATCAATGAGAGGCCACTCGACGCCTCAACACCATTTTGGATTTGAAGCTGCAGCTTGGTACTGGCATTTTGTCGATGTGGTATGGTTATTTTTATTTGCTGCGATCTATATTTGGGGAAGCTAATCTCAAATTGAAAAGAGCATTTTTATTTCAACTATTTGTAATTTTTTTTGTAACAGTATTTTGTGCTTTAGGAACTTGGCAACTTTATAGATTGCAATGGAAGTTAGAACTTATAAGTGAAATAACTTTCGGATTAGACTCTAAACCAATAGAATACTCTAACTCAATTAAGAAAAATTATCAGAGAGTAAGCGCTAAAGGAAAATTTAATTTCAATAAGCAAATTTACCTCTACAGTTTGAATGAAAGCGGAAAGCCTGGATACGATGTAGTTACCCCTTTTAGAACAGATAAAAACCAAAATGTATTAATTAATAGAGGTTGGATTAAAAAAGAACTTAAAGATAATCCAAACATAAACTTTCAAGTAGAAACTGATAAAGAGATAATTGGCCTATTAAGAGAAATATACAAACCAAGTATATTTAAACCAGACAATGACATTAAAAATAATATTTGGTTTTCTTTAAATTCAGAAGATTTAAAAGAAGCTACAGGGGAGCAATTTAATGAATTCGTAATTTTTTTAGAAGATAATCAGGCTAAGTCACCAATACCCAAAAAGATAAGTATAGATGTGCCAAACAATCACCTTAAATATGCTATAACATGGTATGCAATATCAATTTCGATAATTTTTTATTACTTATATTTTAGAAGAAAAAAATGAATTATTTTAGCACTAGGGATAAATCTTTAGAATTTAGTTTTAAAGATATTTTCTTAAGAGGACTTGCACCAGGCGGAGGATTATTTTTGCCTGCTGAAATAAAGAAGTATAGTCAAGAACAACTTAATAATTTAAGTCAACTAAATTATAATGAACTTGCTACAGAAATTATCTTTAATTTCTGTTCAGGTGAAATTAACAAAGAAGAACTTAGCTCACTGATACAAAAATCTTATAGTAGTTTTAAAGATAAAGAAGTCGTAAATATAAAAAAAATTGGTAACATAAATCTTCTTGAACTTTATCATGGGCCCACTTTAGCTTTTAAAGATATTGCAATGCAGGTAATTGGCAATATGTATGAACATTTAGAAGTCGCTAAAGATAAAACTGTAAATGTCGTAGTAGCTACATCAGGAGACACCGGTTCAGCGGCTATAGCTGCATTAAGCAATAGAAAAAATATAAATCTTTTTGTACTACATCCGCATAATAAGATTTCAAATATTCAAAGAAAAATTATGACAACAATTGGTGGATCGAATATTTATAATATTGCTATAGAAGGATCATTTGATGATTGTCAAAGAATTGTAAAAGAGCTTTTTAATGAAGATAGTTTTAGGGCAAAAATAAATATGTCAGGTGTAAATTCTATCAATTGGGCAAGGATTGTTTGTCAGATTGTTTATTATTTTTACTCTTTCTTTAAATTGAAAAAAAACAAGATTAGCTTTTCTGTGCCGACTGGAAATTTTGGAGATATATATGCTGGATACGTAGCAAAAAAAATGGGTTTACCAATAAATAAACTTATAGTTGCTACAAATAAAAATGATATTTTACAAAGAGTTATTAATACAGGTGAATATAAACCTGACACAGTGAAAGCAACCATCACACCAAGTATGGATATACAAGTTGCTAGTAATTTTGAGAGGCTACTTTATTATATATTAGATGAAAGTGATATTAAGGTAGGGTCACTAATGAATGATCTGTCATCAAAAAGTTTATTTAATTTAGAAAAAAAAGAAATTGATAAAATAAAAAAAGATTTTGAAGCAGTGAAAGTTGCAGATGAAGAGACAATCGGCATCATTGATGAAATATACAAGGATCACAAATTTATAATTGACCCTCATACTGCTACTGGAGTAGGAGCAGCAAAAAGTTTTAAAAATTTAGGAGATATAGTTGTTCTTGGTACAGCTCATCCTTACAAATTTAGTGATACAATAAAAAAAGCTATAGGAAAAAATTTAGACCCACCCAAGCATTTAAGATTGAATATAGATAAAAAGGAAAATTTTGATATTATTGAGAATTCAAATTCAGAAATAAAAAATTATATTTTGGGCAAAATACAATGAGGATAAAAAAAGGAGACAAACTACCTAACTCGGAACTATTTTATCTTGATCAAAATAATGATGTAAAAAAAATTAATATATCGGATCTTTGTAAAGGCAAGACTATTATTTTAGGTATGCCTGGTGCTTTTACAAAAACTTGCTCAGCCCTTCATCTTCCTGGGTATATAAAGAATTACGAAATAGCTAATAAAAAAGGAATTTCTAAAATTGTATGTGTTGCAGTAAATGATCCTCATGTAATGAAGGCCTGGGGTGAAAATCAAAATACTGGAAGTAAAATTTTCATGGCTGGTGATCCCTTTCTTAAATTTACAAAAGCCATTGGAGCAGAGATAGATAAGTCTGAAAAAGGATTAGGAATTAGATCTAATCGCTATACTATGTTGGTAGAGAATGGTGAAGTTAAAAAAGTAGAGGAAGAGGAAGAAACAGCTACTTGTGAATTATCTGCTGCTGAGAATTTTTTAAAATCTATTTAGTCTCTAAGACTGCTAACTCATCAACAAGATTATTATATTTGTTACCGGCGTGTGCCTTCACCCACTTCCAGGTAATTTTATGTTTTAGACAAGCATTATCCAATTTAATCCAGAGATCTTTATTTTTAACTGGTTTTTTATTTGAATTCTTCCAATTATTAAGTCTCCACTTTTTTATCCAATCTGTAATTCCGTCTTTCACGTATTTTGAATCAGTAAAAATTATTATCTCTGATTTCTTTTTTATTTTCTTTAATGCCATTATTGTAGCCATTAATTCCATCCTATTGTTGGTTGTATTATTTTCACTTCCTGAGATACTTGATTGGTTCAAATCACCATCTAATATGATGGCAGCCCAACCCCCTTTTCCGGGATTACCTGAGCAAGCACCATCAGTATAAATCTTTAATTTCATTGAAAGAAATAATCCTCATGATTTTTTGCATTCTTATGAAATTCTAATCTTTTTAAATACTCCATTGGATCTTTAATTTTAACTATTGCTCCCTCTACTTTATTTAAAGCATCAAATACCCGAGTTAGTAAAAATCTTAAGGCAGCACCTTGAGATAGAACCTTAATATTATTTAATTCCTCTTGAGACAATTTTCTTACAGATGTATATCCATCAATAAAATTCTTTGCTTTAGTAACGTTAAAACTTAAATTACTTTTTAGACCATCAAAACACAAAGCGTTAAAACAAATAGCGATTTCAAAAGCAAAAAAATCTTCACAGGAAAAATAAAAGTCAATAACACCACTAAATTTATCTTGAATAAAAAAAATATTGTCGTGAAATAAATCTGCATGGATTATTCCTCTTGGCAGATTTTTTGGCCAACTTTTTTCTACATCATTTAGATTTTCCTCAATCAATCTCGGCAGATCTTTATGTATATTTTCACACTTATCTTTGACTGAATTAAATAATTTTCTCCATGAATTCACGGATAGGTCATTTTGTCGTTTAAATTTTAAATTCTTTGTGAGTTCATGCATTTTAGCTATCTCATATCCAATTGATTTACAATTGGCTGGAGATAAATTTTGTTTTGCCTTTCCCTCAAGAAATGACACGATCATTAATTGTTTCCCTCCAAAATTTGTAATAGTTTCATTATTATTATTAGAAATAGGTGCAGGGCATTTAAAGCTAGCTTGATTTAATGATGACATTAGATCAGAAAAAAAAGGAAGATCAGCAGATTTAACTCTTTTTTCGTAAATAGTTAAAATAAATTTTTTTTTATTAACCGATAAAAAATAGTTTGTATTTTCAATACCTTCTTCTATTCCTTTAAACGAGTCTAACTTACCTAAACTATAATTAGATAAAATTTCCTCAATCTTTTTTTGATTTAACTTTGTATAGACAGCCATTAATTGAGTTCTCTCGGCAATTTAAATATAACCTTTTCTTCCGCAACTATTACTTCTTCAATAGAAACATTTCTATCTTTTCTTAAACTTTTCAACAAAGTTTGAACAAGCTTTTCTGGTGCAGATGCCCCAGAGGATATTCCGATAGTCTCAGAATTTTCTATTTCATTAAAAGGAATTTCTTTTTCAGAATGCATCAAATGAGAATTATTACAACCCGCTTTTTTTGCAACTTCAACTAATCTGACAGAATTAGAAGAGTTACGACTACCCACTACAAAAAACATATCACACTTGGAAGCTATCTCTTTTACTGCGGACTGTCTGTTAGTAGTTGCGTAACATATATCCTCTTTAATAGGCCCTTTAATTTTTGGAAACTTATTTTTAAGAGCTTCAATTATTTCAGCTGTATCATCTACGGACAGTGTTGTTTGAGTAATATATGCAAGTGGTTTTTTAAAATCGTTTTCTTTTAGCAGATCAACATCACATTTAGTCTCAATTAGTTTAATCGATCCTTTTGGAAGCTGACCCATCGTTCCAATAACTTCAGGGTGATTTTTGTGTCCGATTAATAGTATATCGAAACCATTTTTATTTAATTGTTCTGACTCCCTGTGTACTTTTGAAACTAATGGACAAGTTGCATCTACAAAGGATAAATTTTTTAATTTAGCCTCTTCTGGAACTGACTTTGGTACTCCATGAGCTGAGAAGATTATAGGTCTACTTGTATCATCTACGTCAGATAATTCATCAACGAAAATTGCACCTTTTTCTTTTAACTCTTCAACAACCTGTTTATTGTGCACTATTTCATGACGAACATATACTGGAGCTCCAAACTTGCTGATAGATTTTTCAACTATTTCAATTGCTCTTTTAACACCAGCACAAAATCCTCGTGGTGATGCTAAATAAATTTTAAGTTCTTTTTTCATTTTTTTCTAAAAGATATTCTAACAATATATGCGGAAAAGTAAGTGACGCCAAACCAATAAATATTACCTTATAAATAGCCTCATCAAGCTTATAAAAATTATTTAAAAAATATATTGTAAATAAAAATATTACTGCAGTTACAAAAGTTAAAGGGATAGCTTTATTTATAAATTTTTTAACTCCCGGCTTGAAAGATCTATCCAACTCAAAAATAAGAGTAATCGAATGCCTAATTGAGTGGAGAAAACAAAAGTAAAGAGTGAAAGCTAAAATAGGCGATAAAAAAAAATTCAGTATTATTAAAGAAAAGAAGTCCATGATCATGACACCTTTTAGATTTGTATTTTCTTTTTTTGAAATATAAATAGATGATAAAAAACCAATACATAACATTGCAATTAAAAATTCATTACTAAAAAATTCTGCCTCAAAAACTTTAAAATTTAGAATCCTAAATATTTCATTAGTTTCTTCTCTCTTTAATAATAACGGCGCGATAATTACTGTTGATCCTTTAAAGAAGAATAAACACTCAGATATGAAAAACTTTTTTCTAAAATAAAATACCGTATCTTCTTTTCCAAAATGATAGGCGGCCACAATCAAAAATAGCAATAAAATTGTATTAGGAAATATCATCCAGAATATTATTATCGATGATGAAATAAATATATAGGCAAGATAAAAGGATATTATTTGTTCGTATCCAAATAATTTTATAAGCTTTTTTCCTTTGATATTATCTAATGCACCGTGAGAAATTCCCAAAATTAAAATTAAAAATAAACAAAATATAACTGGTTCAAAATTGAGCATTAGATAAAGAGGACTTATCAAAATACAAAAATTAAAAAATATAATTGAGTGCTTAAAGTTAATATTTTCCATTAATTAAACAATGCTTTTAAAAAAATTAATTTCGGCATTTTGCTAACAATATTTATGTCTTCAATAATATTACTTTTATTTGATAAAAATTTTATAATTGTATTTGAAGAAGTTTTAAACATATTAAAAAAAATTTTAGGCATCTTTTCGGGATGTTTTTCTAATACTCTAAGAAATACTTTATCTAAAAATTGATACTTTTTTCCTATAGAGAATATTTTTGCTTTATTAATATTTTCAATATTTTTAACAATATAACGACTATGTTCTTGAATGTTCAAAAAAGTGTAACCTGTGCTTAACCGAGTCATCCCGCCAGCTGAACCAATATTAATTGTTTTATTATTATTTCTTAATGATGGAGAGAAGAGTGGTATAGCTCCTTTTTCAGTAAAATTTATTTTATAGTTTTTTATACCTAGATTATTTACAATATAATTTTCTAACTGAAGGTCATAATCTCTGAGGCTCTGATCCTCTAAATTTGATAACCAAGTAGTTTCAATCAAGGCTTTGTTTTTGCTGAATGGCAATGAGTAGAAAAAATGTACATCTTTTCTCTGATCACAATTAAAATCCATTAAGTTTATTATTTCCTCATCAAAAATGTTCTTAGGTGTCTCTATCTCGATACCTTGAAAGTGTTGCCATAACTTAGATTTATCAAATTTTTTTTCAAAAATGCTATTAAAAATTATTGAATTTTCTGAGTCGATTTCGTTTAGATTTCTGAAAAAGCTAATATTGGAATTTGTGGAGAGTTTAGAATTTATCTTTTTATAAAATTTTCCACTATCGATACTTTGGTAAGGAAATTTATTATTTGTTAATTCATTAGAGTTTTCAGAAGTATTAATTGTAAAATTATTCCAACTTTTAATTACACAATCTTCAAAATTATGATCAAATACTTTCCAGAAGGACCAAGTTTTGTCTCTCTTATACTCTTCACGGGTTTCAATTATTGCTAAAGTTTTATCTTTTAACTTATCATTTATTTCAAGTTCATAGGCCAAGGATAACCCTGCACAGCCACCTCCAAAAATAATATAATCAAATTCTTTCATTTAAATTAATCTCTTGTTCTAAAATATTATGATTTAATTGATTGTTGTAATTTAAATTTTTTATGAATAATAACTTAATAAAGTCAATAATAGATAAAAAAGTCTGAATTATTTTTTCAAATACCGGGACATAGATTTTGCCGGCTTTATTGTAATTATCTATATTATTTTGTTTGAGAATATAGTCACCTATTTTTCTATAAACTCGTCTTGCGACAATAACTGAAAATCTAGATTTAATTGGTATGCTGCTAATAGATGTAAATGATTTTTCGTAGAATGTTTGAGACTCATTTATAATAGCTCGAATTGATGAAAAATCGTGTTTAACATATTGTCTATTACGCGCTTTATCTTCACAAACATCTCTAGCAATATTAGTAAGTTGCATAGCTATCCCTAAATCAATCGCGCCCTTTAGAGCCTCTTTATTTTTTACTTTCATTATTTTTGACATCATTATTCCGACAGTTCCTGCTACTCTATAAGAGTAAACAAGCAATTCTTTTTTTGAATTAATCACTACTTTTTCCTCTAAGTCTGTTTCAACTCCATCAAATAAATCTATTATTATTTGTTTAGAAATATTTTCACTATCAATAACTGACCATATATCTTTTATAATCTGATTATCTAGATTTTTATTCTCAAAATCTTTTTTAAACTTTGAGAAATTTTCTTTCTTTACACTAAGATTATTATCATCATCAACTATATCGTCTAATGTTCTACAGAAATTATATAATGATGAACATTTATCTAATGTATTACTCGAAAGAAAAAAACTTGCCCAATAAAAAGATTTAGCATGTTTTTTTAATAAATCACTTTTCATTAAAATAATTTGTCTAAAACTTTTGCTGATGAAAGAACCCCTGGCATACCAGCACCCGGATGTGTGCCCGCACCAACAAAATAAAGATTTTTATATATTTCAGATTGATTATGAAATCTAAAATAAGCTGACTGAGAAAATTTTGGCTGAATTGAAAATCCGGATCCATAAAGGGTTGCTAGATCTATTTCGAAGTAATCAGGTGTTAAATAAAAATCGCTTACCACATTCTCCTTAATACCAGGAAGAACAGTTTTATCCATTTTATGTAAAACTAAATCTTTGAATTTATCACCTTCTTCGATCCAATTTACTTTAGATAAATTATTTGGGACTGGAACCAATACATAAAAAGCATCTTGCCCCTCTGGGGCCATATTAGGATCTGTTGCAGATGGTCTATGCAAATAATAACTTATATCATCAGAAAGTATTTTCTTTTCAAATATTTGATCAAGATGTTTTTCATAAGCTTCTCCAAAATAAATTGTATGATGAGCAACATCGCTATATTTTTTTTTAGAGCCAAAATAATAAACAAATAATCCCATTGAATAATCCATTCTTTTCATTTTTTGCTTAAATAAAAAATCATAATCCTCTTTTGATTTTATTAAGTTGTTATAAACATTCGGGGGATCAGAGTTACAAATTACATAGTCGCTATTTATTATTTTGGAATTATTTATTTTAATACCCTTTACTTTTTTATTTTCTGTAAGTATTTCTGTAACTTCAGCGTTTTTAATAATTTTTATATTTTCCTCAATCATAAGTTTTTCTAAAGCTTTAACAACACTTCCTGTTCCTCCCATTGAGTAATGGATGCCCCATTTCTTCTCTAAAAATAAAATCAAAGCATATATCGAAGTAGTACTAAAAGGATTTCCACCTACTAATAGAGGGTGCATACTAAAGACTCTTCTTAATTTTTCATCAGATATATAGTTCGAAACTAAACTATAGACTGACTTATAACTTTTTAATTTTAATAAAGATGGAATTTGTTTCATCATAAAGACCAAATTATTAAAGGGTTTGTCAGATAAATCCGTAAAACCCTTGTCAAAGATTTTTTCAGTAAAATTTACTAAATTTTTATATCCGTTATAATCTCTAGGGTTAAACTTTTTAACTTGTTCCTCCATAGATTTATCATCACCATTGTAATCAAATGTATCCCCGTTACTGAATACGAATCTATACCATAAATCTAAAGGCACTATTTTCACATAGTCGGAAATATTTTTATTAAATAGCGAAAATAATTCTTCAAATAGGTATGGTGCAGTTATTACTGTTGGACCACCGTCGTAAATAAACTGATCTTTTTTAAAAACTCTTGCCCGACCCCCTAAATCAGGATGTTTTTCTACTAAAGTAACTTTATGGCCTTTAGCTTTTAATCTAAGTGCAGCAGCCAGTCCTCCGAAACCTGAACCAATAACAGTTGTTTTTTTTGCCATTTTATTTTTGGCCTATACTAACTGGATTTTTTCTTAAGTGCTAATTTTGTTTCTTCTATACTAGAACTATAAATTTTATCTAATTTGCTTTTATCTAGAGAGTTTTTAATCAATTTTTCGACTGACTCTATAGCTATCTTAACAGAGGCATTCTTTATATCTTTCACAGCTTGATTTTTAAGTTGTCTTATTTTCTCTTCAGCATTTTTTTTTCTATTCTCCATGAGGTTGTGAAACTCTTTGTTAGCTCTAATGATGTTTGACTCTGCTTCTTCATTAGCCTTATTTATCATTTCATTCACTTCATTTGTTGAATTACTAATTTTTTTTTCTTGTTCCGTTAAAATATTTTTTGCATCTTCCTTAAGTTTCTCCGCTTCAGAAATTTGATTTTTTATATTCAAAATATTTTGTTCAAGAGCTTTTTTTACTCTTTGAGGTATCTTAAAATATATTAAAATTCCTAAAAAAATAAAGAAGGAGATTGTTACCCAAAAAGTTGCATCAATTGTCATAAGTATTTGCCAATATTCTTTTTTGAAACATCTTCGACTGTTGCTTTAATGCTGCTTTCATTGAGTCTATCACCTGAGATATTTTCAATAATACTAGAAACTATATTTTCGGAGATTATTTGAATAGAAGATATAGAGCCTTTTTTAAGGTCAACTATTTCTTTTTTTGCTTTTAAAATTTCAGTCTCAATTTCTTTTTCCATTGCTTCTTTTTTTGACTTAATATTCTTATCAAGATTATTTTTTGATTCAAAATGTATCTTAGAAACTTCTTTTTTGGCATTTTCTATTATAAGTAAATATTCTCTCATTTTTGTTTCAGATTGTTCTTTAAATTTACTTGCGTTTTCTAAATCCTCTTTTATTTTACTTTCCCTGTTATCCAAATTATCTTTAATTTTTGGTAAATAAAATTTTGATATTGAAATATAAAGAACCGCAAAGACTAATATTAACCAAAAAGCTTGAGAAGCCCAATAAGTTGGGTCTAGCTGAGGCATTCCGGCCTCAGCTGCATACAAATTCGTATTAATAACTACGAGTGCTATTATTAAACTTATTAAACTTCTCATATTTAATTTACTAAAATGCAAATAAAATAATTAAAGCTACTACTAATCCAAACAATCCAGTTGCTTCAGCTAAAGCAAACCCTAGCAATAAGTTAGGGAATTGTTTTTGAGCTGCAGATGGATTTCTCATTGCTCCAGAAAGATAGTTACCGAAAATAATCCCGATACCTACACCAGCTCCAGCCAATGCGATTGCAGCAAGTCCCGCTCCAATCATTTTTGCCGCTTCTAACTCCATTTTTCCTCCTTTTTTTAATGGTGTAAATTTAATGCATCATTTAAATAGATGCAGGTTAATATTGCAAAAACATAAGCTTGCAAAAAAGCTACCAATATTTCTAAGCCAGTTAATGCCACTGAAAAACTAAGTGGTAACCATCCACCTAATATTCCTAAACTTACTACAAAACCTCCAAAGACTTTTAACATTGTGTGTCCAGCCATCATATTAGCAAATAAACGAACTGATAAACTTACTGGCCTACTTAAATAAGAAATAATTTCTATGATAGTAATTAATGGCAATAGAACAGCAGGCACTCCACTAGGCACAAAAATACTCAAGTATTTAAAACCGTGTTTTATGAAACCTATTATTGTGACGGCTACAAATATAAATAAAGCCATTATCAGAGTAACAATTATATGGCTTGTGACAGTAAAAGAGTATGGAAGCATACCTACCATGTTGCAAAATAATACAAACATAAAAAGACTAAATATAAATGGAAAGTAAGGTTTTGCTTTGGATCCAGCAGTATCACTAATCATCTTAGCCACAAAAGTATAAAACATTTCTGCAATTAACTGTATTTGACTAGGAATAATTTTTTTTTCTTTAGTGCCAAAAAATAAAAACATAAGAATCGTCGATGCACTAATAACCATAAATAAACTTGCATTAGTAAAAGACAAATCAATTCCAGCTATTTTAATTTCTGGTCCAATTCTGTGGACTGTAAACTGTTGCATTGGGTTGCTTGCCATATAAACTTTCTAGTCCTCTTTCTGCATTCTATTAGCAGCTCTTATCACATTTAGCATGCCAGCTGCAGTTCCCAGAAAAAAGAAAATAATTATTAACCAAGGTTTAGTATCAAACCAGCTATCTAAAATAAACCCAATTATTGTCCCAACTGCAACAGAAGCAACAAATTCAGTGCCTAATTTAAAGGCATTACCCATAAACGACCCACGTTTCTCGTTATCATTATCAAGTTGTTTTTTTACTTTTGATTTTGCAATTTTTAGGCGAGTTTTAAAATCTTCAGGTATTGTCATTATAATTATTTACGCTACTAATTCTTCAGCTTTTTGTAAATCAACAGAAACAAGTTGACTTACTCCTTGTTCAGCCATGGTAACACCATAAAGTCTATCCATTCTAGACATTGTTAAAGCATGGTGGGTGATTATAATAAATTTTGTATTAGTAATTTTTGTAAGATCATCCAACAATCCACAAAATCTAGTTACATTTGCATCGTCCAAGGGAGCATCAACTTCGTCTAAAACACAAATTGGTGACGGGTTGACCAAAAAAACTGCAAATATAAGGGATAAGGCGGTTAGCGCCTGCTCACCCCCAGAGAGTAACGTTATCGATTGAAGTCTTTTTCCAGGTGGAGACACAAACATTTCTAAGCCTGCTTCGAGAGGATCATCAGAATCAACTAATTCAATTTTTGCAGTCCCGCCATTAAATAATTTTGTATAAACCTCATTAAATTTCCTGTTAACTTTTGTAAAAGCGTCTAATAAACGCTCTCTTCCTTTTTGATTTAATTCATCAATACTGGTTTTTAATTTAACAATCGCAGAATAAAGATCTGCTCTATCGTCTTCCATTTTTTTTATATCAGTCTCATATTTTTTTGTTTCCTCGTCTGCTCTAAGGTTTACAGACCCAAGAGATTCTCTTAATTTTTTTGTTTTTTCGATTTTATTTGTTTGCTCCTCAATAGAGGGAAAATTTTCTAATTCAATTTCGTTCAGATCAGATTGAGGAAGAATTGAGTCCTCTCTTTCTATATTTAGTTCATTTTTTACTGAATACAGTAAATCTTTTTTTCTATTCTCAATACCTTCTATTGTAGCCTCATTTCTTGCTTTATTTTCTTTTAAATCTGTAAGTTTAATTTGAATTTCTCTGAGATTTTCATTAATGGCGCTATATTTTTTTTCAGCCTCGATCAGCTCATTTTCTATTTCTTCATTTCTTTTTCTTATATTTTCAAGATTTTGTAAATTTTGACCCTTTGATGTTGCTATTCTTTCTGGGTTTTTTTGGTTTTCATTTATTTCAAGTTTAATTTTAGCTGCTCTATCATTTAATTCTGAAATCATTTTCTCAGAATTTATTTTTAAATTCCTCCAATTTTCTAACTCAATATCAATATTCTTTATCCTCTCTTTTCTCTTAATCGAGTCACTTTCAATTGATTTATTTTTTCCGTATTTTTCAGCATATTCTTCCTGAGAGAGAGTTATCCTCTTAACAAGTTTTTTTAATTCTATAAAAGTTTCTCTTGTTAGCTTTTTATTATTGTCAATGTCATCTTCAATTTGATCTAACATAGAGTCTAATTTACTTTGTAGCGTATTAAGCTCTGTCTTTGATAATTGCAGTTCTTTAGAAGAGTTTTTTTCTACTTCTATTAACCTATTTTCAGTGTTTAGAAGATCCTCTTTTTCTTTTGAAATTCTTTTTTCATTTAAATCAGCGTCTAGCGATATACTTTTTTCACGATCAAGATCAGACTCGATAGTTTTAATAGACTTTTCAAGTTTTTCTTGTAAAGACTTTACTCTCACCTCTTCTTCCACAAGGTTTGTCATATCTAAATTTAACTTTTGCAAAGTTGCTGCACTTTCCATTTTCTTATCCCTTAAGGGAGCTAGTTTTTTATTCTCCTCCTCTAAAAGAGTATTATTATGGTTATAGTCTATATTTATTGCGCTTATTTCATCATCGAGTTCACTTAATTTTTCTTTAATTTTTTTTTTATCTTTTTCGATATCTTTTATCTTTAAAAAATATAAACCTGCTTCAATTTTTTTTATTTGGCTAGAAATTTCTTTATATCTAGTTGCTTCCTCAGCTTGTTTTTTAAGGCTGTCAAGTTGCTTTTGTTGTTGTCTTTTTAACTCATCCGCTCTTTTTAGATTATTTTCTGCAGCGTTTAATCTTGTTTCAGCCTCTTGTCTTCTAGCATGAATACCCGAAATACCTGCAGCTTCTTCAAGTATAGACTTTCTTTCAATCGGCTTAGCTATAACCAATTGACCAATTCGACCTTGGCTTATTAATGAGGGAGAATGTGCTCCTGTTGATAGATCGGCAAAAAAAGTTTGAACGTCTCTAGCCCTAACTTCTTTATCATTAATATAATATTTAGAACCTTTATCTTTTTCAATTTTTCTTTTTACTAATATTTCATCGAATTCTTTATATTGAACTGGACCATTTTTTTCTTGATTATCAATCAATAATGCCACTTCGGATATATTTTTCGACGGTCGATTTGATGTTCCAGAAAAAATTACATCTTCCATTCCAGACCCTCTCATACTCTTTGCTGAATTCTCTCCCATACACCATCTAATCGCTTCAACAATGTTTGACTTCCCACAACCATTTGGTCCAACTATACCGGTAAGCCCTTTTTCAATTAAAACAGTTGTCTTTTCAGAAAAAGATTTAAAGCCTGTCATTTCTAAATTTTTAAATTTCATTTAAACAACCCATTCTTTGTCAAATTTTTTTCTATTTCTTTTTTAAATTTCGAGTATTCAACTTTCCCAGTATATTTCTTTTCATTAATTATCACTGTTGGCGTTGCCTCAATTTTATATATTTTTTGAGCTTCAATTCTTTGATTTAAAATTTCATCTTGAGATTTATCACTTTTAAGACATTTATCCATCTCATCCTCTCCTAAACCAAAATCAGACCCAATTTTCTTAATTGAATCGTTTATTTTAATTATATCAGATCCAACTGCCCATACACTTTGTTTTTCATAAATTTTACCAAGAAGTTCGAATCTTTTGTTGTTATCAACCTGACATCTCAAAATTATTTCTGCATTTAATGCCGCTAGGTCTAAAGGAAACGGATGATGCTCAAACCTTACTAAACCCTCTTCAATGAAATCTTTTTTCATCTGGTAAAAAATTTTTGAGTGCCAATTAGCACATGCGGGGCAAGTTAAAGACGAAAAAACTTTAACAGTTACTTTGGCAATAGGGCGACCAAGACTTACTATGTCAGTCTTAACATTGGAATTAAATGAAAGTAAAAAAATAATTATTACTTGATAAAATACTTTATTTACTTTTTTCATTATAGGCTTTCAATAAGTTATTAAGAGAATTTTTAAGATTTTCATTTGATATCTTGTCCATCTTTTCTTTGATCGTGTTAAAATTTTTTATTTTTGGTAAAGCTTTGTTTTTTTTATCTATTTTATTTTGAATAATCTTAAGGGTAATATTACTAATACATCTGTATCCAAAAAAACTATTAATTTTATCCATTATCTCATTTTTTTCATATTCAATCTCTAACTCTTTACCATGAGTTACATTTAAAACTAAAGTACCGTCTCTCATTTCTCTTCCCATCTTTACTTTGATTGGGTAGCATGCATCAGAAATTTTTTTACTCACTATTTTTGTCCAATTATCAACTATATTTGAATAGTTATAACCACCTTTTCTTAAATGCTTTCTTAAAGTTTTTGGTATTGAGCTTGAAAATTGTCGAAGACCTTGTATGTAAGTCTGCGTTTTATTATTATTTTTATTATGCATTTAAATTCGAGTTTACCAAAAAAAATTTTAGCTTGGTACGATAATAACAAAAGGAGCTTACCTTGGCGTGTTGGCAAAAAGTCACCTAAAAAGCTGTATTATAGGCTTTTGAGTGAATTTATGTTGCAACAAACCCAAGTAAAAACTGTTATTCCTTACTTTAATAATTTTACAAAAAAATTTAAAAATTTAACAGCCTTATCTAGAAGTAATGAAAAACAAATTTTGAAAATGTGGGAAGGCCTTGGATATTATAGAAGAGCGAAAAATCTCTTAGCATGTTCTAAAATTTTGGTGAAAATTTATAAATCAAAATTACCTCAATCAATTAATGAAATAAAAAAACTTCCTGGTGTGGGAGATTATACTGCTAATGCATTATTAGGTTTAGTTTATAACAAACCAAGAATCGCATTAGATGGAAACGTAAAAAGAATTTTTTCTAGAAATTTGAATATCGAGGAAAATAAAATAAATTTTGACAAATTAATTGAAAAAAATAAAAAAAAACTTTTAATAACAGCACGTAACGCTGATTTTGTTGAAGCTCTGATGGAATTCGGGGCTTTAGTATGTAAACCAAAAGACCCAAATTGTATTAATTGTTGTTTGAATAAAACTTGCAAGTATTTTAAATCTAACAATAAAATCAAAAGAATTAAATATAAAATGATTAAAAATAAAAATTATGATATTTTTTGTTTTATAAATAAAAAAAAACAAATTGCACTTCAAAAAAATAGTCAAATTGGTTTTCTAAAAGATTTTAATTTACCAAAAATTCAAGAGTCAAACAATTTTTCGAAAAAACAAAATTGGAAATTTCTTAAAACCTACAAAAACTCAATTTCAAATTTAAGGTTAAATATTAATCTTTATTATAAATTTTCTGAAAAGATTCCACCAAAGTTTAGCTGGTTCTCTTTAGAAAAAAATAAAGAATTTATTCCAAGTTTTACAAAACAAATATTTAGACAAGTATCAACTTTATTTTAATGAAAAAAAAAATAGCAATTATTGGCGCCGGTATCGCAGGTTTAACTTTTGCAAATCTCATAAAAAAAAATTCTAATCATGAATTTATGTTATATGAAAAACAAGAAAGTTTGTCGCTTGATGAAGGTTATGGAATTCAACTTTCAATAAATAGTATTAAAATTTTAAACATTATTGGATTCAAGAAAATCAACAAAGAAAAAATATTCAACCCAAAAGGAATTGATTTTTACGATATTAAAAATAATAAAATTTGTGATTTAGACTTGACACAATTTAATAACGATCAAAGCAAATACACTACTTTACAAAGATCAACTTTAATAGAGTTTTTGAAAGATGATGTTTATACACAGCACCTGAGATTTGGAAAAAAAATTAAAGAAGTTTCTGAACTAAAAGGCAAGGTTTTAATAAAATTTGAAGATAACACTAATGATCTTGTAGATATAGTTGTTGCAGCTGATGGTATTTTTTCCAACACCAGATCTTTTTTTGAAAAGAAAAAAAATGAACCAAAATTTAAAAAAGCAATAGCAATTAGAGCAATTCTTCAATCGAGATCTAAACTTAATATTGATGAAGAGAAAATAAGCCTCATGTTAGGAAAAAATTGTCATTTGGTCTTTTATCCAGTAAATAAAAATAAAGAACTTAATCTTGTTAGTATAGTAAGAGACAATAAATATGATCCAGATAACATAAAACTATTAATTGATAAAATAGTAAGTCAAAATTCTAATTTGAAAGATTTTTTTACTGGTGACTTAAAATCCTGGCCGCTATATTTTACGCCTGAAATAATTCCATCTACAAATAATAAAGTCTTCTATATTGGAGATGCTTTTAACGGTTTTTTACCAACTTTAGCTCAAGGTGCAGGACAATCAATTGAGAGTGCTTACGAGTTATTTAATTTAATTAAAGAGGATAAAGCTGATATTCAAAATGCTTATTTTCAAGAAAGGTTGAAAAGAGCAAAATTAGTGAGAAAAAGATCAAATCTAAATTTTTTTGTATTTCATTTTTCAAGCTCAATTATGCAGTTTTTAAGGAATTTTTTCATGAAATTTTTGATTAAAAGAAAGAGTTTTATTAGCTCCTATTTAGGCTCAGTTTATAAAAACTAATTTATTTTTTGAGCAATAAATCTTTGCCTTAAATTATCAATTAAGACAGATGACCCATTTAAATTATAATGCCAATAAGTCCATCCATTATAACTTTCTGTACCCATTATTTTTGCAGCAATTTTGTGTATTGAACCTTCAGTATTTTTGTATTTTATACTCCCGTCAGCCATTATTTTAGCATTTACTTTTTTCTTTGGATCGAAAAGAGATGTTCCTGGTTTAATGATTCCTAATTCGACAAGTGATCCAAAAGGTATTCTAGGTTTGGATTTGTTGTTTTCAATAGTATCCAAATATTCATCAGCTATTTTAAATGTTTTGCTAATTCTTTCTTTAGCCGCAATATAATATTTTTTATCCTTTTCAATTCCAAAATAATTTCTTCCTAATTTTTTTGAAACAACCGCAGTAGTGCCAGTCCCCAAAAAAGGGTCAAGAATAAAGTCTCCTTTATTTGTTGTTGCTAATATTATTCTATGAAGAAGAGACTCTGGTTTTTGAGTAGAGTGAACTTTTTTTCCATTTTTTTTTAATCTTTCTTTTCCATTGCAGATAGGGAACGTCCAGTCAGATCTCATCTGTAAATCGTCATTCAAACATTTGAGAGATTGATAATTAAAAGTATATTTTGATTTTTTACTTTTTGAGGCCCAGATCAAAGTTTCATGGGCATTTGTAAATCTTGTTCCTCTAAAATTAGGCATAGGGTTATTTTTTCTCCAAATGACGTCATTAAGTAACCAGTAATTCAAATTTTGTAAGTGATAACCTAATCGGAAAATATTATGATAAGACCCTATAACCCATATTGATCCATCATCTTTGAGAATTCTTTTACATTCCTTTAACCAAGTTTTACAAAAATTATCGTAATGTGAGAAACTGTTAAACTGATCCCATTTATCATTTACTCCATTAACTTTACTTGAATCTGGCCGAGTTAACTTTTCACCAATCTGCAAGTTGTAAGGAGGATCAGCAAAAACTAAATCAAAAGTTTTGTCCGGAATCTTTTTTAATGTCTTTAGACAGTCACCATTTAAGAGTTTGTTAGAAAACTTTAACATTTTAATGATTCAACCTTAAATTGAATCCTGGGTCAAATCATTAAAGAAAAAAGATACGCCCTCTTGTGTTGAAAATTTCTAACTTGACAATATCTTGTGTACTGGTTTGAAGGTTTTTCTATGATATGCGGTCACACCAAATTTTTTTAAACCTTTCAAGTGAGCTTTGGTGCCATAGCCAAAATTTTTATCCCAAGCATAATTAGAAAACCTTTTTGATAATTTTATCATATATTTATCCCTAAAAACTTTAGCAACTATTGATGCTGCGCTTATTACTTTAATTTTTTCATCTCCATTTATTATAGTTTTATAATTCTTCAATCCTCTTGGCGCAAAGCTTCCATCTATTAAAGTCAAATTCGGTTTCAGAGTTAGTTTTTCAATTGCTCTCTTCATTGAAAGGAGTGAAGCTTGTAGAATATTAAGATTCAGAATTTCCTCTACGGACGCAATACCTATTGAATAATAAGAATTATTTTTAATATGCTCTGAAATTTTTTCTCGCTTATTAAATGATATTTTTTTAGAGTCCTTTAGCAGCCGAAGGTCAATACCTTTTTTTAATATTACAGCGGCAGAAACCACTGGACCTGCAAGACATCCTCTTCCAACTTCATCAACTCCAGCTGTAATTAATTGTTTCAATCAAATCTTAAGTTTAGTTTTTTTATCTCTTATCATCTTTAAATCTATCCAAGCCATTTTCTTTTGGGCTGGTTGCCTCATTAAAAAAGCAGGGTGAAAAGTAATAATTACGCATGCTTTACAATTTCCAAATCTTTTTTCTATCCATTTTCCTCTCATTTTTGAAATAACAACATCATTTCCAATTAGTGCGTTCATTGCAGTACTCCCAAGTAGCACAATTATCTTTGGATTTATTATTTCAATATGTTTTGAAATAAATGGCAAATATCTTTTAATTTCCCCCTCTGTAGGCCTACGATTTTCTGGCGGTCGATAATTAATTATATTAGAAATATACACTTTTTTTCTGTCTAAATTTATTGCCGCAAGCATTTTATCAAGTAACATCCCAGCTCTTCCAACAAAAGGTAATCCTTCTTGATCCTCATTGGCACCCGGAGCTTCACCAATAAGCATGATTCTTGATTTTGGATTTCCATCGCCAAATACAATATTGTTCGCGTGATTCTTTAAGTCACAATTTTTTAAATTTTCAATCGTTTTTTTTAATTGCTCCAAGCTTTTGGCTTTATTCTCAGCCAATTCAAATTTGTCTTTCTTATACCTGTTGATTGCCTTATTATTGTAAATTAGATTATGGTTTATTAAATTATAATAATTAATTAATTTTACAGAACTTTTATTTTTAAACATTTATGCTCATTGTTAAAAAACTATCTAAGATTACAGATCTTATTAAAATTGTCATTATTTTTATTTTTTTTTCCACATTTAAAGCTGAAAGTTTTGAAAAATATAATAGTGCAGACAATATTTCCGATTATATCACAGGAATTTTGCTTTTTAATCAAAGCAAATATGAAGACTCATATAAATATTTAAAGAGACTTAATGGGCTTGAAAAAAGCCATTTAACCTTTCCCTCAAAATATCTATATACATTAGTTAATTCAGGAAATTTTATTAAAGCTTTCAATTATTCAAAAAAAATAGAAAGAGAAAAAAAAAATAGTTTTGAGAGCGATTTAATAATTGGTATTTATTATTTAAAAAACTCAAAATATGATCTTTCGAATCAGTACTTTTTCAAAGCAAAGCAAAAGAGTTCAAAAACTTTATTAGATAGCTATATCGTCAATACTTTGCTTCTTTGGTCTGATTTAAGAAATAATCAATTTGATAAAGCAAGAATTAAATTAAAACAATTAGATAATAGGTTTGAAAATATAAAAAAAATTCAAAATGCTTTTTTAAATTGTTTTTTTGATAGAAACAACACGGAGAAATTATTTAATGAACTTATATCTAACACTGAGACTGATTTTTCAAGATACAATTATTTTTACGCAAATTATCTTAAGAGCATTGGAAAAGACGAAAAGGCAAAAAAAGTTATTGAGTCATCATTAAAAAAATACCCAAGAAATTTATTACTCAATCAATATATTTTAGATTTAAATAATGCAGAAAAAAATTTTGACTTTAGTTGTAAAAAAGAAAAAGATGTTGCAGCTGAAATAATTTACATTGCTGCTAATGCAATGTCTTCGCAGTCAATGTATTCTCTTTCAAATTTTTATCTTAATTTGTCGAAATTTCTAAATAAAGAATTTCATGCGTTTGATACATTATTGGCAGAAAATTTTTATAAAATCAGTGATTTCAGTAGTTCAAAAAAAATTTATGAAAAATTAATTAACCATGGTGCTGCTTTCAAATGGTTCTCTTATAAACAAATATCTAGAATTTTGATCGAGGAGGATGACAAAGAGGGTTCTTTAAAATTATTGAGAAATTCTTACAAGGAATTACCAATCAAAGGAATTTACGAAACTTTCGATTATGCTGAGTTCTTAAAAAATAATGAAGAATATGAAAGTGCTATTAAGTATTATACAGAGATTTTAAGTAGAGTTGATAAAAAACATCCACTTTTTCCAAAAGTTACTGATGGGAGAGGAGTGTCATACGAAAGATCTGACAAATGGGATAAAGCAGAAAAAGATCTTCTCGCTTCACTAGAGGCAAAACCTGATCAAGCTTATGTAATAAATTATCTCGCGTATTCATGGATTGAACAAGGTGTTAAAATAGAAGAATCCTTAAAAATGTTGGAAAAAGCCAACAAATTAAAAACCAATGATCCTTATATAATAGACTCTCTTGGTTGGGCATTATTTAAATTAAAAAGATATAAAGAGTCGAAAAATTATTTACAACTTGCTGTTAGATTAATGCCAGCTGATCCTATAGTTAATGACCACTATGGAGATGTCCTTTGGAAAAATGGAAAAATTATTCAAGCTAGATATTATTGGAACTATGTTTTAAATCTTGAGAAACTGGAAAATGAGTTAAAAGAAAAAATTGAAAAAAAATTAATTAAAGGCCTTTGAGATGATTTTGAGATCTTACGCAAAAATCAACTTATCTCTAGTAGTCAATAAAAAACTTAATAATGGATTACACGATCTTCAATCAATTTATTCCTTAATAAGCCTTCACGATACAATTTCAATAAAAACAATTAAAAATAAAAAAAAAGATTTAATTTCAATTAAAGGCCCTTTTTCAAAATACGTAAAAAAATCAAACAATTCTGTAGGAAAAGTCTTAAATTTAATGAGAAAGTTCAAACTTATTTCTAATTTCTACCAGGTTAAGATTTATAAAAAAATTCCTGTATTTGCTGGTTTTGGGGGAGGGACTAGCAATGCAGCTGTAGTTTTAAGATTTCTTAATAAGAAAAAAATTGAAAAAGCTATATTTGAAAAAATTTCTAAAATTGTTGGATCTGATTTTAAACTTTTTTTTTTCAAACATGGTATTATAAAAAATCTCAAGAATGTTGAAAAATTAAGTAATAAATTTAAATTTCATGTTTTGTTAGTTTATCCAAGAATAAATTGTTCTACAAAAACAATTTACTCATTAGTTAAAAATTACTCTAAAAAAACCATTTTTTCAGAAAAAAAATATAAAACCAGAAGAAAATTTATTAAGCATTTGGTCAATTCAAATAACGATTTACAATTAATTGTTGAAAAAAAATACCCTGTAATAAAAAGGTTACTATCAAGTATGAATGCGTCAAAAAATAGTTATTATTCAAGAATGACTGGATCAGGTTCAGGATGTTACGCTTTATTTGCTGATAAAAATAGTTCAAAAGTCGCACTTAAAAAATTAAGAAAAAAATACCCAAAATTTTGGTTTTCGATCGCTAAAACTATTTAAATTTAAATTTTTATGATATATCAGTCACTTATAATTGGGGCATAGCCAAGCGGTAAGGCAGCGGTTTTTGATACCGCCATCCTAGGTTCGAATCCTAGTGCCCCAGCCAATATTTATGTTTAATCTAAGTTTTAATTTTTTCCAGAACATTAAAAGTTTTATTTTTCCTTTTTATAGAAATAAAGATTTAAGATTTATTTTTACTAAATTACAACAAGGTTTTCCGAGAGACAAAGTGACCTCAAGATTTGTAGGCGGATGTGTGAGGAAATATCTATCAGGCGAAAGAATAGATGATATTGATATTGCAACAATTTTGACAACGGACCAGGTTAAAGAAAAATTCAAAGGGACTAATTTAAAAATAATTGATACGGGAATTCAACACGGAACTGTGACAGTTATATCAAACAAACATAAAGTTGAAATAACAACACTTAGAAGAGATGTCAAAAGTGATGGAAGACATGCTGAAGTTGAATTTACAGATGATTGGAAACAAGACTCTGAAAGAAGAGATTTTACTATTAATGCAATTTATTTGGATATTAATGGAAAAATATTTGACCCTCAAATGGGTACAGTAGATCTAAAAAACAAAAGCATTAAATTTATCGGTGATCCCCAGAAAAGAATAGAAGAGGACTATTTGAGAATAATCAGGTTTATAAGATTCAAAGTGATGTATGATATTAATGTTGAACCCACTACAAGCGATGCAATAAAACAAAATCTTGATGGTATAAAAAAAATTTCAAAAGAAAGAATTTTAGAAGAATTATTAAAAATTTTGAATCTTAAAAATATTTTACAAATTAACGATAGTAATAATTTGAAAGAAATTTTTTCATTGATATTTCCAGAATTGATTTATCTAAATAGACTAGAGCGACTTAAAAAGGTATATAATTATTCAGAAATAAATAGAGATATTGTGCTTGCTGCATTACTAATAGATGAAAAAGATAATCATGAGTACTTTATTCATAAATATAATGTTTCAAAAAAAATTAAGGAGAATTTGAATAAGTTTAATAAAAACTTAGTAAAATTAAAAGTAAATAAGGAATTTTTTGACAAGGATTTAAAAAAAAATATTTATTTGAATGGAAAAAATCATCTGATAGCACTTAATTTGATTTATTTCTCAATGAGCTCAAAAGTAAAAATTTTTGATTTTTCAAAAAATTTAAAAAAAATATTGAAAACTAAAGTTCCTATATTTTCAATAGACGGGGAGTTTCTTAAACAACAGGGGATGCAAGAAGGACAATCCCTAGGAAAAGTGCTAAAAATATTAGAAAAAGATTGGATTGATAATAATTTTCAAATTTCAAAAGAAAGAATTCAAGAAATAATAAAAATTAATTTAAACTAGAGATATTCAACATCTAAAATTTCAAAATTTCTTTCACCAGAAGGCGTGATAACATTTATCATTTCACCTTTATTTTTACCAATCAAAGCTTTACCAATTGGACTCTTAAAAAAAATTAAGTTTTTTTTAATATTAGCCTCATCTTGACCAACCAACCTGTAGGAAATTTTTTTATCTGTTTCAAGGTCCTGAACCTTTACTGTCGAACCAAAAATTACCTTTCCATTATTTTCTATTTTGGTTACGTCTATTACATTAGCTCTAGCTATTAAATCATTAATTGCAATTACACGACTCTCTATTAATGCTTGTTGTTCTTTTGCGGCGTGGTATTCTGCATTTTCTTTTAGATCGCCGTGGGATCTTGCTTCGGCTATCGCTTCAACTATTTTCGGTCTTTGGACATTTTTTAAATCTTCTAATTCTTTTTTTAAATTTTGCAGTCCGCTAATTGTAATTGGTTCTTTCTCCATAATTATTTCCACTTTGCTTCAGGAGGTAGCGACATTAATATTGAGTCAATATTTCCACCCGAATTTAATCCAAACTTTGTGCCCCTATCATATAATAGGTTAAACTCCACATATCTTCCTCTTTTAAATAATTGTTTTTCTTTGTCTTTTTTGGACCACTTTAATTTTTCTTTTCTATTAATAATCTTTTTTGAAATATCAATAAACTTTAACCCAAGTTCTCTAATAAATTTAAAGTTTTTATTCCAATCTTTAGTTTCATAATCGAAGAAAATACCGCCTATTCCTCTAGCTTCTTTTCTATGAGGTAAATAAAAATATTCATCGCACCATCTTTTATATTTTTTATAATTTTTATTATTTTGAATACACACTTTTTTTAATTCATCATGTATTATTTTTTTTTCTTTTAAATCCTCAAAACTTGGCGTAGCATCCATGCCTCCACCAAACCATTCTTTTGTTGTCACTATGAATCTAGTATTGAAATGAATTGCGGGTATTTTAGGATTTCTCAAATGAGCTACTACAGAGACACCCGATGCCCAATATTTCCCTTTTCTCTCTGCACCTAAAATTCTTGACCTAAATTGTTTAGGAAAAACTCCTGAAACAGTGGATTTATTCACCCCAACTTTATCAAATACTTTTCCTTTAGAAAGAAGAAAAGAAGTTCCTCCGCCTTGATACTTTTTATTTTTACTCCAATCTCTTTTCATGAATTTGACTTTATTTTTTTCTAGATCCTCAAATTCTTTACATATTTGACTTTGTAAATACGAAAACCAACTGTCTGCCATTTTTTTTCTAAATTCAGACGTCATTATTTCAGCAAACTGTTCTGCCTTAAAGCTTCAGAGGCTATTATTGCAACGCTCATTGCTACATTTAATGATCTTGTTTTTTTATTCATTGGAATTTTGATTTTATTTTTCAATTTTTGATGTAATTCATTAGGCACTCCAGCACTTTCTCTTCCAAATAAAAGCATATCATTTTTTTTAAATTTAAACTTATGATATAATTTTTTTGCTTTAGTTGTCATTAAAACTATTCTTGATTTTTTATATTTTTTTAAAAAAGTTTCCCAGTCTTTATGTCGAAAGATTTTACTGAAGTTGATATAATCCATAACAACCCTTTTAAATCTAGCATCGTTTATGTTAAAGCCGCAAGGCTCAATAATATGTATATTTAAGTTCAAACACGCTCCTAATCTAATTATAGCAGCTGTATTTTGAGGGATATCGGGTTTATAAAGAACAATGTGCATTATTTAGGCTTAATTTATGTGTCATTCTGACCCTAGAAATTTTAATAATATGGTTTTATTTAAGAATTACATTATAAGCACTTACATAAATGAGCAAAGAAGAAAAAAAAATTAATAGAAGAGATTTTTTATTTACAGCAAGCTATACCGTCGGCGCTGTAGGCGTTGGAGCAGTTATTTGGCCGATGATAGATCAAATGAATCCAGATAAAGCCCAACAAGCTTTAGCAACTACAGAAGTTGATATTAGTAGTATAGAACCTGGTAAGTCTATTACTGTTTTATGGAGAGGAAAGCCAATATTTATAAAAAAAAGAACTTCAGAAGAAATAGCTGAGGCCAGAGCCGTGAATATGGACGATTTGCCTGATCCCCAAAAGGATGAAGATAGGGTAAAAGAAGGTAAAGATGAATGGTTAGTCATGTTAGGAGTTTGTACACATCTTGGATGTGTGCCTTTAAAAGATAAGGGTGACTTCAATGGTTGGTTTTGTCCTTGTCATGGTTCACATTACGATGTATCAGGCAGGATAAGAAAGGGACCAGCTCCAACAAATATGGAAATACCAAAATTTGAATTTGTAGACAGTAATACTATTAAGATTGGTTAAAAAATTATGAGTGAACACGAATATACACCGAAATCTAAGGCAGGAAAATGGTTTAACGATCGTTTACCACTGCTTACTCTTGGAGCACACCTTACAGATTACCCAACACCTAAAAATCTAAATTATTGGTGGACCTTCGGTGGAATTTTAACTTTTTGTTTAATCACTCAAATAGTTACAGGAATTGTTTTAGCAATGCATTACGTCGCTCACGCTGATTTAGCTTTTGCGAGTGTAGAACACATAATGAGAGACGTAAATTATGGTTGGTTAATAAGATATATTCATAGCAATGGTGCATCTATGTTTTTCCTAGCAGTTTATATTCACATTTTTAGATCTTTATTTTATGGATCATATAAATCACCTAGAGAAGTAATTTGGATAATTGGTCTGATGATTTATTTATTAATGATGGCAGCAGCTTTTATGGGTTATGTTTTGCCTTGGGGTCAAATGAGCTTCTGGGGCGCTACTGTAATAACTAACTTATTTAGCGCGATTCCGTTAGTTGGAGATAGCATAACAACTTGGTTATGGGGAGCATATTCTGTAGATAATCCAACACTAAACAGATTCTTTAGTTTACATTATTTAATACCATTTTTAATTTTAGGATTAGTAGTTTTGCATATTTGGGCTTTACATGTTCCAGGTAATAATAACCCTGTAGGAATTGATATAAAGAAACCATCTAAAGATACAGTGCCATTCCATCCTTATATAACAATTAAAGACGCTTTCGCACTTTTAGTTTTTATGATTATATTTGCTGGATTTGTATTCTTTACTCCTAATGTTTTGGGACACTCAGATAATTATATTCCCGCAAATCCATTAGTTACACCTGCTCATATAGTACCTGAATGGTATTTGTTACCATTTTACGCAATTTTAAGATCTGTACCTGATAAATTAGGCGGAGTAATTTTAATGTTTAGTGCAATTTTTATTTTATTTGTCTTACCTTGGTTAGATACATCAAAAGTTAGATCGGCTGTTTTTAGACCGATTTATAGACAGTTCTTTTGGATATTAGTAATAGACGTTCTAATGCTTGGTTATGTTGGTGCGATGCCAGCCGAGGGAATTTACTTAGTATTAGCTAGAGTGGGAACTATTTATTACTTTTTACATTTTATAGTAGTTATGCCTGTTGTCGGTTATTTAGAAAAAACAGACCCGATTCCTATGAGCATCTCCGAGCCAGTATTAACTGGAGGAGCAGAACCATCTTTAGCTAGGAAGGTTAATGATAAAGTCTAATATAAAACTACTCGTTTTATCTTTTTTGCTACTTATCTCACTTAGACCACTACAAAGCGCCGAAATGGTGGATCCAATTAAAGTGGATTGGAGTTTTAAAGGTTTAACGGGAACCTTTGATAGAGCATCACTACAAAGAGGTTTTCAAGTTTATAAAGAAGTCTGCGCTTCTTGCCATTCAATGCAATATCTTAGCTATAGAAATCTAGGAGAACCTGGCGGACCTGAATTTTCAGAGCAAGAGGTAAAGGCTATTGCTGCTAGTTTTGAAATAGAAGATGGTCCAGACTCACAAGGAGAAATGTTTACTCGACCAGGAAAACCTTCAGACAAATTTAAAAGTCCATACCCTAATGTTCAGGCAGCAACAGCTGCTAATGGTGGAGCATACCCGCCTGACATGTCAGTTTTAGTCAAGGCAAGAAAAGGAGGAGCTAATTACATTTATTCAGTTCTTGTCGGTTACGAAGACCCTCCTCCAGGCGTAACTCTTGATGACGGTGTTTATTACAATAAATATATGGCCGGTAATAAGATTAAAATGCCAAATAATTTAATGGACGGGCTAGTTGAGTATGCGGATGGAACAGAATCTACAGTTGATCAAATGGCAAAAGATGTAACTACTTTTTTAGCATGGGCTGCAGAACCTGAACTTGAGGAAAGACATAAAACTGGGGTAAAAGTAATAATTTATTTAGTGCTTTTGACGATTTTAGTTTACTTAAGTATGAGAAAGATTTGGTCAAGGATTGACACGGAAGTATAATACATCTCCATCTTTTACAATGTAATCTTTACCTTCAATTCTAAGTTTACCATTTTCTTTACATTTTTCGGCACTACCATATTTAATAAAATCTTCACATGTTACAGCCTCTGCTCTTATAAAATTCTTTTCAAAGTCAGTATGAATTACACCTGCGGCTTTTGGTGCTTTAGTATTTTTTTTAATTGTCCAAGCTCTACTTTCTTCAGGACCTGATGTAAAAAAAGTATCTAATTTTAATAAATCATAACCTTCTTTTATAAGTTTATTTATTCCAGTCTTGTTGAGACCAATATCTTTCATAAAAGTTTCTTTTTCATCTTTATCTAGACCTGAAAGCTGATCTTCTATATCAGCACAAATATTTATTATTTTTTCGTTTGGATACTTATTCAACACTTCTTTAGTGAAATTATTTCCTTTAGACAAATTTTCTTCATCCACGTTACAAACAATTATTTTAGGCTTGATACTTAATAAACCTATACTGCTAAGAAGTTTTTCGTCACTAATATCATTTATTGTTGCCTCTTCACCAAATTCAAGCTGTTTTAATTTTTCCTCCAGTATTTTTATATCTTTTTCACTAAGTAATTTTTTTTTTCCCTTTTCCAATTTTTTTTGAATCACGTCTAAATCTGCTAGAATTATTTCAGTTTTAATTGTTTCTAAATCTTCTGCAGGACTGATTTTTGAGTTTACATGAGTAATTTTTTCAGAGTCGAAACATCTTACCAGGTGAATAATTGCATCAACTTGCCTTATGTGAGATAAAAATTTATTTCCCAACCCTTCACCTTTCGAAGCTCCTTTAACTAATCCGGCAATATCAACAAAAGTTATATTAGTATAAATTTTTTTTTTAGAGCTTGAAAGCTTTGCTAATTGATCAAGTCTTTTATCAATAACATCAACAATACCTATATTGGGGTCAATAGTACAAAACGGAAAATTTGCTGCCTCAGCATTTTTAGAAGCAGTAAGAGCATTAAAAAGAGTTGACTTACCAACATTTGGTAAGCCTACTATCCCACATTTAAATCCCATTAAGATTTTGATTAACTTTACTTGAGAATAAATCTATTTTTTTATCAATTAATGTTGGTATTTGTTTAACTATATTTTGTGTGATTTCTTTAATCTTCTCTTCTTCATCTTCTTTAAAATCTTCGAGAACATGATTGTTGACTTTCTTTTTTTGTTTTGGATGGCCTATGCCAATCCTTACTCTAGAATAGTCTTTACCAATAAATTTATCAATTGACTCTATTCCATTATGTCCAGCACTACTTCCTCCAAATTTTGCTTTTATTTTTCCAAAATCTATATCCATATCATCGTGAAAAACAATTACGTCTTTGGCATCAATTTTAAAATAATCTATGAGTTCTTTGATAGCTGTGCCAGAATTATTCATAAATGTTAAAGGTTTTATAGCGTAAATTTTTTTTTCATCAATATTTCCAGTAGTTAACAAACCTTTAAATTTTGGTTTTTGTTTTGAAAGCTTAAAATGCGTATTTATAGCATCTATAATTTTGAATCCAATGTTATGTCTAGTATTGGTATAGTTTGATCCTGGATTTCCTAATCCAACAAGTAAAAGCATATTAATTATTTTTTCTCAGCAGGCTTTTTTTCAGCGGGTTTTTTATCTTCAGGTTTTTTCTCTGATGCTCCATCTTTTGCTTTTTCATCTTTCTTATTAGCATCTCCCTCTTTCGCAGCTGCCTCAGCGCCCTCCGCAGGAGCTTCACCATCTACACCCTCTGCTGGACTTTCTTCAGCAGGTTTTTCTGGCTCTTTAATTACAGTTGGAGCAGCTACAGTTGCAACAACGAAATCACGATCACTTATAGTTGGATTTACATTTTCAGGAAGTTTGACAGATGAGATTTTAATACTAGTACCTATGTCTGTGCCTGTCAGATCTACGACTATTTCATCGGGAATATTTTCAGCTGGACATTTTAATTCTACTTTCCTTCTTACAATGTTTAATACCCCACCTCTTTTTAAACCTGGAGAGTCTGGATGATTAATAAATTTTACAGGAATTTCTAAAATAATTTTTTTACCCGAGACTATCCTCATAAAATCAATATGTATAGGTTCTTCGGAAACAACATTATATGCAACATCTCGTGGTATAACTTTTTCTTTTTTTCCATCAATTTCGATCTCTAGAACTTTTGATAGAAATGTATCGGAATTTATCATGTTGGATATCTCTTTTTTACTAATAGTGATATTTTGATTTGGATCTTTTCCACCATACAAAATTGCTGGTATGAAGCCTTTCGCTCTTAACTTGTTGTTTGATCCAGATGATAAGTTTCCTCTTATCGATGCTTTTAAATTATTCATAAATTTGTTGAAAGGGGTATATAACTCAAGATCTCAACTAAAACAAGAGCTAATTAAACAAATCTGATACTGAGTTTGAATTAGCTATTCTTTTTATTGCTTCAGACATCAATGAGGCAATAGATAACACCTCTATTTTGTTATTATTTTTAATTTTCTGAGAATTATCGATGGTATCAGTTATTATTAATTTTTTTATTTTAGAATTTTTAATTTTTTTAACTGCATCACCACTTAAAACAGCATGTGTAATAAAAACATAAACTTCATTAGCTCCATTCCTTTTTAATGCCTCAACGGCATTAACTATTGTTCCTCCACTATCAATTATATCGTCAACTATTATACAAGTTTTGTTTTTTACGTCTCCGATAATATTCATAACTTCAGATTTTCCTGGAGCAGGTCTCCTTTTATCTATGATTGCAAGATCAGCTTTAATTCTAGTAGCTAAAGCCCTTGTTCTTGCTACCCCTCCTACATCAGGAGAAACACAAATAAGTTTTTTTGAATTTAATTTTTTTTTAATATATTTCGCAAAAAGAGGTGCAGTATAAAGGTTGTCAACTGGCATATCAAAAAAACCTTGAATTTGGCCAGCGTGTAGATCGACTGTTACAACTCTAGTAGCACCGGCATTAGAAATTAAGTTTGCAACAACTTTTGCAGATATAGAAGTTCTAGGAGCAACTTTTCTATCTTGCCTAGCATAACCAAAATAAGGAATTACTGCCGTAATAGTCTTTGCAGATGATCTTTTAAGCGCATCGATCACCAATAAAAGTTCCATTATATTATCATTTGCAGGGTTAGAAGTTGATTGGATAACAAATACGCTATTACCCCTAATATTTTCATTAATCTCTATATAGATTTCCCCATCCGCAAATCTTCTAATGTTAGTGTTTATCAATTTGAGTTTTAAATTTTTGGAAATGTCCTTGCTAAGACTAAGGTTACTAGTTCCAGATAAAATTTTCATGAAATGTATTTACTTATACAATTATTTCTTAAAGTTTTCAAATTTAATCTAAATTAATCTTATTACAGATATACACCTTCCATAATCATTTTGCTTTAATATTGTTGATCTTCTAAAGCTGAAAAAGTTATTTTTTTCCTTGAAAGTGTCATGATTTACGTGATCAAGAACGACCTTTTGCTCTAAAAGTTTATCATTAACAAATTTCCTCAAATTAAATAGCTTCTTACTTTTATTTTTGTAAGAAAAATACTTTATATTTTTTTTAGATTTTGAAATAAATTTTTTAAAAAAATTTAAATCAACCTCATAACTTTTCTTACCTATACATGGCCCGATACTTGCATAAATTTTATTGTTTTTAGAAATTTGTCTCATTTTTAAAATAGTATTTTTAATTATTCCTAAATATGCACCTCTCCATCCAGCGTGTATACATCCTATGAGTTTTTTTTTACTTTCATAAAGCAATATAGGCACACAGTCTGCAGTAACAACTCCTAAAGCTAAACCATTTACTTTAGTAATAACTGCATCAGAGTTAATTTTTTTGGTATAATTATTTTTATTAACTTCAATTACTCTGTTACTGTGAGTTTGATACATTAACACCAAGTTTTTCACTTGAATTTGCATTTTTTTTGAGACGTATTTAAGGTTTTTTGAAATATTAATTTTAAGATCTTTTGATCCTCTTCCACAATTTAAACTTTTATATACACCTCTAGACACCCCGCCTTTTCTTGAAAAAAAACAATGTTTGATATTTTTAAAATTTTTAAGTTTTGCTGAATAGTACATTATTTAAATCCATGATAATTTGTTTCTTTTAAGTTGTGAGCTAAAAACACTTTGAATAAATTACCCATTAATTTTGGACTTAAAAGTCTCTTGAGTCTTAAGTACAAATCTGACTTTTCTCTAAAACTCATTTTTTTGGAAATTATCTCAGCTCTATTTTTAATTCCCATATTTTCTAAAAAATCTTTTTGTGTGATTGTCTTATTTACAATGAGACTATTTTTTAAAAAAAATTCTTTTAAAAGAGAGAAATTTACATGCGATGTTATATCTGCCTTACCTAAATTTTTCATTATATGATTTTTTTTGTGCTTAATGACAGATTGAATAGTGTCTAAGTTGTTTGGTTTAATATATCCATAATCAATTATTAAAATACAACCATTTAAACTTAATATCTTTTTAACGATTTTATTAAGCTCATTAATACCTATTTTAGGAAACTCTATAAAATTCAATCCTTTTAAAATCTTATAAGAATTTATCATTTTTATGTCTTGCTTAGAGGCTTTCTTAAAAGTTTCTTTAATTTCAAAATTTCTTTGAAAAGTATAATATTTTTCAAAAAGTATTTTTCTCTCTCTTTTAAACTGTTTTATTGGAATTGCATCAAAAAACTCATTTCCAAAAAAAATTACTGGACCCTTTTTAATATTGTCAAAATTTTTAACCCAAACAATATTTTTATTATTTATGTTTCTTTTTTGTTTTTGTTTTAAAAATTTACTTTTCTCAAATAAATAAATTTTTTTTGCTATATCAAATTCAGGAAATCTTTTAGATACTTGTAATAATACTTTTATAAAACTTCCATCTCCCGGTCCTAGTTCTATGATATTTAAATTTTTCGGTTTTCCAAATATTTCCCATATTGATACCATCCAGACTGCAATCATCTCAGAAAATAAATTTGAAATTTTTGGCGCAGTAATGAAGTCGCCTTTTGCTCCTAATGGATTTTTTGTATTATAATATCCATTTTTTTTATCATACAAGACGTTTTGAAAAAATCTATCTACCGGCATTGAATTAGAATTTTTGAAAAACTTTGAGTCAGATTTCATTTTTCTTTCTTAAAATGTTTAAAATTAATAGGCCAATCAAAATCATACAAAAACTTAAAATAGTTCCCATGCTTAAAATACCATATACATAACCTAATTGAACGTCTGGTTCTCTGAAAAATTCAGCAAATATTCTTAAGACACCATAACCTATTAAAAAAAAATATGAACATGTCCCGGTTTTGTAATTTTTTTTTGAAATTAAAATATTCAAAATTAAAAATAAAACTAACCCTTCTAGGATGGCTTCGTATAATTGCGAGGGATGTCTTGGTATCAAATCAACAGCTGGAAAAATTACACTCCATGGTAATGAACTTACTTTTCCAACAAGTTCACCATTGATAAAGTTTGCAATACGACCAAATAAGATTCCAATTGGAGCTACGCATGCGATCACATCTAATAAAAAAAAAGTACTTATTTTTTTTTTGACTGAAAAGAAATATGTAGCAACAATTATTCCTATTAATGCCCCATGAAAAGACATGCCACCTTTCCAAATTTTTATTATTTCAAATGGATTAGTAATATAAAATTCCAAATTATAAAAAATGATATAACCAATTCTTCCACCAATTATAATTGAAACGATTAAATAAGTTATTAGGTCATCGAATTCACTTACAGGAAATTTTTTGCCAATTATTTCAAATCTTTTTATAATAATTTTTTTTCCGTACCACCAGCCAATTAGTATTCCAAATATATAAGCTAAAGAATACCATCTAATTGCTAAGAAACCAAAATCTATAAATACAGGGTCAAAATTATGGGTAAACATACTTCATTATATCATATTTGAAATCAACATGTGCATGAAATAAGATAAGTTATGAATAATTCAGAAAAAATTTTAAAAACAATATCAAATTTAATCGAGAACGGCATTTTAACTACTGAAGATATTAAAAAAGAAATATCTACAGATTTAAAATTTAAAAAAGATAAGATAATAAATAAGCTAGAGCTTGTATCAAGAGAAGAATTTGAAATATTAAAAAAGCTGGTACAAAAACAAAATGTGATAATAAAAGAATTGCAGAAAAATAAAAAAACTAAAAAGGTAAAGAAATCTTAACCTGAAGACCATTAAATTTACTTTTTCCGAGCTGAACATTGCCACCATGTGAGTTAATTATATCTTCTACTATTGCCAATCCTAATCCAACACCAGATTGATTTAAGCTTCTACTCTTATCTAATCTAAAAAAAGGCTTGAATATGTTTCTGTACTGATCTTCGGGAACACCTGGGCCATCGTCTTCTATAAATATTAAAACTAAATTTGATGTTTGTTTTATATTAATATAAACGTTTTTTCCATAGGTCAGGCCATTTTGAATTACGTTCTCAAATGATCTTTTAAGAGCAGAGGATCTACCCTCCAAAACTATATTTTGAAAGTTTGAGATAATTAAATTTTTATTTCTAAAATTATTTTTTATACTTTCAAATAAGTTCTCTAGGTTAATCTGGCTAGTTTTTTCTTGAGTTTGAGTTTTAGCAAACTGTAAATAATCATTAAGCATTTTTTCCATCTCATCAATATCTTTTGACATATTTTCAGATAAATCTTTTTGTTTGAGCATTGCTAATTGAAGTTTAAGTCTTGTTAATGGTGTTCTTAAGTCATGACTAATACCTGATAACATCTCGGATCTTTGATTTAAATGTCGATTAATTCTCTTTGCCATTCTACTAAATTCGTATGCAGCTTTTCTTATCTCAAGGGCACCTGATGCTCTAAAGTCATTTACATAATCACCCTTTCCAAATTTCTCTGCAGCTTTAGCTAATTTTACCAAAGGTCTAGTCTGATTTTTCAAAAAAATTAATGCAATTACTATTAAAATTAATGAAGGTAGAGTTGTCCATAAAACAAATAATCTAACAGATGAGGTAGAGACCATCTCTTTAGGAATTAAAAACTCTAAAACTTCATTATTGTCTAATTTAATTTTTATCTCTACTGCTTTTTTAAATTTTGATGTATTAAACCAATAATTATTATTACCAAAAGTAGACTTTAATTCTCTTCTCAAAGATCTATCCATAGGACTAAATCTTCTTTCACCAGTGTAAGTAGGAAAATCATAATCTCCGACTCCGATTTCAAAATTAAAATTATTTCTATAACTATCTGTTAAAAATTCTAAATTTTTTTTGTCATTCTGATAAACTTCTTGCACTGCTTTCAATTGAGAGACTAGTGATCTTGTAATATTTTTATTAGCTTTTATCCAAATACTATCATAGAAAACAATTGTAATGATTAATTGTAAAATTATAGTTGGAGCAGCTACTATTATTAATGCTCTATAAAATAATCTTTTTGGTAAAATATATTTTACTAATTTATTCAATCCAGAGAACATAACCTGAGCCCCTTATAGTTTGTAAATATTTTGGATTTTTTGGCCTCTGCTCAATTTTTTGCCTTAACCTAGTTATCATAACATCGATAGATCTCTCTTGAGTAATACCTGAAATCTTTCCAATTTCCTCTCTAGAAAATGTTTTACCTGGATTAGCTAGCATCTCAACAAGTACTTTTTTTTCAGAAATATTAATTTTTTTAATTCCATCAAAAAGTTTTACTGTCATTTTCATTAAATCTACTTCCGCTTTACCAATGTGATGTAGCGTATTTAAATCTATTTTATTATTATTTTTAATAATATTATTAATTCTTAAAAGCAATTCTTTTGGCTCAAAGGGCTTACCAATGTAATCGTCAGCTCCTAACTCCAGACCTTTAATCCTATTTTCTACTTCACCTTTTGCTGTAAGCAATATAATAGGAACTTTAATATCTTTTTTTATAATTTTTGTTAGTTCATATCCATTTTGACCAGGCATCATTACGTCCAGTATTATTATATCAAATTTTATATATTCTAATTTTTTTTTTGCATCTTCAGCATTTTCTGCAGTAGAAACAATATACTTATTCTGAGTCAAATAGTCCTTTAAAAGATCTCTTATTCTATCATCATCATCGACTACCAAAATATGTAAATTATTATTTTCCATCTATAATTTTTTTTAAAACTTTTTTAAATTTGATCACAGAGTCTGAGCTAGAGTTCTTTAATGCATTAAAAATTCTTTTTTTTTGAGTATTGTAAACTACCTCAAAAAAAACTTTACCTTCTTTGTCAAGAAACAAGTTTTTTTTTCTCGTATCGCTTTCATCTTGAATTTGTTTTATCATTTTAGATTTTATCAAGTCTCGTAAAACTCTATTCAGACTCTGCTTTGTAACTTTTAACTTGAATATTAACTCACCTAAATTAATTCCAGGGTTACTTTCAATCAAATTTAAGGCTCTGAGATGAGCAGGTCCAAAATATTTTTTGGCTAAAACTTCTCTTGTATCTCCAAATGTTTCTCTGTAAGCATAAAAAAGCAGTTGAATAAACTCTTTAATTTGATCATCTTTTAAATAAAGTAGCTCTTTCATAATGGTAAGTTATATTGACTTATCTAATTAAGGAATATACTTTTTTATAAATAAAAAATCTATATATTTACCTCAATGGAAAGTGTTCCTTACGACAAAAGATCAGGAAAAATTTGGTTCAACGGCAAAACTGTTGATTGGGCAGATGCTAATATACATATTTTGAATCACGGCCTGCATTACGCTAGTTGTGTTTTTGAAGGAGAAAGAGTTTACGATGGAGAAATATTTAGACTAGAAGAGCACACAGAAAGACTTTTTTATTCAGCAAAAAGAATGGGAATAAAAGTTCCTTACTCTCAAAAAGAAATTAATGACGCTTGTAAAAATATTGTTAATGTTCAAAAAGTAAAAAATGGGTATGTGAGACCTTTAATTTGGAGAGGAAGTGAAATGATGGCTATCTCCGCACAAAAAAATAAAATTCATGTTGCTATTGCTACTTGGGAGTGGGGATCTTATTTTGACCCTAAGCTTAAACTTAACGGGATCAAATTAAATATTTCAAGCTGGAGAAGACCTGCGCCTAACACAATTCCCTGGGATACCAAAGCTGCGGGTTTATATATGATATGTACACTATCTAAACACGAAGCTGAAGCACAAGGATTTACAGATTCCTTGATGCTTGATCATGAAGGAAATATTGCTGAGGCAACTGGAGCGAATGTATTTTTTAAAAGTGAGGCTGGGGAGTTACATACTCCAATACCAGACTCTTTCCTAGATGGAATTACAAGAAGGGAAGTAATAAAAATTGCTGAGTCAAAAGGAATAAAGGTAGTTGAAAGAAAAATAAAACCTGAAGAAATGAAAAATTTTGTTGGTTGTTTTCTTACAGGAACTGCAGCTGAAGTCACACCAGTGTCACAAATTAATGATTTTAAATTTAAAGTGTGTAGTATCATTTCAGATTTAAATGAGTCTTATCAAAGCCTCGTAAGAAAAGATACCGCTGCTTAGTTTTTCTCGGCAGTTATCAATACAGACCAAGCTAGCTTTTTGAATATACTAAATTTAAAAAAATACTGATCCAAGCTTTTTAAAATTTTAAAAACGCTCGAGTCTTTTGGACTCTTATAAAAAGGAAAAAAAATAAGCGTAAAAAAGCCATAGTATTTTATTTCTATATTTGAAAATTTATTTTTTATATAATCAAAATCTTCTTTGAGAAGTGGATGCTCATCTTTAGATCTAGAATTAGGAGTCAGGAGTCTATAAAGATTTATAAGTGGGTTAGTGCCTAATGGTTCAATAAATAATAATTTTCCACCAGGTTTTAATACTCTAAAAATTTCATTTAAACATTGATTTATTTGAAGATGGTGTAAAATTCCAGCCCCATAGACCACATCAAATTCATTTTCGTTAAATTTCGTTTGCTCACAGTTATCCACCAGTAATTCCAAGTTTTTATTACTACTTCCAATATTTCTCCGAGCTTTTTCAATAGAGACTTCAGAAATATCAATACCTACAATTTTTTTTGGTTCAAATTCAATCGCTTTTTTTAAAGATACTCCAGTTCCACAACCATAATCAAGAATCTTAGCATTTTTTGAAAATATTTTTAATTTACTAAAAAAGTCCTCTGTCAAATTAAAGAGCGCCTTGTAAAAAATGTTTTCAAACCGTTCCTTAGAATTAGACTGTAGATTGTTGTGAAAAATTTTTTCCCTTAAATTTTTTTCAGTAAGGCTCATTTTTAATTCTTTGTATCTTCATTAATTGCATGATCTATTCCTTTTCTTAAATAATCATAACCAGTATACAATGTAAGAAAAGAAGAAAGCCATAGGAGCACAATTCCAATTGTTTGTGCATTATAATCTTGAAAATTAAAGATTTTGTTTCCACTATCACCTGTTAAAAGTATTGCAATTGAAGTCATTTGGATAAATGTTTTCAACTTTGACAAACTTGTTACTTGCATTGGTATTTTTCCTTTTGCCAGAAATTCTCTTAAACCCGAGATAAGTATTTCCCTAGTAAGTATTATAATAGCTGCAATTACCTCATAATTTTTAATTGTTCCATTCATTACAAGTAAAATTAAAGCTGCCGCGACTAAGATTTTATCTGCTATTGGGTCTAAAAGTTCTCCAAGTTTTGACTCTTCTTTAAATAGTCTAGCCAACAAACCATCTAAATAATCTGTAAAACTTGCTAAGACAAATAAAAAGAAAGGTATTAAGTCTCCAAATAAGCCTGGAATAAAAAAAGTTATAACGAAAATTGGTACAATGATTATTCGACCAATAGTCAAAATATTTGGTATTTTTAATATCATTTATTCGTGGAAGTAATCATATATTTTCTTTGCAATATTGTCTTCTATTCCATCAACAGATTTTAAATCATCATAGCTTGCAGATTCAACAGCACGCGCAGATCCAAAATGATTTAATAAAGCTCTTTTCCTTTGTTTTCCAATCCCTTGGATTTGATCTAATAAAGATTTGCTAAGATTTTTCTTTCTTTTAGCTCTATGAGTACTTATAGCAAATCTATGAGCTTCATCTCGAAGTCTTTGTATAAAAAATAACAATGGATCATTTCTTTCTAAAATATATTCTTTACCTTTATAATAGATTTTTTCCTCACCAGCATTTCTTCTTTTACCCTTTGCTACTGCTAAAATTGGCAAGTCGTGCAATCCTAATTCATTAAGAACTTCTCTAGATACAGAATATTGTCCTTTTCCTCCGTCTATCATTATTAAATCTGGCAATGACAACGAACCAGATTTTTCTTTGATAGCTTTTGAAAATCTTCTAAACAAAACTTCTTTCATCATTCCATAGTCATCATTTTTGACTTTTTCGTCTTTAATATTGAATTTCCTATATCTTTTTTTAACAAAACCTTCATTACTAAAACAAATTAATGATCCAACAGAGTCAGTTCCCTGAATGTGGCTATTATCGTAAACTTCTATTAATTCTATATTGTTATTAATATTAAATTTAGATGCTAATTCCTCGATAAGATTATTGTTAGTATCAGATTGAACGAGTTTTTGTTTTAAAGATTGTTTTGCATTTTTCTCTGCAAGACTAGAGATAGTTATCTCATTTTTACTTTTTGCTAACTTAATAATAATATCTTTTTTATCTTTGTCGGAGAATGTTTTTTCAATAAGTTTTTTATCTTTGACCTCACAGTTGGTTAATATTAACCTTGGAATAGTTTTGTTTTCATAAAATTGCGATATAAAAGAACTTATTATATCTTCTACACTGTCATCTGGATCATGTTTAGGGTAGAAAGCCTGATTACCCCAGTTTTGTTTTGACCTGAAAAAAAATACTTGCACACATGTTTTTCCTGTCTCTTTATAAATACTGATAACATCAGCTTCTGTTAAATTTGTTTGATTAATTTTCTGAGAGGTTTGTATTTGAGTTAATGCTTTTATTCTATCTCTTGCAATAGCAGCTTTCTCATAATCTAATACTTTGCTAGCTTTTTCCATTTCTTTAGATAAGTTTTTCTGAATTCTTCTGGATTTACCTGAAATAAAGTCAATTGCGTCTGCAACTGTAGATTCGTAATCTTTTTCATTTATGTGTCCAACACATGGAGCAGAGCATCTTTTAATTTGGTATAAGATACACGGTCTCTCTCTATTTTTGAAAACAGTGTCATCACAGACTCTTAAAAGAAAAATTTTTTGTAAAATTTTTATTGTCCAATTAGCAGAACCAA
>CACDSA010000003.1 GCA_902555185.1 uncultured Pelagibacteraceae bacterium | reverse complement strand
GTGATCTAAAGCCTCTTGCTTTGTTACTATTCCGATTTCAACATTACGTTGTTTAAATATTCTATTTTCTGTTAACAAACCCTCTAAATCATCAATTATTTTTGGGAAAGATCTACAAAATTTATCTATATCTTCTACTAATTTAATTGGTATATCTTGATGCACACCACCAGTTCTAAAGTAATTGGCGTGTAGCCTTGATCCAGATGCCCTCTCATAAAATGTCATTAAAGTTTCTCTTTCCTCGAAACCCCATAAAGATGGTGTAAGTGCTCCAACGTCTAATGCTTGTGTTGTTACATTTAAAATATGACTCAAAATTCTTCCTATTTCACAAAAAATTACTCTTATATATTTTGCCCTTATAGGCACTTCGATTTTTAGTAATTTTTCTGCTGCTAATGCAAAAGCGTGCTCTTGATTCATAGGGGCTACGTAATCTAATCTGTCAAAATAAGGTAAAGCCTGAGTATAGGTTTTTTGCTCTATTAGTTTTTCGGTTCCTCTATGAAGCAATCCAATGTGAGGGTCAGCTTTTTCCACTACCTCTCCATCTAGTTCCAATATAAGCCTTAAGACTCCGTGCGCAGCAGGATGTTGAGGGCCAAAATTCAAATTTAAGGATTTAGTTTTTTTTGTCATCTTTGTTAGTATTTTTAATCTTTTCCAAATAATTTGTTCCTTCCCAAGGACTTTCAAAATCAAAATTTCTATAATTTTGTTCAAGTTTTACTGGTTCATAAACAACTTTTTTTTCTTTTTCGCTATATCGCACTTCATTAAAACCAGTGAGTGGAAAATCTTTCCTTAGTGGATGCCCTTTGAAACCATAGTCTGTTAATATTCTTCTTAAATCAGGGTGATTTTTAAATTTGATACCGTACATGTCAAAAACTTCTCTCTCCATCCAATTGGCCGAGGGGAATACTTTTGTAATTGAATTAATAAACTGACCAGGTTCAATTTTTATTAACAGTTTAATTCTATTATTATTTTCGTGTGATAAAAAAAGATAAACAAGATTAAATCTTTTTTCTTCATCTGGAAAATCAACTCCAGCAATGTCTATCAACTGTCTAAATTTTAATTTTTCATTTGATTTGAAAAATTGGACAATTTCAACCAGATTGTTTACATCAATTTCAATCAATAACTCATTATTCTCAACGATTGATTTGTTAATTTTGCTAGATAGTTCAGAATTTATGAACTTTTCCAAATTTTTAAGATTTTGTGACATAAGCTATCTTTGAATATTTCCTTCTCTTCTAATTTTTTTTTGTAATTGCAAAATTCCGTATAAAAGAGCTTCAGCTGACGGTGGGCAACCTGGTATATAAATATCAACAGGAACTATTTTATCGCAACCTCTAACTACGGAGTAAGAATAATGGTAATAACCGCCACCATTAGCGCAACTACCCATAGACACAACATATCTAGGTTCTGGCATTTGATCATAAACTTTTCTTAAAGCTGGAGCCATTTTATTTGTTAATGTCCCGGCAACTATCATTACATCAGACTGTCTTGGTGAAGCTCTAGGAGCAGCTCCGAATCTTTCTAGATCGTAACGAGGCATTGATGTTTGCATCATTTCAACAGCACAACAGGCTAAACCAAAAGTCATCCAATGTAATGATCCAGTTCTAGCCCAATTAATTAAATTCTCTGATGAAGTTGTTATAAAACCTTTTTCAGCAAAATCTTTCGCAAGATCTTTAAACTCTTCGGGAATTTGTTTTTCTTTTTCTTGATTAAGACCAAATTTTACTCCCATTCTAAAGCTCCTTTTTTCCATTCATAAATAAAACCAATCGTAAGAATACCTAAAAAAATCATCATCGACCAAAAACCAAGAGCTCCTAAACTGCCTAATGATATAGCCCAAGGAAACAGGAAAGCTATTTCCAAATCAAATATAATGAATAAGATAGCTACTAAATAAAACCTAACATCAAATTCCATTCTTGAGTCATCGAAAGCCTCGAAACCACACTCATATGCAGATAATTTTTCAGGATCAGGGTTAGAGGGTGAAGCTAAATAATTAGCAACAATAAATCCGATGCTTAAAAATAAAGCTATAAATAAAAAAATTATTATTGATAAATAATCTGTTAAATAATCGTAAATCATTGTGTTTTATTAATATCTACTTCAATACCGAAGTTTGAAGATTCTTATATTAATAATACTTCCTTATAGCATTTTTAACTCAAGAGTACAGGACAGATGGAAGCATTAATGTTGATCGATAATTGTTGATTTATAACTTTTTAGATGAAAATCATTATCAATTAGTGGCGGGAGTGACGGGACTCGAACCCGCGACCTCCTGCGTGACAGGCAGGCGCTCTAACCAAGCTGAGCTACACCCCCTTATTTAATGGTGGGCGGTAAAGGACTCGAACCTATGACCCTCTCGGTGTAAACGAGATGCTCTACCAACTGAGCTAACCGCCCACTTTTTTAAATAAAATCGAGATATACAATAAAAATTTTATAAAGTAAAAAAGTATTTAATTTCTAGTGTAATTTATATAAATAGCAGTATTATTAGGATAGAATGATTTTAACTTGTAATTCATGCGGAAAAAAATTTGTGGTCCCTGATGCAGCTATAACTGCCTCTGGAAGAATGGTTCAGTGTGGTTCTTGTGGAAATAAATGGAAACAATATCCAATTAACGAAGATAAAAATAATAAACCAGCCTTAAAATCTTCTAAAATAGTTTCTAATACTAAACCTACTCCACAAAAAACTCAAAAAATAAGAAAAGTAAAGAAAAGTGTTGTCAAAAAAACTAGAGAGATAAGCTTATATTCTCCTGAGTACTTAGCAAAAAAACACGGTATTAAAATCAACGATAAAGAGCCAAAAAAAACAATAGTTAGAAATGGAAAACAAAAAGTTACATTTGGATTTTATAACTCATTAATTGTATTCGTTTTTTTAACAATCTTATTATCACGTATTTTATATTTTTCACAAAATTTTATTATTAGTAATATCCCATTGTCTGAGTATTATTTAGAATATTTCTTTGAGAGCATTAGAAATATTTTTGAAATTTGGAAAAATTTAGTTACTAATTATTAGCTTCTAAATCTTTAATATTAATAAAATTGTCGGAGAGCTGGGAATTATTTTTTTTGATATCTTTAAAAAAATTCCAGGCTAAAACTAATAAAGTATTATTTTTACTTTTAATTTGGGATTTATTTTTTATTGGGATTTTAACTCCTGGAATCCATTTATTATGCTTTAATTTGTTATCTTCAACTATAAAATTGATTTCATTAGAAATACCAAAAAAATTTAATGCAGTAGTGGCTTTAGCTGGGGCGCCATATCCAATTACAATTTTATTAACTTCTTTTAATTTTTTTAGATTTTTTCTAACGTTTTCTCTAATTTTGTAAACTTTTTCACCAAAGTCTCTATAAGTTTTAAATTTTTTAATTCCAAAATTATCTTCTTCTTTCAACATCTGTTTTACACTTTGCTCAATTTTTATGTTTTTACCTTTTTTAATATAAACTCTTAAAGAACCCCCATGAGTATCAATTTTTTCAGATCTAAATATTTCACAATCAAATTGCTTAAAAAAATTAATTAATGAAGTGAGTGACCAATAATTAAAATGTTCGTGATAAATATTATCAAATGTCAAATCTTTTAATGTATTTAACAAATGCTGAACTTCTATTATTATTGTTCCTTTTTTGCCTATCAAGCTTAACATGCATTCAGCCATTTCGTACAAATTGTCAGAATGTGCGAAAACGTTTGACGCCAATACCAAATCTGCGTTTTTCTTAATCTTTTTAATGTTTTTTTTGTTTAAAAAACCATTGAAAGTTTTAATCTTATTTTTATTAGCCAATTTAGCTAAATTTTTTGCAGGTTCTATTCCTAAAATTTGATTAAACCCTTGATCTAAAAAAGGCTTAAGTGCAACTCCATCATTGCTACCTATATCAATTATATAAGATTTTTTTTTATTTAATTTAAATTCTTCTATATATTTTTTTGAAGAGCTTATAAAATGATCTCTAAATATTTTAGAAGTAGAAGAAGTATATAAATACTTTGAAAACATTTTTTTTGGATCAACAGCAACTGACAGTTGGCAGTTGTGACATTTATCACAATAATTTACCTCAAGAGGGTATAATTCACATTTCTCACTTTCTTTTGTTAATAAGTTATTTGCAAGAGGTTGATAACCTAAAGAAATAACCCTTTTTAAGTCAGTGTTACCGCAAGATCTACAATCAAATTTATAATATTTTAATAATAAATTTTTTTCTTTTTCATCAACAAATATATGTTTAATAGTATGAGTAATTCCATAATTTTCATGTTCTCTTTCTCCTCTTACTAAATTTAAAAAAGTTGTATCTTTTGTAAAAACCATAGTATGTGCAACATTTGGTTTTATTACTGAAAGTTGTCCCTCGTTTACTACTTGAGTGATTTTTGGGGAATTTGGATTAATAACATCTTGATATATTTCAATAATTTGACCTTTGGTAAACAAGCACTTTTGTTCTTGTTGAGGGTGATAGTGATTAGCTCTTATTGTCCCTTTTTTTGACTCAATCAAACCAATCATATTTATTGGCTCAGTCAATTCATGATTACTAATTTTTCCTCTTTTATCAATATACTCATTTTCACCATTTCTAACGTACTCTAAATCTTTAACAATTTTTTGTTTTGACCATTTTTGAATCATCTCTCTAATACTCTCATCTAGACTGTAAAGAAATTTAAAACCAGTTTTCAAAATTTTTCTATTAGATAAAGAAAATCCTAAATTGGGAATTTCATCATTAGTCTCCCTTAATGTAATATTAGGATTATATTTTTTACAAATTTCAGCAACTTCTTTTACAGTCACTGTATCTTTAGTTAAATTAAATATCTCTGAGGAAATATCTGTTCTTTCTTCCATAAATTTAAAACATCTTGCAACGTCTATAAGTGGGACTAAACTTTTCACTTGTTTTCCACCAGCAAACAATTTTAGCACTCCATTTTGTGATGCCATTTTTGAAAAGAAATTCGGCATAATATCAATTCGAGCTGTATCAGTAGAATATCCATAAACTGAACCTAATCTTAAAATTACAAAATTTTTACCAGAAGATTTAAGTTGCTTTTCGTTGTAATCTTTAGATTTACCGTATGATAATACTGGTTTTGTTGTCTCTTCCTCATTTATATCGTTTTTAACTTTGTCGATACCCTCAAATACTACATGAGTGGAAGGCATAATTATTTTACAATTTTTATGAGTAGCATCTAAAATATTTTGAGTGCCTTCTTCTGCAACCTTTTTTATTTGATCATCTTTCTCATTATTGCTTTCGCTCTTTACTTTAGGGACGTCAGTGATCCCCGCTAAATGATGTATAATATCGGCATCGTGGCAATTTTTTTTTATAAGGTCTTTATCTAAAATATCTCCGTGAATATAATTTATATTCCAATTTCTTAGTTGATTAACTCTTTCAGATATGAACCTGTTATCTATAACGACGATTTGATCGTTCCAACTATAGCCAGAGTATATTTTACACAGTTCAGTGCCTATATAACCTAAGCCACCGGTGATTACTATTTTTTTACTCATTAATTAAATTTACTTATATAAAATTTTATTATAACTCAATTAGTATATGAATATTTATGACTGTTTTATGTATTTTGATGAAGATTTGCTGTTAGATTTAAGGCTTAATATTCTGGATAAATACGTAAAAAAATTCATCATAACTGAAGCTACTTATACCCATAATGGTAGTCCTAAAAAGCTAAATTTTAATCCAAATAACTTTAAAAAATTTAAAGATAGAATTACTTATATAACTGTAGACACTCCACCTCCAAATATTAAAAATTTCGAAGAAGGTGAGTCTGATGACTCAAAAGGAGAAAAATTGATATTAAATGGTATGGCGAGAGATTACTTTCAAAGAGAAAATTTAGCAAGAGGTTTAGAAGACTTGTCTGATGAAGACTTGGTTATTGTAAGTGATTTAGATGAAATTCCTAATCTAGATTCGTTAAATTTAAATCATGTAAAGAATCAGATTGTGATTTTTAAACAAAAAATGTTTTATTACAAATTAAACTTACTTTATGATGAGTTTGATTGGTTTGGATCAAAGGCTTGTAAGAAAAAAAATTTTATTTCTCCTCAATGGCTAAGAAATATAAAATCAAAACAATATCCAAAATGGAGATTAGATCTTCTTTTTTCTAAAAAGAAATACTCTAATCTTTTACATATCGAAAATGGAGGATGGCATTTTACTTGTATAAGAAATGCAAGAGAATTAGAAAAAAAACTTTTAAATTTTGCTCATCATTATGAATATGAGGAAAGCGGATTGGAATTAAATGATATAAAAAAGTTGATTGAAGAAAAAAGGGTCATGTATGATCATAATGTAGATCAAAGAGGTTATAAGTGGTCAGGAAAAGCAAAATTAAAAAAATTAGACTACAAAATGCTTCCAAATTATATTTATAATAACCTGAATAAATACAAAGAATGGCTTGATTAAAAAAGTAAACTAGTGAGTACTAGTTGTTTCTGTTTTTTGTTTATTTTCAGCTTTTGAGGTTATTTGATCTACATCAACCCATTTAACTGGTTTCAAAGGTTTTGTTAAGGCTATTTTTAAAACTTCGTCTACATTTTTTACTGCAATTATATCAATATTTTTTTTAATTACTTCTGGTATTTCTCTCAAATCTTTCTGATTTTCAAAAGGTATTAGAACTTTTTTTATACCTGCTCTATGGGCTGCTAAAAGTTTTTCTTTTAGACCTCCTATAGGCAAAACAACACCCCTTAAAGTAATTTCTCCAGTCATTGCTACATACTTATTTACAGGAATTTCAGTGATAGATGAAATTATAGAAGTTAACATTGCAACTCCTGCTGATGGACCATCTTTTGGTGTTGCTCCCTCAGGAACATGAATATGAAAATCTTTTTTGTCGAATACTGGAGGAATTATTCCGTACTCTAAACTTTTTGACCTTAGATAAGATTTAGCTGCTTTAACTGACTCTTGCATTACTTCTCCCAATTTACCTGTGATCTGCATTTTTCCTTTACCTGGCATTATTACGGACTCTATTTTTAATATTTCTCCACCAACCTCAGTCCAAGCTAGACCTGTAACGACTCCTACTCTATCCTGCTGTTCTATTTCTCCATAATTAAATTTTTGAACTCCTAAAAAATCTTTCATCTCATTTTCTTCTAAAGGGTTGTTTACCTTTTCATTGTTATCGATTTTTTTAACAATTTTTCTGGCGATTTTAGATATTTCTCTTTCTAAATTTCTAACACCTGACTCTCTTGTGTAGTCTCTTATTATTTTTCTGTTTATCTTCTCATCAATATTCCACTCAGAATTTTTCAAACCATTATTCTTACTTTGTTTTGGAATTAGATACTTCTGGGAAATATTTACTTTTTCATCCTCTGTATATCCAGCTAATCTTATTACTTCCATCCTATCCAATAGAGGTGGAAGAATATTCAAAGTATTAGCAGTTGTAACAAACATGACGTCTGATAAGTCATAATCGACTTCTAAGTAGTGATCGTTAAATTCTTTATTTTGTTCTGGATCTAAAGCCTCTAGTAAAGCTGATGAAGGGTCGCCTCTATAGTCGTTTCCTACTTTATCAATCTCGTCTAAAAGAAAAAGTGGATTTTTTGTTCCAGCTTTTTTCATCATTTGAATAATTTTTCCTGGCAAAGATCCGATATAAGTCCTTCTGTGACCTCTTATTTCAGCCTCATCTCTAATTCCACCAAGTGAAATTCTTATAAACTTTCTATTCGTCGCCTTTGCAATAGACTTTCCTAAAGATGTTTTCCCTACTCCTGGAGGACCTACAAGGCACAAGATTGGTCCTTTCATTTTTTGAATTCTTTTTTGAACTGCTAAAAATTCTATTATTCTCTCTTTAACTTTATCTAAGCCATAATGATCCTCATCAAGGATTTTTTGTGCATCTTGTAGATTATTGTTAATTTTTGATTTATTAGACCAAGGTAATTCTACCATCCAGTCTAAATAATTTCTTACTACAGTTGCTTCAGCTGACATAGGGCTCATAGATTTTAACTTTTTTAACTCAGATAAACATTTTTCTTTAGCAAGTTTTGGCATTTTTGCATCGTTAATTGATTTTGACAAAGAGGAAAGTTCATCTTTTCCCTCGTCGATTTCTCCCAATTCTTTTTGAATAGCTTTAAGTTGCTCATTTAAATAGTACTCCCTTTGAGTTTTTTCCATCTGGTTTTTAACTCTTCCTCTAATTTTTTTCTCTACTGAAAGTACACTTGTTTCTTTTTCTATAATTGAATGTATTTTTTCTAATCTTTTTTTTAAGTCTGTAATTTCTAGAAGCTCTTGTTTTTCAAATATCTGAATATTTAAATTTGAAGAAATATTATTAGCTATTTGAGATGGATCTTTTAATTCTTTGAGATTTCCAGCTCCATTATTTAAATCCTTTTTACTTAAAATCTGAAGTCTTTCAAATTTCTTTATTAATGCTGAAGCCAACGGTTCTAGATCTTTAGATATATTGTTATCATCCGCTATTTCAACTTCACATGTCAAAAGATTTTCATTGTCTTCCTTATGTTTGATTATTTTTATTCTCTTTTCACCCTCTACTAAAACTTTCACGGTTCCGTCTGGTAGTTTTAAAAGCTGAAGAACTTTGCTAAGGCATCCATATTGATATAAATCTTTGCCTGTTGGGTCATCGACCTCAGAGTTTTTTTGAGTAACTAAAACTATCGATTTGTCCGATTTCATGACTTCTTGCAATGCTTTGATAGATTTTTCTCTACCAACGAATAAAGGAACAACCATTGAAGGAAAAATAACTATATCTCTCAAAGGTAGTAGTGGCTTTACATAAGAAGTTTTCATTTAACTAATATGGCAATTAATACATTAATTTCAAGAAGAAATTATACTTAAGCAACAGATGTTGATGATTTATTACCGTATGTGACAATGGGTTCTGAAATTCCTTTCACAGCTGAGCTATCTACAGTAACTTTCATAACATTTTCCATGTCTGGTAATTCAAACATCGTTTTTAGTAAAATATTTTCAAGAATCGACCTCAACCCCCTTGCTCCAGTTTTTTTTGAAATCGCTTTTTTTGCTATTTCGGCTATTGCGTCATCCTTAAACTCTAAGTTAACTTCTTCAAATTCAAAAAGTCTTTGATATTGCTTAATTAAAGAATTTTTAGGTTCTTTTAAAATTTTTATTAAAGAACTCTCATCTAAATCATCTAAAGTTGCAATTATAGGCATTCTACCTATAAATTCAGGAATTAATCCATATTTAATTAAATCCTCTGGCTCTAAAAGTTTCATTGTTTCAGAAAGTGATTTATCTTTATAATTTTTAACTTTTGCCCCAAATCCGATTGAACTTCCTTTACCTCTGCTCTCTATCAATTTATCTAAACCTGCAAAAGCTCCTCCACAAATGAATAAGATGTTGGTAGTATCAACTTGTAAAAATTCTTGTTGTGGATGTTTTCTTCCCCCTTGAGGTGGTACACTTGCTATTGTTCCCTCCATTATTTTTAACAACGCTTGTTGGACACCTTCACCAGAAACATCTCTAGTTATCGAGGGATTTTCAGACTTTCTACTTATTTTATCGACCTCATCTATATACACAATTCCTCTTTGAGCTTTTTCTACATTATAATCTGCAGCTTGAAGCAATTTTAAAATTATATTTTCAACATCTTCTCCAACATATCCAGCTTCGGTAAGTGTTGTTGCGTCAGCCATGGTAAAAGGTACATCTAATATTCTAGCTAAAGTTTGAGCTAGTAAAGTTTTACCACACCCTGTTGGACCAACTAATAAAATATTAGATTTAGATAACTCTATATCTTTGTTATTTTTAGTCTCATGATTAAGTCTTTTATAATGATTGTGAACAGCTACAGAAAGAATTTCTTTAGCCAATTTTTGACCAATCACATAATCATCTAAAACATTGCAAATTTCTTTAGGGGAAGGAACTCCGTCTTGATGTTTTACCAACGAAGTTTTATTTTCTTCTTTTATAATATCCATACACAGCTCAACGCACTCATCGCAAATGAATACTGTGGGACCTGCTATAAGTTTTCTTACTTCGTGTTGGCTTTTTCCACAGAATGAGCAATATAAAATATTTTTATTATTTTTTTCTGACATATCGAATCAATAATTCCAATATAAATTGATGAATTAGTGTTATCAAGTTCAAGTTGAATTTTGAGCTATATATTGTGTTTTATTTTCTCTTTTCCACAACAGAGTCTATTAAACCAAATTTTTTTGCCTCTTCAGCAGTCATAAAATTATCCCTTTCCAAAGCCTCGGAAATATCAACGACTGATTTGCCTGTATGTTTTGAATAAATTTTATTAAGTCTTTCTTTAAGAGATAAAATTTCTTTAGCATGAATTTGAATATCTGTTGCCTGTCCTTGAAAACCTGCAGAAGGTTGGTGAACCATTATTCTTGAATTAGGAAGAGAATATCTTTTCCCTTTTTCTCCTGCAGCTAACAAAAAAGATCCCATAGATGAAGCTTGACCAATACATAAAGTCGAAACTGGTGAATTTATATATTGCATTGTGTCATAAATTCCTAATCCAGCTGTTACCAATCCTCCTGGACTATTAATATAAAAACTAATTTCCTTTTTAGGATTCTCTGATTCTAAAAATAATAATTGAGCAGTGACTAAAGAAGCAACAGCATCATTAACTGGCCCTACTAAAAAAACAATTCTTTCTTTTAACAACCTAGAATAAATATCGTAAGCTCTTTCACCTTTACTCGTTTGTTCAACAACCATTGGGATCAAGCTATTCATTTTTTCTTCTAAATCGCGACTCATTGTTGATTTATACAACTATTGATTACTTTTTACTAATTTTTTTTGGTTTTTGCTTTATATCATCAGAAGATTTAGTCCTGATAGACTCGTTTTTATCTATATTTGGTTTATTAAAATCTGAAATTATTTTTTCTGCTTTCGTAGTTTCTATTTCTACAAAATTAAGTTTAATTTTTGTTTTAACAAGCTCTAGTATTTTTGCTTCATATAATGATCCCTTTAAGCTTTGAGATGCACTAGGGTTTTTTTGGTAATATTCTAAAACTAATTTCTCTTGACCTGGCATTCCTTTTATTTGTTTTTGTATCTCTGCATTAACTTCCTCATCAGTAATTTTTAAATTATTTTTTTCACCTAATTCATTTAATATTAAACCAAGTTTAATTCTCGATCTTGCAATTTTTTCATTATTAGTCTTATGTTTTTCTTTATCTTCAGGTTTTAAATTTCTTGTCATTAGCTCTATTTCTTGATCGATTAGGTTTTTAGGTAGGTCAACTTTATGAATTTTTTCAATTTGATCTAAAATTTCTTTTTTTGTAATAGCGTCCAAAGCTTGAGAATATTGACTTGAAATTTGCTTCTCAATTAAAAATTTTAGATCAGTTATATCTTTAGCGCCCATCATTTTTGCAAATTTATCATCAATTTTATTTTTAACTGCATCTTTCACATTTAAAATTTGACACTCAAAATTTGCTTTTTTATTAGCAAGCTCTTTTTTTGGATGATTGGCTGGTAGTACAGATTTTACAATTTTAGTATCTCCTTTTTTTACCCCTACAAGCTGTTCATCGAATCCCTTTAAAAAAAGATCTTTACCCAATTCAATCTGTACTCCTCTACCCTCACTTCCTTCAAATTTATTTCCATCCACAGTTGCTGAATAGTCAAAGGTAATTTGGTCTCCTACTATTGCTTTATCATTGTCTTTTCTATCTTCAAACTGTTTATTTTGATCTGAAATTTCTTTTAACTTTTTATCAATAATTTTTTTTTCAACTTTAATTTTATATCCTGTGGCCTTAAGCTTGTCTAAAGTTTTAAGTTCAATGTTTGGTAAACAATCAATTTGTAATTCATAATTTAAATCTTTACCTTCTCCGAATTGTTTTAGATCTATTTTTGGTTGTCCAGCAACCTTTAATTTTTTTTCCGAAATAGCTTTAGTTGAAGTCTCTCTCAAGACTTTATCAATCACTTCACCGTAAATTGATTTACCAAATTGACTTTTAATTACTGACGATGGAACCTTTCCTGGTCTAAAACCTTTTAGAGCTACCTCTTTTTGAAGTTCATAAAGTCTCTCATCCATTTTAAGTTGAATTGTTTTCTTATCTACAACAACTGATAAAACAGTTCTTAATCCTTTTTTTGATTGTACTTCAATTTTCATAGTTCATATCTGGTGGGCAAGAAGAGACTCGAACTCTTAAGCCTTGCGGCACTGGTTTCTAAGACCAGCGCGTATACCAATTCCGCCACTTGCCCTTTAATCAATCGTTGTTTTATATAACAATTTAATTTTTTGTTAAACGATAAAGTCTTAAATAAATAATTACATAAATTAACAAAAGTATGAAAAACCAGTATCTACTTAAAATTGGATTATCAATTACATATAAACCTGGAGCTATAAGGATCAAGTAAACAATATTAATCAATAAAGAATTTAAAAAGTTGCCCTTATTCTTTCCAAAAATTGATGAAATTTTAAAATAACTCAACATATGCAAGTGTTCTGAGTCTGGATGTATTGGTGACTTATTTTGTATTATTTTTCTGAAAAAAGAGAAAAATACCTCAAAAAAAATATAAAATACCAATGTACAAAAGAAAAACGAGGAAATATTTGGATTTAAATTATTAGTAGTAATTATATTTAAGGCAATTAAAGATCCTAATAAATATGCACCACTGTCACCTAGAAATATTTTTGCACTAGGAAAATTAAATAAAAGAAATGACAACAGAATTATAATTTGAGCAGTAATAAAAATAGAAAATTGTAAATTTCCACTCTCAGCATTAATTAAAGCTAAAATAATGTTTATTATCAATATATTTATTGTTAGCAAACCATTAAATCCATCAATTAAATTAGCTCCATTAATGACAAACAAAAAACAAAGTAAAACAAAAATTGTTGAGAATAAATGATTATTCATTAAAAATTTTAAAAAAGGTATGTCAATATTCGAAATTTCAATAGGTAAAAAATAAATTAAATTAAATAGCAAAAAGATCATTGCAAATAGTCTTTTTAAAGGTCTTATCTTTATTTTAAGGTCTTCCATAAATCCAATCACGAACATTGAAAGGCTAATTAAAAGGTAATCATAAAGTACAATTGAGTAGAGTAAATAATAAATAACAAAAAAAATGCAGATAGAAATTATACCTGCCAAACCACCGCTTCTCGTTAAAGGTGTTTGATGAAATGCTTGAGGCTTTGTAAATTCTAGGTCGAGTAAAACTCCCTTATTTATTTTATGAGAAAATTTACTCACAATTAAGAATATAAAAAAACTTATTAAAGCAAAAATTGACAAAAAACTTGCTTCAATTGACTCGGTTCCCATTTTGACTCATTTTCCTTTGTTATTTTTTTTAAAAATATATATTCCTAGAAGGATTATAACCAATGATAATAAAACTCTCCATGTTATTATTTCACCCATCAAAAAATAACCAAAAATAATTCCAAAAATTGGAATTAAATATGCTACTTGTGTTTGAAAAACTAGACCATTTACTGTTAAGATTCTAAATCTTATTAACCACGCTATACCAGTAGCTACCACTCCTAAATACAATAATGAAAGAGTTGAAGTTAAAGATGGGCTAGAATTCCATGGTGTTTCAAAAATAAAAGAAAAAGGTAATAAAAATAGGACTGACCATAAAGTAGTTGATGTCGTAACGTTTTCATTTTTTTTATTCTTAAGTCTTAAAGTCAATAATCCTCCAATACAATAAAAAGTAGATCCTATAATAGTAATTATTGCGTAAAGATAATTTTGGCTATTAATTACTAGTTTATCAAAAAAGAGCAAAACGACTCCGCTAAATCCAATTAATACTCCTAAAGATTTTAAATATGATAATTTTTCATCTTTTATAAAAAAATGTGCAAGAATAGATCCACTTAATGGCGTTGTGCTCATTAGTATTGCTGCAAGATAGCTATTTATTTTTGCAGTTCCAATAGCTATCAAAACAAAAGGAATTGCAATATTACACAAACCTATTAAAGCATAAGACTTCCAATAAATACCAAAAGCTTCGATTTTGATTTTTTTAAATTTACAAAGTATCAACAAAGGAATGCTTGCAAAAAATACCCTAACTAGAGCTAAAGTAAAAGGATCATAAGAATAGGTGGCAATTTTAATATTAAAAAAAGATGAGCCCCAAATAAAAGCAAGTAAAATTAACAGTGATAAGTCAAAGGTATTAGCTTCTCTCATTTCAAGTTTCGATTGTATATATGTGATAAATGCATAGCTGATATATATTTTTAATATTACTATAAAAGACTTCCTTATATATGTTCATAACGAATTTAAAAACAATTTTAATGGAGACTAAATGAGTTCAAAAAATGTTTTAAAGCTTATGAAAGATAAGCAAGTTGAGTTCGTAGATTTAAGATTTACTGACCCAAAAGGTAAGCTCCAACACTTAACTATGGATGCAACTGTAGTTGATGAAGATATGCTTGATAAAGGGGTATTTTTTGATGGTTCTTCAATTGCTGGTTGGAAAGCTATAAATGAGTCTGATATGATTTTAAAACCAGACTTAGAAAGACCAATAATTGATCCATTTAATTCACATACAACACTAAATATTTTTTGTGACATTCTAGATGCAGTTAAAAAAGATCCATATGAAAGAGATCCGAGAGGTACAGCAAAAAAAGCTGAAGCATATTTAAAAAAAACGGGTATTGGAGATAAATCTTACTTTGGCCCAGAACCAGAATTTTTCGTTTTCGATGATGTGAGATTCAAAAATGATATGAATGAAACAAGTTTCAGTATTGATAGCTCAGAAGGTCCATATAATACAGGTAAAAAATATGAAAATGGTAACTTAGGTCATAGACCAGGTATTAAAGGTGGTTATTTTCCAGTTCCTCCTGTTGACAGCGCTCAAGATATGAGGGGAGAATATCTTAAAGCATTAAAAGATATGGGAGTTAAAGTTGAAAAACACCACCACGAAGTAGCTCCAAGTCAACATGAGTTAGGTATGTATTTTGGTACATTAACTAATCAAGCAGATAATGTTCAACTTTATAAATATGCAGTACAAATGGTTACAAATTCATTTGGCAAAACAGCAACTTTTATGCCTAAACCAGTTAAAGGAGATAATGGTTCAGGAATGCACTGTCACCAATCAATTTGGAAAGGAAGTACTCCACTTTTCATGGGTAAAGAGTATGCTGGTTTATCGAAAGATGCACTATATTACATCGGAGGAATTCTAAAACACGCGAGAGCAATAAATGCTTTCTCAAACGCTACAACGAACAGTTATAAAAGATTAATCCCAGGTTTTGAAGCCCCAGTTATACTAGCCTACTCAGCTAGAAACAGATCGGCATCTTGCAGGATACCAGTAATAATGAATCCTAAAGCAGCTAGAATGGAAATAAGGTTTCCAGACGCAGCTGGTAACCCTTATTTAACTTTTGCTTCTATGTTAATGGCTGGCATCGATGGTATAAAAAATAAAATTGATCCAGGTAAGGCTTTTGATCAAGATTTGTATTCTCTATCAGAGGATGAAGTAAAAAAACTGCCAACTGTATGTGGTTCATTAAGGGAGGCAATGCAAAATCTTGATAAAGACAGAAAATTCTTAACAGAAGGTGGAGTTTTCACAGATGATCAAATAGATGCTTATATAGAACTTAAGTTTCAAGAAATTTATAACTTTGAGCATACTCCTCATCCGATTGAGTTTGAAATGTATTATAGCGGCTAAATTTTAAAAGACTCTCCACAACCACAACGCTCCGTCTCATTCGGGTTCTTAAATACAAATTGAGAATTAAATTTTTCTTGCACATAATCCATTTCAGTTCCAAGTAAATACATAACAGCGTTTGGGTCAATAAGAACCTTCACACCTTTATCCTCTATTATTTCCTCGTTGGGTTTAATATCGCTTGCGTATTCCATTATGTATGACATGCCAGCGCAACCTCCTGATTTTACTCCTACTCTTACACCAATTGCAGATTTCTCGGCTTTAGACATAATTTTTTTTATTCTTTCAGCAGCATTCTGGCTTAGTTTGATTACTTGGTTACTCATAAATTTAACTCTAATTTAGCTACTTCTGACATCTTATCCTTTGTCCAAGGTGGATCCCAAACTATTTTTAAATCAACTTCTTTTACTTCTTCAACTTTTAATATAATCTCTTTAACTGAATTAGGCAAACTCTCTGCTACTGGACAGTTTGGAGAAGTTAAAGTCATCTCAACTAGCACCTTTTTTTCTCCATTTATCTCAATTTTGTATATTAATCCTAAATCATAAATATTTACAGGTATTTCTGGATCGTAAATTTTCTTAATTTCAGCGATAATTTTTTCTTTTAAATCCGACATTTTAAACCTTTTTTTCCAAAGCAGATAAAAGTGTATGCCAAGCCATTGTAGCACATTTTATTCTCATTGGAAATTCTTGAACACCTGATAATGAGGAAATTGTAGTAATTTGATCTTCCGATAAACTATTTAAGGTAATTTTTGTTTTATGTTTTAACATATTTAAAAAATCATCAGTTACTTTTTTTGAGAATTGTAAATCTTTTCCTTTTAAAGTATCTGTGAGTATTGATGCTGAAGCTAATGAAATTGCACATCCTTCACCTTCAAAGCTTAAACCAGAAATATTTTGATCTTTATCTAATTTCAAATAAATATGAACTTTGTCTCCGCAAAGAGGGTTGTGTGCTTTTGCATCGTGATTATACCCTTTACACTTTCCTTTATTCCTTGGATTTTTTGCATGGTCCAGAATAATTTCTTGATATAATTCCTTTAGTTCCATTTATATCTCAAATACTTTTTTGCACTTATTGATCGACTCAGCTAAAATATCAATATCATCTTTGGTATTATAAACTCCTATTGAAGCTCTTGCTGAGGCAGTAATCCCAAGTTTATCATGTAAGATTTGGCAGCAATGATGACCTGCTCTTATAGCTACTCCGTCATCATCTAAAATTGTGGCTATGTCATGAGGGTGAATTCCTTTAATGGTAAAAGACATTATCGAAGCTCTATTTTTTGGATTTCCAATAATATTGACCGAATTATTTTTTCTTAATTTTTCTAAACCGTACTCAAGAATTTTGCTTTCATGTTCTTCTATTTTTTTTATACCTAAATCTTTAATAAATTTTATAGACTCAGCAAAAGCTACTACTTCTGCGGTTTGCATTGTTCCAGCCTCAAACTTAGTGTGAGCGTCCGCATAAGTTATTTCATTTTTTTTTACTTCACTAATCATTCCGCCTCCACCTTGATAAGGGGGCAGCTCATCTACCCACTTTTTTTTTGCATAAAGGATTCCAAGTCCATTTGGACCATACATTTTATGGCAAGAAATTGCATAAAAATCGCAATCTAAATCTTGAACGTCAAGAACTGAATGAGGTGCTCCTTGAGTTCCATCAATTAAAACGGGTATCTTCTTTGATTTAGCTAAATCAACAATTTTTTTTACAGGTATAACTGTTCCTGTAACGTTAGAGATATGTGTGAAAGCTATTATTTTTGTTTTATTTGTAATATGTTTTTTAAATTCGTTTACATCTATTTCGCCATCCTCATCAACTGATGCAAATTTTATAACAGCGCCTTTATTTTTTCTTAAATAATGCCATGGCACATAATTAGAATGATGTTCAAGCTCAGTAATAAGAATTTCATCTCCTGCATTTATAAATTTTTCTCCGAATGAATGTGCTACTAAATTTATTGCATCGGTGGCGCCTTTAGTAAAAATTATTTCTTCTCTGTTCTTTGCATTTATATAAGACTTTACCATATCTCTAGTTTCTTCAAATTTATTTGTAGCTTTGACAGCTAAAGTATGAACGCTTCTTCCCACATTTGAAAAATCATTTTCATAAAATCTAGAGATTTCATCAATCACAGTTTTAGGTTTTTGAGAAGAATTGGCGCTATCTAAATAAATTAAAGGTTTGCCTTTAATTCTTTGTTTAAATATTGGAAATTTTGACTTTATATTGTTAAATTCCATCAATCTGCTCTTTAATAATTTTTTCTGAAAAAGTTTTTATATATTGTTCAGGCAAATTTTCAAAAATTTCGTTCAAAAAACCGTTTATTAAAAGTTTTTTTGCATTTGATAACTCTATACCTCTTGTCATTAAATAGTGAATCGCATCTTCATCAATACTCCCTGAAGTGGAACCATGCGAACACTTAACGTCATCTGCATATATTTCTAACTCAGGTTTAGCGTTAAATTCTGCTAAATCGTCTAGAATTAGAGCTTTACTCAATTGATATGCATCTGTTTTCTGAGCTATATCTTTTACAAATATTTTTCCCTGATAAACTCCATTACTGTCATTTGCTAAAACATTTTTGATTTTTTGATAGCTTTTGCAGTTTGGTGCTAAGTGATTTATTTGAGTTTTAATTTCCTGATGCTCCTCATTTCCTAAACCTAAACCAGATAAGATATAACAATTACTGTTTTCCTTTTCCAAATCCATATTAATCTCTATTTTATTAAATTTAAGTCCTGAGCTTAATATAAAGTTTTGATAACTAGAGTTATAATCTTGTGTGCCTGATATATTTTTATAGAAATAACCATTGCATTTTGTTTTTTGAATAACAAAATTTTTTAATGATGAACCATTATTTAAATTTATTTTTTCAAAATTGTTATTAAAAAATTTACTTTTCGCGCCAAAATTATATTCTATCAAAATCAATTCGGAGTTTTGATTAAGTTTGATTTTATTTGAGTTATTTATAATTTTGTTGTCTAAATTTGATGCAAAATAATTGTAAATAATTATTGGTTTTTTACATTTATAATCTTTTTCTACTTCTAAGTTAAATCCTCCTATTGATAGAGCTTTATTGAGATTGTGAAGATTATTACTTGACAGATTGCTAGAGCTCTCAAGTGAGTTTAAATTTTTAATTTTTACTTTATCTTTTTCTTCAAAACTTAAATCAAAAGATTTAAATACCCCATTCACAATGATGATATGGTTATGATCAAAGTCTTTGATAAATTCAATTTTTTTATCAAATTTAAAATCATCATAGTTTTGTATTTGTTTGAAATTCTGACATATTATAGTATGTAGATCACTAAATTTCCAATTTTCATCTTTTTTATTTGGCAGACCAGCTTTTAAAAATAATTCAAAAAATTTTTTTCTTTCTAATACCTCTTTCTTTGAATGAGAAGATATCTTCTTAAAATCTATATTAAATAACTGATCCATTAATTTAAATTTTCGTAACCTGTTTTCTCTAACTCTTGACCTAATTCAGCGGAACCTGTTTTAATAATTTTTCCATTTGATAAAACGTGTATAAAATCTGGTTTTATGTAATCAAGTAATCTTTGATAGTGAGTGATTATTAAAAATGCATTTTTTTTATTTTTATGGGAGTTAACACCATCAGCAACAATTCTTAATGCATCGATGTCTAAACCTGAGTCTGTTTCATCTAATATAGCTAATTTTGGTTCTAAGAGTTTCATTTGGAGAATTTCATTTTTCTTTTTTTCACCACCTGAGAAACCAACATTTAATTGCCTTGATAAGAATTTTTCATCAATGTTTAATTCGGAGGCTTTCTTTTTTATTAGTTTTAAAAGACTTAATGTATCTAACTCTTTTTGACCTTTTGCTCTTCTAATCGTATTCAATGAAGTTTTAAGGAAATTAGTTGTATTTACGCCTGGAATTTCTAGAGGGTATTGGAACGCTAAAAATATTCCTTTTTGTGCTCTTTCCTCAATAGGAATATCTTGCAAGTTTTCACCTTCATACTTTAGATTTCCGCTAACTTCGTAACCATTTTTTCCTGATAAAATATTTGCCAAAGTACTTTTTCCAGAACCATTCGGGCCCATAATTGCATGAACTTCACCAGGTTTTATCTCTAAATTTAATCCATTTAAAATTGACTTTTGATTTACTGAAGCTTTTAAATTTTGTAATTGAAGCATTAACCAACGCTCCCTTCTAAACTTATAGAAACCAATTTTTGTGCCTCGACTGCAAATTCCATTGGGAGTTGTTGCAGTACTTCTTTACAGAAACCATTGACTATTAAACTTACTGCCTCTTCCTGATTAAGTCCTCTTTGATTGCAATAAAATAATTGATCCTCGTTAATTTTTGAAGTTGTGGCTTCATGTTCTACTGTTGAAGATGAATTTTTATTTTTTATGTAAGGCACGGTATGTGCTCCACATTTGTTTCCCATTAAGAGTGAGTCACATTGCGTATAATTTCTAGAATTTTTTGCTTTCGCACCAATGTCTACAAGACCCCTATAAGTGTTATCAGCCTTACCTGCGGAAATTCCTTTTGAAATAATTTTACTTCTTGTATTTTTCCCCAGGTGAATCATTTTTGTGCCAGTATCTGCCTTTTGATGATTATTGGTAATTGCGATTGAATAAAATTCGCCTACAGAATTATCCCCTTGTAAGATACAACTAGGATATTTCCAAGTTATTGCAGAACCAGTTTCGACTTGAGTCCATGAAATTTTAGAATTTTTGCCTCTACATGCACCCCTCTTAGTTACAAAATTATAAATTCCGCCGACCCCGTCTTTATCTCCTGGATACCAATTTTGAACTGTTGAATATTTAATTTCTGCATCATCTAAAGCGATCAATTCAACATTAGCTGCATGTAATTGATTTTCATCTCTCATAGGAGCTGTACAACCTTCGAGATAGCTCACATAGCTGCCTTTATCTGCAATAATCAAAGTTCTTTCAAATTGACCAGTCTCAGATGCGTTAATCCTAAAATATGTAGAAAGTTCCATTGGACATTTTGTATTTGGCGGTATGTAAACAAAAGAACCATCCGTAAATACTGCTGAATTAAGGGTTGCAAAATAATGATCACTTATTGGAATAACAGATCCAAGATATTTTTTTACTAATTCCGGATGTTTTTGAATTGCTTCTGAGATTGGGCAAAAAATTATTCCCTTTTTATCAAGTTCACCTTTAAAAGTTGTTGCAACTGAAACCGAGTCAAAAACAGCGTCAACTGCTACACCGCTTAATCTTTTTTGTTCATTAAGAGGAATACCTAATTTATTGTATGTCTCTATTAGTTTTGGATCGACTTCATCTAAACTTTTTGGTTTATCTTTCATACTCTTTGGCGCAGAATAATAATATAAATCTTGATAATTTATTTTTGGATATTTAGGTTTTTGCCAGTCAGGTTCTTTTAAAACTTTAAGTCTGTTAAAAGCTTTTAACCTCCAATCTAACATCCACTTAGGTTCCTTTTTTACTTCAGAAATAAATCTAATAGTTTTCTCTGAAAGACCTTTTGGAGCTTTAAAGTTTTCAATATCAGTTGAGAACCCATACTTGTATTCTTGATTTTTTAATTCACTACTTTTCATAATTTTTTAACTTAGTCTTGTTAAATCTTGTAATTTTACTTTTTCAAAAAAGCCATTTATATGTTGATCTAATTGATCCCATAAATTATGTGTAATACATTTTACTGATTTATTATTACATCCTCTCTTTGAATTTTTTTTACAAACTAAAGTTTTGACTTCCTCATCAACTGCATAAATTATATTAGATATCCTGATCTCGGATGCAGGTTTTTCTAAAACATATCCTCCGTTAGCTCCTCTAGAACTTCTAACTAACTTGTTGCTTTTTAGTTTTAAAAAAATTTGTTCCAAATATGCTAAAGAAATGTTTTGTCTCAAAGATATTTCTGATAAACTTATCGGACCATTTTTAGCATTGGAGGCCAAGTCAGCCATAGCCATAACCGCGTATCTTCCTTTATTAGTAAGTTTCATAATTAATTGTTGTATTACAATAGTTTTTTGGTAATTCCTACCTTATTAGTCAGGATTAAAAAAAAATATTTGTCGCATAAAAACGTGTTATAACTCTGTACTTTTTTTTTAAATAGTAATCATTATCAAGTATGAAACCAAAAAGTTTAGAAATTTTTATTCCTGGGCCAGCCGGAAGACTTGAGGCCAAGTATTACAAAAATCCAAAGTTTGGTTCTCCAGTTGCGATAGTATTGCATCCTCACCCGCAATATGGAGGAACGATGAACAATCGAATTGTACAGCTGATGTACAATATTTTTTTAGATAATGGATTTTCTGTTATTAAGGTCAACTTCAGGGGTGTAGGTAAAAGTGATGGAGTATTTGATAATGGTCAAGGAGAGTTATCAGATGCTGCTGCAGCTTTAGATTGGATCGAACGACAAAATTTAGATTATGGTCAATGTTGGGTGTCAGGCTTTTCTTTTGGCTCATTAATTTGTATGCAATTAATAATGAGAAGACCTGAAGTAAATAATTTTATAGCTGTGTCGCCTCAGCCAAATGTTTACGATTTTTCTTTTTTAGCGCCCTGTCCTACTTCAGGAAAAGTCATATATAGTGAAAATGATGAATTAGTGACTAAAGATAGTATTAATGAATTAGATAATAGGATAAAAAATCAAAAAGGTGTTGAAGTTATTTTTTCAAAGATCAAAAATTCTAATCATTTTTTTAAAAATAAGGAAAAAGAATTAGTTTTAGAAATAGAAAAATATATAAAAGAAAAAACTGCATTAATTTAAGATCACTTCGCCACCCGTGCAAGGTTTTCTGCATTTTGTGGTTTGAGGAAAAGTAATAGGTAATCCTTTTAAGGATCTTATAGCTAAATAGCCAAAAGCTTGGGACTCTACAAAATCACCATTGATATTAAAGTCATCGATTAACTTTAAATCAATATCTTTTGAGAGATTTTTTTTAATCTCTTTTATTAAGATATTATTTTTTCTTCCACCTCCACATAATAAAATTCTTTTTATTGTAACTTTATTTTTAAAAATATAATTATTAAGGACCTCACCTATAATTACGCCTGTAAATTTTGTTAAAGTAGCCGCGCCCTCTTCAAGTGCAAGCCCCCTTGCAAATGAAATATCAAAATCATTTATATCAAAAGAAAATTTATTTTTATCAATTCTATTTATATATAATTCTAAAGCTTGTTCTAAGATTATCTCATTAACTTTTCCGCTTGCAGCTAATTTTCCATCTAAGTCAAATTTCATTTTTGAATTTTTTCTCACCCAATTATCTATCAAACAGTTTCCAGGTCCTATGTCTTTACTTATCAATTCGATTGAACCATAAGGTTGTTTAATTATAGTTATATTAGATATTCCCCCAATATTAAGAATGCCTACAGGTAAGTAGAGATTCTTTTGTGTAGCTATTAATTGATGAAAAATTGGAGTTAAAGGTGCGCCTTCTCCTCCATTCAGGATATCATTTTTTCTAAAATTATATATAACCTTTTTCTTTGTTAATTGATTAAGTAAAAATCCGTCGCCAAGCTGGGTTGAGATTTTCTCTTTTGAATTATGATAAATTGTTTGTCCATGAAAACCAATAATAAAGTCTTTGTTTGATTGTTTAAAATCCTCTATTACTTTTGCATGAAATAATGTTATTTCTCTCTCAAGCTTTTTAAGCTCACTAGAGATTTTATCAAGATCATCAATGTTATTAATTCTCTCTTTTAAATTGTGAATAGAATTATAAATTTGAGAATCATATTCAAAGAACTTATCTTTGATTGGTTCAAATTGATCAATACCATCCGTATTAATTATTGAAGCGTCTACACCGTCTCCAGATGTTCCACTCATCAAGCCTAAAGAAGTAAACATTTTATGCATATTTTTATTTATTTATAATATTTTTTGTATAATAGTGTTTTAGACAAATTACGCTATGAAAAATAAATTTTTAATTGAGATGCAATCTAGAGGATATCTTAATCAATGTACTGACATAGAGAAACTCGATGAAATTTGCAGTAAAAATTCAATTTTGGGTTATATAGGATTCGATTGCACTGCCTCAAGTTTGCATGTCGGCAGTCTGTTACAAATAATGATTTTAAAACTTATGCAAAAACATGGTCATCAGCCTATTATACTATTAGGAGGAGGAACGACATTAATAGGTGATCCTTCTGGTAAGGATTCAACTAGAAAAGTTCTATCTCAAAATGAAATTAATAAAAATATTAAAAGTATTAAAAAAGTTTTTAATAAGATTTTAGATAATTCAAATAAAAAAACTAAACCTATTTTTGTTGATAATGCTGCATGGTTAACAAAATTAAATTATATCAAATTTCTACGTGATATAGGAAGTCACTTTACAATTAATAAGATGCTTACATTTGATAGTGTAAGGTTGAGGCTTGAAAGAGAACAATCCCTTAGCTATATGGAGTTCAACTATATGATTCTTCAAGCGTACGATTTTTATCAATTATTTAAAAAGAAAAATTGTATTTTACAGATTGGGGGCTCTGACCAGTGGGGAAATATTATTAATGGAGTTGAATTAATAAGAAGAATGATTCAAAAAGAGGCTTTTGGTCTAACGTCTCCTCTGATCACTTTAGCCTCAGGGGCTAAAATGGGGAAAACTGAAAAAGGTGCTATATGGCTAAATGAAGATTTGTTCTCATCATATGATTATTGGCAATTCTGGAGAAATACTGATGACCGTGATGTAAAAAGATTTTTAAATTATTTCACTGAAATAAAAGTTGAGGAAATAGATGAACTTTTCTTAAAAGAAAAAAATATTAACAATCTAAAAATAATTTTAGCTAATGAAGCAACAAAAATTCTACATGGGAAAAAGGCGTCTAAAAAAGCTGAACAAACAGCAAAAGATACCTTTGGTAAAGGTGGGATAAGTTCAAATCTACCAGAAATTAAAATAAAATTAAAATTTATTGAAAAAGGTCAAGATCTTTTAGAATTTTTATCAAATAATAAAATTGTTTCATCAAAAAGTGAAGCTAGAAGAATTATAGCTAATAATGGTATGAAGATTAATAATATAAAAATTGATACAAATAAAAAAATGCTTCAACTTAAAGATTTTGAAAAAAATATGTTAAAAATATCCTGTGGTAAAAAAAAACACTATGTAATTAAAATTATTTAGTATTCTTTTTTTTATCAATTATTTTTTGAATAAATCTTGGAGTTATTGTTCTAATAGGGTTAATTGTCGTTTTCACTTTCCCTGGTGGGCCTTTCATTTTAAAACTTATTCCAAATAAACCTTCGCCAACTTCTTTTGGTATAACGATATCACCAATTAAAGGTATTTTAGAAATCATTTTATTCAAGGTTTTTGCTGGCACCAGTGTTCCTCTTATACTAGTAGTTTTTGAGTCCTGATAACCTTCCATCAAAACGGAAATACTTGGACCTATTGCAAGTATCTCATTAAGTTTTAAAATATCCCCTTTTTTTTCCATACCAATTTCTAAAATTTCAAAAGATATTCCTTCGCCTTCAGCTAAGTCTGCAAGACCTCCCAAATCTGCTAAAGACAATATTTTTACCATTCCTGGTGCATTTACTACTTTAAAGTTTTCGATTTTAAGTTTTGAGCTTGAAGAATTTACGTCAATTACGGATGTATACAATAGTTTGCCTCCAGTAAGTCCTTTAAAAAAACTAAATTCAGTTAAAAGTGGTTTAGTAAGATCTGAATATATTTCTAAATACTTTTTTTTATCTTTTTCACTATCTTTCATGGTGATATCTAAAAAATTATTTTCACCAAATTCTCCTTTAGAAGAAATTTTAGTAAATTTTCCTCCCTTAAGTTCACCTATTAATTTAAAATTTTTGAGCTTCTCTGATAAAGGAGCATTTATATTATTCAGATTAATCTCTATTTTTTTGTTTATGTTAGAAAAATTATTTTTATTTGTATTTTTATTTAAAATTTTAGGTAAATTTAATGCATCAAATTTATCGCCTTCGATTAAAATTTTATTTCCATATTTAATTATAAAATCGTTATTTTTTTTTCCGTCTTTAAATGTCTTTACTGTAATTTTTTCTAAATTTTTAAATTTATTGTTATTTAATTTGAGTCCTTTAATTGATATCAAATTTTTTTTTTCACTGAATTTTAATTCATTGAAATTGATATTCTTTTTTTGTTTATTAAAGTTAATGTAAATATTGCTTGGAATATTTTTACGTTTTCTATAATTTAATAAATCCACTAATATTGTGTCACTAAATCCAGCATTAAGTTTGAATTCTAACAAGTTTTTTTTCAGATTGTTCTCTAAATCAAATTTTTCAAGTTTTTTGTTATTAAGTGCATAATTACCAGAAATCTTCAGATTGTTTATCTCTTTACTTAAATTTGTTTTTATTTCAGAATTATTGAGTGATAATTGATGAATTTTCTCTTCTATAAAAATACTTTGCAAAGGATCTTTAAAGCTAAAAGTTGCATTTATTATATTTCCGTTATTTTTGTAATCATATTTTTTAATTTTATAAGTTTTATCAAGTTTTATTATAAAGTAGTTATCTAATTCAGCTTCAAAAGAGTCTAAAAATTGAGTGAGGTTGTAATTTTTTAATAACTTAATATATTTTTCTGAATTTGATTTAGTATAATAAATTTTAGTTTGAAAATTTGTTTCTATATTTACCTCATCATTCAAATTAAGTTTTAGATCACCATCTTTAATTTCTAAAGACTCTGCTTTTCCAAAAAAATTTTGTATCAATACATCTGATTTATCTGCAAAAAAATCAAATCTCATTTTTTCAAGATTAATATTATGAAGAATTTCAGCCTTTAAATTCGAGACAGAACCTCGAGCTATAAAATTGGTTACTGAATTTTCATCATCAAAAAAAATATCTACATCGGTGAATATTCTACCTTCTTTTATCTTATTATTTATGAAACTTGTAAAGTTAGATGGTTTAAAAGTAGATGATAATTTTTTTAATTTATCAACATTTAATTCATTTAAAGTTATATTAATTTTATTAATTTTAGGTTTTGAAGTTATCAATGAAATAATATCAATATAAACCTTTACATTTTTTGCAGGTACAAGTGCTTTTCGATAATTTATATTTGGATTGCTAGTCTCCAAAAATAAACTCATGCTCTGTATGTTTAACTTAAACTTAATAGAACTTAGAGATATATTAATATTGTTTATATTATTAATTTTTTGTGAGATTAAATTATTAAAGCGATTTGTCTCAATGCCGACTGTGGCTAAAATAATTGCTAAAGATAAAATAATTAAAATTAATAGAAAAATAAACCAGTATAAAATTTTCTTCATTATCTGTTTTTTATATTTTCCTCTATAAATTGATCAATATTTCCATCTAAAACACTCGAAGGATTACTATTTTCTATTTTATTTTTTAAATCTTTGACTAGTTGATATGGTTGTAAAACATAGGACCGAATTTGATGCCCCCATCCAATATCAGTTTTTGTATTAAGATTTTTTTGATTTTCTTTCTCTCTCACTTGAAGTTCGTGCTCATATAATCTTGCTCTTAACATCTTGAAGCAGGTCTCTTTATTTTTATGTTGTGATCTCTCATTTTGACATTGTACTACAATCTTAGTTGGTAAATGAGTTATTCTAACTGCACTATCTGTGGTATTTACGTGTTGGCCCCCTGCACCACTAGATCTATAGGTGTCAACTCTTAAGTCTTTCTCATCAAATTCTATAACTATATCCTCTTCGATTGCTGGATAAACCCATACGCTAGCAAAGCTAGTATGTCGTCTGGCGCCGCTATCAAAAGGTGAAATTCTTACCAGTCTATGCACACCGGACTCCCCTCTCATTAATCCATATAAATAATTTCCATTGGCTTTGATAGTAGAAGACTTTATACCTGCCTCCTCGCCTCGATGCTCGCTTATTATTTGATATTTAAATTTTTTTTTGTCAAACCACTTCATATACATTCTTCTTAACATGTCAGCCCAGTCTTGGCTTTCAGTTCCTCCAGCCCCTGCATGTATCTCGAGATATATATCTAGTTCGTCATTTTCACCGGATAGAAAACAACTTATTTCACTTTTCTTTAATAAATCATAAATCTGGTCAATCTTCGAACTGCAATCATTAATAATTTCATCGTCTTTTTCTTGATTGGCCAGATTGTAAAGATCTTTGATATTAGAAATTTCTTTCAAAGAATTTTGGTAAGAGCTTAGAATATCTTCGTAATTTTTTTTTTGCTTAACAGTCTTTTTTGCAAGCTTTTTATCTTTCCAAAAATTGTCTTTAAGAAGAGTTTGTTCTAATTCTTTTAATTTTCTTTCAACATTATGTTTATCAAAGATACCCCCTAATATTATTTAAGGTTTTTTCCACATGTGATAATTTGTTGTCAAAATTTTGCATTAGTAAAACTGTCTAAATTTCACAAGAGTATCACGTCCACTGACAGAAATTAAATTATTATTAGTAATATTGTTAATATCTTTTATTTTTAAGGCTTCAATAATAGTATTTTTATCTTCGGGTGACGACTTTTGACCAGTATCATAATTTAAGGATGTCATGTAAATATTTTCTGGTATTTCAAATTCATTAAAATCTTCTTTATAAAGAGCGTTCTCTATAAAATCTTTAAAAATAGGAAGAGCGGCTTTTGAACCTGTTTCATATTTGCCTAATGTTCGGGGGTTATCAAATCCAATATAAACTCCAACCACTAGATTGGATGAAAACCCAATGAACCAGGCATCAAAATTATTATTTGTAGTTCCAGTTTTTCCAGCTAAAGGTACTTTTAGTGATCTTAGTTTTTTTGCAGTTCCTCGCTCTACAGCACCTTTAAGAATATTAGTCATTTGATAAGCAGTCTCTTTACTAATTACTCGCTTATTAATATTTTCAATTTTTGGATAGTTTGAGGACTCATCTATAAATTTATCACACCCTAAACATTTCCTAGTTTCTATTTTAAATATTGTATTTCCTCTTCTGTCCTGGATTCTTGAAATTAAATTAGGATTGATTTTTATACCTCCATTTACAAATGGAGAATATGCAGCAGTTAAATTCATTAAGGTAGTCTCAGCTGCGCCTAGCGATACAGAAAGTAGCTCTGGTATTTCTTCGTATACATCTAACTTTTTTGATAAATCTAAAATTTTATCTAAACCAAGGATTTTTGAAATCCTTATAGTCATAAGATTTCTTGAGTATTCTATACCCTTTCTAAAAGTAGATGGTCCATAAAATTTTTTTCCGTAGTTTTCAGGTTTCCAGTTCTTTAGTCCTACCCCTTGGCTTTCAACAAAAGGTGCATCTAAAACTATAGAATTAGGAGCAAAACCATTCTCAAGTGCTGCAGCATAAACTATAGGCTTAAACGCAGAACCTGGCTGCCTTTTTGCTTGAGTTACTCTATTAAACTCACTTGATTTAAAATTAAATCCACCTACTAATGCTTTTACATCGCCAGTGAAGGGGTCTAAAGCTACTATTCCCCCATTTATTTTTGGATATTGTTTTAGATACCATAGAGAGTTTTGTTTTTTGACAAAAATAATGTCTCCTATTTTGTGTCTTTCGGAAATTTTTTTATTTTTTGGTATTGACCATTTTACTTCTTTAAATCTTAATTTTCCCCTTGTGCTATTTTTATCGCCGTTTAATATTTTGAATTCAATATTTGCATCATCTATGTTTATTATTTCAGCAAATTGCCATTTAAGTGTCGGGTCAAGTTTGAATTTTTCCAATTTATTTCTCCAATTTTTGTCTTTCTCAGAGTTTGTTATTGGACCGCGCCAGCCATGTCTTCGATCGTACTCTTCTATACCTTTTCTAAGAGATTTAATTGCTTGGATTTGATAATTTATCTTAAGAGGGGTTCTGATACTTAATCCTTGTGAATACAGTTTTTCAAAACCATAGTTTTCATTTACTAATCTTCTTACTTCCTCCGTATAAGAATTTGCTTCATTCACTATTTCAATTTTTCTTTTTTTTAAGTTCAATTTTGATTTTTTCAATTGTAGGTATTGTTCTTTTGTAATAAAATCATTTTCTTTTAAATTTTGTAACACAAGGTTTCTTCTAAACTTTCCTACATCTGGATATTTATAAGGATTATATTTACTTGGTGCTTTAGGTAAAGCTGCTAATAAAGCCGCGTCTGAATAATTCAGCTCTTTAATAGATTTATCAAAATATTCAAGACTGGCAGCTGCTATTCCATAAGTTCCTTGTCCTAAATAGATTTGATTCAAATATAGCTCTAAAATCCTTTCTTTAGAGTAAGCTCGTTCAATCCTAAATGCTAAAATCGCTTCTTTAATTTTTCTTTTAATTGAAACTTCATTTGTTAAAAGGAAGTTTTTTGCAACTTGTTGTGTTATAGTAGAGGCTCCTTCTAACCTTTTATTTTCAGATAAGTTTTTTAGGTTTTTCAAAATAGCTCTAATTATGCCTTTAGCATCTATACCTGGATGTGAAAAAAAGTTTTTATCCTCTGCAGATAAGAATGAATTTACTACAATTTCAGGTATAGACTCGTAAGGAACGAACAACCTTTTTTGAAGTGCATATTCCGCAATAAGTTTTCCGTCATCAGAATAAACTCGGCTTGATATCGGTGGTTGATAATCAGATAATTTTTTATAATCTGGTAATCCTATAGAAAAGTACCACAATGTAGAAAAAGCAAAGAATAGTACCGTAAAGAAAAACACGATAAAAAATTTGACTGAAAAATTGATAAATTTAAGCATTTACCTTAATTATTTATAAAAAAATTAGACTTTCTTTAGGCATATAAATTTAAATGCGTGTATTTACTGGTAAAATTGTATAAAATAATTTTATGACAAATTTAAATTATACAGATTTCAAAAAATTAAAAGGAATTCATCAAACATGGAAAAAAATTTATATATTGATGCATCGCATCCGAATGAAACACGTATTGTTCTTAAATCAGATAATTCAATTGAAGAGTATGAATTTGAAGATAAAAATAACTTAACTTTTAAAAACAATATTTATTTAGGTACCGTTAGTAGAGTAGAGCCTTCTTTGCAAGCAGCTTTTATTAATTTTGGAAGAGAAAGACACGGATTTCTTGCGTTTAATGACATTCAATCTGATTATTATCAAGTGCCGTCTGAAGATAAAGATAAAATTAGAGAAGTTGAAGAAAAAATAAGAGAGGATCTTAAAAACAAAACTATAGAGTCTTCCCAACAAGATATATCTCGTGATGAAAATCAAAATAATATAGGTGAGAACAACAAAGTTGAAAATAACTCTTCCAGTACAAATTATGAGAATCAAAAAAAAGAATATAGGGAAGAAATAAAAACGTCTTTTGGAATAAAAAGATACAAAATTCAGGAGGTAATAAAACCTGGGCAAGTGGTGTTAATACAGGTGATAAAAGAGGAACGAGGCCAAAAGGGTGCTGCTCTTACAACGTTTATTTCACTAGCTGGAAAATATATTGTTTTAATGCCCAACACACCTAAAGGTGGAGGTATCTCAAGGAAAATTTTTAATTCAAGCGACCGACAGAAAATCAGAAATATTTTAAATGAAATTGAAATACCCAAAAGTATGGGTGTAATAGTGAGGACAGCTGGAGCCAATAAAACAAAGAATGAAATAGATAAAGATTTTCAAAATACTTTAAAAACTTGGGAAGATATAAAAGATAAAGCACTAGACTCTAACGCTCCATCATTAGTTTACGAAGAAGGCGATATTATTAAAAGAACATTAAGAGACACTTACGACAATGAAACAAAAAATATTTACATAGAAGGTAATGATGCGTATCAAAAAGCAAAAAAATTTATGAAGGAACTCATGCCCAAAAATGTAAAAAATATTAAAAAATATAGAGGTAAAATTCCTTTATTTCATGATGCAAAAATAGAAAAAGATTTAAATAATATTTATGAACCAACTGTTAAGCTAAAATCTGGAGGATATATAGTGATTAACCCTACTGAGGCGTTAGTTTCAATTGATATAAATTCTGGTCAATCTACTAAGCAAATTAACATTGAAAAAACTGCACTCAACACAAATCTTGAGGCAGCTGAAGAAATAGCTCATCAAATTAAATTAAGAGACCTTTCAGGTCTAATTGTAATCGACTTCATTGATATGATGAACTTTTACAATCGAAGGACTGTCGAAAAAAGAATGAGAGAAAGTATTAGAAGAGATAGAGCTAGAATTCAAATTGGTCGTATAAGTAATTTTGGACTATTAGAAATGACACGTCAAAGATTAAGGGAAGGATCTATAAAATGGGAGACACAACTATCTTTAGGATCCTTTTCACAAAAAATTATTAAAAAAATTCAACTTTTAGCGTTTACAGATAAAGTCAAATTGATAAAAGCTTTTGTCCCTGAGAAAGTAAAGTTATTTATAGAGAAAAACCTTCTCGAGGAAATTAAGTATTTTCAAAAAAAATATTCATTTAAAATTGATATACTTTCTGATGAGAAATTAATAATACCAGAATATAAAATTGAGTTAATGAATAAATCTAAAAAAGTTTTAAACACTTTTGAAAATATCAAAAATGTAATAGAACTTAAAATTAATGATAATAAAAAATTAAAGAACAAAAAAGAGATTAAAAAACAAAAAAAAGAAGTAAAAAAAAATAAAGTTAAAAAAAGGTTGAGAACTTTGTGGGTAAGAAGAAAAAAAAAAGTTAAATAATTCCTTTTAAAGGAGAGCTTGGAGAGGCAACTTGATTTTTTTTCATTCTACCAGCTAAATAGGCATTTCTTCCAGAAATCACCGCATTCTTAAATGCTTCTGCCATTAAAATTGGTTTTTTAGCGTTTGCTATTGCGCTATTAATAAGAACTCCATCGCAGCCTAGTTCCATTGCAATAGTTGCGTCAGAAGCTGTTCCTATTCCAGCATCTACTATGACTGGTACCTTCGATTGTTTTATTATCATTGAAATATTCATTTTATTTTGTATTCCAAGACCTGAGCCTATTGGCGAAGCCAAAGGCATAATTGCAGATGCACCGTTATCCTCTAATTTTTTTGCTAATAAAGGGTCATCAGTGCAATAAACCATAACTTTAAACCCTTCTTTAACTAGAATTTTTGTGGACTTAATTGTTTCAATCATATTAGGATATAAAGTTTTTTTGTCTCCCAATACTTCCAATTTAACCAATTTCCATCCTCCCATTTCTCTTGCAAGTCTCAATGTTCTTAATGCATCTTCAGAATTAAAACAACCAGCAGTATTTGGAAGGTAGATAATTTTTTTTGGATTTAAAAAATCCGTTAAAATTGGTTTTTTTTTGTCTAATATATTAATCCTCCTCACTGCAACTGTTACCATTTCTGCTCCAGAAGCTTTTACGGCTTTAGCAGTTTCAGTGAAGCTTGTATATTTACCTGTACCAACTATCAAGCGCGATCTTAAAGACTTGTTGGCGACTTTAAAAATGTCTTTATTCAATTTAACCACCTCCTATAAAATGAACAATTTCAACTTTATCATTATTCTTTAAATATTTGTTTTTAAAATTAACTTTTTGAATGATTATTCCATTATGCTCGATTGCAACTTTTTTTTTGTTGAGTTTATATTTTTTTAATAGATCAAATAAAGAAAAGTTTGATTTAATTGATATTTTTTTTCCATTTAATTGTATTTTTGCCATAATTCAGCTAATCAGTATTAATATTAAATGTTGATGAATAAAATTATAATTCTTAATGGGCCAAACCTCAACCTTTTAGGTGAAAGAGAAAAAAACCAATATGGAAGCATTACTTTACAAGATATTGAGAAAGATTGTAAGTATTTTGCAGAGAAAAATAATATCGAGCTTACACTCTTTCAATCTAACCTTGAAGGTGAACTTATTGAAAAAATTCAAGACTCAAGAAATAATCAGAATGGACTGATTATCAATGCTGGTGGATACACCCATACATCAGTCGCGATACATGATGCCCTAAAAATACTTAAAATACCTATTATTGAATTGCATATAAGTAATATTTATAATAGAGAAGAATTTAGACATAAATCCTTAATAAGTAAATTAGCTAAGGGTATAATATGTGGATTTGGTGCTGATGGGTATTTAATGGCATTAGACTCGATGGATAAATTTTTGAAAAATGAAAATTGATAAAAGATTAATAAAGGAACTCGTAGAAAATCTTAAAGATTTCGATTTAACTGAATTAGAATATCAACAGGGAGAAATAAAAATCAAAGTTTCTAGAGCTTCCAAAACAATAGAGCAATCTAAATCAAGTGCGGTTGTCTCACCAAATAAAGCTGTGCTAAAATCTTCTGATGAAAGTGATGGAGTAAGAGTGAAGTCTCCTATAATTGGCACCGCTTATTTAGCGCCTGAACCTGGGGCTAAAAAATTTGTAGAAGTTGGAAGTAAAATTAAAAAAGGTCAGACAGTAATGATAGTTGAGGCTATGAAAACAATGAATCATGTTCCTTCAACTGCAGACGGTGAAGTTAAAAAGATTTTAGTGGAAGATGGTCAGCCTGTTGAATTTGGTCAACCTTTGATTGTCCTTAAATAAATAATGTTTAAAAAAGTTTTAATAGCTAATCGAGGTGAAATAGCTGTTAGAGTGATAAGAGCTTGTAAAGAGTGGGGTATAGGCACTGTTGCAGTCCATTCAGACGTAGATTCAGACGCAATGCATGTGCGACTTGCTGACGAGAGTGTTTGTATAGGTTCACATCAACCACAAAATAGTTATCTTAATATTTCTTCTATTATGTCTGCAGTTGACCTTACTGGTGCAGAGGCTATTCACCCAGGATATGGTTTTTTATCTGAGAACGCAAAATTTTCTGAAATAGTGAGCAAACATGGAATAAAATTCATAGGGCCAAACGCAAGTATAATTTCAAAAATGGGTGATAAAATAGAAGCTAAGAGGATAGCTAAAAAATACGGTTTACCTATCATTGAAGGATCCGAAGGAGGAGTGAGGTCTGTTTCTGAAGCAAAAGAACTTTGTAAGAAAATTGGCTACCCAATATTAATTAAAGCAGCAGGTGGTGGGGGTGGAAAAGGAATGAAAATAGTTGAAAGTGAAAATAAATTAGAAAATTTATTCCTAACAGCAAAAACTGAGGCAAAGAAATTTTTTAATAATGATGAACTTTATATTGAAAAATATTTTAAGAATCCTAGGCACATAGAAGTTCAAATTATGTCAGGCAAAAATAGAACTGTTCACCTTGGTGAGAGAGACTGTTCAGTTCAAAGAAGACATCAAAAGTTAATTGAAGAGACACCAAGTCCTGTACTTACAGAAAAACAAAGAGAAGATCTTTTGAATAAAACAGTAAAAATGGTAGAACAATTAGGTTATGAGGGTGCAGGAACTGTCGAGTTCATATACGAAAATGGAAAATTTTATTTTTTAGAAATGAACACAAGGGTTCAAGTTGAACATCCAGTTACTGAAGTACAAACTGGTATAGATATTGTAAAAGAACAACTATGGATTGCCTTCACCGGTGATACAGCGCTTAAACAGAGTGATATATCTCCTAGAGGACATTCGATTGAATGTAGAATTAATGCTGAAAACCCCGCGTTAGATTTTCAACCAAGCCCTGGTACAATTACTGTTTGTCATCAACCATCTGGATTTAGAACAAGAGTTGATGGATCAATTTTTCAAGGTTGTAAAATAACACCATATTATGACAGCTTAATTGCTAAAGTAATTTGTAAAGGAAGAAATCGAACAGAGGCTATTCAAAGAACTTTGAGATCTTTAGATGAGTTTGTTTTAGAAGGAATTACTACAACTATTGATTTACATAAAAGAATTTTAAGACATAAAAAATTTATTAATTCAGAATTTGATACTAATTGGTTAGGGAAAGAAAAGTTTTACTAAGCACTGTTACAGTTTAATAACTGAAGATCATATATAGCATGATCAAACGGTGATAATTGAGGATCTGACGAAAAAGTCCATCCATTAAAAATAAAGACTTTTTCATTTTCATTTTTAGTCGAGTCTTTTACTTGCATATAAGCGACGTCATCCATTTTATTATTTACTTTTACTTTTCCACACTTGAGAATTTTAATTTCTAATGGTCCAAACTTTTTTACTTCATCAAGGCCTACTTTAATTTTTAGAGATTTTGCAGTTATTTTATCCAAACCTATTAAAATTGCATGAGAAGATATTGAGTTTTTGTTAATCTTTTTTTTTACTTTAATCGATTCCTCAGAAATAAAACTCTCATTTTTATCTTCAAGCTCCTCAAAACTAGGTTTGATTTGATCTAGATTAATTAATGGTGAGCTTAAAATTTTATCCTCTGAGCTAACTGGATTTAAAAATAAAAAAATAAAAATGAAAAAATATATAAATTTACTTCCAAGTTTCATATTTTTTTTGAATATTATTTTTTTTAATTTCGATCGGTTTATACTGGTCTTTTGTTCCTGTCATGTTTTGTTTATGTGCTTTTTGCCATTTATAAATCTTTTTATTTTTTTCATCAGGAATCTTATCGACTGTATGATGCATCCAGAGATACCAATCGGAAGTGATTTTCGTAGCTTCAATATAATTTGAATAAATTACCCATCTCTCGTTTTTTTTATTTTTATAATATTTATTTCCAAACTCATCTTTACCAACGTATTTACCAGTAAAAAGTGTTTTCAAAAAAGTTCCGAAGGTTTGTCTGTTCCACCAAGTAAAGATAGCTTTTAAATTCATAATAAAAATTTTAAATCCACACAATTTTCAAGTGTATTATAAAACTATAGACACTTTTATTAATTAATATATATGTTTAATTAATTAGATTCCAATTATTTATGAAAAAATTTATTGTTGAAACTTATTACACATGTACCTTTAAAACAGTACACTCGTTAAATAATTTAAACGAAAGTGAGCTTTCAAAGATAGATACTAGAACAGATGGAGATATAGAGGTTATTGACGTAAAGCTAAATAACAGGAAAACAAAAAAAATTGGTGAAAATAAAGATAAAATTGACAAAATAAATAAAAAACAAAACTTAGATAGTAAAATTAATAAAGTAATTGTTAATGAAAAAAAAGATCAACTAATTCAAAATCAAATTAACTTAAAAACAAAAAATAACGCTAGATTTAAAATGCCTGATAGAAGAAAAGGTTATATTCAAAAAGCTCAAATAGGCGACCATAAAGTTTACTTGCATACTGGAGAATACGACGATGGAAAAATTGGGGAAATTTTTATAGATACTAACAAAGAGGGAGAGTTAGTAAAAGCAATGATGAATAACTTTGCAATCGCTATTTCCCTTGGTTTGCAGTATGGGGTTCCTTTAGATGAATATGTTGATGCATTTATTGATACAAAATTTGAGCCCTCTGGAAACGTAATTGGAAATGATAGAATTTTGAGTGCATCATCAATTTTAGATTACGTTTTTAGAGAATTAGCGATTTCATATCTTGGTAAGGAGGAGTTAGCACATACACCCTCAATCGTTAGAGCAAAAAATATAAACAACCAAGATAAAGATGATAAATTTCTAAACATAGTAAAAAATATTACTTCAAAAGGTTTTGTAAGAAGTAATTTAGAGGAAAAATTAGTAGATTTATCAGACGTTAGAATTAACCTTAAAACTAAAAATTAAGTTTTTTTTTTTATATCAACTTTTAAACTCAGCTCTTTTAACTGATCAGAACTAACCTCCGATGGGGCTTTCATCATTAAGTCTTGTGCGTTTTGGTTCATTGGAAAAAGTGTAACCTCACGGATATTTTTTTTATTAGCTAATAACATTACTATTCTATCTATCCCTGGGGCTATTCCACCGTGTGGTGGAGCTCCATAACTTAATGCATTAATCATACCGCTAAATTTTTCATTGACATCTTTTTCATCGTATCCCACAACAGAAAACAGTTTATACATTAAATCTGGCAAATGATTTCTAATTGCGCCTGAAGAAAGCTCAATTCCATTACAAACAATATCATATTGATAAGCCTTTATTTTAAGAGGATTGTTAAAATCTAATTCCTCAATACTTCCTTGAGGCATTGAAAAAGGATTATGGCTAAAAATAATCTTATTTGTTTTTTCGTCTAATTCAAACATCGGATAATCTACGACCCAACAAAAAGCGAAATTTTTATCATCAATTAAATTTAAATCCACAGCGATTTTATTTCTTGCAACAGACAAAATTTTATTTAATTCTTTGCTTAATCCGCAGCTTAAGAAAATACTATCGCCCACTTCAGCGTTGCAAGTTTTCATTATTTGTTTTAAAGATTCTTCACTAAAAAATTTTCCTATAGGCCCTTTTCCTTTAATTTCATTATTTTCTTTTTCAAAAGTAAAATATGCTAGACCTGACGCTCCTTGATCCTTAGCCCATTTGTCAATATTATCAAAAAAACTTCTAGGTTTATTTTTTGTATTTCTGGTTATTATAGCTTTTACATTCGCACCGGATTTAACTAATTTTTTGAAAATATCAAATTTCACATCGGATCTTTCAAAGACACTGGTTATATCATTTATCAGTAAAGGATTTCTTAAATCAGGTTTATCTGTTCCATACATATTCATAGCATCAACAAAAGAAATTCGTGGAAATTTTTCTGATACGATCTTATTTGATGAAAAATTTTTAAATAAACTTATTAATAAAGTTTCAACAACTTTAAATACATCTTCCTGTTCAACAAATGACATCTCTAAATCTAGTTGATAGAATTCTCCTGGACTCCTGTCAGCTCTTGCATCTTCATCCCTAAAGCATGGCGCAATCTGAAAATACTTATCAAATCCTGAAACCATTATTAATTGCTTAAATTGTTGAGGGGCTTGTGGTAAAGCATAAAACTTACCTGGACTCAATCTACTTGGAACTAAGAAGTCTCTTGCGCCTTCTGGGCTTGATGAAGTTAAAATTGGAGTTTGATATTCCAAAAATCCTAATTTTAGCATTTCACTTCTGATATATGAAATCACTTTTGATCTCAAAATTATATTATTGTGCATTTCATCTCTTCTCAAATCTAAAAACCTATATTTGAGTCTGATATCTTCTGGGTAATCTTGTTCGCCGAAAACTGGAATGGGCAATTCTTTTGCATTTGATAATACTTCTATCGATTGAATTGAAACTTCGATTTTTCCTGTGCTTAATTCTAAATTTTCAGTTCCTTTAGTTCTCTTTATTACTTTTCCTAAAATTCGTAAAACAGACTCAGGTTTAATTTTTTCCAAAACTGAAAAATATTTGTTCTTAGTTTCTATAACACATTGTGTAATACCGTAATGATCTCTGATATCTACAAAAAGTAAGTTACCATGGTCTCTTTTTCTATGTAGCCAACCGGATAGTATTACCTCTTTATCTATTTGTTTCTCTGATAATTCCGAGCAATTATGAGTTCTATATTTATTCATTGATTTAATACTTTTTTTATTAAATTAATATTTATAGATTTACCAGAAGATAAAGAAAGTTTATCAATATCTTTAATAAATTTGAACGTTTTTTCATAAGACCTATCAATATTTTTAATAATATATTCTGATATTTTTGGGTTTAAGTTTATCTGATGTTCTGAAAAAAATTTTGTAATTATTACTTGCAACAAATCATCAGTAGGAAGATCGATCCCAATGTTGATAAAACTATTTGCTCTTGATTGAAGATCTTTAAGTTTAAAATCAATTTTTTTTAAGGGAGAAATAGAATTAATAACAATAAAATTTTCTAATTGTTTTGATTGATTCAATAAAGAATATAGCAATTTTTCATCAATATCATTTTTAAAATTTTCAATTATAAGACAATTTAGATGATTTAAATTAGCAACTGTTTCATTATTAACTTTTTTTGCATCTATAATTAAAACATTTTTAATTTTTTTTTCAAGAATTTTTGAAAGATGAGTTTTGCCTGAGCCAGAAGCTCCAAAAATATTAAGCCATTTTCCAGTCCATTGTGGCCAACTTTCTATTAATTTATAAGCAGCAAAATTATTACTTGAAACATAAAAATCTTGGTGAAAATATTTCTTTTTAAAAGGAAATTTAAATATCAACTGGTTCATTAAATTAAATTTATTCTCCATTCATCGCTCATCAACTTTAAGGAAATTTTTTGTGTTTTTAATTGTTCAATAATTTTATTAATACTACCTAAATATTTTATTTTAAGGAAAACATATTCATTATTTAATTCTTGTACATAAATATTTTCAATTAAATCTATATTTTTTAGCCTTTTATTTAGTTCTACTAGGTTATTTTTTTTATTTATTATTAGCTTGGTATTTATAAAAGATGGTGTTCTTACATCGATTAAATTTTGAGATTTTATAATATTTATTATTTCTTTTTTTACTTGGGTTATGATTAACTCATAGTAATCTTTATTGGATAGTTTGTTTTTTTTTACTAAAATATTCTTATTAATATTCTTTTCTTGAATTCTTGTTTTTAAAAAAACTTTGTTTTCTTTTTCCTCTAATTGTTCAATAAAAATTAAAGCTAAATTTTTATTAATATATTCTTTAAATAAAGAATTTAAATTTATACTTAATATGTTATTTTTGTTAAAATTTATTTCTTGTAAAATTTCAATATTTTCTGCTGGCAATATAAATTCAATGAGCTCGGTTTTAAACACCTCATTCCAGTTGCTATAAAAAAAGTTTTGATTAAAAATAAAATACTGATCGTTTTTTTTTAAAACTGGTAAAAGATATATTTCTTTATTTATTATCTCCGAATAAAATATTTCATTTTTAAAAAATAAATTATGTAATTTCTGTTTATCAAAAAAAATATTATATTTTATTTCGCCCGTATCATTATCATTTTCTAAAACTTGATAATAAAGGACCAATTGTTTAATATCGGAAAAATTTAGATTTGCAATTTTTTGTGTATCTTTTTGCAATAATATTTTTTTTTTTAACTCATCAAATCCCTTTTTAATAGCCTCATTAGCTGATTCCTCGTTACTTTGGTTAGATTTTTTAAGTACCTCAATATTATTAACATTAAATATATTTTGATCAGATAAAACATTTCCTGTTTTGAAAAAAACAATTAAAATAACTACTATAAGTTTAATACTTTTCATAAAAAATAAATATCATTTTATTAATGAAAAAAAATGCAAAATAGTTATAAAAAAAGTGGCGTAAATATTTCATTAGCTAATAAATTAGTAAAATATATTTCTAATTTATCTAAAAAAGATGTCAAAAAAAGGGAGAATTTTTTAAACAAAGAGGTCATTGGTGGTTTTGGATCGTTATTTGATATTTCAAAAATTAAAATTAAAGATCCTGTGATAGTTTCTTGTACAGATGGTGTAGGAACAAAAGTAGAGTTAGCTACAAAATTTAAAAAATATAACACCATAGGTATTGATCTGGTTGCAATGTGTGTAAATGATTTAATTGTTCAGGGTGCTAAACCACTATTTTTTTTGGACTACTTAGCGGTAGGTAAATTAGATTTTTCCAAATCAAAAAAAATTATAAAAGGTATTTTTAAAGGATGTGAGATATCTGAATGTAGGCTGATTGGTGGGGAAACTGCAGAGATGCCAGGAGTTTATGCTAATGATAAATTTGATTTAGCTGGATTTTGCGTAGGAATAGTTTCAAAAAAAAAAATTTTACATAAAAATAAGGTTAAAGAAAAAGATACTATTTTAGCTATCCCCTCAAACGGCTTGCACTCTAATGGATTTTCCTTGGTGAGATCTATTTTAAAAAGAAATAAGATCCCAACATCTTTAACTAATGAACTTCTTAAACCAACTAAAATTTACTCAAAAGAGATATTAAAACTTTCTCAGATGGATCTAATAAACTCAGCAGCACATATAACTGGTGGCGGACTGGTAGAAAATTTACTTAGATCTGTTCCAGATAGCTATTCTATAAATTTGGACTTATCGAAAATAAGAGTAGGCAAAATTTTTAAATGGCTTAAAAGAAAAAAAATATCAGAAAAAGAAATGATGCGGACGTTTAATTGTGGCGTTGGTTTTTGTATTATTACAAATAGGAAAAAAGTTAAAAAAATAAAAAAGTTTTTTAAAAAAGAATACAGGCCTTATGAAATTGGTTTTGTTTGTAAAAATAAAAAAAAAGTAATACTAAACAATTCTATAAAATGGTAAAAAAAAATGCCTGTATTTTTATATCCGGAAAAGGCACGAATTTGAGCAACCTTATTAAAAAATCTAGAGATTACAACTTTCCAATTAATATTAGGTTAGTGGTTACAAATAATAAAGAAGCTAAAGGAATTATTCATGCAAAAAAAAATTCAATTCCTTATATAGTTATAAACACTAATTCGAGATATTTTGAAAATCAGATAATTACTAACCTAAATATACATAATATTTCTTTTATTTGTTTAGCTGGATATATGAAAATTATTTCGAAAAATTTTTTAAAAAGATTCAGAAAAACAATAATAAATATTCATCCTTCGCTTCTTCCTAAATTTAAGGGTCTAAATACCTTTTCAAGAATTTTAAAAAATAAAGAAGTTAAAACTGGGTGTACGGTACATTATGTAAACGAAAAACTGGATGAAGGAAACATAATCAATAAAAAGAGTTTTTTTATAACAAAACAAGATGATGAAGCAAAACTAAAATATAAAACTCAAAAATTAGAGTATTTTGCATTTCCTGAGGCAATATACAAGATTTTCAAAGATAATTAATTCTTAAAAAAGAAATTAATTTCTTTCTTCGCATTTTCTAAAGAGTCTGAGCCATGGACAGAATTTTTATCAATAGAAAGTCCATACAATTTTCTAATTGTATTTTCCTCTGCGTCTTTCGGATCAGTCGCACCCATTAACTTTCTGTAAGTGGAAATTGCATTCTCACCCTCTAAAATCATTACAACAATAGGTCCAGAAGATAAGTAAGCACATAGATCATTATAAAATGGTTTAGACTGATGAACTCTGTAAAACTCAGCTGCTTCGTCTTTTGTTACATGTAATTTCTTACTATCTTTAATGTTTAGACTATTTTTATTAAAAATTTTCTTTATTTCTTCTGTTAAATTTCTTTCAACAGCGTCTGGTTTAATTATCGAAAGAGTTTGTTCTAAATTACTCATAATTATCCTCTACAAGCTGATTGAGCAATCTAACTCCAAAACCAGTAGCGCCACCAGAATTTAAAGCTCCTCCATATTTAGAAAAGGCCATTCCTGCAATATCTAAGTGAGCCCAGGGAGTTTTATTAATAATAAATCTTTGCAAAAATTGAGCTGCTGTAGTAGAGCCTGCACCTCCAACATAATTTATATTTTGAACATCTGCATTTTTGGAGTTCATCAATTTATCATAATTTTTGTGCAATGGCATTCTCCATACCTTTTCGTCAACTTTTTCACCAGCATCAAAAATTTGTTTTGATAACTTATCGTCATTAGAAAAAAGTCCCGCATATTCAGATCCTAAACAAACTATGATTGCTCCAGTTAAAGTTGCTAAATCAACTATAAATTTAGGTTTGAATTTTTTTTCTGTAAACGTTAGTGCGTCAGCTAAAACCAGTCTTCCTTCGGCATCTGTATTTAATATTTCAATTGTTTTACCGCTATAAGATTTTACAATATCACCTGGTCTTTGAGCATTTCCGCTAACCATATTTTCTACTAATCCTACAACACCTACAGCATTGATTTTTGCTTTTCTAAGAGCAAAGCTTTTCATTAACCCAACCACTGTTGCAGACCCAGCCATATCATAAGTCATATCTTCCATAAATTTTGCAGGTTTAAGGGAGTAACCTCCCGTATCAAAGCACACACCTTTTCCAACAAAAGCCAGAGGTTTAGAATTATCTTTTGCTCCATTCCATTCCATCGTAACAAGATATGATCCTCTTACGCTTCCTTGACCAACTCCTAGCAAAGCATGCATCCCAAGTTTTTTTAATTTCTTTTCATCGTAAATATTTACCTTCAAGCCATCCTTTTTAAGTGAACTAATTCGTTTAGCATATTCGTCTGGATGCAAGACATTCCCTGGCTCTGAGACTAAATCTCTAGCGTAAAAAGTTCCTTCTTCTAGAGACTTAAATTTGATTTGTTTTTGAGTTGATGGTTTATTTTTGTTTCCTTTTATATAAATAGAAATTAATCGTGTTTCTTTATTTGATTTATATTTATTAAATTCATAAGATTTTAATTTTAAACCATGTAGAAAGTGGCCTAAAAAATTATTATTATTTGATTTAATGCTATCAGAAACAATTGAATATTCGGAATTTTTTTCCGAATGTAAATTCTTAAAAAAATCTGCTCCTAAATTTTCGATATCAGATGTCTTTAAGTTTTTCTTTAACGATATTAAAACTATCTTTCTATTTGAGCTGATTTTGAAAAAAAGAATATTTTTTTTTAAATCACTAGTTTTAAGCAAATCATTTAAATGAGAAAACTCAGAACTAATAAAAAAATTTTTTAATCTATCAATATTAAATTTTTCATCTGAAAATAATATTTCGTTGTTAGATGAACCTCTTAATTTTTTTTTAGAATAATTAATTTTTACTGACATATTTTTTAATTAAATTTTGACAGAACAAACTGGTATATAAGTCCAAATATTTCGGATTTCAATGGGAAATTGGTCCTAATTAAACCATTAGTTGAATTTAATTTATGAATGCATTATTTATATACGATATACGTATGTTTCAAAACAAAATTTATCAAAACTTTTTAATAGAAATATTTAAAACGTTTATTATCATTCTGTTTGGCTTATCTCTGATTGCTTTGACTGTTAGAGCGGTTAGCTTTTTGGATCTAATTGTTGAAAGCGGCTATCCAGTAAGCACCTACTTTAAGTACTCTCTATTTAATCTTTTTGGAATTGCACCAAAATTTATACCTCTTTCATTCCTTTTAACTTTAACAATTTTTATTTTAAAACATATTCAAGATAGTGAATTTATCATTTTATGGACCTCCGGAGTAAAAAAAATATTTGTTGCTAACTTGTTTTTAGTTGCTTCTATTATTGTGCTAATATTCTATCTGACATTTTCTACTTTTTTAACTCCACTTGCTTTAAATAAATCAAGACAATTACTTAGTAATGAAAATTTTAATGCATTTTTACCTACTATAAAGACACAACAATTTAGTGACTCTTTTGAAGGTTTTACTTTTTTGGTGGGAAAAAAATTTAATAACGAAATTCAAGATATTTTTTTACATGATAAAGGAAATAATTTAAAAAATTTATCGTCAAATATTTCAGAAACCACTGAAACGACTATTCTTGCAAAAAGTGGGATTATAGAGGAAAAAAAAATGTTTTTATTTAATGGACAAATAATTTCCTCTAGAAAAAACTCTGAGAATGAAATTATTACTTTTGAACAATTAAATATAAGTTTAGATAATTTAAGCACAAGTACAATTAAACAGCCGAAAATTCAAGAAACTTCTACTTTAAAATTGATAGATTGTTTTTTCTTTAATCAAGGTGCAGAAACTGATTTTTGTAATGAAAGTTTTAAAAAAGAAATTTTGCCGAATCTAAGCAGAAGAATGATAATACCATTTTATATTCCGGTTATTTCATTAATTTGTTCACTATTATTAATAAAATCTACAAATAAATATTTTAATAAAATAAGCATATTTATTTATAGTTTTATTTTACTTGTATTTTCAGAATTGGCTGTCAGATACACAGGAATTAATAAAATTATACTTTTTACATTTATATTAGTTCCCTTTGTATTGATATCAATTTTTTATACTTATTTAATTTACAAATTTTCAAAAGAATGGAAATAAAATGAATAAAATTATTCTTAATTATCTATTAAAAAATTTTTTGAAAACTTTTCTAATAGTAGTTTTTGTTTTTTATTGTTTTGGTGTGATATTAAATCTTTTTGAGGAAATTGAATTTTTCAAAAATTTAAACGTGAGTATTTTAACTCCTCTTCTCCTTACGAGTATATTTATTCCCAGTATGATCATAAAGATTCTCCCATTTATAATTTTTATATCTAGCATGTGGTTTATGATGAGCATTAGAAACAATAAGGACTTATTGACACTAAAAACATTTGGATATTCTAACTTTAGAATTTTTTCAATCCTTGCAATTACTTCATTTTTTTTAGGTTGGTTGATATTGATTATTTTTAATCCAATTACATCTTCAATGTCAAAATACTACGAAAAAACCAAATCTAATTATTCAAGAGACATTGATCATCTTGTAACTTTTAACAAGAACGGTCTTTGGATCAAAGAAAATCTTAAAGCAAATACAAGAATAATTCAGGCAGAAAAACCAAGTGGTTTCAATTTGATTGATTTAACAATTTTTCATTTAGACAAAAACTCCACTTTGGTTGAGAAAATTACGTCAAAAAAAGCTTATATAAAGAGTAATCAATGGGTTTTAAAAGATGTTGAAATTTTTATTCCAGAAAAAGGAGTATTAAGTGGGAAAAAATTAGACACTTATGAAATAAGTTCTATTTATAACTTCGATAAAATAAATAGCTTATTTAAAAATTTTGATACAATGTCCTTTATAGATCTTGTTTTAAATTATAAAAATCTCCTTGATAATGGATATAACAAGTCATTTTTAAATCAAAGTTTACACTCAATGCTTTCGTTACCTTTTTTTCTATTTATGATGACGGCGTTAGCATCGATTTTCACAATGAATACGCTTAAAAAGTCTGATAACTTTAAGTTAATAACACTAGGACTAATAACATGTGTTTTAACATTCTATTTTAAAGATTTATCTTTAGCTTTAGGCCAAACAGAGAGAATTCCACTCATATTAGCTGTATGGGCACCAGTGATAGCCTTAAGTTTGTTTACTTGTGTAGGAGTTTTACAAATAAATGAAAAGTAAATTAATTTTAACATATTTTTTTTTATTTTGGAGCTCTATAGCGCTAGCAAATAATATAAATATTGAAGCTAAAAATATTACAATTGATAAAAATAAACAAACTTCAATTTTTGAAAATGAAGTAGTAATTCAAACTACAGAAAAGAATAAGATTCAAAGTGATTATGCGGAATATGATAAATCAAAAAGAATTATTAAATTAAAAAATAACGTCATTTTAAAAGATAACAAAAAAAATAGAGTTGAAACAAATTTAGCTGAATATAATGAAGAATCAAAAATATTTACTAGCATTGGAAAAACAAAAGTAGTTACAACTGATGAGTATATAATAGAAAGTGAGAACATTGTATTTAATAATCAAAAAAAATTAATTTCTTCTACGAATAAAACAATAATTATTGATCGAGATAATAATAAAATTTTTTTAGAGAACTTTGAATATTTAATAAAACAAAATATCTTTAAATCTATTGGTTTAGTTAAAATAAAAGATACTAGAGAAAACTCATATGAATTCTCACAAATTTATATTGATACGAAAAAAAAAGAAATTCTTGGCACAGATATAAAAGCTTTTCTCAATGACGAAACTTTCAAGGTTAATGAAAAAAATAAACCACGTATATTCTCAAATACTGTTAGTATTAGCAAACAATCAAGCCAATTTAATAAAAGCAAATTTACTTTATGCGATTATAGAGATAATGATAAATGTCCCCCATGGACAATTCAATCTTCAAAAATGTTGCATGATAATAAAAAAAAGACAATTTATTACGATAATGCTGTAGTTAAAATTTATGATATTCCAGTTTTTTATTTACCCAAACTTTCTCATCCTGATCCAACAGTAGACAGAAGATCTGGTTTTTTACCTCCTTCTTTTTCAGATACTAAAAATTTAGGATCTGGTATTTCTATTCCATATTTTTTTGCAATTGATAGAGATAAAAATTTCACTTTGACAAGTAAAATTTATAAAAGTGAGAACCCTCTTTTCTTAGGAGAGTATCATCAAGCTTTTAAAAATTCTAACTTTTTAGCAGATTTTGGATACACCGAAGGATATAAAAAAACTAGTATAACAAAAAAATCTGGGGAAAAATCACATTTTTTTGCAAAGTTTGATAAAAGTTTTGTAAATCAAAATAATTCAGAAAGCAGTTTTAGTCTATCTTTACAAGATGTATCTAATGACAAATATTTAAAACTTTATAGAATTAAATCTAATTTAGTTGATTATAATACTGATACTCTTGAAAGTTCATTTAATTTTACACATGAAAATGAAAATCTTTTTTTTGGTGTGAATGCAAGCATATATGAGACACTAAAAGAAAATTATAACGATAAATATGAATATATTTTTCCTGAGATTGCTTTAGATAAAAACCTATTTAGTAATAGTAGTCTAGGTAATTTAGACTTACAAACAAATTTAAAAGTTCATAATTATGATACAAATAAACTTACAAATTTTTTAGTGAATGATTTAAATTGGAATTTTAGGGAAATAAATTTTGATTCGGGTTTAAAAGGTAATGTTTTAGGAAATATTAAAAACATAAATTATGAAGCAAAAAATGTTGAACTTTATAAAACTGACCCAACTAGTGAGTTATTTGCCTCTTTAGGGTTTTTATCAGAAATAGATTTTAAAAAAGATACAGAAAGCTCAAAACACTTTTTAACACCAAAATTACTAGTAAGATATGCCCCTGGAAGTATGAGAAAAGAAACAGCAGGGTCAAGGTTAACTCCTGCTAAAGCATTTAATCTTAACAGATTAGATAATATTAATAATTATGAAACTGGCTTAAGTGGAACAATTGGCCTAGATTATAAGATAAAGAATAATTATGAAAAAGAGTTTGATTTTTCATTAGCGCAAGTAATTAATGAAATAGAAAATAAAAAAATGCCAACAAAGGCAGGTTTGGATGAAAAACTATCAGATTTAGTTGGCTCAGCTACTTTCAAAGCTAATGATAGAATTAGTCTAAATTATAATTTTGCAATCGATCAAAATTACAGTGACTTAAATTATAACGAAATTGGAACTTCAATTAATTATAATCCTGTAAAAATTGATTTTAGTTATTTAGAGGAAAATAAACATATTGGAAATCAAGAATACTTTAAAACAAAAGTAGCTTTTGAAAATAATAGCAAGCTTCTTTCTTTTGAAACAAAAAGAAATTTAATTACTGACTCTTCTGAATTTTATAATCTGAGCTATGAGTATATTAATGACTGCCTGAGAGCTGGATTAGTATATAGAAGAGAATTCTATACTGACTCTGAACTGGAAGCAGAAAATTCTTTGATGTTTAAAATTACAATAGTTCCTTTTGGAAATATTAATTCACCATCTTTCAATAAATGAAGCTCAAATTAATAATAATTGTTTTTTTGATATACTTTAGTCAAATAGGTTTTTTGTCATCAAAAATTAATAATAATATCATTCTTAAAATTGAAAATGAAATAATTACAAATTATGACATAAAAAATAAAATTTTAACTATTTTAGTTTTAGGTAATCAAGAAATTAACCAGGAAAATATAAATAGTCTTAAAAAGCAAGCGCTAGAAAATTTAATAATTCAAAAAATTAAAAAAATAGAATTACTAAAATATGATTTTAAAAATGATGATGTTAGATTAAATAATTATTTAAATTCAATATCTTCAAATAATATCGAGCAATTTAAATCAAGATTTAAAGAAAATAATATAAATTTCGATAAATTTGTTAGAGAACTCCAGACCGAGTTCAAATGGCAAAAACTCATTTTTAATATCTACTCAAGCAAAATCAAACTTGATGAAAACTCTATCGAAAAAGAACTAAATGAAATTGTAAAAAATCAAGAAAATATCGAGCAGTATGAACTCTCAGAATTAGAAATATTGATAAACGAAAATGAAATTGTTAATGAGAGAGTAAACATAGTTGAGAAGCAGATTGAAGCGAAGGGCTTTGAGTTTGCTGTACTAAACAATAGCATCTCATCTACTTCAAGTAATAAAGGATATTTAGGTTGGATAAATGGAAAATCATTATCAGAGGATATTTACAAAATTATAAAAAAAATGAAAATTGGTGAGGTATCACAACCGATAAAAAGACAAAATAGTATTTTATTTTTAAAATTAATGAATAAGAAAAATTCAAATCCTGAAAAAATTGATAGAGCAAAGTTAAAAATAAATTTAATAGAGCGAAAAAAGAATGAATTGTTTAATTTATATTCGAGAAGTCACTTATCAAAATTAAAAAATAGTAGTTTTATTGAATATCAATAATGAAAAAAATTGTAATTATTAGTGGAGATCCAAATAGTATTAATTCTGAAATACTTTACAAATCATGGAAGAAGTTGAGTAATAATTTAAAAAAGAAAATTTATATTATTTCAAATTACAAATTAATTAAAAAACAGTTTAAGAAACTTGGCTATTCTCCAAAAATGATTGAAGTAAATAAGTTGAATGAAGATATAAAAAGTAATCAAATTAAAATTATAAATGTAAAAATTAATTTTAAGAATCCATTCAAAGTTAGAAATATACTAGCTAGTAGATTTATTGATGAAAGTTTATCTCTTGGGCACAAACATGCATTAAGAAAAGATGTCAAAGGAATAATAAATTGTCCAATTAACAAAAATCTTTTAAAAAAGGGAAATGTGGGTGTCACAGAATATTTTGCTTCGAAATGTAAATTAAAAAATGACACAGAAGTAATGCTAATTAGAGCAGATAAGTTTTCAATTAGTCCTCTTACTACACATATAAATATCAAAGATATATCTAAAAAAATTAATAAAAAAATCATATATAACAAAATTAAAACGATTGATAAGTGGTTTAAAAGATATTTAAAAAGAAGACCAAAGATTGGAATATTAGGATTAAACCCTCATAATGCTGAATTTAAAAAAGAATCTGAAGAAGTTAAAATAATTATTCCAAGTATAAAAAGACTAAGAAAAATTGGAATAAACTTAGTTGGCCCTCTTGTAGCTGATACTATATTCATTAATGATTACAAAAAATTTGATGTAATTGTAGGAATGTATCATGATCAAGTCCTCACGCCTATCAAGACCATTTATAAATTTAACGCTATAAATGTAACCTTAGGTCTTAAATATCTGAGAGTTTCTCCTGATCATGGTACTGCTACAACACTTATAGGAAAGAATAAAGCTAATCCAATTAGTTTGATAAATTGTATAAATTTCATAAACAAGTTTGGTAAATGAAATTTGCAAAAAAATCTTTAGGACAAAATTTTTTAATTGATAAAAATATTATCAAAAAAATTTTAGATTTAACAAAGATTAAAAATAAGAATATAATTGAAATAGGACCTGGTGAAGGTGCACTCACAGAGGAAATTTTAAATAGAAATCCCAAATCTTTAAATATAATAGAAAAAGATAATAATTTGGCAAATAAGCTTAAATTAAAATATGAAAATAAAAAAATAGTGAAGATATTTAATGCTGATGTTTTAAAATTTAATCTTGAGAAAATAATTGAAAAAAACTCAGTTTTACTTGGAAATTTACCTTATAATATTTCATCTCAAATATTGGTAAAAATTCTAAGATTTAAACATTGGCCTCCTTATTTTGATGATTTGATTCTAATGTTTCAGAGGGAATTAGGTGAAAAAATAATTTGTAAGTTTCCATCATTAGGATATGGAAGAATGTCAATTTTAACAAATTATAGGTTAAGTGTATTAGAAAAATTTATAGTTTCTCCTAATTGTTTTAGGCCTAAACCAAAAGTAAATTCAATGGTCATACATTTTTCACCAAAAAAAAGAAGTTTATTTAAAATAAAAAAAATAAAAAATCTCGAGAATGTTACCAATATTTTTTTTTCAAATAAAAGGAAGATGATTAACAAAAGTATTTCAAAAATATTGGATAATTTTGAGATAAATAAAGTAAAAGGATTAAAACTAAATCAAAGACCAGCAGAAATAAAACCTGATATCTATTATAAAATTACTGAACTTTACGAAAAAAAATAGAGGACTTATTTTTTCTATTTTCAATAATTTTTTCAATTTGTTTGAAACAAATTTCAAGATTTTTATTTATAATTATATAATCATAGTCATTCCAGTGCTTGATATCTTCATCGAATGAATTAAATCTTTTTTCAATCTCTTCTTTTGTATTTTGGTTTCTCTTAATTAATCTTTTTTTTAATTCTTGTTTATTATCTGTTATTAAGAAGATTTTTATGAGATTTAGATTTTTAAATTTTGATAGCTGTTTTGTTCCTTGCCAATCTATATCAAATAAAATATCATTAGTTTGAGTCGTCTTATCGACATATTCTTTTAAAGTACCATAGTAATGACCAAATATTTTTGCATATTCATAAAATTTATTTTTTTTTATTAACTCTTCAAATTTAGTTTTTGAAACAAAAAAATAATCTACACCGTCTATTTCGTTTGATCTTGGAGATCTTGTTGTATGGGAAACAGATATTTTAAAAGATTGATATTTTTGTTGGAATTTTTTTGTTAAAGTTGTTTTTCCTACACCAGATGGAGACGATAGTATAACCATGATATTTTCTCCATCATGTGTCATTTTAAAAAAAATTTAAGATTTTAACTTGATTTGCTTTCAATAAATTTGATTGCATCACCTACTGTCAAGATTTTTTCTGCTTCGCTATCTGAAATCTCAGAACCAAATTCTTCTTCAAAAGCCATTACTAACTCTACTGTATCTAAACTATCCGCGCCTAAATCATCAATGAAGCTAGCTTCTTCTGTGACTTTTTCTTCCTCTATTCCTAGATGATCTGCTACGATTTTTTTTATTTTACTTTTTATATCTTCTGACATGAATTCCTTTCTTATTTGTTTAATTCTTATTAGATTATTAATTAGAATTGTCAAGCCATATACATTCCACCATTAACATGTACGGTTTCTCCATTGATATAATTTGCCATATCGGAAGCTAAAAAGGCTACACAATTAGAAACGTCCTCCCCTGTCCCAAGTTGGCCAGATGGAATTTTGTTGATTAAATTTTTTTTAAATTCTTCACTAATTTTATCTGTCATTTCGGTTTTTATGAATCCAGGAGAAACACAATTTATATTAATATTTTTCCTAGCATACTCTATTGCTAAACTTTTAGAGAAAGCTACAATACCAGCTTTTGAAGCAGAGTAATTCGATTGACCTAAATTTCCTGTATGTCCTACAATTGAAGTAATATTAATTATTTTACCAGATTTATTTTTTAACATTTTCTTGATTGTATATTTACACATTAAAAATGTAGAAGTTAAGTTAACATCTAGTACTTTTTTCCAATTATCTTCTGATAGCCTTATTGACAAATTATCAATAGTTATACCAGCATTGTTTACCAGCACGTCAATTCCCCCTAATTTTGTATCTACGTTATTGATAAAATCTTCGATTTTACTGTGTTCATTTAATTTAAACTTTTCCACTTGAATATCTTTAAATTCATTTTTCAATTTCTCAAGTTTTATTTCATTAGTACCAGTCGCTAATATCTTAGAGTTATAACTAGAAAATTTTCTTACAAGACAATTTCCAATTCCACCAGTTGCACCTGTAATTAAAATTTTTTTATTTTTTAAATTCATTTTTTAAATTTTTAATATCGTCAATTGAGTTTATTGAAAAGCAATTAGCATTTTTAATTGTTCTTTTTACCATTCCGGTCAAAACTTTTCCAGGACCTAATTCGATGAAATTTTTTACACTTAATTTAGAAATATTTATCATACTTTCTCGCCACCTAACAGGGGAATAAATTTGTTCTACAAGTAGTTTTTTAATCCTTTCTGGCTCTGCCTCATTTTTTGCTGTAACATTGCTGATAATATTAAAGGTTGGTCTTTTAAAATTCACTCCAATTATTTTTTCTTCCATGACTTTAGCTGCTGGTTTCATTAATGAACAGTGAAATGGCGCGCTAACTTTCAGTGGTATCGACTTAATCTTTCTTTGTTTTAATTCTTTTTGAAAAAATTCTACTCCTTCTTTATTACCGCTAATAATTATTTGCCCAATAGCGTTATCATTAGCTATTTCAAATATCTTATCTTTTTTATCTATTGAATCTATTAATTTAATTATATCTGCAGTATTTGATCCAAGCACTGCTATCATACTTCCTTGCCCTAAAGGTACTGCATCTTGCATTGCTTCTCCTCTTGCGCGCAATAAATATAAAGCGTCTTCAAATTTAAGTGACTCTGCACATACTAATGCACTATACTCTCCAAGAGAATGTCCGGCAAAATATTTAAAAAAATCTAATTCAAAATTAAATTCTTCTATCAAGGTTTTGAATATGGAATAACTTACAGTTAAAATTGCGGGTTGAGTATTTTGAGTTAATTGTAACTCATCGCTAGGTCCTTCAAGGATAAGTTTTGATAACGGAAAATTAAGTTTTTCGTCAGCAAAATTAAATATTTTTTTAACTTTATCAAAATTATTATAAAACTCAGATCCCATCCCTACTAACTGCGAACCTTGACCTGGAAACAATAAAGCGCTCATTTGTATGTATTTTTTCAATAATTATTAGTATTGCTATAATTCTTCATTATAGTATAACCCAGATTTTACAATTAATTATTTAACTAACTAACACTGTAAATTATGGCTTTTTACGAAAATACTATAGTTGCTAAACAAGATTTAGCTGAAAAGGAAATAAAATCAATTATAGATAAATATAACAAACTTATAAATGACTCTTCAGGGAAAGTTGTCAAAATTGAAGAATGGGGATTACTTAATTTAGCCAATAAAATAAAAAATTATAAAAAAGGTTTTTACATTCATTACAAATTTGAGGGAAATAAAAATACTTTAGAAGAAATTGAAAAAAAAATTAGAGTAGATAGCTCAATCATTAGGCATCTCACAGTAAAATATCGAAAATTAGATACTGAAAATGAATTTTTTAAAAAAGATAAATAACTTATGAAAAAAAGAAACAAAAAATTTCAAAAAAAGGGCCCTAACTCATTAAATAAACTTAGCTTATTTCAAAAATCTGATAATAGATTTCAAAAAAAATGCCCTTTATCTGTTAAAAATGCACCAATTATAGACTACAAAAATATTAGTTTATTAAAAAAATACATGTCCGATAATGGAAAAATTATTTCCTCTAAAATTACCTCTGTATCCTTCAATAAACAAAGGAGACTTAATAAAGAAATCAAAAAGGCTAAAATTTTAGGACTTATATAATGGAAGTGATATTATTAGAAAACATCCTTAATCTAGGAAACATAGGAGATAAGGTAAAAGTAAAGAATGGCTATGGAAGAAACTTTTTATTAAAACAAGGGAAGGCACTTAGGTTTAATAAAGAAAACTTAGATTTGGTAAATAAAAAAAAAGATGAATTAAATAGAAAAAACACTGAGATAAAAAATAAATTTAAAGAGATAGCTAAATTAGTAAATAATAAAAAGTTCACTTTTGTTAAAGAGAGCAAGGAGAATGGTGAACTTTATGGTTCAATAAAACCTAAGGAAATTACAAATATAATTAAGGAAAAAGTTAACGCAGATGTAAGCCCATCTCAAATTATTTTAAAAGATGAAATAAATAAAATAGGCTCATTCCAGGCTGATATTGTTTTCCACTCAGAAGTGAAAGCAAAAATTTCAATTAAGATAGAGAAAATACAGTCGAAATAACTTTTCCACAGACTATCAAAAATAGTGTGTAACTTTTCACTTTTACCATTTCACTATTAGAATATTATGTTTAGGTGAAAGATATAAAATCCATTCAAACTACAATAAGCGATAAACAGCCATCAAATATTGAAGCAGAACAAGCGCTAATTGGTTCAATTTTAGTTAATAATGATATTATTGATGAGGTTTCTACAATTGTAAATTCTTCAATTTTTTATGATCCCGCTCACGTAAAAATTTATGAGGTAATAGAAAGTTTAAATAATAAAGGAATGATTGCTAATCCTATAACTTTGAAAAATTTTTTTGAGAAAGACAATATGTTAAGTGAAGTTGGTGGAACAGAATATTTAGTTAAACTTACAAGATTTTCTGGATCATCTAAACAAGCTATTGATTATGCTAAAATTATACATGAGATGTACTTAAGGCGTGAGTTAGTAATGATCTCAGATAAATTATCTTCAGACACAATTAACGCTAGCTCGCGAGAACAAAATGCTGAAAATATAATTGAGAGCACAGAAAAATCATTATTTGATTTAGCAGAAAGAGGAACTTTTTCACAGTCATTTGTAAAATTTAATCATGCGGTAGATCAAACAATTGAAATGGCGACTCAAGCAATGCAAAATGATCAAGGAATTGTAGGTGTGCCAACTGGACTAACTGAACTTGATGAGAAATTAGGTGGATTGCATAAGTCTGATTTAGTAATTTTAGCAGGAAGACCCTCAATGGGTAAAACAGCTTTGGCAACAAATATAGCTTACTATGCGTCCCAAAATATTTTAAAAAGACAGGAAAAATCTTCTGTTGCTTTTTTCTCACTAGAAATGTCATCTGAACAACTGTCCACTAGAATTTTATCAGAACAAGCTCGAATAAAATCTGATGATATTAGACGCGGTAAAGTTACTGAAGATGAAATTAATAGATATATTGAAACTTCAAGAAATATTTATAATTTACCATTGTATATCGATGAAACGCCTGCAATAACAATAGCAACTTTAAGTAATAGAGCTAGAAGGATAAAACGCTTATTTGGGTTAAGTCTTGTTGTTGTGGATTATATACAATTAATGAGATCTAGCTTGGTTAAAAATGAAGGAAGAGTGCAAGAGATTTCAGAAATTACACAAGGGTTAAAGGCTTTAGCAAAAGAACTATCTGTACCAGTTTTAGCTTTATCACAACTTTCCAGAGCAGTAGAACAAAGAGATGACAAACAGCCACAACTTGCAGATTTACGTGAGTCGGGATCTATAGAACAAGATGCAGATGTTGTCATGTTCGTTTACAGGGAAGCTTATTATTTAGAGAGAAAACAACCTAAGTTGGGCTCTATTGAACACGCTGAATGGCAATCAAAAATGAATGATGTAAATGGTCTTGCTGATATTATTCTGGGTAAACAAAGACATGGGCCAACTGGCACAGTAAAAGTTGAGTTTGAGGGAATTTATACAAAATTTAAAGATTTAAGTAAAAATTAGACTTAATTTTCCCTTTTGTTATCAAAAAATTAAGATATATCTAAAAAATATCCTGATGTGGTCTAATATTTATAAAAAAATAGTCATAGATTTTCCAAAATTTACTCTTGTTGTACTTACTTTTTTGCTAGTTTTTTCACTTTATCATTCAAAAAATTTTAACTTAGATGCTTCATCAGATGCTCTTCTTTTAGAGGGTGATAAAGATTTAAAATATTTAAGGGAAATAAATGAAAGATTTGGATCAAAAGATTTTTTGGTTCTGACTTATTCACCAGTATCAAGTTTTACAGAAAAGGAAACTATCTTAAATTTACAATTATTAAAGTCGAAAATAGAAAAGTTAACTTGGGTAGATAGTGTAATAACAGTAATAGATGTGCCGCTCTTGAAAAGCACTGATGAAGGTCTTATGGAAAGATTAAAAAATTATAAAACTTTATCCTATCCAGAAATCGATAGAAAAAGAGGTTTTGATGAAATCATTAATAGTCCAATTTATAAGAATTATGTAATTAGTGAAGATGGAAAAACTTCAGGAATAGTTGTTTATATCAAAACAGATGAAAGATTAGTAGAATACATAAAAATTAAAGATAAATATTTTAATCAATCTATTGAAACTGGTTTAACTAAAGAAGAAAAGAAAAATTATAAGATTTTCCTTAAAGAGTACGAAGACTATAAAAATCTTTATAATATAAGGAATCATCAAAATATAAATGAAATCAGAGATGTTATTAGCAAATATGGTGAAAATGCTAAAATTCATTTAGGAGGTGTTCCTATGATTGCGGATGATATGATGGGCTTTATTAAAAGTGACATAATAGTATTTGGTATAGGTGTTTTTATTTTTATAATTCTAACGCTATGGCTCATATTTAAAAATATTAAATGGGTTGTAATCCCTTTATTAGGTTGTGCGACATCAGTAATTATTATGATCGGGCTATTAGGGTTTATAGGTTGGAAAGTTACTGTAATCTCATCAAATTTTATAGCCTTAATGTTAATCCTTAATATGGCAATGAATATTCATATTACGGTTAGATTTTTACAATTGAAAAAAGAAAAAAAAGAAATCTTGAAAAAAGATGCGGTGTTAGAAGCAAGTAAAAAAATGATGTTACCAGTTTTATATACTGTAATGACAACAATTTGTGCCTTTCTCTCATTAATTTTTAGTGGAATAAAGCCAATAATAGATTTTGGTTGGATGATGACATTAGGTTTAATTGTTTCTTTGATAATAACTTTTCTTTTATTACCATCACTTTTAAATATTTTTTCTTCAGAAAGTGAAATAAATGTTAAGGATACTGAAAAATCAGCAATAACTTCATTATTTGCATCTATTGCCAAAAAAAATCATTTCATACTTTTTTTTGCTACCTTTCTAATTTTAGTTGCGAGTTTTATAGGAATACTAAAGTTAGAAGTTGAAAATAGTTTTATAAATTATTTTGATAAAAAAACAGAAATTTATAAAGGTATGAAAAAAATTGACGACGAGTTAGGTGGAACAACTCCCCTAGATATAATTTTAAAATTCCCACAAAAAATTATTGAAAATAAAAATGATGAAGAATTCTCTGAATGGGAGGAAGATAATGAGAATAATGAGGAAAAATCGAAATATTGGTTTACTAGAGATAAAATGGATAAAATTCTCAAAGTTCATGATTATTTAGACTCTTTGCCAGAAGTAGGTAAAGTTCTATCCTTTGGGTCTATTTTGCGTGTCGCGGAAGATTTAAATAATAAAGAATTACAAAGTTTAGAAATAGCTGTCTTATATAGCAAAATTCCCGAAGAAATAAAAAAAGAAATTGTGTCTCCTTATATTTCAGTTGAGAAAGATGAGGCAAGGATATCGGTAAGAATTAAAGACTCTTTACCAGATTTAAGGAGAAATGAATTAATTAATAGAATTAAATCTGATCTCACATCGAAATTAAATCTTAAAGAAGATGAGTATAAATTAGCTGGAGTTTTAATTTTATTCAACAATCTACTACAGAGTTTATTTAAATCTCAAATTTTAACTTTAGGAATAGTGATGTTGGGAATTTTTGCAATGTTTTTTGTTTTATTTCGAAATATAACACTTTCAATAATAGGAGTTGTACCTAACTTTATCGCTGCTTTTTTTATTCTTGGAATAATTGGACTAATGGGTATTCCACTTGATATGATGACTATTACAATAGCAGCCATAACTATAGGGATAGCCGTAGATAATAGTATTCACTATATTTATAGATTTAAGGAAGAATTTAATAAAATACAAGATTATGGTTTGACATTGGATAGATGCCATAACACCGTTGGTGTAGCAATTTTGAATACCTCAATTACAATAGTTTTTGGTTTTTCTATTCTAGTTTTATCAAATTTTATACCCACAATATATTTTGGAATTTTTACAGGTATCGCAATGTTGCTTGCTATGATTTCAGTACTTACTTTGCTTCCTAAATTATTAATAATTTATAAGCCTTTTAAAAACAAATTAGTATAAATAAAATGAAAAGTAATTTTTTTGAACAGACTTTAAATAATATTAATATTTTCGATATTTTTATTTTTTTAATTTTTTTTTATTGTGTATTACAATGTTTTATTAAAGGATTTTCTCTTAGCTTGATCTCTTTTATGAAATGGGTTCTTTCTACAATTATAACAATAATTTTAGTACCAAAATTTCAACCCTTTGTAGCTGAATATATTGAGTCCGAGTTTATTAACAATATTGGGCTTGGTATTGTAATATTCATATTAACTCTTTTTATAATTATAATAATTGGTAAAGCTTTAGGTAAAACAGTTACTTGGACTGGTTTGGGCGCTATTGATAAAACTTTTGGCTTATTGTTTGGTTTTTTTAAAGGATATGTAGTGTCCGTGTGTATATTTACTATACTAAATTGGTTTTATCCTTATAAAAATTGGGGTATATCAACAGAGGATGCTCTTTCATTCAATTTAATTTACAAAGGAAGTGAATTAATGATTGAGGAATTTCCTTCAAATGAAGATTTAATAGATACAAAAGAAGAAATTGAAAAAATATAATTCAGATAAATTGAGAGAGGAATGTGGTATTTTTGGAATATCTAATTATAAAGACGCTTCTGCATTAGTTGCATTAGGCTTACATTCTTTACAACATAGAGGCCAAGAAGGTTGTGGAATTGTATCTTTTGATGGCACAAATTTTCACTCCGAAAAAAGGCAAGGTTTAGTTGGAGATCATTTTACAGATCCTGAAACTTTAAAGAAATTACCTGGATCTTCTGCTATTGGGCACAATAGGTACTCAACAACTGGTGAGACTTCTTTAAGAAATATTCAGCCGTTTTTTGCAGATTTACACATGGGGGGACTGAGTATTTCACATAATGGTAATTTAACTAATGCATTAATTTTAAGAGAAACTTTGGTAAAAGATGGTGCAATTTTCAGAACTACATCAGATACAGAAACAATAGTTCAATTAATAGCTAAATCAAGGAGAGAAAAATTTCTGGACAAACTTATTGATGCTCTTTTTCAAATTCAAGGTGGTTACTCTTTAATTTTAATGACAAATAAAAAATTAGTTGGAGTCAGAGATCCATTTGGTATAAGGCCATTAGTAATTGGAAAATTAAAGGACTCTTACATTTTTGCTTCTGAAACTTGTGCGTTAGATATTGTAGGAGCTACTTTCGTAAGAGAGATTGAAAACGGAGAAATAGTTGTTATAGAAAAAAATGTAGTTAAAAGTATTAAACCGTTTCCAAAACAAAAATCGAGACCTTGTATTTTTGAGTATATTTATTTTGCAAGACCGGATAGTTTAATTGATGGTAAATGTGCATATGAATATCGAAAAAACTTAGGAAAAGAACTTGCGAAAGAAACTGATCTTGAGGCTGATCTGATCGTGCCTGTTCCTGATTCTGGCGTCCCAGCTGCTTTAGGTTTCGCTGAGCAGTCAAAAAGGAAATTTGAACTAGGTCTAATTAGAAACCATTACGTGGGACGTACTTTTATAGAGCCTACTCAAAATATTAGGAGTTTAGGAGTGAAATTAAAATTAAGTCCGACCAGAACAATTGTTAAAAATAAATCTGTAATTTTGATTGACGACTCATTAGTAAGAGGTACAACTTGTCACAAAATTGTTAAAATGCTCTACGAGGGTGGTGCCAAAGAGGTGCATGTAAGAATTGCTTGCCCAGAAATAAAATTTCCTGATTTTTATGGTGTAGACATGCCAACTAAAGAGGAATTATTAGCCCATAAAAAAAATAACCAAGAAATGTGTGATTATATTAAAGCAAAAAGTCTGAAATTTTTAAGCCTTAAAGGGCTTTATAAGGGGTTAATAAATGAAGATAGAAATGATAATTATCCTCAGTTTAGTGATCACTATTTTACTGGTGAATATCCAATAAAACCAACTGATAATATAGAGGGACTAAAAATTAAACAACTATCATTATTAAGTGTAAAGTCTAATAATTAACTTACAATAATTAATCTTTTTTTATTATTTAAGTATAAAAGACGACCTTTAATTAAAATAGGATCTGTATAAAGTTTATTAGATAGTTTAGTTAAGGTTTTTAAATCACCTGTTATTTTAAATTTTAAAATATAAGAGTTTTTTAAAAATATAAAAATATCATTGTTAGCAATTATCATTTTTTTAAACTCAACTGACTTTTTTTTTGAATTCAAAAACTCAGCTATTTTTTCATTTATATTATAAGAGTAAAGAATATTTCCATTTTCAAGACTCATTGCTATTAATAAATTTCTATCAGAAAGTAAAAAAACGTATTGACCCATTATGATTGGTTTTAAAATAGATTTAAAATTTTTTTTATAAATTATAGAGCCTGTCCTAGATTCAATTACATATGTAAATTCGTTGGAAGTGACCACCACAACATTTCCATTATTTACTATTTGATTTCCATTAAATATATCACTTGGATTTATGCTTAAAGACTGATTTAAGTTCAAAAACCATCTAATACTCATACTTTCATTATCAATCGCATATAATGATCCATAAGTGTTAAGGAAATATGAAAAATTATTGTCGATTGATATATTATTTACAAATTCGTTTTTAACTATCGTTTCTTCGGTTGGTATCAACTTTAATAAATTTCCATTTTTTTTATTAAAAAAATAAAGATCATTATTTTGATTTGCTGCTATTAATTTTTGATTAAATATTTTTAAATTTGATTTAAATGGTATTTTATAGTTTTTTGCCCATAACATTTTGTTATTTTTGTAATCAAATGCATATAAATAACCTATATTGTCAGAAACGTAGACAATTTTTCCCTCCACAATCTTATTCAAAGATTTTTTAATATTTTTGTATCTATTTTTATAAAAATTGAATTTTGTTATTAATTTATTATTTTCAACTGAGTAAATTAATATATTACCTTTATAATCGCTTATAATTATATTGTCGTTCTCATATAATAAAAAATCACTTGTTTTGACATTACTTATTCTTTTACTTTTTAGAATAACCTCGTTTAAATCGCTATATTTGAAGTTATCAAAATTATTCGACTTTTCATAAAATATATCTGCCCAGTTATTATTATTTTTTACTGCTGGTAATTTAAATTCAATATGACCTTCAAAAGGAATTGTTTCATTAAAAGTTGGATTTTTAGTTGAAAGTTTTTTAAAATCTTTAAAAGTCTCATCATTTTTAACTGTTATTTCATTTTCGTTTTTCCAAATTCCTGACTTATTATCAAAAGAACAGTTTTGTAAAATTATTAGAGATAGAAAAAAAATTATTAGCCTCATTTAAAAAAATATCTAATTTTGTAAAATCTCCTCGGCTAAAAACTTTAGTTGAGACTCATTTTTTACTAATTCATTTAATATTTTTTTTCCATCATCAATTTTGGAATTCTTAATTAAATATAGAGCTTTTTTGAAACTTATCAAATCTTTGCGTTCTTTAGATTTAATTATTGATTCTACAATCTTAAAGTAATCCATAATTTTATTATGATCGTTTTCTAAGCTTTTTTCCAATAAAACATTCAATGCTAAAGGAGAATAAAAACTATTTTTTGATAATATTATTTCTTCAAATAATTGTTTTGATTTGTTGTTGTCATTGGACGCTAAATATAAACCAGCTTGAATATATTTTTCTGAAATAATGCGATTTTTTTTTTTGTAATTGATGTCATTAAAAATTACTAATGCTATAGCTATAAAGATAATAGATAAAATCCATATTAGTCTTGATTTATTTTTGTTGATAAATATTGATACTCTCTCTTTAAACTGAATATTTTTATTTAGATCTTCTTCCATATAAAAAATTTTTAGTAGTAGGAAATTTTTTTAATCTTACATCTGTAGTATATTTTTTTACAGCTTTTTCAATTATTCTATTTAGTGAAGCATATTTTTTCACAAATTTTGGATAAAAACCACTTAATCCCAACATATCATCCGTTACAAGTATTTGCCCATCACAGTTTATAGAAGAACCTATGCCAATTGTAGGAATTTTAAGAGATTTAGTTATTTGATCAGAAGTTTTTGGAGTAATGCATTCAAGTACAATTGAAAAAGCTCCTGCTTTTTCTATTAACTTGGCTTCATTTAGAAGCTTTATTATTTTTTTTTTTGAATTTCCCTCAATATTAAATTTGTTTTTAAATTGAGGCGTAAAACCTATATGGCCCATTACAGGTATTTTTGATCTAACTAACTCCTTAATTATATCAAAATTTTTATTGTTACTCTCTATTTTTACGGCATCACATTTTGTTTTTTTTACTATTAATGCGGCATTCTTTTTTGCTTGTTTTTTGTTTGCATAAGTACCTTTTGGCATGTCAACAACTAATAAAGCCTTTTTAATCCCTTTTCTAACGCTTGCTGAGTGTTGGATAATATTTTCTAAACTTAATTTGTGAGTATTCTTTAATCCGTATAAGACATTTGCCATTGAGTCTCCTACTAAAACTACATCACAATAATTATCTAAAATCTTTGCGATATTTTTTGAATAGGCAGTTAAACTGACAATCTTTGATTTGTTCTTTTTATTCAAAATTTTTATTATTCTTTTATTCATTTATAGATTTTTATTCTAACTCAATAGTGCTAGGTGGTTTTGAACTTATATCAAAAACTACTCTATTTATACCTTTTACATTATTTATTATTTTGTTAGAAATCTTATCTAAAAAATCTTTAGGTAGATTAAAGTAATCGGCAGTCATACCATCCTCAGATGTAACTGCTCTTAATAAACAAGTATATTCATAGGTTCTTGAATCACCCATTACACCTACGGTTTTTATTGGAAGTAACGCAGCATAAGCTTGCCAAATTTTATTGTAAAGATTGCTTTTATTTAATTCATTAATAAATATTGAGTCAGCCTCTTGAAGTATTTTTATTTTTTCTTTTGTAATTGTTCCAATAATTCTTATTCCTAGTCCAGGACCTGGAAATGGGTGTCTAAAACAAATATTTTTTGAAAGACCTAAAGATTTACCTAATATCCTTACTTCATCTTTAAAAAATTCTTTTAATGGCTCAATAAGCTTTAAGTTCATTTTTTTTGGTAAACCGCCTACATTATGATGAGATTTGATTTTTGAAGTTTTGCTACCTGTTGAGGACCTGCTTTCTATAATATCAGGATAAAGTGTGCCTTGCGCTAAAAATTTAACATTTTTTAGTTTTCTTGACTCTTTTTCAAATATTTTAATGAACAAATTTCCAATAATTTTTCTTTTTTTTTCAGGATTTGAAATTCCTTTTAATTTACTAATAAAAATTTTTGACGCATTTATTAATTTTACATTAAGTTTATATCTTTTTTTGAAAATATTGTAGGTATATTTAAATTCATTTTTTCTCATAAGCCCTGTGTCAACCATAATACAAACTAATTTATTTTTAATTGCTTTATTAATTAATAAAGCTACCACGCTGCTATCAACTCCACCTGACAAAGCACATATAACCTGTTTATCTTTTATAATATTCTTTACTTCTAAGATAAGTCTTTTTTTTTGTAAATTAATATTCCATTTTTTTTTGAGTTTACAAATTCTAAATAAAAAATTTTCAAATATTTTTCTCCCGTTCTCCGTATGGGTTACTTCTGGATGAAATTGTACTCCATATATTTTTTTACTTGTGTTCTCAATAATTGTAAGTTTAGAGTCATGCGTATACGCAATCACTTTAAATTCTTTTGGTAATTTTGTAACTGCATCTTCATGACTCATCCAAACTATTTTTTTTTTTTCAAAGAAATTTTTGGTTAATTTTGACTCTTTTTTTTTAAAAATTATTGCTCTTCCAAACTCTCTTCTTTTTTTTGAAGCTTTTATTTTTCCACCAAATACTTTTGCAATTAATTGTAAACCATAGCAAATTCCAAGAATTGGTATATTTTGTAAAAATATTTCTTTGGGGATTTTTTGATGCTTTCTTTTCGTAACTGTTGATGGTCCCCCTGAAAGTATAATTCCTTTTATTTTCGTAAAATCATTCAATTTTTTTATATCTTTAGGGATAATAACTTCTGAGTAAACTCCAAGATCTCTTACTCTTCTTGCAATTAATTTTGTAACTTGAGAGCCGAAATCAACTATTAAAATTTTTTCTCTTTGACTTTGAAATTGCATTTATTTTTTTGATAAATTTTCAATTTCTATTTTTAATTTTTTATTCTTTTCACAAAATAAGTTACAAAAATTAGTTAACCTATCATTCAATTCTTTACTTTTCTTGTAATCAGAAGCAGCAAGTTTTAATTTTGCAAGATAATAAATTGCTTCTTCATTTTTAGGATTAAGCAAAATAACCGTTTTTAAATTCTGTTCTTCGAGATCTTTTTTTTCCAAATTTTTAAATATTTTTGATAGATAGAGATAAGCCATTTCGCTCTTTGGATTAAAAACAATATCTTGTTCAAATTTGAACTTGGCTTCTTCAAATTTTTTATTTTTGAATAAGTCTATTCCTTCTTTAAAATACTGGGTATTGGCTATTAAATTGTTAGTAAAAATAAAAAAAAATAGTGATATCTTTAAAATTTTAATTTTCATAATTTATAATTTGTATTTTTTTGTGTCATTTCAACACTGTGTACCATACTCTCATAGAATCCGGCTTTAGTAATTTTTATAAATTTAGCATTTTTTGAAATCTGACTTAGATTTTTAGCTCCAATATATCCCATTGATGAACGAAGGCCACCTTTTAATTGATATATAATTTTGGAAACTGTTCCTTTATAAGCAACTCTTCCTTCAACTCCTTCGGGTACAAACTTAGATTTATCTTTAAAATTTTTTTGAAAATATCTGTTAGCGGAGCCAGAGGACATTGCTCCTATTGAACCCATTCCTCTGTATTTTTTAAAAATTTTTCCTTTAATCTTGAATTTTTTACCAGGACTTTCATCTGTTCCTGCAAAAATAGAGCCCATCATTATTGCGTCGGCGCCTGCTGCTAAAGCTTTAGCTATATCTCCTGAAAATTTTATTCCTCCATCCGAAATAATTTTTATCTTTTTGTTTTTTAAAGCCTTTTTTACTTCCATAATTGCTGAAATTTGAGGGACACCGATACCAGCGACCATTCTAGTTGTACAAATTGATCCAGGTCCTATTCCTACTTTTATAATATCTGCTCCAGAATTATATAACTTAATCGCAGCTTCGCTTGTGGCAATATTTCCAACGCAAATTGGAGTTGACTTAATTATTTTTTTTAAATTTGCTAAAGTCTTTAGCACTTTATGACTGTGGCCATGGGCAGTATCTATTACAATTAAATCACAACCTGCTCCTATTAATGATTTAGCTCTATCGATATCTTCCTTACTTGTACCTACTGCGGCGCCTATTATTAATTTTTTTTTCTTCACTCTTGCAACTTCTTTTGTTTGATTCCTAATATTAAGATTTCGATGAATTATTCCTATTCCTCCAGCTCTTGCTATTGCTATTGCCATTCTAGACTCAGTGACAGTATCCATAGCTGAAGATAAAAAAGGAACTTTTAGATTTATTTTACTAGTTAAATTAATTGAA
>CACDSA010000002.1 GCA_902555185.1 uncultured Pelagibacteraceae bacterium | reverse complement strand
GATCATTGAAGAAACGAAAGATGTAGCAAAAGTTGAGAGCCAGCCTAAATTTGAGGGTAAGCAAATGGTGATGATAATTCAACCCGTTTAAATCAATAATTATAGCGACTTGATAAGACAAGATATTGCCTATATAAAACCGGAATATTTATGCCAAAATTAAAAACCAAAAGCTCAGCAAAAAAAAGATTTAGATTTACTGCATCTGGTAAAATTAAAATGCCACAAGCTGGTAAGCGTCATGGCATGATTAAAAGAACAAACTCACAAATTAGAAAACAAAGAGGCACTACGATAATGACTAAACAAGATTCAAAAATAGTTAAGTCGTACATGCCATATAACCTAAGAGGATAATATGGCTAGAACAAAACGAGGCGTTGTAAGTAGAGCAAAACACAAAAAAGTTTTAAAATTAGTCAAAGGTCAATACGGAAGACGAAAAAATACTATTAGAATAGCGCGTCAAGCAATGGAAAAAGCAATGCAATATGCTTATAGAGATAGAAGGGCTAAAAAAAGAGAGTTTAGGTCACTGTGGATACAAAGAATAAATGCTGGAGTAAGAGCCGAGGGCTTAACATATGCAAAATTTATAAATGGTTTAGCTAAATCCAAAATCAAATTAGATAGAAAAGTTTTAGCAGAACTGGCTTACAACAATCCAGAAGTCTTTAAATCAGTAGTAAAAAAGGTTCAGTCTTCCCTTGGTTAAAAGGGTCTTTGATTTAACTTAAACTTTAATATAAAAAATCAATTACCTGATGAGTGATTTAGATAAAATAAATTCTATATTTAACGCAAAAATTGACTCCGTTAAAACAAAAGAAGATTTACAGAATATCAAAACAGAGTTTTTTGGCAAAAATGGAAAGATCACCCAACAATTTAAAACTTTAGGTTCTTTAGAAGCTAACGATAGAAAAGATTTTGCTTCAAATTTAAATAAAGTAAAAGATAATTTATCAAATCAAATTGAAAAAAAATTCTTAGAAATAGAAAATGCAGAAATCAACGACAAATTAAAAAATGAAAAGGTTGATGTAACTTTACCAGTAAGACCTTTTCAAAGAGGAAAAATTCATCCAGTATCACAAGTCATTGATGAAATATCATCTATTTTTTCAGAAATTGGTTTTTCAGTTGCTGAAGGCCCAGACGTTGAAACTGAATATAATAATTTCACAGCTCTCAACACTCCCGAGGACCATCCAGCAAGAGATATGCACGACACGTTCTATTTAGAAAAGAATAAAAAACTTTTATTAAGGACACATACCTCTCCAGTTCAGATAAGAGCAATGCTTAGTGGAAAACCACCATTTAAGATAATTGTTCCAGGCAGAACTTATAGATGTGATAGCGATCAGACTCATGCCCCAATGTTTCATCAATTAGAAGGTCTTCACATCGATAAAAGTATTACTATGGGTCACTTAAAAGGATGTTTAGATTATTTTATTAAAGAATTTTTCGAAGTTAAAAATGTAAAAATGAGATTTAGGCCAAGTCATTTTCCATTTACAGAACCATCAGCTGAAGTAGATATAGGTTACAGAATTGAAAACGAAAAAATTGTAATAGGAGAAGGTAATAAATGGTTAGAAGTTTTAGGATGTGGAATGGTTCATCCTAATGTTCTTAAAAATGCTAAAGTTAATCCAAATAAATATCGTGGATTTGCATTTGGTATGGGTATTGATCGACTTGCTATGTTAAAATATGGAATTAATGATTTAAGAGCTTTTTTTGAAACAGATTATAGGTGGTTGAATCATTTTGGTTTTGATCCTTTAGATGTTCCTACAAATTATAGGGGATTAAGCAAATGATTATTACTCTACCGTTATTAAAAAAGCATTTAAAAACGAAAGCTAATGAAAAAGAAATTATAGATAAACTTACAAATATTGGTTTAGAGGTTGAAGGTGTAAAAGAAAGCTCGGGTGAGCTAAGCGAATTTAAGATAGCGAAAATTATAAAGGCAGAAAAACATCCAAATGCAGATAAATTAAAAGTTTGTGATGTAAGTATTGGTGAAAAAGAAAATTTAAAAGTTGTTTGTGGTGCGTCTAATGCAAGAGATGGACTGATAACAATTTATGCTCCTCCAGGAGCAGTTATACCTAAAACTAATTTCCAACTAAAAATAGCAAAAATTAGAGGCGTAGAGTCCAGGGGGATGCTGTGCTCTGGGAGCGAACTTAACCTCTCTGAGGATAGTGATGGAATAATAGAGTTAAAGGTTAAAGAAACAGAGATAGGAAAAAGTTATTTTAAGAGTAAAGCAGAAAAAGTAATTGATATTTCTATTACGCCAAACAGACCAGACTGTTTGGGTATAAGAGGTATCGCGAGAGATCTTTCTTCTACTGGAATAGGAAAATTGATCATTCAAAAAAGCAAAAAATTTAAACAACATTCTAAACATCTTATTAAGACTTCGATAACTAAAGATAAACATCAAGGATGTCTTTCATTTGGTAGCTGTTATATAAAAAATATAACTAACAAAGAAAGCCCAGAGTGGTTAAAGAATAAAATTTATGCTCTAGGCCTAAAACCAATTTCAGCAGTAGTTGATATAACAAATTATGTTATGTTTGATTTAAATCGTCCTTTACATGCATATGATGCAGACAAAATTGACAAAGAGATTATTGTTAGAGACTCAAAAGAAGGTGAAAAGTTTGATGCTTTAGATAATAAAAAATATGAGCTTAAAAAAGGAATGTGTGTTATTACTGACAAATCAAGCATTCTTGGGCTTGGAGGTATAATTGGTGGAACAAAAACATCGACTGAATTTGAGACCAAAAATGTTTTACTTGAATCTGCTTACTTCCTTCCATCGTCAATTAGAAAAACATCGCGTGAATTAGCTATTAACACTGACGCGAAATATAGATTCGAAAGAGGAATTGACCCTAACTCTATTACAGAAGGTCTTCAAGTTGCCACCGAATTGATACTAGAGTTATGTGGCGGCCAAGCAAGTAAATTCATACTCACGGGTAAAAACTCTCCAAAAAAAAGAATTATAAAATTTGAGATTGATGATTTCGAAAATTTGATAGGTATACCAATTTCAATAAACGAAGCTCAGAAAATTTTGATCTCTTTGGGTTTTGTTTGTAAAAAAAAAGGAAAAAAAGTTCTTATGGCAGAAGTTCCTTCATGGAGACCAGACATCGTTCAAAATGTTGATTTAATTGAGGAACTGATTAGAATCAAAGGTTTTAAGAACATAAAATTGATTTCCCCAGAAAAAAAAAGAGATAACGAAACTTTAAATTTTCAACAAAAACTTTTCCATTTATCTCAAAGATCTCTTGCGTCTAAAGGTTTCCTCGAGTCAGTAACATGGTCATTCACTGACTCCAAAATTGATAAACATTTTTCAAAAGGCGAAAAAGAAATTTCAATTTTAAATCCTATTTCTTCTGATCTTGATGTTTTAAGAAGATCTATCTTTTCAAATCTAGCAATTCATCTTAAAAAAAATCAAGATAGAGGCTATGATGATATGTCTTTATTTGAAATTGGACCAGTATTTTTCGGAAAAAATCCTGGTGAACAACAAATTATAGTCGGCGCATTAAAGTCAGGAAAAGTAGGAAGAAAAAGTTGGATTGAAAAAGAGAGAAATATTGATGTATTCGATATTAAAAGTGATGTGATAAAAACTTTAATTGAACTTGGTATCTCAGAAGAGGATCTTTTTATAAGCAATAATACTAAACATTGTTATCACCCAGGTAGATCAGGTTCAGTAACTTTGAAATCAGAAAAGGGAGCTCATCTTGCCTATTTTGGTGAAATACATCCTGGAATAGTCAAAAAATTAGATTTTAAAGAATCGAATATTTATGGATTTGAAATATTCTTAAAAAACATACCAGAGCCTAACAAAAAAATAAGGCAAACAAAAAAAAGCTTTCAGCCATCAGATTTTCAAAAATCCCAAAGAGATTTTGCTTTTGTAATTGATAAAATTTTTAAAATAGGCCTTCTAGAAAAGATAATTAAAGAAATTGATAGTTCTATTATTCAAGATGTTACTACCTTTGATGTTTATGAAGGAGAAAATATACCTAAAGATAAAAAGTCTGTTGCAATCAATGTTACTCTTCAATCAATAAATAAAACTTTAAGTGAAAAAGATTTAGATCAAATCAGTAAAAAGATTGTTGAAGTGGTTAAAGATAAAACAGGCGCTACAATTAGGTCATAATGTCAGATATAAAGAGAATTCGTAATTTTTCTATAATTGCGCATATTGATCACGGTAAATCAACAATTGCTGATAGAATAATTCATAAGTGTGGAGGGCTAACAGACCGTGAGATGAAACAACAGGTTTTGGATTCAATGGATATAGAGAGGGAGCGGGGTATTACGATTAAAGCACAAACAGTAAAATTAAATTATAAGGCAAAAGATGGTCAAAATTATAAGCTAAATATTATAGATACACCAGGACACGTAGATTTTGGATACGAAGTGAGTAGATCATTATCTGCCTGCGAAGGTTCTCTCTTAATTGTTGATAGTACACAAGGAGTTGAAGCACAGACATTAGCTAATGTTTATCAAGCATTAGATATAAACCATGAAGTTATACCGATTTTAAATAAAATCGATCTACCTGCATCTGACATAGAGAAAACAAAAAAAGAAATTGAAGACGTAGTTGGTATCGAAACAGTAAATGCTATTCCATGTTCAGGTAAAACTGGTGAAGGAATAGATGAGATTTTAGAGGCTATAATCAATAAATTACCAGCTCCGAAAGGCATATCTGATGAAAAGTTAAAATGCTTATTAGTAGATAGTTGGTATGACAGTTATTTGGGTGTTGTCATTTTAGTGAGGGTAATCAATGGAAAATTAAAAAAAGGCATGAAAATTAAGTTAATGTCAAACAATCAAGAACACGTAATTGAAAAAGTTGGAGTTTTTACCCCAAAGCCATCTGATATTGAAGAGCTTAACTCAGGTGAGATCGGATTTATAATTACTGGAATTAAATCTTTATCTCAAACAAAAGTAGGTGACACAATATGTGACTCAGTTAACCCAATCGATGAGCCATTAGCAGGTTTTAAACCAAGTAAACCCGTTGTATTTTGTGGATTATTTCCTGTTGATAGTTCTGAATATCAAAAACTTAAAGATGGTTTAGCCAAACTTAAACTTAACGACGCCAGCTTTTCTTATGAACCAGAGTCATCTAGTGCACTAGGTTTAGGTTTTAGGTGTGGTTTTCTAGGATTACTTCATCTTGAAATAATTACAGAAAGATTGGAAAGAGAATTTGACGTGAACTTAATCACCACAACGCCAGGAGTAATCTATAAAGTCCATAAAATTAAAGGTGATATCCTTGATTTGCAAAACCCTAGTAACATGCCAGATCCTTCTCAGATTACAAAAATTGAGGAACCTTGGATTAAGTCTACAATAATTACACCAGACGAATATTTAGGGTCAATTATTAAAATCTGCCAAGACAAGAGAGGAATACAAACAAATTTATCTTATTCAGGAAACAGAGCGGTTTTATCATACGACTTGCCACTAAATGAAGTGGTTTTTGATTTTAATGATAGATTAAAGTCTGTATCAAGTGGATATGCAAGTTTTGATTACGACATCTCTAATTATAGAGAGGGAAATCTTGTTAAACTAGGAATTCTTGTAAACTCAGAGCCAGTGGATGCTTTGGCTATGATCATACACAAAGATTTTGCTCAAAAAACTGGAAGGCAGGTTTGTGAAAAATTAAAAGATTTGATACCAAGACATAATTTTATGATACCTGTTCAAGCTGCTATTGGAGGAAAGATTGTTGCAAGAGAGTCCATCAAAGGATTTAAAAAAGATGTTTTAACAAAAATTCATGGTGGTGGAGCAACTGATCGTAAAAGAAAATTATTGGAAAAACAAAAAAAAGGTAAGGCTAGATCAAAACAATTCGGTAAAGTTGAAATACCCCAAGAGGCATTTATAGGAGTTTTGAAAATAAATAAAGAAAACTCATAAACACTTAATTATTATGGAAATAATGTATAAGATTATATATTTGAAATGAGAACAGATTATAAAAAATTACTTAAATCAAAACGATATAAAGTTGCTGTCTGGGGAACTGGTTACATCGGCTTATCTACCATGGTCTATTTTTCAAAAAAAAAGATTAAATGTGTTGGATATGATATTGACAAAAGTAAGGTACAAAAAATTAATTCAGGTACACTTCCATTAGAAGATTTAAAAAAATGGTTCGGCTTTGATATAAAAGGCTTAGTAAAACAAAATTATTTAAGAGCAACATCAAATTATAAAAATTTGATTACTGATGATTTTTTAGTACATTTTGTAGCTATACCTACAGAAAAAAATGGTCGGCCATATTACAAACCATTAATAAACGTTTTGGAAAACATATCAAAAATTAAAAAGAATAATAAATTCCCACCAGTTGTTATTGTAGAGTCTACTTTAGCCCCAAAAGTTTCAGATAAAAAAATTATTCCTTTTTTAAAAAGAAAAAAACTAATTATTGGTAAAAATATTTTATTATCTATTGCCCCAAGAAGAGATTGGTTTATTGAAGGAGGAAAAAATCTTGAGAATTTAGATAGAGTTTATGGTTCAACTGATAATAAATCAACAAAAGTAACTAAAGATGTTTTGTCGATTGTTTGCAAAAAGCTTCATCCAGCTAGCTCTTACAAAGTTTCGGAAATGGTAAAAAGTGTTGAGAATGCCTACAGGCATATGGACATCACTCTTGCTAATCAACTTTCTCTTGCTTTTCCAAGAGACAATATAAGAGAAGTTCTTAAGTTGGTGGGGACTAAGTGGAATGTTGAAGCGTTTCATCCAGGAATTGGTGCTGGCGGTTACTGTATACCATTATCTAGCAGATATATTTTATCTCAGGTAAAAAATGTTAAAAAACTTTCTTTGCTTAGAGAAACTATAAAGACCGATGACGGGATGGGTAAATCAATAGCAAATTCTATTTCAAATAGAGGCTTAAAAAAAATTGGCGTTATGGGTTTATCTTACAAAGGAAATTTAAAAGTAAGTGTCCTATCTAAGGTAATACCTTTAATTGAATCTTTAAAAAATAAAAAACTAAAAGTAAAATTGTATGATCCATATTTTACCGATAAAGAAATATATGATGCTGCTAAAGTAAAAACATTTAAATTTCCTAAAGACCTTAAAAATTTTGACTGCTTAATTGTTTCGGTTGATCATAAACAATTTAAAATACCAAAAAAAAAATTAGAGCAATATCTCAAAAACTGTAAATTAATTATTGATCACGATGGTGCGTGGAAAAAATATAAGTTAAAGAATTATCATTTATCTGGAGATAATGGATGGATTTAAAGATATCAGAGGAAAGGAAATTATAAACAAGTTGAAGACTTCAAAATCAATTATTACTGGAGGAGCTGGTTTTATTGGAAGTAACCTAGCTGATCATTTAATAAGAATTGGCCATAAAGTAATTGTTTTAGATAATTTTGTATCAGGAAAAAAATCTAACTTGGATCATCATAAAAAAAATGACTTAAGAATTATAAATATAGATATATCTAAAAGTAAAAAACTTGATAAATATTTTAAAGGAGCTGATTATGTATTCCATTTAGCTGCGTTAGCACAAATTATACCGAGTATTAAAAATCCAGAAAAATATTTTAAAAATAATGTTTTGGGTACTCTAAATGTTGTAAAAGCAGCAAAAAAAGTAAAAATAAAAAAACTAATTTATGCAGCATCATCAAGCTGTTATGGAACACCAAAAAAAATTCCAACTTCAGAAAAAGATAAAATTGATCTTAAACATCCTTATGCTGCAACAAAATTTATCGGCGAAACAATAGTAATGAAATACGCTTCTATGTTTAAAATGCCAAATATTTCATTTAGATTTTTTAATGTCTATGGACCTAGATTAACTATTTCAGGACAGTATAGTGCAGTGATAGGTAACTTTTTATCACAAAAGAAAAATAAAAAACCATTAACTATAGTCGGTAATGGAAGGCAAACTAGAGATTTTATACATGTCGATGATTTAGTGGATGCATTTTTAAAAGCTATAAAAAGTAAATCTTTCAACAAGATATACAATTTAGGATCTGGAAAAAAGACATCGATAAATGCTATTGCTAAAATATTTGGAGGTAAAAAAAAGTTCATTCCGATCAGGCCTGGTGAACCAAAGAATTCACTTGCCAATATTTCAAAAATAAAAAAAGATATTAAATGGAGACCTAAAATCTCTATTGAACAAGGGCTTAAAAAACTTTTAGATAATTAATGTTTATTAATTATATTAGAAATTTGTTTAAACATATCTTCCTCTAGTGGGAAATTATTTGTTTCAATATCTTTTTGAATATCAAAATAATTTTGCATGATAAATTTAATGGTTTTAGTAAGAGACTCGATGTTTCTTTCTGATACAAAGATACCTTTCCTACCTTTAATAATGTGTTTTATGTCTTCAAATATTAGAACTGGACGTCTTCTAGCAAGAGACTCATCAACAACATAAGGTTGTCCCTCGGTATATGAGGGAAGAATAAGAATATTATGATTATCGTATGCATCGATTAGTATTTTTCTATCCGCAATATATCCAGGAAAAAATATATTTGGATTATCCTGGATTATAGATTTAAACTTATTCTGCAAAGTTGAATTTTTTATTTTACCAATTATTGAAATTTCGGCATCAATCTTTAATTTTTTAAACATTTCAAGAAACTCAAAAATTCCCTTTTCAGGGTTTACTCGTGACACATTTAGTAGCTTTATTTTATCAAGATTAGGCTTTTTAAAATTTTGCAACCATTCTCTTTTTAAAGTTGAGGAGTCGATTACATACCCACCTTTTTTCTGATAAAGTCTCTCATGCAAGGCAATAACTGTTGCTTTTGAAGTTACTAAAGAAAACATAATATGATAAATCCATACTGTCCAAGATCCTAAAATAAATTTCCACTCCTCATATCCACTACTAATAAGATATACAAAAACTTTTTTTCTAAATATTGTCAAAAATAAAAAAGCTAGAAAAGTGTAGGGGGTAATTGTAATTATGTAATATTTAGTATTTTTATTTTTAAAAGTTGAAATTACGTAATAAAGAAACTGGATAATATTTGAGGCAATTTTTACATTCGATAAATTTAGCTCATGATGCTCTTCTGTTTTTGACTCCCTAGCTATGTATTTAACATTAAAAAATCTACTCAAGCCTTCTGGGAGAATCTTAAAGTTAAAATTTCTGCAGTAAAATTTACTATTTTTTTTAGAAATTTTTTCATTATTTAATACAACCAAATTATTCATATTATTTTATAGACCATATGTTATAAAAAAAAAGTGTCTTTTATTTGGAGAGGTGGCCGAGTGGTTGAAGGCGCACGCTTGGAAAGCGTGTAAACGGGAGACCGTTTCGAGGGTTCGAATCCCTCTCTCTCCGCCATTTTTTAAAGACCTTGCACAACTCTATATATATAAATATAATAAATTGTTGTTGTATTGACGTCAGCAGATGAAAAAAACATTACTAATTTTAAGCACGTTATTAATTTACTCATGCGCGACTCCTTATCAGCCTAATGCTTTAGCTGGAGGTTATGTTGACTCTGATTATGGTGACGGAAGATTTAAAGTAACATTTTACGGGAATGGATATACTAAAATGAATACTGTGCAAGAATATGCTAAAAGTAGAGCAAAAGAATTATGTGCAGGAGAATTTGATATTATAAACCAAACCGTAAGAAAACGTGCTGGAATTTATCCTGTTGCTGAAATTATTGTAAGATGCACAAAATGATAAAAAAATTAATTTTAACTTTTACAACAATACTTTTTTTGTCTAGTTGCGCAACAACTATGTCTTTGAATGATATAGTAGAAAATAGTCCTGCTGATTTAGAAGCAAAAAGATTAGTTTACATTGGTCAATCCAAACAAGAATTCTGTTGGGCAAGAACGAGCGCATGGTATGCGATCATGTGTTACAAATATGATGTAGTAGGGAAAGGTCCAAATATTTATTATGAAAGAGGTAAATACGAGATACTTGCTTCTAAATTTAATAGGTTTTATGTTTTTAAAGATGTAAGCGTTAAGTACACTAATGCAAACTCTACTGGTAATGGTAATTTAGAAAAAATTTTCTATTCAATGTCAGAAGCTAAAAAGTTTGTAGATGACAAGTTTCCTAAACCACCTGTTCAGGTAGCAAGTAAACCCAAAACTTCATCAAAAACAAAAACTAAAACAAGCACATCAAAAGGATCATCTGGCTCAGCTTTTTTTGTGACTAACAGGGGGCACATAATTACAAATTATCATGTTATTAAAAGTTGCTCCTCAAATCCTAAAATTAAATATAACGACAAAGATATTCAAACTAAAGTAATTGCCAAAGATCAATTACTTGATTTAGCTTTGCTCAAAGCAAATTTAACTAATACTAAATATGTTGCACTTTCTAATAGTCAACCTAAAAAACTTCAAAGGATCATAGCATCGGGTTATCCATTTGGAAAATATATAAGCGATGATTTAAAGTTTACTTCTGGAATAGTAAGTTCTTTAAAAGGACCTAACGACGACTCAACACTTGTTCAAGTTGATGCTGCATTAAATCCTGGAAACAGCGGAGGCCCAATCGTCGATGAGGAGACCGGCAAATTAGTAGCTGTATCTGTTATGGGAATGAAAAAAAATATCTCCGAAGGTCAAAACTTTGGAATTAAAACTAGCTCAGTGAAAAATTTTTTAGATGCCAATCAGGTAAAAGTTCCGACTAGTTGGTTTTCAACAAAAGATGTTGCTAAATTATTAGAGGATTCTACACTTTATACTTTCTGCAATTAATTCTGACTCCGTATTGCTGCCACCAGGCCAAATTTTATTTATTATCCACATACAACTTAAAAGAGTCTTAAGATAAAGGTTCGAATCATTTAAATTATCATTAAGGGCAGCGGAGGGAGACTGAAGCTGCCTTTGCTTTTTAAAGCCTTTTAATCCCTATCACTTTAAGATTAGCAGTTTTTTCAATTCTTTTTATTGTTTGATTTATTCCCATAATAACTGTTTTTTTCATCGGCCCGTAAGCATGAATAAGTTTTTTATTTGAAAGAGCAAGAGCTACATGTCCTTTCCAGTAAATAATATCATTTTTTTTTATATTTTTTAATTTTACGTTTTTTCTAAAATATTTGACTTGATCTTTAGCATCTCTTGGACAAAATTTATTATTAAAATTTAAAAAAACTTGTATTAAGGCTGAGCAATCTATTCCTTTAAAAGACTTCCCTCCCCATTTATATTTTATATTTTTAAAAATAGATATTTTTCTGAATAGGTTTTTTTCTTTATAAAAAATAGGCTTTAAATCTTTTTTACTTATCCATCCATTTGAAAATTTAAAGAACTTCTTTTTACTTTCTATAACTTTTATTTTTGACCCAAAAGATATCTCACTTATTTTTACGCTTTTATTTGGATGTTTTAAAACATTTGATTTCAAGACATTTACCTTATGAGTTGGTTTAACAAATTCAGCATATTTTTTATTTTTTACAAAACCATTGTAATCATCCTCCTTGATCTTAATCTTTAACCATTTTCCACTTCTTCTTAAAATTGAAAAACTATCTCCATAAATCATCTGTGTAACAATTTCAGATTTGATCGAAGGCCTTTTATGAAGACTTGTTAATGTAAAATTATTTGTAAAATATTTAGTCATTTAGCCTAAGTTTATCTTTTATCATATAAAGAAAAATAAGTGATGGGATCACCATTATTGCTGTAATTATAAAAAATATTCCCCAATCCCCATTCAACCAATCAACTAAAGCACCTGATGAAGCAGCCAAAGTAGTTCGACCAGCAGTTCCTATAGAAGCAAGAAGAGCATACTGTGTTGCAGTATAAGTTCTATCTACAAGCATTGAAATAAACGCAACAAATGCGACCGTTGCAAAGGCAGCAGCCATGTCATCAAATATAACTGCTATAGCAAATAATAACTCAGACTTTCCTGACCAAGCTAGTAAAGAAAATAATAAATTTGTAGACGCCATCAATATTCCAGAAATGAACATCGCGTTAATTACCCCAGAGCGAATTGCAAATAATCCGCCAAGTAAAGTGAATATTACTGTAGTTAACCAACCCAACCCTTTTGAATAAATAGCTATATCTGACTTGGTAAAACCTATCTCTTTATAAAAAATAACTGACATTCTCCCCAAGAAAGCTTCGCCAATTTTGAAAAGAAAAATAAAACTTAGAATTGCTATTGCAATATTAAATCCATTTCTTTTAAAAAAACTGATAATTGGCCCTATGACGGTCCCGGTAAGCCAAGCAATGATTTTAGTAATTATGTTTGAATGTCCAAGTTTATCTTCGATAAGTTTATCTGTTTGTTTTTGACTCTCAATTCTTTTATTTGAATTTATCTCTTTCACAAACATTAAACCAATATTACAAAAGATAATTATTGTACCTAAAATTAAAAATGTAATTTGCCAGTAGTTATCCAACCCTAGTTTTTGAAAAAATTCTGCAGAATTAAGAGATACAACACCACCTAATTTGTAACCAGTCCACCAACCAACCACTGCCATTGCTGCACCGGCTTGCATAGATTTTCCTTCGTGTTCACCTATTTGTTCTATTCTTAAAGCATCTACGGTGATATCTTGTGTAGCTGAAGCTGCAGCAATAATTAACCCTATGCCAATTACTAAAGCTAAGTTAGCTGTTGGATTTATAAAACTCCAGCTAAGCAAACAGATCAAAATTATAGCTTGCATAGTGATGATCCACCCGCGTCTATGGCCTAACTTTCTAGTAAGCCAAGGAATTCTAATTTTATCTATAATTGGTGCCCAAAGATAATTAAAAGCATATACAGCAAAAATTAACCCAGCCCATCCTATGGTACTTCTACTTAAACCTTCCTCTTGCAGCCATAAACTTAAGCTACTTCCGATTACTACCCAGGGAAAACCACTTATTGCACCGAGTAACAATATCTTGATCATTCTACTGTCAAAATAAACTTTAAAAGTTTCAGAAAGTGAATGTTTTTTATATAATTCCATAAATTAATTTCTCCAAAAAGAAGGAAAAAATAAAACAAGTACAGCAAAAAGTTCTAATCTACCTAATAACATTCCAAACGATAAAATCCATTTTGAGAGATTAGGTATGTCTTTATAATTTCCATTTGGACCAATTACATCACCTAAACCTGGGCCAACATTTGAGATCGCACTTGCAGCTCCAGATATAGATGTAATAAAATCTAAACCACTGATAGACAAAAGCATTGCAATTATAAGAAAAATAAATAAAAAAGTGAAAATAAAAATTATAACTGAATTTATAAAACTATCAGAAATTTTTTGATTATTGTATTTCGTTAATATTACGCTATTAGGATAGATAAGTTTTTTAATTTGATTTTTTAAAAATATCATCAACATCTGTAATCTAAAAATTTTTATACCGCATGCAGTTGAGCCAGCACACCCGCCTATAAACATTAATAACAAGAAAAAAATTAGAGAAAACTTACCCCATAATCCAAAATCATCAGTTACGTAACCTGTGCCAGATAAAATAGAGATAACATTAAAGGATGAAATCCTTATTTTATCAAATAAATTACTCTCATAATCTATAAAAACTAGATAAAAAAACATTATTGTGATTGAAATTATTAATAAAAAAATGAGCCCTTTTATTTGAACATCTTGAAAAAAAATTCTTTTATTTCCTTGAGTAAATTTTAAGTAGGAAATAAAAGGGATACTTCCTAATATAATAAAAATGCTAGCAACTATCTCAATATTAGAACTATTAAAAAAACCAATAGAGTCATTGTGTGTTGAAAAGCCACCAGTTGCTATTGTGGTCATAGCATGACTAATGCTATCAAAGAGTGTCATTCCAAAAAACCAATAAAATAACCCACACAAAAATGTTAATACGATATAAGTAGAAATAATTATTGTAGCAACTTCAAAAGTCCTGGGTAATATTTTTTCTGTACTATCTGGACCTTCCATCTTAAATAATTGCATTCCTCCAACTTTTAACAACGGTAATATTGTAATAGCCATTACCACAATTCCTATTCCTCCCAACCATTGCATTATGGCTCTCCATAACAAAATACTTTTAGGGCTATTATCTAAATCAGGAATTATTGTAGCTCCAGTTGTAGTTATTCCCGACATGCTTTCAAAAAAGGCTTCGCTGAAACTAAATTCTTGGCTTGATAGCAAAAAAGGCAAACTTCCAAAAGTAGCCACCATGATCCAAGCTAAAGATGAAAATAAAAAGGTTTGTCTTAAATTTAATTTAAATTCTTTTTCTAAATTTGCTAATATAAATAAAATTCCAATAAAAATTGTAACAAATGATGCTGAAATAAAACTGTGACTATTTTCTTTATAAATCACTTGCAAAGTATAAGGAGCGAGCATAGAAGCACCTAAAACTACTAATAAGATGCCGATTAAAAAAAAGACGGTTTTGTTTGTGGCCATTAAAATTGAGATTATTTAAATACATCTAAAATTCAACTTAATATGATGCAATTATATCTGTATTTTGCGTATAAAATTTAATAAACCATAGTTATGCTTGATATTAACTTAATTCAAACCACTTCATCCTGGCCATTTGTTGAAGTTAGAAAACTTTTAAAAGATAGAAAAGAAATTATAAAAAAAAAGAATAAAATTACTTTTCAAACAGGATATGGACCTAGCGGCCTTCCCCACATTGGAACATTTGGCGAGGTCGCACGAACTACAATGATGATAAATGCTCTAAATCATATTGAAAAAATAAATCATGAATTAATAACATTTTCGGATGATATGGATGGATTAAGAAAAGTCCCAGACAACATCCCTAACGATGAAGTTTTAAAAAAAAATTTAGGCAAACCATTAACTGCTATTCCAGATCCATTTAAAAAATTCAATAGTTTTGGTGAGCACAATAATGCAATGCTTAAAGAATTTTTAAATAAATTTAATTTTCAATTTATTTTTAAAAGTTCAACTGAAAATTATAAAAAAGGTGTTTTTAATAATTCGCTTATGCGTGTTCTTGAAAAATATGAGGAAATAATGAATATAATTTTACCGACTTTAAGGGAAGAAAGACGTAAAACTTACTGTCCATTTTTACCAATATGTCCTGATACAGGTAAAGTTCTTGAGATACCTCTAATTAGTATGGATAAAAAAACAGGAAGAGTAGTTTTTGATAATAAAGGAAAAAAAATAGATACTGATATACTAAATGGAAAATGCAAATTACAGTGGAAAGTTGATTGGGCGATGCGATGGTTTACTTTTGATATTGATTTTGAAATGTATGGTAAAGATTTAACTGAGAGCGCTATATTGTCTAATAAAATTTGTCGTTCACTTGGAAAAAATCCTCCGAACGGTTTTGCTTATGAATTATTTTTGGATGAAAAAGGGGAAAAGATTTCTAAGTCTAAAGGTAACGGAATTTCGATAGAACAATGGTTAAGATACGCATCTCCTGAGAGTTTGTCTTTATACATGTACCCAAACCCTAAACGAGCTAAAAAACTTTACTCTGAAGTTGTTCCAAAAACTGTTGATGAATATCTTTCTTGCATTGAAAAATACCCAGAGCAAGAGATAAAAGATAAAATATTAAATCCTGTTTGGCATGTCCATAACGGGACACCACCTAAAGAAAAAATTGTGATGCCTTTCTCTATGCTATTGAATTTAGTAGGCTCTAGCAATGCAGATAACAAAGATATTCTTTGGAAGTTTATAAACAGATTTCATAAAGAAATTAATCCAAAAGATCATAAAATACTAGATAGTTTGACCAAGTACGCAATAAACTATTTCAAAGATAAAGTTGAACCAAATAAAAAATTTAAAACACCAAATTTAAAAGAAAAAACTGCTTTAAAAAATTTGGTTTCAAAACTTGAAAAAATAAATCAATCACTCAGTCCTGAAGAAATACAAACTTATGTCTATACAGTTGGGAAGGAAAATGGTTATGAGAAAAATTTAAGAGATTGGTTCAAACTAATTTATGAGGTTGTTTTTGGTGAAGAAAATGGACCAAGAATGGGATTTTTCATAAGTTTTTTTGGACTAAAGGAAACAATTAAATTAATTAATGATAAAATAAAATAATGTTTTCAATTTTTAAACCATTCATTTTTACACTTGACCCTGAGACTGCTCACGATCTTGCTATTAATTCTTTAAAGTTAAATGTTTTGCCAAAAAATATTTTTCAAGTAGATGATGAAGAATTACTTGAAACAAACTTATTTAATGAAAAACTACCTAACCCAATAGGTTTAGCAGCTGGCTTTGATAAAAGCGCTGAAGTTTATAATTCACTATTTAAACTTGGATACGGTTTTGTCGAAGTCGGAACAGTTACTCCTAAAAGACAGCTTGGAAATCCTAAGCCAAGAATTTTTAGACTGGAAAAAGACCAAGCTCTTATAAATCGATTAGGATTTAACAACCATGGATCAGAAATTGTTTCTAAAAGAATATCGGAAAATTTACCTACTGGTTTCTTAGGCATTAATATTGGACCTAACAAAGATACAAAAAATAAGGAAGAAGATTATTATCTCTGTTTGTCAAAACTTTCATCTCACGCTGGATATTTAACAGTAAATATATCCTCACCAAATACAGACGGATTAAGAGATTATCATAATCAAAAAGAACTTGAAAAACTTCTTGAGGGTATAAATAAAGTTAAAAAAGAGAAAAATATCTCAAAACCTATAGCGTTTAAAATTTCTCCTGATATCGATAACTCAGAAATAAGTAAAATAATTGAATTAATTATAAAATATAAGATTGAAGGAATTATTGTGTCAAACACTACAGATAATAATCGTGAAAATCTGACTGATGAACAAAAAAATGAAAAAGGAGGATTATCTGGAAAACCATTAAAAGATATATCAACAGATTTAATAAAAAAATTTTATAAGGATGCAAAAGGAAAAATACAAATTATTGGTGTTGGAGGCGTAGACTCCGGAAAAACAGCTTTTGAAAAAATAAGTGCTGGAGCTGATGCAGTTCAGTTATATACGGGTATGGTTTATAAAGGACCAGGAGTGGTTAAAGAGATGAAAAAGGAGTTAATTTCGATTTTAAAAAAAGAAAATCTCAAAAATATTAGTGAAGCGGTTGGAATTAATACTTGACCACACTTAACACTACAATTATATAGCTTTAGGAAAATTTTATGTCTAAAAGATGCGAATTAACAGGAATATCACCTTTAAAAGGTCATAACGTGAGCCATGCTAAAAATAAAACTAAGCGAAGGTTCTTGCCAAATTTAAAAAAGGTTACTTTCAGAAGTGATATTTTAAAAAAAGACATAAAATTAAATGTTGCAAATGCTGCTTTAAGGACTGTTGATTTTAAAGGAGGGCTAGATAAATTTTTGATCTCCGCGAAAAAAACAAAATTATCAAAAAAAGTAAAAAAAATTAAAGCTACAATAACCGCAAAATCCTAAATGAATTTATATTACAAGCTATCAATTTTGATGGGTATTGTAGTAGTTAGCTCTAATTACCTTGTACAATTTCCAGTCCAGATATTTGGTCTAAATGAAATATTAACTTATGGCGCTTTTAGCTATCCAGTCACATTTTTGATTACTGATTTAGCAAATCGCGCATATGGTAAAATAGTAGCGAGGAAGGTAGTATATTTTGGTTTTTTAATTGGAATTTTATTAACACTTTTTGTTTCAACTAACTTTAATGATATAATTTCAATTAGAATTGCTATTGGTTCAGGAATAGCATTTTTTGTAGCTCAAAATTTAGATGTGCAAGTTTTTGATCGACTAAGAAAAAAAAGTTGGTTTATTGCACCTCTTACTTCATCTGTTTTAGGATCAATTACAGATACTTTTTTATTTTTTTCTATAGCTTTCTATGCAACAGGAATTCCTTGGTTAACACTAGCTTTAGGAGATTTGGCTGTCAAATTTTTGATTAGTTTTGCTATGTTAATTCCTTTTAGACTTCTGTTGAGCAGAATTAAAGATTATTCAGAAAACTCTGTTTCTAATGTAAAACTTTAGTGAACGGTTTTTTTACTTTTTTCAACAAATAAATCACTCAACTGATTTATCATCACATCACCTAGATCTTGAACATCTGTAATTTTTACAGCTCTACTATAGTATCTCGTAACATCATGACCAATCCCTATAGCTAACAACTCAATATTTGATTTATTTTCAATCCACTTAACAGTTTTTTTTAAATTAACCTCAAGGTAATCACTTGTATTAGTCGATAATGTAGAGTCATCCACAGGAGCACCATCTGATATAACCATCAAAATTTTTCTATCTTCTTTTCTTTTATTCATTTTATTATAAGCCCATTTCAAAGCTTCTCCGTCTATGTTTTCTTTTAGTAGACCCTCCTTCAACATTAGGCCCATATTATTTTTTGACTGCCTCCACTGACTGTCAGCTGATTTGTAGATTATATGCCTGAGATCGTTAAGCCTTCCAGGGAATTTTGGTTTATCATTTTTCATCCATTTTTCTCTTGAGGACCCACCTTTCCAATGTTTGGTTGTAAATCCTAAAATTTCAACTTTTACCATACATCTCTCTAATGTTCTTGATAAAATATCAGCACATATAGCTGCTACCGAAATAGGTTTACCTCTCATTGATCCAGAATTATCTATTAGAATAGTTACTAGAGTATCCTTAAATTCTGTATCTTTTTCTTTTTTAAATGACAAAGAGTTAAAAGGGTCCATAATAATTCTTGGTAGCTTTGAAGTATCAAGTAAACCTTCCTCCAAATCAAAATTCCATGATCTATTTTGTTTTGCAAGTAATTTTCTTTGTAACTTATTGGCTAATTTGGAAATAAAATTTTTAAGTTGTAGCAACTGCTGATCCAAGTTTTTTCTTAGCCTTGTTAGCTCTTCTAAATTTTCCAGCTCTTCAGCTTTTATTATTTCATCAAATTCTTCAGTGTATGTTTTGTATTTTATATCACCAAAATTTGTTTTTCCTCTCTTTTTTATATCAGGTCTTGAACTATCTTCAATTTCAAGCTCTTCCTCTAACATATCTGACTCTCTGGCCTCATTCTCCAAATCAGGAATGCCACTATCAATAGACATTTCCTCATATTTTTCCTCTTTTGACTTATTTTTTTGCTCTTGATCGTTAGGTTTTGTTTGTTTATCGTCGTTGGGGTTATCTTCCTCTCTTTTTTCATCTTCATTTAAACTTTCGTCTAAACTCATATTAGAGATTAGTTCAGCAATCAAAGAATTAAATTTTTCTTGTTCAAAAGTGAAATCCTTTAGTTGAGAAATCTTACCGCTAAATTGAACATTGAGATCTTTTTTGAAAGACTTTAATTTTTTATCTAAACTATTTTCATTTTTAAAGTCTAAAAACTTTACCCTTAAATAATTTTCAAAGGACTCTATTATCTTATCTTCACTGCTTTTTAAATCTAAATTAGAAATTCTTTTCTGATAAAAATTCTCAATATTATTTTTCACACCTTTAAAATAACTTGTTCCAATTTTTTCACATCTTATCTTTTCGGAAATTTGATAGAGCTTTTTTGAAATATTTCCATTAGGTTCATATTTTTTAAAGGTCTTTTTATTTGAAAATCTTAATCTTAATGATTTAGAGTCTGCTATTGCCCTAATTTCTTCATAATTAATCTTGTTACTTATCTGATCTAAATCAGGCAACATAATTAAGTCCTTATCAGAGTTTGTTTCTTTATTACCAAAAGAAACATCGATATTTTGGGAATTAGAAAGCGATCTGACAGTAGAAGTGATTGCAGTTTTGAAATCTTCCAATTTTTCTTTTTTTGACTCCACTTTAAATGTTAAATTAATATGTTAATTGAAGATTCTGGCAAATCTTCACCAAAACATCTCTGGTAATATTCAGAAATTATTTTCTTTTCTAGGTCGTCACATTTATTTAGAAATGTAATTCTAAAAGCATACCCTTTGTCTTTAAAAATATCTGTATTCTCCGCCCAATGTAGAACAGTTCTAGGACTCATAACTGTTGAAATATCACCATTAATAAATCCCTTTCTAGTCAAATCAGCAACTTTAATCATATTCGACAATAAATCTTTACCATCTTTGTTATTAAAAATTTTGTTTTTTGCTAATACTATTTCTAATTCTTTCTCAAAAGGAAGGTAGTTCAAAGTTGAAACAATATTCCACCTATCCATCTGGCCCTGATTTATTTGCTGAGTTCCATGGTATAATCCAGTTGTATCTCCCAGGCCTACAGTGTTTGTAGTGGCAAAAATTCTAAAAAAATCGTGTTGTTCTAAAACTTTATTTTTATCCAGTAAAGTAAAATTTCCGTCACTTTCTAATACTCTTTGTATAACGAACATTACATCAGGTCTTCCAGCATCATATTCGTCAAAAACAAGGGCCACTGGATTTTGTATAGACCAAGGTAGGATCCCCTCTTTAAATTCAGTAACTTGTTTTCCGTCTTTTAAAATTATTGCGTCTTTACCTATTAAGTCAATTCTACTTATGTGACTGTCTAAATTGACTCTAATGCATGGCCAATTAAGCCTAGCAGCGACCTGTTCAATGTGCGTAGATTTCCCAGTTCCATGATAACCTTGAATCAATACCCGTTTATTAAAAGAAAAACCGGCTAGGATAGCTAAAGTTGTATCTTTATCAAATTTATAATCCGGATCTATTTTTGGAACATATTCATTTTTTTTTGAGAAAGCACCAACTTTCATATCACTATCAAAACCAAAAGTTTGTTTAACAGAAAGTTTAATATCTGGTTTATGTAAAAGTTGTTCAGAACTCATTTTTTTCCTAAAGTTTTTTTTAATTGACTATAAGCTAAAGTAATTTTTTTAAGTTTATCTTCAAATTTTTTATTACCTTGGTTTTTATCAGGATGGTATTTTTTTACAAGCTCTTTGAATTTAGACTGAATTTGCTCCCATTTTACCTGATCATTAAGTTCCATTACTTGTAACGCATCTCTATCGGTTGCAGATATTTTAGTTTTTTTAAAGTCTTTGAAATTAGATGTACTAAAAATATTAAGTTTATCCTCTAAAGCGTTGTTCCATAGGATATTAAAGAAATTTTCTGATGATCCAAAATTTTTAGTCGCTTTATGCCATGTTAAATCTGATTTTATAAAAAATTCAATTTGTTCATCATTCATATTTTCAAAATAATTCCAATTTTTATTGAATATTTTTATATGCTCCAAACATAATAATCTGTATTTTCTACTGTTATCCTTTTCAACAGGAGCTTTATAGGAGCCAATTTCTTTACAATTTTTCCAGTCACATATAATTTTCATTAATTTATTCTATATAGTAAAACTTTAATAATGAAAAATTATTTTGAAGAATTAGATAGAAAAATTAAAGAAAAAATCAAGTTAGAAAAACTTGAGATTATTGATAATACTCATAAACACGAAAAACATAAATTTTTTTCTCCAGGTAAATTACATTTGCACTTAAAAATTAAATCAATTTTTTTAAATTCTATTACAAGAATAAATGCACAAAAATTAGTAATGAAAGTTCTGAAAGAAGATTTAAAGAACAAAATTCATGCTCTTGAAATCACAATTGAGAAATAAGTTTACAATATTTTTTTAGTTTTTTAATCGGAATTTTGTTCTTATTAGGGATCGAAGTAAGACCGATTTTTTTTAGTAAAATAAAATTTATATTTTCATCATTATTTTTTTTGTCATTTTTTAAAAACGGTAATAGACTTTCTATAGTCTTAGGATTAGAATATTTTTTGTAAGTATAAGATAAATTATTATTCAAATAAATTTTTTGTATCTCCTTTAAAGTGTTCGTTTTACATACTTGTCTTAAAAGTGAAAGTCGAGATGCAAGAATTATGCCAGATAGAACAGCTTCACCATGTGTAATTTTTTTTGAATAATTATTCTTTACTTCAATAGCGTGTGCAAACGTATGACCGAAATTTAATTTCATTCTTAAGTTATTCTCATTCACATCCTTGCTAACAAAATAAGTTTTAATTAAACAACTTTTTTTAATTGCATAAATTAAGCTACTTTTTTTCTTTAAAAGTAGATATTTGGTATTTTGTTTTAACCATTCAAAAAATTTTTTATCTTTTATAATTGCGTGTTTAAGAATTTCAGCGTAACCACAAACCATTTCTTTATAAGGTAAAGATTTCAAAAAAGATGTATCACTCATTACTAATTTCGGTTGGTAAAAAGCACCAATCAGATTCTTACCATAAGGAGAATTTATTCCTGTTTTACCTCCAATAGCCGAGTCAACTTGTGCAAGAAGTGTAGTCGGCAAGTTTATGAAATTTAGTCCTCTTTTAAAAATACTTGCAACAAAACCTGTAACATCACCGGTGATACCTCCCCCTATACTGATAATAAGATCTGTTCTATTAAATTTTTTTATAAATAATCTTTCTAAAAAAAAATTCACACTTTTAATTGATTTAGTTTTTTCACTAGCTTTAAATAGAAATAAAGTAATATCGTATGCACTTAATTTTTTTTTTAAAATAGTTTTAAATTTATTTGGGACATTGTGGTCTATAACCAGAGCAATTTTTTTTGTCTCTGGACACAATAATTTTATCTTTTTTTTAAGGGTATCTAATATATTTTCACCAATAATTATTGAATATTGAAAATCAGAATTTTTAACTTTAATCTCTTGTTTTTTCATAAATATTAAGTATTTTGTTCACAATCTCATCTAACTTTAAAAAACTACATTTAATTCTATAATCTGCTTCACTATAAATTTTCTTTCTCTCTAAGTAAATTTTATTGATTGCTTCATTTAAATTTCTTTTAAAGAGCAAAGGCCTTTTTTTTGTTCTTTTCAATCTTTTGATTAATGTATCTATACTAACATCTATCCAAAAGCTTATCGCAGCATTTTTTACAGACCTTCTGATTGATTTATTAAGAAAAGCCCCTCCACCTAAAGCTATCACTACATTTTTCTTTTTTAATTCAGCCAAAGTTGTCTCGCTTTCAATTTTTCTAAAGTATTGCTCATTTTTATTTTTAAAAATAATATTTATTGAGGATCCCTCCTTTTTCTCAATAAGCTTATCTATATCAATGAATGCATAAGAAAGTTTCTTTGCAAGGCGTAAACCAATAGTTGATTTACCAACTCCCATCATACCAGTTAATATTAGGTTTTTACTCAATTTAGTACCAGATTTTGAATTTGATTTTTCATAAATATGTCTTATTTATTTAGTTTAAATAAAATCAAAAAGTATGCAACTTAAATACAACAGAAAACCGAGTTTCGGAAGTTCGCTTTTAAGAACTTTGGCAAAATTATTCTTAATAATAATTATTTTTATCTTTGCAATTTTTCTAATTGAAAAAATAAGTTTTCCCAGTCCTGAAAAAAAATTTGATGTAGATATTACCAATGATATTAAAAAGCTTTAAAAATTTATTAGGCTTATTAATTGTAACAATATTATTTACACCTTTAAATAGTGAAGAAAAAATTGATATTTGGAAAAATGATAATAAAAAGGTTGAAGATAATAAAAGATTAGATCCCTCAAAAGAAAAAAATAAGATTAGTATTGGTAATGCACTAAGTGTTAATACAGATGATAATATAAAAATTGAAGAGAACATAACGGATAAATCCCAGGAAGCAAAAGTTTTTGGAGTTTATGATCCTGAAAAATTTAATTTTAATCTAAACATGTGGTCTTCTACTAAGGCTGAAGATGTGAGAGCAAGTTTAAAGAGAATAAATAAAATAAAATTATCTAACACTTCTAAAGAAATTTTAGAAAATGTTTTATTATCATTCTCATATCCGCCACAGGGAATGCAAGAAAAAGAGTTTGTCAAATTAAAAATGGACTGGATGATGAATAATAATCGTCCTGATTTGATAGAAAATTTTTTAAAGCAAAACAAGGAATTTCATGGAAAACAAAAAGCAGTTCAATATTTAGTCGATATGAATATTGCTCAAGCTAATATTAAAGAAGGCTGTAAGAAAGTTGAATTTATTGATAGCACAATTAAAGATGCGTATTTAGAAAAATTTAAAATTTATTGTTTAGTTTTTAATAATAAGAAATCACAGGCCCAACTGCTTTTAGATCTTTTGAGAGAGCAAAATCAATCGGATAAATTTTTTGACGATAAAATAAATTTCTTGCTGGGAATTTCAAATAAATCATCTGATAAAACTAATGAAAAAAATCTACTAAACTTTTATTTATCAAGTGTTACAATAAAAGATTTTAATTATACTCCTTCTAAAAAAACCAAAAAAGAAATTTGGCAGTATTTAAATGCTGCAAATTTAATTAAACTAGATGATATAAATGATAAGCAAAAAATTAAAGACCTAGAAATCGCAGCTAATATAAATCAGGTAGACGAAAGAATAATTTTTGATATTTATAAACAAGTTCCATTCAAGCTAAATACTTTAATAAATGCTAAAAATATATATCAAACCCTTGATACAACTGAAGCTCGTTCATTAATTTACCAAAAATTTTTACTATCAGAAAATTATGCCTCAAAAGTTGAGTACCTTTTTTTTCTTGAAGACTTATTTAAGAAAGATAATTTATTAAACGTATATTCAAAGATATTAAGTGATAATTTAAAAGAAATTGGTCTAGAAAATATCCCTGAAAATTATAAGGAAGTAGCTGAAAATAGAATATCTAGTTTTGACACGATTAATTTTAAAAGAGTAAAGTATAATGATAAAATCCTACATCAATCAAAAATAATAAAATTTTATTTAGAGAATGTGGAACAAAGAAAAATCCAAAAAGATATTGATAAAATTTTTAAAAGGATTAATAAAAATAAAAAATATTTCTATTCTGCCAAAGATTTAGCTTTGGTGGATGCTCTAGAAAAAGACGGTTTCAAAATTCCTGACAATTTTAATAAAAAAGAGTTAGTAAAAAAGTATGAAGTGCCAAAAAATTTATTACAATTAATTGAAAAAAAACAAAATGCTTTCTTAGCTCTTAAAATTGTCGAAATTATTGGAGAAGATGAACCATATCAACTTGATCCAGAAACAATATATTTTATTACAAATCTTTTAAATGAAATGAATCTTATCCAAATAAGAAATAAAGTTTTGATTTCAGCTCTACCACAAAGAGTTTAATTACAATATAATATTAGCCAAGATGTCAAAAAAAAATATTATAATTGAACCTGATCCAATTCTTAGAAAAAAAAGTGAAAACTTAGAAAAAGTTGATGATGATCTAAGAAAACTTATGGACGAAATGCTTGAAACAATGTACCAAGCCCCTGGGATTGGACTTGCGGCTGTTCAAATCGGAATTTTAAAAAGATTAATTGTTATTGACATTTCGAAATCAGAAGAAGAAAAAAAACCTTTATTTTTGGTTAATCCAATCATCACATTCAAGTCAAAAGAAACCTCGGTTTACGAGGAGGGTTGTCTATCATTACCAGGTCATTTTGCAGAAATAGAGCGTCCATCTGAGTGCCAAATAAATTATTTAGATTATAATGGTAAAGAAAAAAAACTTAAAGCTGATGGACTCTTATCCACCTGTATCCAGCACGAGATTGACCATCTTAACGGCGTTTTATTTATAGATTATTTATCAAAGCTAAAAAAAGATATGATAATAAAAAAACTTATCAAACAAAAAAAAGAAATAGAAAAAATTGTTATTTAAAGAGAGAATAAATGGCTTTAAAAATTATTTTTATGGGAACACCGGAATTTTCTGTTCCAATATTAGATACTTTAAATAGATCAGATCACAAAATTTTAGAAGTTTATACTCAGCCACCAAAAAAAAAAAATCGAGGACAAAAATTAAATAATACCCCTGTCTATGATTTTTCATTAAAAAATAAAATAAAAGTTAGATATCCTGAAAAATTAGAATCCGAGGATGAGATAGAATATTTAAAAGCATGTAAACCAGATGTTGTCGTAGTAGTGGCATACGGTAAAATTTTACCTAAGAAATTATTAGATATCAAAGGAATAGAATTTATTAATGTTCATGCATCTCTTCTTCCAAAATGGAGAGGTGCAGCTCCTATACAGCGATCAATAATGAATTTAGATTATGAAACTGGCATTTCTATAATGAAAATAATTCCTAGGCTTGACGCTGGCCCAGTATTGATGAAATCCAAAGTAAAAATCTCCGCGAGCACTAATTACATTGCCCTTAGTAAAGAATTATCATTACTCGGAGCTAAAATGATTTTAAAGGCATTGAATTTAATCGAAAATAATTTAGCTAATTTCTCTGAACAAGATGATAATCTGGCTTCTTATGCAAACAAAATACTTAAATCTGAGTCACAAATAGATTGGACTATCGAAGCAAAAAAAGTTGTCGCAAAAATAAATGCACTATATCCTAATCCAGGAGCTTGGTTTGAATATAAAGGATTAAGATTAAAAATTATCAAAGCAATCGAAGTCAACGTTAAGGGCAAACCTGGAGAAATTCTTGATAAAAAATTCACCATTGCATGTGCTAAAAGTGGAATTCAAGTTTTAGAATTACAAAAGGAGGGCAAAAGAAATATGAAAGTCTCGGAGTTCTTGAATGGTCACGTTTTAGAAATAGGTTTAAATGTCAACAAAAAATTATAATTATTTAATAAAAGTGGAGTATGATGGAACCAAATTTGTTGGGTGGCAATATCAAAAGAATGGGATATCTGTACAAGAAATAATTGAGAAAACTCTTTTTAAGATATTTAAATCTAAAATAAAAATTACTGGTGCCGGTAGAACAGATAAAGGTGTTCATGCTCTAGGGCAGTACGCAAATTTTAAAATAGATAAAAAAATCGATAACGAAGGTAGATTTTTAAATTCAGCAAATTTTTTTCTCAAAAAAAATCTGATTTCTGTAACAAACATTAAAAAAAAAAATTACTTATTTAATTCGAGATACGATGCAAAAGAGAGAATTTACGAATATAAAATTATCAATAGGATAGGTTCTTTATCTATTTATAATAATAAAGCTTGGCATGTAAAAAAAAAACTTAGCATCAGTCTTTTAAAAAAAGGTGCAAAAATATTGGAGGGAACCCACGATTTTTCTACTTTCCGTGCATCATCATGTTCGTCAACTTCACCTATAAAAAAAATGAATACCGTTCGAGTTAAAAAAAAAGGTGATGAGATAACTATTGAATTTAAGTCAAAGTCATTTTTACAAAATCAAGTTAGATCAATGGTAGGCTCTTTAGAATATCTGTCTTGCGGAAAATGGACTGTAGAGAAATTCAAAAAAGTTTTTAAATCAAAAAAAAGATCAAAATGTGCACCACCTGCACCTGCTTGTGGGTTATATTTAAAAAATGTAAAGTATTAAATATTAAAGACTTTTAAGCCCATATTTTATAACTGAATTTAAAGATATGAAAGATAGGGATAGTAAATTTTCAATTATATTAAGTTTATTAAACTTTTTATTTATTTTCCAAATCCAATAAAAATTTTTAAAACTACTACTTTGTAATGAATCACTTCTTATACGATATTTTGTTAAATAATCATCTAAGCAATAAGCATTGTAATTTTTGAGTATTTCGCATTTAAAAAAATAGTCTTCACAAATTTTTGTATCTGTAAATTTTGCTTGATTTAAAATGTCTCTTTTTATTAACATTGTGCTGGTACAAATTGAGGTATTATGAATGAATTTTTTATAATTATATTCTTTAGGCGGTCTAACAAATCTATTTTTTTCTCCAAAAGTTTCATAACTTGTATATGTAAAAGAGTAATTATTATTTTCCATAAATCTTAATTGAGTTTCTAGTTTATCTTTCATCCATAAGTCATCAGAGTCAATAAATGCAATATAAGGTGATTTTGACTTTTTAATTGCATAGTTTCTACAATATCCAGCACCATGATTCTTTTTGAGCCAATAAATTTTGATTCTTTTATTTTTTGAAAATTTTTTCAAAGATTTAATAGTTTTTTTATTTGAACAATCATCAACCAAAATCAATTTCCAGTTTTTATAGGTTTGATTAATAATGCTTTTGATAGTTTCATTTATGTAATCAAAACTATTGTAATTTGGTAAAATAATATCTACTGTTACTTTCTTTTTTTTATTCGCCATCTTGATCCCTCTCTAACAATAAATCCAACACATTTTTTTGCACCGCATTTACATGGAAATTGTTTGTAGTCCTTATCATAACTAAATCCGTAATCGTAAGATAGTTCTTCGCCCTTTTTAATATCTTTGATTGCAAAAACCCAAACTTCAAGCCCAGATCCAGTGACTTCACAGTTAGGCTCACAAGAGTGATTAATTAATCTTGCTGTATTAAATTTAAAATCCCCATCTAAATCATATCTTTTATTTAAATTAAATAAGTAAATTGCTCTACGATTGTCGAATTTTGGACTCTCTTCAGAGTGTTTTCTTGTGATCACTTTACCTTTATATTGAATTATCTTAGTGCCTTTTTTTATATCACACCTAGCGTATAAACCATTTTTGTCTATCTTTGATCTCTTAATCTTGTAAACTTTCACTTAAAATATTCTTCTAAAAATTCATTATATATTTTTGTAAGTTTTTTTAAGTCTGACAAAGAAACACATTCGTCTACACGATGCATTGTTTTATTCACTAGTCCAAATTCTAGGCAAGGAGAAATTTTTTTTATAAATCTAGCATCAGAGGTGCCGCCGGTTGTAGATAATTTAGGATGTATCTTTGTAATCTTTTTAATAATTCTAGAAGCCATCTGTATAGTTTTTCCTGGCTTTGTTAAAAAAGCATCTCCGTTTATCATATAATCAATTTTATAATTACATCTATTTTTTTTACTCATTTTTTTTACGATCAAACTTATCTTTTTCTTTAAAGAACTTGCTGTATGTAAATTATTATATCTTATATTAAATTGTGCCCTTGCCCTTGCTGGTATTACGTTATGTGCTTTGTTGTCTACATTAATGGATGTAAATTCTAAATTAGATGGCTGAAAATCTTTATTACCTTTATCAAGTTTTTTTTCTTTAAGTTTTTTACAAATTTCCACTAATGTATTTATGGGATTATTTGATAGATGAGGATATGCAATGTGCCCTTGAGTACCAGTGATTTCAATTTTTCCTGATAAACTACCTCTTCTTCCAATTTTTATCATTTCTCCAAGTTTTCTTGGATTTGTTGGCTCTCCCACAATACAAAAATCTATTTTCTCTTTTCTTCTTCTTAAGTAATCTACAACTTTTTTTGTGCCATTTATTGCATAGCCTTCTTCATCACCAGTTATCAAAAAACTAATTGATCCATTAAATTTTCGGTTCTTTTGTAAAAATTTGCTTACAGCCGCAACAAAGCATGCTATTGAACTTTTCATATCATTAGCACCTCTCCCGATTAAATAATTATTTTTAACTAGAGGCTTAAAAGGATTAGTAGTCCAGTCTTTTATATTTCCTGGTGGCACTACGTCAGTATGACCAGCGTAGCAAAGATTTGGTTTTTTTCGACCTATTCGCGCATATAAATTTTTTATTGGATTACTTTTTTTGTCTTTAAATACTAGCAACTTACAATTAAAACCTAATTTTTTTAATTTTTTGCTAAGAAATTTAATTGCTCCTGCATCTGTTGGCGTAACACTTGGAAATCTTATCAAATCTTTGGATAATTGTAGTTCGTTTATTATAGCCATTAGTCTCTTAGTAAATCATTTATAGAAGTTTTGCTTCTAGTTTTCTCATCAACTTTTTTTACTATAACAGCGCAATATAATGAAGGTCCATCAGGATTTGATTTATTAGGCAAGCTTCCAGGTACGACAACAGAATATGCAGGGACTTTACCGTAATGTATTTCTCCTGTTTTCCTATCCACTATTTTTGTAGATGCACCAATATAAACTCCCATTGATAATACTGCTCCTTCCTCCACTAGAACACCTTCAGCGATTTCAGAACGAGCTCCAATAAAACAATTATCTTCAATAATTACAGGACCAGCTTGTAAAGGTTCTAGCACACCTCCTATACCTGCGCCTCCGGAAATATGGCAATTTTTTCCAACCTGGGCACACGAACCGACTGATGCCCAAGTATCAATCATTGTACCTTCGTCAACATAGGCTCCAAGATTTACAAAGCTAGGCATTAAAACCACATTTTTAGCAATGTATGCTCCTTTTCTTACAACTCCATTAGGAACATGACGGTATCCAGCTTTTTGCCAATCTTTTTCTTTCCACTTAACTGTTTTTCCTGGAACTTTGTCATACCAAGTGGTGTAGGGACCTTTCATCATCTCCATTTTGTTTATTCTAAAACTTAACAAAATAGCTTTTTTAATCCATTGATTAACGACCCAATTTCCATTTTGTTTATTCGCTACTCTAATTTTTCCACTATCAACTAAATTTATGGTTTCATTTATAGCTTTTATTAATTTTTTATCTGATTTTGGACCTACTTTTTCTTTTTTTTCAAAACTTCCGTTTATAATTTTTTCTAGCTTATCGTAATCCATTAATCTCCTTTAAAAATTTTGCCAAATTGTCAGTTTTATAATTGATAAATTCTGAGTCAGAATACTTCGCTGCCCAAGGTTCATCATTTTTAATCCAAACAGTTTTCATTCCTAATTCGTATGCTGGTTTTAAATTTCTTGCAATATCTTCAAAGAATATACAATATTGTGGCTCAATTTTGTAATTTTCTACTAATTTTTTATAAGGTTCTTTCGAAGGCTTTGGAATAAATTCACAATCTCGGATATCAAAAATTCCATCAAAAAGCTTATCTATTCCTATTCGTTTTGTAACATTGAGAGCATGCGCTCTAGAGCCATTTGTGAAAATTATTTTTTTTCCTCCTAATTTTTTGATTTCGTCCTCTAAATCTTTATCTTTGTTTAAAAAACTTAAATCTACGTCATGAACAAATTCTAGAAATTCATCAGCATCTATTTTGTGGTGTTTTATCATCCCGTTTAAAGTTGTATTATATTCTTGAAAATAATTCTTTTGAATTCTTCTAGCTTCTTCAATACCAACATTAAGTTTTTCAGAAATAAATTTTGACATTTTTTTGTCAACCTGATCAAAAACTTTAGTAGCTCCATCATAAAGTGTATTGTCTAAGTCAAATAACCAAAATTTTATATCTTTTAAATCTTTCATTCTCTAATCAGTGTTCCAGATCCTTTATCAGAAAAAATTTCGTGTAAAATTGAATGTGGTTTTCTTCCATCTAGAATCACGACACCTCTAACTCCATTTTGTACAGCATCTACACAGTTTTCTATTTTAGGGATCATTCCTCCTTGAACAACTTTCCATTTAATGAGATTTTCCAGATCGAAAGGTTTAATTTCGGATATTAACTTTTTTTTATCATCATATACACCCTCAACATTTGTCATTAATATTAGTCTTCTAGACTTAAGTTTTTTTGCAATAGCACTAGCTGCTGTATCACCATTAATATTATATGTTCGTTTATTCTTTCCTAAGCCTAAAGGCGCTATAATTGGAATTTTATTTTTGTTTAATGCGCTTTGAATCAAATTATCATTTATTTTTTTTGGTATTCCAACAAATCCAAGTTCCTCTCTTTCAGGCTCAACTTCTATGATATTGTCACTCTTAGTATGAAACATAGCCGCTTGAGAACCTAATTTCTTAAGAGAACTAGCTATGTCTCTGTTAAAATCAATTAAAACTTCCTCTACAGTATCAATTATGTTTTTATCTGTTACCCTCAAGCCATTAATAAATTTCGACACGATTTTTTTCTTATCTAATTCTCTTTTGATCCTCGGACCACCACCATGAACCACAACTACAGATAAGCCCAATCTATTGAGAACATTTATATCAGATATGAAATTATTAAAGACATTTCTGTCTATTAGAACATTACCACCATATTTAATCACAATTTTTTCATTTTCGTATTTTTTGATATATTTTTGAACTATGTTTATGTCTGGAGCTTTATCAGGCCAAAATTCTTTTATCTCGTCTAGAGAAATATCTTTTGACATCTAATTTGTTTTCACAGTCGTTTTTTTAACAATTACATACTGTTGAGCAATAGTAAGAATATTATTTATTGTCCAGTAAACAACTAACCCAGATGGGAAAGAGGCAAGTATAATCGTTAAAAATAATGGAAAGAACGCAAATATTTTTGCTTGTATAGGATCAGCAGGAGCAGGGTTTAATTTTTGTTGAACCCACATAGAGGCTCCCATTAATATTGGCCAAATGCCTATAATCATAAACCCTGGGGGATCCCATGGAATTAGACCAAATAAATTAAACAAAGAAGTCGGGTCTTGTGCTGACAAGTCTTTTATCCAACCAAAAAATGGCTGATGCCTCATTTCTAAAGAAATAAAAAGCATCTTATAAATTGCAAAAAAGAATGGAATTTGAATTAAAACTGGCAAGCAACCTGATGCAGGATTTATTTTTTCTTTTCTATATAAGGCCATCATCTCTTGTTGTAATTTAACTTTATCATCTTTGTGTAGTTCTTTAAGCCTCATCATCTCTGGTTGAACCGCTTTCATTTTTGCCATTGACTTGAAAGAGAAGTTTGCTAGTGGGAAGAAAATAAGTCTTATAGCAATAGTTAATAAGACTATAGCTGTTCCAAAATTTCCTGAAATTTTAAATAAATAATCTATAACGAAAAATAAAGGTTTTGTGAAAAAGTAGAACCATCCCCAGTCTATAACTAAATCAAATTTATTTATATTTTGATCTGCTGCGTATCCATCAATTGTCTCAACCTCTTTAGCGGCAATAAATAATCTGAGTTTATTTGCTCCCGTTGATGATTTTCCAATATTCACTGGTTCATTAATAATGTAATTCGCTTTAAATCCATTTTCGAAAAGGAATGTTGATTTAAAACTTTTACCTGGCTCAGGTACAAAAGCAGTCATCCAATATTTATCTGTTATTCCAAGCCAGCCTTCACTTGATTCTCTTACTATTTTTTTTTCTTCTACATCATCATAGTCGTCTTCCTTTAATTCATCGTCAAATACCCCAATAAACCCCTCATGTTGAATGTAAAAATTTTGAATATCATCGGGGATTTTATTCCTTGTCATCTGTGCATACGGATATAGATCAATAGATGAATTTGAATTATTTTTTACCTGCTGAGATATTTTAAATAAATACTTATCATCTAATTCAATTTTTTTTTCAAAAGTGACACCTTCCTTATTGTTCCATTGCAAAGTAACAGGAGATTTATCGCTTAATATATTATTACCTATTACTTTCCATTCAGAATCTTTTGTAGGAACTTTAATTTTATTTCCAATACTTGTCCAACCAGTCTCTATGAAAAAACCGTTTTCAGTATCAGATGGGTTTAAAAAAATGATATTTTTTCCATCTTCAACTTTTTGTTTATGTTTTTTGAATGATATATCGTCAATTACAGCACCCTTTAAACTAATAGATCCCACCACACTGTCATTTTCAATTTTAATTCTTTTACTTGAATTGATAGACTCTTCTCTGGTAATCTTTTTTATGATCTGTGGCTGATTAATCGTTGGTGCAATAGAGCTTTGCTCATTCTCTTGCTCTACGTTTTGATTCGTTTGTTGTTCAGAAGTTTTTTTTGGAGTTTCGAAAAAAGCACCCCAGAAAAGCAAAACAGACATTGAAAGAGCAATTGCAACAAAAACATTTCTATCCATTATTGCTCTCCTTTTTATCTTTCGAAATTGGCACAAAATCTAAACCGTGACTGCCACCCAATTTCTTGAAAGGGTGACATTTTAAAATCCTTTTTATCCCTAGTTTAAATCCTTTTGTTGTACCTTGAGTTTGAAGCGCTTCAATAAAATAATCAGAACAAGTAGGTAAAAATCTACATCTATTTCCTAAGAGTGGTGAAACTAAATATTGATAAATCTTAATAATGATAATTAGAATTTTTGTCATTTTATCTTTTTAATTTACTAAAACTTTTCTCCATTAATTGTAAAAGCACATCATGTTTTTGAGCATAAGCATTAGACTTACCGAAAACTATATAAGTGTAATCCTTATTAATTGCACCCTTTTTTTTTAATAATTTTTGAATAATTGCTTTTAATTTTCTTCTAATTTTGTTTCTTTTGACGGCATTTCCAATTTTTTTTTTCATAACGAAACTAATGAGTAAATTATTTTTATGCTTTTTTTTGAAAAAATTTTTTGCTGCAAAAACAGAGAAGTAATCTGTATGAACCTTCTTTTCTTTAAGTGTTTTTTTGAATTGGTTGCTTTTTTTTAAACTTTCAAGCTTAACCATTTAATCTTATGTCGAAAGAGTCTTTCTGCCTTTAGCTCTTCTTCGAGCAATTAGTTGTCTACCGGTCTTTGTAGCCATTCTTGCTCTAAAACCGTGTCGTCGTTTTCTTACTAAATTGCTAGGTTGATATGTTCTTTTCATAAATATTTTAAGGTATATATTTTAATTAATGTCTGTTGTACAGGTAAATTATGAGTAAACATTTGAAAATATTTTTAGGTATCTCTTATATAGTTATATTATTTGTCTTTCTTTATTTTGTTTTTAAAAGCATAGAAATTAGTAAACTGGATGATTTCGCTTATTACAAGGAACTCCAATCAGATCTAGGTTCATACATTTCTGAGAATTTAATAATCAATTTATTTTATTTTTTTATTTTTTCAATAATTTGGGTTTCTTTACTTGGATTTGGATTCCCCATTCTAATTTTTTCTGGAATTTTATTTGGCAAGTGGGTTGGAACGTTTATTTCAGTTGTATCAATTTCATTTGGTGCACTAATTTTGTATTCAATTGGAAATTTTTTTTTTAGAGATTTAGTAAAGTCGATTTTAGAAAAAAAATTTGAAAAATATATTCACTTATTTCAAAAAAATGAATTTTACCTGTTTTTTATTTATAGACTCATCGGAGGACTTGGAGTTCCTTTTGGTTTACAAAACTTACTTCCAATTTTATTTGGAATGAAAAAAATTAATTATTTTTTGGCAAGTTTTTTTGGTTTTATCCCTAGTTTTTTTATTATTAACACGATAGGATCTGGTCTAAATTCTTATATAGAGCAAGCTAAGAATTTTAATTTGATTGAATTAATATTAAACCCAGAGATTTATTTACCAATACTAATGTTTATTATTTTAATGATTACTTCTTTTGTAATTAAAAAAAAATATTTTAATGATGCAAATTGATAAAAATATTCTTGCTGATGATCAAAGTCCCTATCTAAAGCAGCATAAAGATAATCCAGTCAATTGGCAAACTTGGTCAAAAACAACATTGGAATTTGCAAAGTCAAATAAAAAACCTATTTTGTTAAGTATTGGTTACGCAAGCTGTCATTGGTGTCATGTTATGGCCCATGAAAGTTTTGAAGATATAGAAACCGCAAAAATTATGAATGACAAATTCATTAATATTAAAGTTGACAGAGAAGAAAGACCTGACTTGGATTTTATATTTCAAAGTTCATTCCAATTATTCAATCAAACAGGAGGTGGCTGGCCTTTGACAATGTTTTTAGATGAAAATGGTGTGCCATTTATGGGAGGTACATATTTTCCAAAAGACTCAAAGCACGGTTTGCCGTCTTTTAAAGAAGTTCTTCAAAAAGTTTCACAAGCCTATCTGGATCAAAGAGAAAATATAATAAAGCAAAAAGATTTAATAATAAAAAACTTAGATTTAAAAAAAAATTTAGTTTTAAAACAAGATTTAGAACCTATTTTAGAAAAAACTCTTAGTTATTTAGACCCAATTAAGGGAGGGTTTAAAGGAGCTCCGAAATTTCCAACTTTTAATGTTTATGAAACTTTGCTTTATTTTTACAATAAATCTAAAGATAAAAAGTACCTTAAACCTGTTGAATTAATTATCAAACAATTGTGCTCAAAAGGAATCTATGACCATGTGGAAGGTGGAATAGCAAGATACACCATCGATGAAAACTGGATAGTGCCCCACTTTGAGAAAATGCTTTATGACAATGCTCAGTTTATATCATTATTGTCAAAATATTGTAGAATAAATTCTGAAACATACTTTAAAAGTAAATTGGAGCAAACAATTGAATTTTTAAAAAAAGATTTCTTAAATAATAAGGGTTTTCTAGGTTCAGCCTATGACGCCGACAGTGATAATGAAGAAGGTAAATATTATATTTTCAAATATGAGGAAATTAAAGATATAGAAAAAATCAATAAATATTTTGAAATAAAACCTGAGGGAAATTGGGAAAATAAAATCATTTTAGTAGAAAAAGAAAAACCACCAAAAGAAATTGAAAAAAAACTCTTGGAAATTAGATCAAAAAAAAATAAACCATTTTTTGATGACAAAACCCAATTAGATTTAAATTGTCTATGGATAAGTTCTTTGATTACCTCTGACGAAATTCTACCTAATAAAGGATATTTGAATTTAGCTGAAAATTTTTTTTCTTTAATTGAAAAAAAATATATAAAAGATAAAATTTATCATAGTTACTCCAAACATGTTGTTTTTATTGAAGACTATGCTTTTTTAATTAATGCTATTAATGATCTTTACGATAAAACAATGAATTTTAAATATAAAGACTTAGCAATGAAAATGTCAAAAGAGGCATTAAATAAATTTTATTTAAAAGATAAAAATATATTTCAAAAGAACCCATTAGATAATAGCGATGTTTTTTTTAAGCCCATCGATATTGGGGATAATACTATTCCTAATGGAAATGCAATAATGCTTATAAACCTAACAAGATTAGGTATGATGGATGAGGCAAAAAAATTATCTGAGAGTTTGAATGGTTATCTAAATATTTATCAAAATCATATGATGACCTCATTAAGAGCAATTGATTTTTTTAACAATATTAAAGAGGGTAAAAGCTGTAACGAACACGGATGTAAGGTAAATGTTAACTAAAAAAATTAGTTGGGTAATTTGGATTATATTGGTAATTCTTTGGAATTATGGGCTCCCAAATGCGACACCTTTTCAAGACGTTCTTGTAGCTGTTATATTGTCAATTCTATTGGGGTTAACAAAAAAATACATTAACAAGTAATTAAAAACTTTAACTTGCTATTTTAAAAAAAATATTTAATTTGATTGTACATTGAATAAGTGAGTGGGGAACAATGTGTAAATCATTGACTGTACCTGCAACGGTAAGAACGTAGTTCAAGTCCGAGCGCCACCCAATGTAGTCCGCTGCCGAATGATGGCCAGGAAAAGCCTAATTCTGCAATAAAAGCAGTGGCAAAGAAAATAGGAGCCACATGCAAAAAAAAATTTTAGTATTAGTAAGTTTATTATCTTTAAGTTTTCAATTAAATTTTTCAGTTTTTAGTAAGGACATTCCAGTCATAGTAATAGCACCAAGTAAAAAACCCCAATCAATTTCTACGGTAGGATCTTCTGTAGTTATTTTAGATGAAAAATTTTTCGAGAAAAACAATGACTATTTTTTGGGAGACGTCCTTTCAAACAATTCAACCTCAATAAATTTTTTTCAATCTGGTGGGCACGGGACAGCATCAGCTGTTCAATTAAGAGGCTTACCTAAAAGATATTCAACAGTTTATATAGACGGTGTCAAAATGTCAGATCCATCTAGTGTTTCTGGAGATTTTGACTTTAATCATATTTTGACCAATCAAATTTCTAGAGTTGAAATACTAAAAGGTTCTCAGAGTTCAGTTTATGGCAGTGGGGCAATTGGAGGAACAATTAATATTACAACAAAAAAGGGAAATAAAAATCAAAAAGGTGATGTTTTTTATAATACCGGATCCCATGGTACTAACAATTTATCTTTTTCTAAGTCCGGAGAAAAAGATAATTCAAACTATTTAATTTCTTTTGAAAAGTTTCAAACTGATGGGATTTCTCAGATGAGCCATAATGATGAAAAAGATGCTTATAGAAATAATTCGTTCTTAGGAAAAATTGAAAACCGACTAAATGAGTCATTGAAATTCGAGGGTATTGCGAGATTAAGAGACTCTTATCTTCAGTACGATAAAGTCGTTGATACTGCAACAGCAACTCATAGTGAGGAGGAAAATAGTAGACATTATTTAACTAGCGGAACATTAATTTATCAGAGTAACGAAAAATTTGAAAATAAATTTTCTTTGACTAATTCTTATACAAAAAGATCATATGGAGCTGCAGCAGGGAGTGGAAATCTAATAAAAGATAATTATTATGGCGAAAGGTATTCTCTTGGTTACATGGGAAATTATAAATTTAATTTGGATAATAATTTAATATTTGGAATTGAAAGAGAAGATGATCAAATTGGATATAATAAAGATCTCACAGGAATAAAAAGGGAGTCATATTACACGACTTCAAGTTATTTTGATTTTCAAAAAAGAATTTCAAATAACTTGTTCACGACTTATGGAGCAAGATTTGACGATAATTCTGTAGCTGGGAATGAAGAGTCCCATAGAGCTACACTTGCATATTTATTTGATGATAAGAAAACTAAAATTAAAAGTTCATTTGGAACCGGATTTAGATTTCCATCATTGTACGAAATGTATTATGTATACGCCGCTAATTCGAACTCGTTACCATATGTCAAAGCTGAAAAAAGTAAAAGTTTTGATTTAGGATTAGAAAAAAAATTTGATAATTTAAATTTTGATTTAATTTATTTTAATACATCATATGATAATGTTTTAGAGGGATGGAAAACAGGTAATAGCTCTGGAGTAAACTATACCACCCAAAACATGCCTGGAACCGTAAAAAGTCAAGGTATTGAGTTTATATCAAATTTAAAATTTAATGATCAATTAAATTTTGGGTTTAACTATACTTATACCAATACATATGATGGAGCGGAGCAAGATGATCCAGACAAAAGCAATTCTTATACTAGCTCACAGCTAGTTAGAATTCCAAGACATTTAATTAATTTGAATACACAATTAAATTTTCCTAATTATGAAAATTTAAACATAATTTTAAATTCAAAATGGTCAGAAGACGCAAGAGATTATGGAAATGGAAATAGGACTTTTAACGATGAAAGAGTAGAGTCTTATTTTGTAAATGATCTAAACCTTAATTATAAATTAGGTGATGGATATAATTTATACTTTAATATTACCAATATTTTCGATGAAAATTACGAAACTGCTAAAGATTATTCACAAATGGACCGCTCTTTTAATTTTGGTTTAAAAAGGTTATATTAGCTTATGAAAAAAAATTTGATAATTTCCTTCGGTATTTTTGCGTCTTTGGCGGCAAGTAGATTTATTCCGCATCCACCAAATTTTACAAGTTTGCTAGCTTTAAGTTTTTATGTTCCAGTTTTTTTGGGAATTAGATATTTGCCGGTACTTATAATTAGTTTTGCAATTACAGATTTCATAATTGGCTATCATTCTGGAACCCATTGGACTTGGGGCAGTGTTTTTTTGATAGGATTGATGTCTACATTTTTTACTGAAAACATTCTCAAAAGAATTAGTGGAGCTTTATTAGGAGCAGTTATTTTTTTCATAGTGACCAATTTTGGAGTTTGGTCCACAGGTATGTATGGATTGACAGTTGAAGGTTTGCATAAGTGTTTTTTATTGGCTATTCCTTTTTTTACATACTCAATAATATCAACTTTATTTTTCTCCTTTTTAATCGAATTAGGATATAAATTTTTAGGGGCCAAATTTAAATTCAAAAAAGCTTAAATTCATTAAATTTATCGTGTTAATAGAATTTTTCTAAGAGGCTTGCATATTACATACCAATTAAGTAAACATTGTATATTAGATGCAGGAGCCATTATGGGAATACACTATGATTATAAGTCTACTCGTGGCGATAAAGCTATGAAAAAAGAAGCTAAACGCAAAGCAAGAATTGAGCAGCGAAGAGCAAAAAAATCTTTGAATAGCCAAAAAGATCCAAAAGAAGAAAAGATGCATGATATAGACAAGCCTATAACTCTTGAGGACTTAACAAATCCAGATAAAAATTAATCTTTTTATGCAATCTTTTGAAAAAAAAGATTCATCTTTTAAATCTCGAGAATCCGCTTTAAAAAAGAATTTAAAAAAAAGAAAAAGCTTTAAAAAAAACCATAAAAGAAAAAATGTCAGTTCAGTCAGATAAATGGATTAGAAAAGAGTCTCAAAAGGGAATGATTAAACCTTTTGTTAGCAAGCAAGTTCGAAAAGGAAAAATTTCATTTGGTTTATCCTCTTACGGTTATGATGCTAGGGTATCAAATGAATTTAAAATATTTACAAATGTAAATTCTGGGGTTGTTGATCCAAAACATTTTAAGAAAGAAAGCTTTATCACTAAGATTGGAAAAGAATGTATAATTCCTCCAAACTCTTTTGCTTTAGCTAGAACTGTCGAATATTTTAAAATACCAGATAATGTATTAGTGATTTGCCTTGGAAAATCTACCTATGCAAGATGTGGGATAATTGTAAATGTTACACCATTAGAACCTGGATGGGAGGGTCATGTCACTCTAGAATTTTCTAACACAACACCGTTGCCAGCCAAAATTTATGCAAATGAGGGTGTCGCTCAATTTATATTTATCAAAGGCAATGAGAAACCTTCTGTTACTTACGCTAATAGAAAAGGTAAGTACATGAAACAAAAGGGAGTGACACTACCCAAAATTTAAATTTCTTTAATGCAAAAACTTTTAATTAAGGGAAAAAGAGAATTAATTGGTAAAATTTCTATATCGGGTTCAAAAAATGCAAGTTTACCAATCTTGGCTGCATCAATATTAGCAGATGAAGTAAAATTAAAAAATGTTCCGTTAGTTAAGGATATTTTTACAATGATAACATTATTAAAGTTCATCGGTTTAGAAATTAACATTTCCAAAAAAAAAAATTCTTTAATAATTCAAAACAAAAATAAGAATATTAAAACTATTGCACCGTATAAGCTCGTGAAAACAATGAGGGCTGGTGTTTTGGTCTTAGGCTCGCTTTTAACTAAATATAAAAAAGCAAAAGTTTCATTACCTGGAGGATGTGCAATTGGGACTAGGCCTGTCGATCTTCATTTGTTTGCATTAAAAAAACTTGGTGCAAAAATTAAGATCAAAGGTGGATACATAATTGCAGAGGCTAAAAGAGGACTTAGAGGAACAGTGATAAATTTTCCCTCTATTTCAGTTGGGGCTACTGAAAATGCCTTATTAGCTGCCTTTAAGGCTAAAGGTCAAACAACTCTGAAAAATTGTGCTATTGAACCAGAAATTTTAGATCTAATCTCATTTTTGAACAAACTTGGCGGTAAAATTAAGATAAGTGGAAGAAAAATATTGATTAACTCAAGTGAAATGATCAAAAAAAAAATAAGTCATAAAGTTATATTTGACCGAATTGAATTTGGAACTTATTTAATAGCAGGGGTTTTAATTGGAAAAAAAATTACTATTGATAAAATTGAAACTAAATTTGTAAAGAATGAAATAAATATTTTAAATAGAATAGGTGCAAATATTGATGTGAAAAAAAATTCAATAACCATAGGAAAAAATAAAAAATTAAAAAGATTAGATATTACAACAAAACCTTACCCTGGTTTTCCAACAGATCTTCAAGCTCAATTTATGGTCTTAATGACCCAAGTTAATGGCAAATCTCAAATAAAAGAAAATATTTTTGAGAACAGATTTATGCACGTGCCAGAGTTAAGAAGAATGGGTGCAAAAATAGAAATTAAAAATAAAACTGCTTTTATTGAAGGTCCGACAAAACTTAATGGAGCGGAAGTAATGGCAACAGACTTAAGAGCTTCTGTTAGCCTTGTTTTGGCCGGACTCATTGCTGAAAATAGGACAATTATTAACAGAATTTACCATCTTGATCGAGGATACGAATTTCTTGAGAGAAAACTGAAGAAATGTAAAGCAAATATTAAGAGAGTTTAATATGAAGGCTAAAAATTTAAAATTAATAGCTAGATCAAAAGATGATTTAAGTGTCATCTCAGCTCACTTGCAAGACTCAATAGCCAACTTGCAAGATATTGCTCATTTAAGTAAAAATAAAATTTTTTTAATGCAATTAAACAGGTTTATGTGGGAGGATGTTGAAAAAGGAGTTTTTAGAAAAAATAAAAGAATAAGAACGATTTTAAAAATAGAAAATGTTCTAGAGGTTTATGCAAAAAATATAATACAATCAAATAAATCTAAATTTTTAGATTTTCTAGCTATTGAATGTAATCAAATGCCTGATAATAGTTATGAGATGAAAATTATTTTTGCTGGTGACTCAGTGCTTAAAATCATTTCTGAAATAGTAGAAGTAACTCTAGACGATCAAGGAGAAGCTTGGGAAACGAAAAATAGACCAAAACATAAGGCGATATGATGTTAAAACTTATTAATGCAAATCAAAAAAGGTTTGAAAAAAAGTTAAAAATTATTCTAGATAGTAGGAAATTTACCCAAAATAAAAATACAGCAATTATAAAAAATATTTTGTTTAATGTTAAAAGAAAAGGAGACAGAGCAGTAGTCTATTATGAAAAAAAATATTCAAAAATTAAAAACAAATCAAGAACGATTAAATTTTCTAAATCTGATATAGTAAAAATTTCTAAAAAAATTGATTCAAAATTAAAAAAATCAATTGATATTTCTTTCGCAAGAATAAAAAAATTTCACTCTCACCAGAAATTCAGTGATTATAAATTTAAAGATAAATTTAATAGTGAGCTATCATATAAATATACTCCTATTGAAAGTGTAGGTGTTTATGTTCCAGGAGGAACCGCTAGTTATCCAAGCACTGTTTTAATGAATTGTATTCCAGCCTTGGTCGCTGGCGTAAAAAATATTTATTTAACCACACCTTGTTTAGACTCAAAAGTAAATCCAGCAATTATCTATGCTGCCAAAAAATGTGGTGTTAAGGAAATATATAAAACTGGAGGTGCACATTCGATAGCTGCTTTAACATACGGAACAAAAACATTTCAAAAAGTTGATAAAATTGTTGGGCCAGGAAATCAATTTGTAGCGTTTGCAAAAAAGGAGGTCTTTGGTGATGTTGGTATTGATATGATAGCTGGGCCATCAGAAGTTACAATTGTTGCTGACAAATATTCTAATCCTGATTGGATTGCTGCAGACCTAATCGCACAAGCTGAACATGATGTATTAGCTCAAGCAATTTTAGTAACGAATAACAAAGATCTTATAAAAAAAGTAAATAATTGTTTAAAAAATCAATTAAAAAATTTACCCAAAAAAGATATAGCTACAAAAAGTTTAAAAAAATTTGGGCTAGCAATATTCGCTAACAATAAAGATAAAATGATAAATGCTGTGAATTTAATTGCACCAGAGCACTTAGAGCTTAATTTAAAGGATCATAAAAAAATACTATCGAAAATTAAAAATGCTGGTTCAATTTTTATTGGAAAATTTTCACCTGAAGCTATGGGAGATTATATAGCAGGACCAAATCATGTTTTACCCACATCTGGTTCAGCAAAATATTCTTCAGGTTTGTCCGTTGGCGATTTTTTAAAGCGACATTCCTTAATAAAAATATCAAAAACAGGTATTGAAAGATTGGGGCCATCAGTTATAAATTTAGCAAAGCATGAAAATTTAGAGGGTCATGCTCACTCGATTAAAATAAGATTGAAAAAAGGAAATTAATTGGCAAAACAAGAAACTTTAGAATTTAAAGGTAAAGTAACTGAATTATTACCTAATGCTATGTTTAGAGTAAAATTAGAGAATAACCATGAAATTTTAGCTCACACAGCTGGTAAGTTAAGAAAGAATAGAATTAGAGTTTTAGCTGGCGATAATGTGATGGTTGAAATGACGCCATATGATTTAACTAAAGGTAGAATTACTTTTAGGTTCTAGGCCTTGTAGCTCAGTAGTAGAGCAGTACCCTGAAAAGGTATGTGTCGTAAGTGCGATTCTTACCAAGGCCACCACCAAGCAATTAATGCACATCGTATTATCATTTTAAATTTGTTATCATTAATTATGGTAAAAAAAATTGGACTTTTTTGGCTTAAATGTGACTTTAGATTAAATAAAAATCAAGCATTATTTGAAGCCACAAAAAATCATGATCGAGTAGTAGCATTTTATCTTTACAAAAAAAAAAAATTTGAAAACCAAGAAGCTCAAAAATGGTGGGTTGCAAAGTCGCTTGAGGAATTTGAGATAAAATTAAATTACTATAATATCAAATTAGAGGTCATTGACACAAACTCTTATAAATTATTTTTTGAGAAACTCTTTAAGAAAAAAAACTTTTCAATTTACTGGAATAAAACTTATGAACCGAATTATCTTAAATTTGATCAATATTTAATAAAAAATTGTGAGTCTAAAAAAATTGAATATAAAATACTAAAAGGAAATATTCTAAATGAACCAGATTATGTTAAAAAGACAGATGGAACACCTTTCAAAGTATTTACGCCATATTGGAGAAATGCTGAAAAATCATATTTAGAGAAAATTCCATCAAAAGAAAAGAAAGTTTTAAAATGTAAAGAAAAAATTTCTTTTTTAAATAATAAGATGAAAATTAAAGATATTTATCCCAAAAACAATTGGTTTAAAAAATTTGAAAAATATTGGTCCCCCAGTGAAGAAAAAGCTCTAAAAGAATTGAAATATTTTGTAAATAATAAAATCGATAATTATTCAAACGCAAGAAATTTCCCGAATATAATTGGAACATCGAAACTATCTCCATTTATTACTCATGGTCAAATCCATGTAGAAACAATATGGGAAGAGTGTATAAAATCAAAAAAAAAAAATATTAGTAAGTTTTTAGCTGAAATAGGATGGAGAGAATTTAACCACTCACTCATAAATCATTTCCCGCACATGGTTAAAGGAAATTATTCAAAAAAATTTGACAAATTTCCGTGGGAAAAAAAATCAGAGTTTTTATTAGCTTGGAAAAAGGGGCTAACTGGTTATCCAATAGTTGATGCAGGAATGCGGGAACTTAATTCTACAGGTTGGATGCATAATAGAGTTAGAATGATAGTAGGTTCATTTTTGGTAAAACATTTACTAATTAATTGGACTGAAGGAGAAAAATACTTCAAAAATTCTCTTTTGGATTACAATGAAGCAAATAATATTTCTGGCTGGCAATGGGTTGCTGGAAGTGGCGCCGATGCTGCTCCGTATTTCAGAATTTTCAATCCAATTTTACAAGGAGAAAAGTTTGATAAAGAGGGAGAATACGTAAAAAAATGGATCCCAGAATTAAAAAATGTACCAAAAAAATTTATTCATAAACCTTGGGAATTAAAAAACGATAATTTACTAAAGTTAGGCAAAGAATATCCTTTTCCTATAGTAATTCATGAGAAAGCTAGAATTAAAGCTTTAAATGCATTTAAAAAAATTTAATCTAGACGTTACCGTGACAATATTTAAATTTCTTTCCTGAACCACACGGACATTTTTCGTTTCTGCCAACCTTTTTTATATTTTTATTTTCATCTATTTTTTTTGATTGTTGATTTTGGTTTTCTTCATTTGAAACTACTATATTTAAGTTTAACAAAAGTTTAATTACATCATTTTTAATTTTCAGGAGTAAATTCTCAAAAAGAACAAACGCTTCCTTTTTAAACTCTGATAAAGGATCCTTTTGACCATACTGCCTAAGTCCAATAACTTGTCTTAACTGTTCTAAGTATTGAAGATGTGATCTCCATGAATAATCAATTATTTGTAGTAAAATTTTCTTCTCAATACTTTTATTCTGTTCAGCACCAAGAACTTCAATTCGCGATGATTGTTTTTCTAAAAAAATATCTTTCAAACTTTTTAAAAAATCACTTTTTTCTTTTGAAGCTAGAGATTTTAATGCATTATCATTAATTGAGTTTCCAGTTATATTTTTAATTTCTGTTAGATATTTTTCGTCATTCGATTTCTTGTAATTGTTTATCGATACAACTAAATCTTCTAAAACTTCATCAAAGAAATGATTAAGCATTTCTTTGATGTCAGTTTCTTTTAGAATTTTTAATCTTTGTGAAAATATCACTTGTCTTTGATCATTCATCACATCGTCAAATTTTATAAGAGTTTTTCGAATATCAAAGTTTCTTGTTTCAACTTTTTTTTGAGCTCTTTCCATAGCTTTGTTAATCCAAGGGTGATCTATTGACTCATTTTCTTTTAATCCAATTTTTTTTAACATTCCATCAATAGAATCTCCCCCAAAAATCCTCATCAATTCATCTTTTAGACTTATAAAAAAAATTGAGGAACCTGGATCGCCTTGTCTACCTGATCTTCCCCTTAATTGATTATCAATTCTTCTGCTCTCGTGTCTTTCTGTGCCAATAATAAAAAGTCCACCTAATTTTTTTACTTCATCCTCATTTTTTGAGTGTTCCTCATTAGAAATAGTTTTACCATCTTCAATAAAATCTTTGTTTCCACCCAATTTTATATCTGTTCCTCGTCCAGCCATATTGGTTGCAATCGTGACAGCCTTAATTTTTCCTGCTTCTGCAATTATCTTAGCTTCCTTCTCATGATGCTTAGCATTTAAAACATTATGTTTAATCTTTCTTTTGCTAAGAAAATTTGAAATTTTTTCTGATTTTTCTATACTAGTAGTTCCCACTAACACTGGTTGTCCCTTTGTATTACATTGAATAATCTTTTGAGTGATTGCATTATATTTTTCCTCTTCAGTTCTGAATATTTGATCATTAAAATCTTTTCTAATTAGATCTTTGTTAGTAGGAATTGAGACTACATTTAATTTATAAATGTCGTAAAATTCCTCCGACTCAGTCATAGCAGTACCCGTCATACCAGACAATTTTTTATACAGTCTGAAATAATTTTGGTAAGTGATTGATGCTAGAGTTTGATTTTCATCTTCTATTTTCACATTTTCTTTTGCTTCTATTGCTTGATGCAATCCGTCTGAAAATCTTCTTCCGCTCAATACTCTCCCTGTGAATTCATCAATTATCTGAACTTTACCATCAACCACAATGTAATCTTTATCTTTTTGAAAGATTAAATTAGCTTTTAGAGCTTGATTTGTATGATGTACAAGATCAAGATTCGCTGGATCATAAAAATTACGATTTTTAAGAATATTTTTTTGAATTGCTAATTTTTCAATTTTATCAACCCCAGCATCTGTTAATATAACATTTTTATTTTTTTCATCCAATTCAAAGTCATTTTTTTGCAAGTAATTTATAAAATTATTTGAGATTGTATAAAGACTCGTTTTATCTTCCAATTTTCCTGAAATTATCAATGGGGTTCTAGACTCATCAATTAAAATACTATCAACTTCATCAACTATACAAAAATTATGTCCTCTTTGAACCATTTCATTTAATTCGTATTTCATGTTATCCCTTAAAAAATCAAAACCAAGCTCATTGTTTGTGGCATAAGTAATATCTGAGGCGTAATTTTTTTTTCGTTCAAAATCCTCTAGATTGTTGGTAATACAGCCTGTTGTGACACCTAAGTAATTAAAAACTTTTCCCATCCATTCAGAGTCTCTTTTTGCTAAATAGTCGTTAACTGTTACTATATGGACTCCTTTGCCTGACAAAGAGTTTAAATAAGCTGGAGAGGTCGAAACAAGTGTTTTGCCTTCTCCAGTTTTCATTTCTGATATTTTACCCTCATTTAATATTAGCCCACCTGCTAATTGAACATCGTAGTGCCTTTCTCCTAAAGTTCTTTTTGCAGCTTCTCTAACCATGGCAAAGCTTATTGGGATTATTTCATTTAATTTTATAGAACCATTTTGAACATTTTTCTTAAAGTGTGTTGTTTTTTCTTTAAAATCACTTTCAGAAAAAGACTTAATTTCTCTTTCTTTGTCATTAATTGCTGATATTAGACTTTGAATTTTATCTAATTCTTGTTGATTAGAGCTTTTAAATATTTTACTTAAAGTTCTTGTAAATAAATTCATATTACCTCTATATATGTATTTATAATTTAAATTAAATAGTAATTATGACAATAAATATAAAGAATTTTCTAAGCGATAAATCCAAACTATCTAAAATGGGAGAGTTTCAGAGTTTGAAACAAATTGACGGTCTCGAGATGTCCTCAATTTCTGCAGACTTATACGGAGATGGCAGAGATGATTTAGCTTTATTCTACTTTAGCAAAGGTGCGAATTACGCAACTTTAACTACAAGTAACAGCGTTACATCAGAATATATTCCTTGGAACAACAGCTCTCACAAGAAAATAATAAAAGGACTTCTAGTAAATACAAAAAATGCAAATACTTTTACTGGTAAACAAGGCAAGGAGAGCATTGATACTCTTGCAAAAAATTTATCAAGAATCTTAACTATTAAAGAGTCAAAATCCCAGAAAGGCACAAATGAAACTGTAAAAATAAAAGACTTAATTTTTGCTTCAACAGGTGTAATCGGAGAGGAATTTCCTGTTGAAAAAATTAGAGAAAGATTACCGGATTTAGTAGATAGACTTAAAAGTGAACATAACAAAATGTTCTGGCTTAAGATTGCCTCAGCAATTATGACTACAGACACCAAGCCAAAGGTTGCCTATGAAGAAATTATTGTTGGGGATGAATTAATAAAGATATGTGGAGTTGCTAAAGGCTCTGGAATGATTGCTCCTAATTTAGCTACAATGTTATCATTCATTTTTACAAATGCAGACATAAATTCAAACTTATTGAAAACATTATTAAAAAGATCTGTTGCAAATTCTTTTAATGCAATAACAGTAGATAGCGATCAATCGACTAATGATATGGTCTCGATTTTTTCAACAAAATCTTTAAAAATAGGTCAAAATCTATCTCTTAATGATAAAGTTATTCAAAAATTTGAGTTAGCTCTTAAAAAATTATGCTTAAATTTAGCAAAACAAATTGTAGTTGATGGTGAAGGAGCAAAAAAATTTATTACAATTAATGTAATGAATGCTAAATCTTTAAGTAGCGCTAAAACAATTGCTTTTTCAATTGCCAATTCTCCTTTGGTAAAAACAGCAGTAGCAGGTGAAGATCCTAATTGGGGAAGAATTGCCATGGGAATTGGAAAATCTGGTGAAATAGTTGACTATAAAAAATTAAAAATTAAAATTGGAAGTTTTATTGTAGCGGAAAATGGAAAAGTTTCTGAAAATTATGATGAAAAAAAATTAAAAGAATATATGCAATGGGACTCTATAGAAATTGAAGTAAACCTGAAGCTAGGAAACGATGCATTTAAATGTTATACTTGTGATTTTACCCATGATTACATTGATATCAACGCGGACTATAGAAACTAAAAAATGATCAAATATAATCTTAAATGCGAAAAAAACCATGAGTTTGAAAGTTGGTTTTTAGACTCAAAAGAATTTGATAAATTAAATAAAAAAAAACTTCTCGAATGTATTTTTTGTGCATCGAACAAAATTAAAAAATCAATTATGGCTCCAATGGTATCTGGAAAAAGTAATCAAAAAGAAAAGCAAATTAAACTTCAAAAATGTTATCAGGAAGAAAAAAAAGAATTACTCAAAATCAGAAAATTCATAGAAAATAATTTTGAATATGTTGGTGAAAACTTTAGCAAAAGAGTTAGAGATATTTACTACGATAAAGATAGTAAAAAAACTATTTACGGTAAAACTACTGAAAAAGAGAGAGAAGAACTTGCCGAAGAAGGAATAGATTTAATAAGTATTCCATGGCTTAATAAAGAAAACTAAATTTTATTGCTACAAATTATGTAATTTACAGATAGGTTATCAGTTTTTTTCCATTTGTTTATTAATGGTATAAACTCAAGTCCTTTAACATCTAGAGTTCTAAGACTATTACTCGATAATTTCTTTTCTAGTTCCTCTGGCTTTATAAATTTATTCCAATCATGTGTCCCTATGGGCAACCATCTTAATAAATACTCCGCACCAATTATTGCTTTTAGATAAGATGAAATCGTTCTATTTAATGTAGCTGTAAACATAAGTCCATTTGTTTTTAATAAATTAGAGCATGACTCTATGTATAAATTTACATCGTTTACATGTTCAACAATTTCAAGATTTAAAACAATATCAAATTTTTTTTCAGTATCCATTTGCTCTGGAGATTTATTAAGATAATTTATTTTTAAATCATTTTTTTCTGCATGTAATTTTGCAACACTAATGTTTTTTTCCGAAGCATCTATTCCAGTAACTGATGCTCCCAGACGGGTTAATGGCTCACAAATTAAACCACCTCCACACCCAATATCCAATATTTCTATCCCTTGCAGAGGACTTTCGCCTTTATCTACTCTATTAAAGTGATCTTTAATTTTTTCAACTATGTATTCAATTCTTATAGGATTGAACATATGTAACGGTTTGAATTTACCATTTACGTCCCACCATTCATCAGCTAATTTTGAAAACTTTTGAATTTCCTCTTTATTTATAGTAGTCATTGTATTTATTATTATTATTTTATTATATTAAAACCTTTTACAAATATATTACATTCTTAAAATGATTAAAAAAGTATTAAAGTTTGGCGGAACATCTTTAGGGTCAATTGAAAGGATCCAACATGTCGCGAATATAATAAAAAAAGAGCATGAATCAGGCTGTCAGTTAATAGTGATTGTTTCTGCTATGGCTGGTAAAACTAATGAATTAGTTGATTTATCAAAAAAAATTACAAAAAATTTTAATAAAAGAGAATTAGATGTTCTTCTATCTTCAGGTGAACAGGTTACTTGTGCCTTGATAGCAGGAGCATTAAATGAATTAAATTTAAAAGCTAAATCTTGGTTAAACTGGCAAGTACCTATTTTAACTGAAGGAGAACATACTAATTCAAGAATTATTAATATGAGTATAGATAAAATCAATAAATTCTTAAAAGTGGGTGTCGCAATAATTCCTGGTTTCCAAGGAGTTTCAAAAAATGGTGATATTACAACTATTGGTCGTGGAGGATCAGATGCTACAGCGGTTGCAGTTGCAAAGATTTTTAGCGCAGATGTTTGTGAAATATATACTGATGTTGATGGAGTATACTCTTCAGACCCAAATAAAATTCCAGTAGCAAGAAAAATTGATAAAATTTCTTATGATGAAATGTTAGAGCTATCTTCTCTTGGTGCAAAAGTTATGCAGCCCTCGGCAGTTCAAACCGCTATGATGTATGATATTCCTTTGGAAGTAAGATCAACTTTTACAAATAGAAAAGGAACAAAGATATTCAGCCAAGAAAATATAGATTATTCAAAAAGCGTAACCGGTGTAGCTTATTCAAGGGATGATGCAAAAATTACACTACTGGGAGTGGAAGATAAACCAGGGGTAGCTGCAAATATCTTTGAACCTCTTAATAAAGCACAGATAAATGTTGATATGGTAATTCAAAATATTTCTTCTGATCAAAAAACAACAGACATAACTTTCACTATCAAAAGAGAGGACCTTTTAAATACTAAATTAATTTTAGAAAAAAATAATAGCATTAAATATGTAGATATTACCTATAACGACAAAGTTGCCAAAGTATCAATTGTTGGTGCTGGCATGGTTTCTACCCCAGGTGTGACCTATAAAATGTTTAGAGGACTTGCTGATGAAAGTATCAATATTTTGGCGATTTCAACTTCTGAGATAAAATTATCTGTTATTATAGATGAAAAAAATACTTTGAGAGCTGTCAAAAAATTACATACAATTTTTGAATTAGATTAAAATGGAAATAAGGCCACATAGAATAATTAAAAGAAAAACAACAAGAGAAATAAAAGTTGGAAATGTTTCTGTAGGTGGAAATTCAGTTATAAGCGTTCAATCAATGACAAATACTTTAACTACTGATATTAAAAACACAGTAGATCAAATTAATTTATTACAAGACGCTGGGGCGGATATAGTCAGAGTTTCTTGCCCAGATGAAGAGTCAACAATAGCATTAAAAAAAATAGTCAAAGAAGTAAATGTTCCGATTGTTGCAGATATCCATTTTCATTATAAAAGAGCTATTGAGGCCGCTAAAATGGGAGCTAGTTGTCTTAGGATTAATCCAGGTAATATAGGATCAAAAGAAAGAATTTTAGAAGTAGTGAAGGCAGCGAAAGATTATAATTGTTCAATTAGAATAGGTGTAAACGCTGGGTCTTTAGATAAATCATTGTTAGAAAAATATAAAGAGCCTTGTCCTGAGGCTTTAGTTGAGAGCGCTCAATATAATATTAAACTTTTAGAAGACAATGATTTTTTTAATTTTAAAATAAGTGTAAAATCATCAGATATTTTTTTGACAGTAAAAGCATACAGAGAATTATCAAAATTATGTGACTACCCACTACATTTAGGTGTAACAGAGGCAGGCGGATTATTTACTGGTAGCATTAAATCTTCTATAGGAATTGGACAGTTACTCATGGAGGGTATCGGCGATACAATAAGAGTCTCCTTATCTTCAGATCCAGTCGATGAAGTAAAGGCAGCATTTGAAATTTTAAAATCACTAAATATAAGATCTAGAGGTGTAAATATAATTTCTTGTCCTTCATGTGCAAGGCAAGCTTTTCCAGTAATTGAGACTGTAAAACAATTAGAAAAAAAATTATCTCATATTAAAAAGCCAATAAATTTATCCATAATTGGATGTGTAGTAAATGGTCCAGGCGAAGCTGCACAAACAGAGATTGGTTTAACTGGAGGCGGTCAAGATAGTAATCTTTTATACTTATCAGGAATTCCTCACTCCAAAGTCGCTAGCCCAGATATAGTTGATAAAGTGGTAGAACTCGTTGAACAAAAAGTTGAAGAACTTAATTAACTAATGATACCAATACAAAAGGTTAAAGATATAATTTCTAAACACAGCAATTTAGAAAAAGAACTTTCATCAGGAAGTATAGACCCGAAAATTTTTGCTAAAAAATCAAAAGAATATTCGAACCTTGGAAGTATAATAGAAACTGCAAAAAAATATATAAACTTTGAAAATGAAAAAAATGATTTAGAGCAAATTTTAAAAGATAAAAAAAATGATAAAGAAATAATTCAGATGGCAGAAAAAGATTTAATAGAAATGAAATCATTAAGAGAACAATATGAAAATAAGTTAAAAATATTCCTACTGCCCAAAGATGAGGATGACGAAAAAAACGTAATTGTTGAAATTAGAGCAGGAACAGGTGGCTTAGAAGCATCTCTTTTTTGTGCCGATTTATTTAAAATGTATGAAAAAGTATGTACAAAAAAAAAATGGAATTTAGAAATAATTAGTATTTCAAAAAGCGATGCAGGTGGTTTTAAGGAGGTAATTTTTTCAGTAGCAGGAAATGATATTTATTCTTATTTAAAGTTTGAGTCAGGAGTACATAGAGTTCAACGAATTCCTGCAACTGAAACCCAAGGAAGAGTTCATACGTCAGCCGCAACAGTAGCTGTTTTACCTGAAGCCGAAGATGTTGATATACAAATAAAAGAATCCGATCTAAGAATTGATGTTTTTAGAGCTGGTGGACCAGGTGGGCAATCTGTAAACACTACCGATAGCGCTGTAAGAATTACACATATTCCTACAGGAGTAGTTGTAAGTCAACAAGATGAAAAATCACAACATAAAAATAAAGCTAAAGCTTTAAAAATTTTAAGATCACGTGTTTATGAAGCAGAAAAAAGGAAAAAAGATTTAGAAAGATCGAGTAATAGGAGAAATCAAATAGGATCAGGAGATAGATCTGAAAGAATAAGAACCTATAACTTTCCTCAAGGAAGAGTAACAGACCACAGAATAAATTTAACTTTACATAAACTAGACGAATTTTTGACTGGAGAAATACACGAGGAAATGAACCAAGAATTACGTTTAAAAGACCAAAATTTGAAACTTGAAAATTTAAACTAATGAATACTATAGATTTAGTAAATTATGGTGCTGATAAACTTAGACAAAGAAAAATAAGAACATATAAACTTGATGCTGAAATTTTGCTCTCAAAAGTGTTGAAAAAAACTAGGGAACAAATTCTAGTGGAATTTGATCAAAAAATTGATAAAATTCAAGTATCGCATTATAATAATTTAATTTTTAGAAGATTATCTCATGAACCTATAGCTTATTTAGTTAAGGAAAAAGAGTTCTGGAGTAAAAAGTTTATAATTGATTCTAACACACTAATACCTAGGCCTGAAACCGAACTAATGGTAGAAAAGCTTGTTAAAATTAATAAAAATAAAAGTTTAATGATATTAGATATTGGCACAGGTAGCGGATGCATTTTATTAAGCTTATTAAGTGAGATCAAAAATTCTAAAGGAGTTGGAATTGATATTTCAAAAAAAGCTATTAATATCGCGAAAAAAAATGCTGAAAGACATAAAATTTTAAGAAGAGCAAAGTTTTTAAAAAAATCTTTTGACAATTATTTCCAACAAAAATTTGATTTAATTGTTGCAAATCTGCCATATATACCTTCCTATAATATAAAGAATTTAGATGAGGATGTTAGGAAATATGAACCAAAATTAGCTTTAGATGGAGGTAAGGATGGGCTTGACCTAATCAGAAAAGTTATCTACAAAGCAAAAGAAATCTTAAAAATTAAAGGTCTACTCGGATTAGAGATTGGAAACGGGCAGTATAAAAAAGTTTCAAAATTATTAACTGAAAATAAGTTTAGAATAGAGCATAAATTATTTGATTACAAAGATAACATTAGATGTTTAGTATCAAGATTTAATAATTAAAAATATGAATAATAGAAGAAGAAATTTTAGACCAAGAACTCAAAAAAACAATTTTAGAAGAAGGTCAACAGCCATTAATACTAGTGGTACAAACAATTTTAATAATAATGGCAATGTAAATTTTAATAGAAACGGATCGATGAACAACATGCATAATGTTGAAAAAACTATGCAAAAGTACCAGCAGCTTGCTAAAGACGCTCAAAGCAATGGTGATCCTGTACTAGCACAAAACTACTTACAACATGCAGATCATTATTTAAGAAGATTTAATGAATTAAATGATCGAAAAGAAAATTTTGTTGATAAATCTAAAATTTCAGAAAAACCAAGTTCGCAAGATAATTTACCTGAGAAAGAAATACAACAATCTACCAACTAAAAAATAATTATCTTAATTCAGCAAGTTTTAGATCAATTTTTATTCTTGAAAGCTCGAACTCTTTTCTTGCTTCTCCTTTTAGGATTTTTCCAGATGGTAATTTTAGTTTTTGGGAGTTAACTTTTTTTCCATTAACTATAACCTCATAATGTAGGTGAGGACCTGTAGACATTCCTGTTGAACCAACATAGCCAATAATTTGTCCTTGTTTTACTTTTTTTCCTTCCTTAATTCCTTTTGCGAAACTCTTCATGTGAGCATAAATAGTTTCATAAGTAGAGTTATGTTTTATTTTTACACAGTTTCCTCCCCCCCCACACCACCTTGCTCTTGTCACAGTACCAGACCCAGAAGCCATTATCGGGGTACCACTTGGTGCTGCAAAGTCAGTTCCTCTATGCATTTTATTATAACCTAATATTGGATGCTTTCTCATTCCAAAAGAAGACGAAAGTCTTGCTCCGTTTATTGGAGTTTTCATTAAAGATTTTGTTATACTTTTACCTTTTATATCATAATACTCTTGTTCATTTTTATATTTAAAATTATATAAATTTATTTCTTCACCATTAACATACATTGATGCAAATATTATTTTTCCAGTATCCCTAACTTTATTATTATCATCTTCAAATTTTTCGTATAATATTTCAAACCAATCTCCCTTTCTTATATCTCTTTGAAAATCAACCTCAAAACCAAACACTCTAGCAAACTCAATAATTATATTTGGCTCAATTCCTTTTTCAATAGCTGCACTATACAGGTTATTTTTTATAGTATTTTTGACAACTAATTCTTTTTTATGAAGTCTGACAATATTTTCTCTAATAATAAACTCATCATCTGTTTTTCTTATATCGACGCTACTAGTATTGCTTATTGGAAAAACGATATTTACTACAGAATGTGTTTTATCTTCTAGCTTTTTCACTATAAGTTTAAGTTCTCTTCCAGAATAAATATTGGAAAGTTTTTTTTGTTTTAATTTAAAAGAGATACTTTTAATATCATCATTTTTTATATTAAATTTTTTTAAAATTTTTTCTATTGTATCATTATTTTTTATTGAATATCTAAATTCCTCATAAGGACTATTTATTTTTGATAAAAAGAAATTTGATAAATTTAAAAATTCATTTGAACTATAAATATCTTTTAAATTGTTTTCATTTTCAACGTTTTTTTGTGAAACGTATTTTGAGGAAACAAAGAAAATTGATGAAAATAAAATTACAGAAGCAAATACTATAATTGTATTTAGATTGAAAATTTTAGTAATATTTTTTCCAAAATAAGGTTTCATTATCAGCATTTTTCTAAAAAAATTTTGCAAATTCTGGATTAACGTCATAGTTGTTTTTCTATAAAAATTATAGGGCATTTGCAATGCGATGAGCTCAAAAAAGGCTGATTTTACACAGTATTTTGAACAATATACGCCTTGACTTCTAATACAATTGTAATAAAACCAGCGCTCACCTCTATGATACCAATATTAAACGTGGCTAGAGGTGTGTAGATTTTAAACTTAAAATCTTAGCTTTTTTAAATTGTAAATTTTAAGAAGAGAAGTGTGGACGGCTAGGTTAATAAAGAAATTGTCGTACACGCTTTAACGAAAAATAACTTTAATATACCTTAAAGTTATTAAAGCTAGTGTGCGCCGTTATTAAACTTGAGAGTTTGATCATGGCTCAGAACGTACGCTGGCGGCACGCCTAACACATGCAAGTCGAACGCAGTAGCAATACTGAGTGGCAAACGGGTGAGTATAATGTGGGAATCTGCCTTTTGGTTTGGAATAACACGGGGAAACTTGTGCTAATACCGAATAAGCCCTTACGGGGAAAGTTTTAATGCCGAAAGATGAGCCCGCACTTGATTAGCTAGTTGGTAAGGTAAAAGCTTACCAAGGCAACGATCAATAGCTGTTCTTAGAGGAAGACCAGCCACATTGGGACTGAGACACGGCCCAGACTCCTACGGGAGGCAGCAGTGGGGAATCTTGCACAATGGGGGAAACCCTGATGCAGCGATGCCGCGTGAGTGAAGAAGGCCCTTGGGTTGTAAAACTCTTTCGTCGGGGAAGAAAATGACTGTACCCGAATAAGAAGGTCCGGCTAACTTCGTGCCAGCAGCCGCGGTAATACGAAGGGACCTAGCGTAGTTCGGAATTACTGGGCTTAAAGAGCTCGTAGGTGGTTAAAAAAGTTGATGGTGAAATCCCAAGGCTCAACCTTGGAACTGCCATCAAAACTTTTTAGCTAGAGTGTGATAGAGGTAAGTGGAATTTCTAGTGTAGAGGTGAAATTCGTAGATATTAGAAAGAACACCAAATGCGAAGGCAACTTACTGGGTCACTACTGACACTGAGGAGCGAAAGCATGGGTAGCGAAGAGGATTAGATACCCTCGTAGTCCATGCCGTAAACGATGAGTGCTAGACGTTGGAAATATATTTTTCAGTGTCGCAGCGAAAGCATTAAGCACTCCGCCTGGGGAGTACGACCGCAAGGTTAAAACTCAAATGAATTGACGGGGACCCGCACAAGCAGTGGAGCATGTGGTTTAATTCGAAGATACGCGCAGAACCTTACCAACGCTTGACATGTTCGTCGCGACTCTAAGAGATTAGAGTCTTCGGTTCGGCCGGACGAAACACAGGTGCTGCATGGCTGTCGTCAGCTCGTGTCGTGAGATGTTGGGTTAAGTCCCGCAACGAGCGCAACCCCTACTTTTAGTTGCCACCATTTAGTTGGGCACTTTAAAAGAACTGCCAGTGATAAGCTGGAGGAAGGTGGGGATGACGTCAAGTCCTCATGGCCCTTATGTGTTGGGCTACACACGTGCTACAATGGCACTTACAATGGGAAGCGAAGAGGCGACTCTTAGCTAATCCCTAAAATGTGCCTCAGTTCGGATTGTACTCTGTAACTCGAGTGCATGAAGCTGGAATTGCTAGTAATCGCGGATCAGCGCGCCGCGGTGAATACGTTCCCGGGTCTTGTACACACCGCCCGTCACACCATGGAAGTTGGTTACACCTTAAGGCAAAGCTAATACCTTTGACTACGGTACGATCAGCAACTGGGGTGAAGTCGTAACAAGGTAGCCGTAGGGGAACCTGCGGCTGGATTACCTCCTTTCTAAGGAAGACCAAAAATTTCTTTTGGTCTCAAAAATTAAGTTAATGTGGCCGTCCTCATTTCTCTTCTTAATATTAAAGTGTCTCATAAATGCTTAGGGGCCGGTAGCTCAGGTGGTTAGAGCGCACCCCTGATAAGGGTGAGGTCGGACGTTCGAGTCGTCCTCGGCCCACCATTTTTCACGGGGGATTAGCTCAGCTGGGAGAGCGCCTGATTTGCATTCAGGAGGTCAGCGGTTCGATCCCGCTATCCTCCACCATAGACACTTTCAGTTTTTTTAAATTGTAAATAATAAATATCAATTTTGATTGTTCTAATATTAAAAACAATCAAACAATATCTATATCCGATTGTTCGAATAGATGAACAATCAAAAAATGTTCGAATAGATGAACATTTTATTAAAAATTTAATTTAGACAGAAAATTATTTTCTGTGCATAAATCAAGCGTTTAAGGGCGTATGGCGGATGCCTAGGCACTGAAAGGCGATGAAGGACGTGGTATACTGCGATAAGTTTCGGGGAGCTGTATGCAGGCTTTGATCCGAAAATTTCCGAATGGGACAACCCTCCACTTTATGTGGAACTTTGAACTGAATTCATAGGTTTAAAGAGCTAACCCGGAGAACTGAAACATCTAAGTAACCGGAGGAAAAGAAATCAATTGAGATTCCGTTAGTAGTGGCGAGCGAACGCGGAATAGGCCAGCAACAATTTTAAAATAATTTGAATAGTTTGGAAAAGCTAACCACAGAGGGTGATAGTCCCGTAAAAGTAATGTTTAATATTGTTCTTGAGTAGAGCGGGACACGTGTAATCTTGTTTGAATATAGGGGGACCACCCTCTAAGCCTAAATACTCTTCAGTGACCGATAGTGAACTAGTACCGTGAGGGAAAGGTGAAAAGAACCCCTATTAGGGGAGTGAAATAGAACCTGAAACCGTATGCCTACAAACAGTCGAAGCTCTTTTTAGAGTGACGGCGTACCTTTTGTATAATGGGTCAGTGACTTAATTTATCCAGCAAGCTTAAGCCGTAAGGTGTAGGCGTAGCGAAAGCGAGTCTTAAATGGGCGTAAGTTGTATGAATTAGACCCGAAAACGAATGAGCTTACCATGAGCAGGTTGAAAGCAGGGTAACACTTGCCGGAGGACCGAACCAGTTGACGTTGAAAAGTCTTTGGATGACTTGTGGTAAGGGGTGAAAGGCCAACCAAATTCGTAGATAGCTGGTTTTCCGCGAAAACTATTTAGGTAGTGCGTTGAGTAAATTGATGTTTGGAGGTAGAGCACTAAAGGGGCTAGGGGAGAGAAATCTTTACCAACCCTCATAAAACTCCGAATGCCAAACATTTTACCTCAGCAGACAGACTGTGGGTGCTAAGGTCCATGGTCGAAAGGGAAAAAGCCCAGATCACCAGATAAGGTCCCTAAATCATGATTAAGTGTGAAAGGATGTGGAGATTCCTAAACAGCCGGGAGGTTGGCTTAGAAGCAGCCATCCTTTAAAGATAGCGTAACAGCTCACCGGTCTAATAGAGTTTCTGCGCCAAAGATGTAACGGGGCTCAAATCATGTACCGAATCTGTGGATTTATAATTTCTTCGGAAATTATATCTGGTAGCGGAACGTTCTGTAAGCCTGTAAAGGGATACCCGTGAGGGATCCTGGAGGTATCAGAAGTGCGAATGCTGACATAAGTAACGATTAACAGAGTGAAAAACTCTGTCGCCGAAAATCCAAGGGTTCCTGCGCAAGGTTAATCCGCGCAGGGTTAGTCGGTCCCTAAGACGAGGGCGAGAGCCGTAGTCGATGGAAACAAGGTTAATATTCCTTGACCAGATGGAAGTGACGGATTTTGTAAATTGTTAACTCTTAATGGATTGAGTTAGCTGTGAAAAAGTCCCAGGAAATAGCTCCATCATTAGACCGTACCCGAAACCGACACAGGTGGATTATTAGAGTATAATTAGGCGCTTGAGAGAATGATGTTGAAGGAACTCGGCAAAATGCCTCCGTAACTTCGGAAGAAGGAGGACCCATTTTTAGGCAACTATAAGTGGGTGGCACAAGCCAGGGAGATGCGACTGTTTATCAAAAACACAGGGCTCTGCTAACACGTAAGTGGATGTATAGGGTCTGACGCCTGCCCGGTGCTGGAAGGTTAATGCGATTAGTGCAAGCTAATTTCTGAAGCCCCAGTGAACGGCGGCCGTAACTATAACGGTCCTAAGGTAGCGAAATTCCTTGTCGGGTAAGTTCCGACCTGCATGAATGGCGTAACGATATCTCCGCTGTCTCCAACATCAACTCAGTGAAATTGAATTCTCCGTGAAGATGCGGAGTTCCCGTGGTTAGACGGAAAGACCCCGTGCACCTTTACTACAACTTTATATTGGTGTTAGGAATGATATGTTTAGCATAGGAGGGAGACTTTGATGTTTGGGCGTCAGCTCAAACGGAGTCACCAGTGAAATACCTCTCTTATTATTCTTGACATCTAACTGCTTGCCGTAATCCGGCAGCAAGACATTGTATGGTGGGTAGTTTGACTGGGGCGGTCGCCTCCCAAAAAGTAACGGAGGCGTGCGAAGGTAGGCTCAGAACGGTCAGAAATCGTTCGTAGAGTGCAATGGCATAAGCCTGCCTGACTGCGAGACTGACAAGTCGAGCAGAGTCGAAAGACGGTCATAGTGATCCGGTGGTTCTGAGTGGAAGGGCCATCGCTCAACGGATAAAAGGTACGCCGGGGATAACAGGCTGATACCCTCCAAGAGTCCATATCGACGAGGGTGTTTGGCACCTCGATGTCGGCTCATCACATCCTGGGGCTGGAGCAGGTCCCAAGGGTTTGGCTGTTCGCCAATTAAAGTGGTACGTGAGCTGGGTTCAGAACGTCGTGAGACAGTTCGGTCCCTATCTGCCATGGGTGTAGAAGAATTGAGAGGATTTGTCCCTAGTACGAGAGGACCGGGATGAACATACCACTGGTGGACCGGTTGTAGCGCCAGCTGCAGTGCCGGGTAGCTAAGTATGGACGGGATAACCGCTGAAAGCATCTAAGTGGGAAACCCACCTTAAAACTAGTTCTTCCTATAGAGCCGTAGTAGACCACTACGTTGATAGGCTGGATGTGGAAGCGCGGTAACGCGTGTAGCTGACCAGTACTAATAGCTCAATTGGCTTGATTTATGCACTGAAAAAAATTTTTAAAAAAATTAAATTTTTCCTAAACATTATATTAATAGAATAATATAAACATAAGATGACTGTTAAAATTACAGGTATAATACCTGTTAAAGCTAATTCGCAAAGAGTTAAAAACAAAAACATAAGAAACTTTGCTGGAACTACTCTTTTAAAGCTCAAACTCAATCAGCTGAAAAAGACAAAAAAATTTGATAATTTTATAGTTTCCTCAGAAAATAGAAGTATCTTAAGTTACGCGAAAAAATTAGGTTACAATATTCATAAAAGAGATCCATACTATTCTACAAGTCGAGTTCCTATGAGTGAAGTTTACAGCTATATTGCTTCAGAAGTAAAAGCAGAATATGTAGCTTGGATTAATGTTACAAATCCTTTAGTTGAAAGCAAAGTTTATGACAAAGCAGTTGATGTTTTCAGAAAGATATACAAGAGGCATGATTGTCTACTCAGCGCAAAAAAAAATAGGGAAAATTTTTTCTTTAATGAAAAACCTATAAACTTTAAACCGTACCCTTGGCCAAGATCTCAAGATTTGAAACCTGTAATTTCTTTACCGTTCGTGATCAATATTCTTACTAGAAAAAATTTAGAGAAATGGGGATCGTGTGTAGGTAAAAAACCATACTTCTTCTTCGTAGATCCTGTTGTTAGTACAGATATAGATGAAAAACATAATTTTGACTTCTGTGAAATGATTTATAAGCAGAACATAAGAAGAAAAAAATAATTTTTCTAAAATTCTTTCAAAAAGTTATAAATATTTTGAGATGTTTTTTCGCTAAATAAACAGAAATTCTCTGGGTTTTCTATTTTATCTTTTTTATTATTTAAGACATTGTCAATAATTTTTTTTTCAAAAATTTCATAACTACTTAATCTCCAGGGAATAGTATAATTTGAATTTAAAAACCAACCGTCGTTTTCTAAATTAGGGTCTAAAAAATAAGCAGGTATGTTATGTCCTATTAACTCGTAGACCATAGTAGAGTTCCAAGTGAGACAAATCTTTGCATTAAAAGCAAATCCATAGGATTTATTTACCTTGGATTGCTCAGTTTTATAAAGACGCTGTATACTTGTCCCTTTTAAAATTTCATCTTCTTCTTTTTCATAATGTTCATCACGATTCCAACTCTGGTGATGTTTAATACAAATCGATAAATTCGGATACTTTTTACTTATTTTATTTAGCCAGCGTAAACTTTCAAAATAATTATCCATATATTTTTCATCTGTTGCTAAATAAGTTCCATGATTTCCACCAATGAATATTATATCAAACTTAGGCGTATTAATTTTTTTTTGATTTAACCAAAATTTTTCCAATATCAATGAGCCAACTGGAATTATTTTTTTAAAATTAGATTTCGTATAATTTATCAAATTCGCACTTTTTGAGCCAAGAGCAAAGAATATGTCAGTATCAATAAAATATCCTGTACGTCCTAAATGAATTAAAATTCTTTGAACAGTACAGCAAACTTTGCCTCCATTTTTTTTAAACAAATAATTTCTTATCGCTGATGTAGTGTAAAATCTAAATTGAAAAAGTATGTCTGCTTTTTGCATAAAAAATAGTGTATTATATTTTAATATTTGATTTACAACAAAATTTGAAAAGTCTATTAAGTTTACACCTGATTTTCTTGAATTAATTATAGACACCCAAATAACTTTGTAGAATATATAAGATAAATTTGAAAAAATAAATTTACGGTTATAACCTTTTCTTTTATTAAATTTTATTTGTTTTTCCATATTAGTCTCTTGATTAGAAACAAATACATGATCAGGAAACTTCTTAATTAATGGGTCAATTTCTTCATAGTCAACCTTTGTAAAAACTTCATCAAATATTATTTTGACTTTTTTTCTCTGCTTATTATTTTCAGAAAAAATTAATACATAAAAAAAAGTGGCAAAATAAATAACTGTAGATTTTAGGATTTCAAGAAAGTTGATTTTTCTTTCAATATTTGACTTAAGAAAAAAGTGCTTTCTAGTAATAAACTGTTTGTAATCTGTCTTAACTATCTCAATTGGAGTACCGGTAAATTCTGACAGCAGTTTAAAATAACCAATTAAAATATTTTTTTTTAAATGATCATCTATTTTATTCGTAAATACTATGTTTTTTTCCATTATTAAGGGATTTTTTACATCAAAACACTTTACAGTTCAACTTTTGAACGATATAACGTTCAATTAATGAACAAAGATAACTCAGATTTTTTTAATGTGCTAAGAAATATAGCAAACAATCCTGAAACTTCTCAAAGAGGTTTGGCCAAAAATATTGGTTTTAGCTTAGGAAAACTCAACTATTGCCTCAAAGCACTGAAGCAAAAAGGTCTTATAAAAGTAAAGAACTTTAAGTCTAATAAAAATAAAAAAAACTACCTTTATATTTTAACGCCAAAGGGGATAAGTGAGAAAGCAAGGCTTACCGTAAACTTCATGAATTTAAAAATGAAAGAATATGATGAGCTTAAAAAGGATTTAGAGAAAGATGTGGATAGTAGCAAAAATTAAATCTAAAGAATTTTCAATATTCAAAAAAGAGCTAAATATAAAATTTGGTAACGAAGTAAAGTATTACTTTCCTAAAATATTATTAGGAAAAAAAAAACTTAATACCTCAAATTTACTTGGAAATTATGTTTTTTGCTTTCACGAAAAGTTTAATGATGTCAAAAATCTTGTATTTTCAAAATATATAAAAGGATTAGATTACTTTTTGGAAAATTGTAAAAATTCTCAAAATGAAATTAATAACTTCATTGAAATTTGTAAAAAAAATGAAAACACAAATGGATGTTTGGGTCAAAATTTTTTTAGTGAAATGATTTCTTCAAAAGGAAAATTTGTTAACAGCGCCTTAGCTTCTTTAGTTTTTGAGATAATTGGTAAAGAAAAAAAATATTTAAATATTATTATTGGAAAAAGAGAGGTAAAAATCTCTAAAAATTCTAATATTTTTTATTTGCCTGCTTAATTGAGAAAAAAATTATCGAAATCGTTTTTTGATAAAGTGCGGAGCGTGCGCGCAATAAAAATAAAATGTTATATCTAAGAAAACTTTGGTCGCTTTTTGATCTTGAATACAAAAGAAAAATAATCATTTTGGTTATTTTGATAATTTGTACAGTTTTGCTCGAAATTATTGGAGTAGGTTTAATTATACCATTAGTAATCTTCTTCTTGGAAGATGATGTAAGTACAAAATATCCATTCCTAGTTGAAATAGTAGGTATATTTATTTCAGATCCCGGTAAATTTCAATTAATACAATTTAGTTTAATTTCAATTTTAATTGTATATTTTTTGAAGAACTTATTTTTATCTTTAATTGCACTATTAGAAACTAAATTTTCTTTTGGAGTACATGCTGCGGTTCAAAGAAAGCTTTTTGAATATTATATTAATCAAAATTTATCTTTTCATACAAAAAAGAATTCTGCAAATTTAATAAACAATACTACTAAAGAAATTTCAGTGCTATTTCATTTAATAATGCATTCTGTAACGCTTTTTTCTGAGATCTTTATTTTTATCGGAATATCCATTCTACTTATAGTGTATCAACCGCTTGCTTTTTTTTCAGTAGGTGCTATTTCGCTTTTAGTGGTTGGGCTTTATAATTTTTTTACTAAAAAAAAACTTAGAAAATTAGGAGAAATTCGACAGAGAGAAGATGAATTTTTAATTCAAAAAATTCAGCAAGGTATAGGAGGCATAAGAGAGCTTAAAATTTATAATAGAGAAGTAGATTTTCGAGATTTGTTCTTTGAAAGTAATATCAATCTTTTTAAAGTCCAATGGAAAAGTCATTTTATTCAAAAATTACCAAAACCAATTTTAGAATATGCCACGGTTTTAGCGATGGTTTTTGTGGTTTTTATTTTTTTAAGTTTTAGTTTCACCTCAAGTTACATAGTGACAGTATTAGCTCTTTTCGGTGTTGCTGCGGTAAGAGTACTGCCAAGTTTAGTTAGAATCTTTAATTCTGTACAAGCTATTCAATTCGGAATTCCTGCTTTAGAAATCATATATAATGAATTAAAAAATGTAGATAATTCATTATTTAACAAAAAAAAAGGTCCTGTAAAACCACTGGATTTTAATCACTCAATTAAATTAAAAAACGTTTCTTTTAAATATTTAGAAAGCAAAAATTTAATTCTTGATGATGTAAATTTTGAAATCCCTAAAGGAGAATTAATAGGAATACAAGGTATAAGCGGATCAGGTAAAAGCACATTAATTGATATTATTCTAGGGTTAATTTCCCCATCAAGTGGGGCGGTGCTGGTGGATAATTTCGATATAAGTAAAGGCATACTAAATTGGCAAAAAAATATAAGTTATGTTCCTCAAAATGTTTTTTTGACAGATGACACTTTAACTAGAAACATAGCTTTTGGTTTGAAAGATGAAAAAATTGACACTAAAAAAATCACCGAAGCAATAAAAGCATCTGAACTTGATGAATTTACTAAATCTCTTCCAAATAAAAATAATACTTTCGTAGGGGAAAGAGGAGCCAGAGTTTCAGGAGGTCAAAGACAAAGGATTGGTCTTGCTAGAGCACTATATCATGATCCAAAATTATTAATTTTAGATGAAACTACATCCTCTTTAGAAAAAGAAATTGAAAAAAAGATTATGCATACAGTTTCAAATATCAAAAAAAACAAAACCATAATAATTGTTTCTCATGATGAAAAATTACTGAGTAATTGTGATAAAATTTTTTATCTAGAGAATAAAAAAATAATTCAAAAAAAATAAACCTATGAAAAAATTATTTATAATTTTGACGGGAGAGCCTTTAACATATTACTATTTTCAAAAGTTTTCTTTTTTAAAAAATAAAGATAAAAATATTACGATAAAAGTTTGGAATATTTTACCAATTTTTGATAAAAGGATTTATAACAAATATTATCCAGCAGGCCAACATAGAATTTACCAGCATAAAAATTTTAAAAATATTAAAAACTATTCTATGTTAAAAAAAGAATTAGAAAATTTACCTAACTCATTCTTATTCTATAATCATGCACCAAAAATAATTAAGTCTTTATTGTTAGTGAAACTATTAAGTTTTAAAGGTGGAAAAAAAATTAATATACAATTAGGTGGGATTCCGCGAGTGAGATCATCATTTATTAATAAAATAAAATTTAGAATTCGTAATTTTAGCTTGCTCACGATTTTAAAAATTATTTTGATGCCAATAACAATTTTAATTTCTTTAATAAAAAAATCTTTAGATGTAAAACCAATTCTATTTTTTGTTCCCAATAAGTATTGGTTTAACAAAATAAAGGCTGAAAATAATATTTCAAAAATTGTGAAAATAAATGATCATGAATACGAAATGTTTAAAAAAAAATCAAAACTCACTGAAAAAGAGAATTTAATAGTTTTTATTGATGAGATGAAAGATAAACCGATGGATCATGATTTGTATTGGTACTATCCAAAATCCCTAGAAATAAATAGTAAAGATTATTGGAATAAAATTGATAATTTTCTTTCTAAATTGAAAATTGATACTGGTTTGAAGCCAGTGATTGCTGCTGCTCACAGAAGAGGAAAAAACGATGTACCAATAAAAAAAGAATTTATTTTTAATAAAACAGCTGAACTGATCAAGAAATCAAAATTGGTTGTTGCGCATTCTAGTACAGCAATTCACTATGCGGTACTTTTTAAAAAACCAATTGTTTTATTAAACTTAAAAGAATTTAAGCATAAATTAACCAACTATTTGCATGTAAAAAAATGGAGTGAGCTGCTGGATTGTAAAATAATTAATTTGGAAGAATATTTGTCTAATAAAGAAAAATTTTTATTTCAGGAACATTCCAAAGTAAACAAGAAAAAGTACAGAAATTTTATTAATAACTATCTCGTTTTTAAAAATTCACGAAATATAAAAGTTTGGGATGAAATAATTTACAAATTAAAAAAAATTAAACTAGAACAATTAGAAAAGTAATTAAATGAATATTTTACTTGGTGGATTTAAAAAAAATCAAATTTCTTTTTTAAGAAAAAAATTTAAAAAAGTTAGATTTTTTCTTATGAGTGAAAAAAAAATTAATAATAATCTAATTAATGCATTTGTTGCAAGTTCAAGCTCTAGTTTTGACTCTTTTTATAAAAATTTTAAAAAAAAGAAATTTCCCAATCTTTCTTGGATACACTTTGCAAGGGCAGGAATTGATGATTATTTTAAAGACTCATCTACTTTTAAAGATTATTTAATTACAAATTTAAAATCAATTCAAGGACCTCAAGTAGCTGAGCACGCGATTGCTTTATTATTAAACATTACGAGAAATATTAATGTGATCCAAAAATTTGGCATAAATATAAAATTTAAAAAAAGACCAATTGAGTTAAAAAATAAGAAAATTCTTATTGTTGGTTATGGAGGTGTTGGAAGATGTTTAGCTGAAAGACTTAAGGGGTTCGAAGTAGAAATTAGCACAATAAGCAATTCAAAAAAAAAAATGTCAAGATTGATTAAAAAAAGCTTCATAAGTCATGAGTATAAAAAAGCTTTTCACAATCAAGATGTGATCATTTTTACAGTCCCATTAACTTGTAAGTCAAAAAAAATCTTAAATAGCAAAACTATAAAATTAGTTAAAAGAGGTGCTTATATAATAAATGTGAGTAGAGGAGGGGTAATTTGCACAAAGACTTTGTACCAATATTTAAAAAATGATTATTTAGGCGGTGCGGGGATCGATGTGATTGAGGAAGAACCTATAAAAAAAAATCACAAATTATTCAAATTGAAAAACTTTGTGTACACACCTCATATCGCAGGTATTTCTGACAATTTTAGCGATAGAAACTTTAATCTCATTACAACAAATATTTATAGATTTATAAAAAAACAAAAGATGATTAATCTTATAAATCTTAAAGATGGATATTAAATTAAGGAAACACTGATAAGTATTACGTGTTGAAATACTTCTTGATTATAAATTTAAAAGCATATGAACGTTTTAATTACTAATATTGGAAGAAGAGCTTATTTTGTTAATTATTTTTTAGATTTAAAAAAAAAATTTAAAAAACTAAATATACATTTAGCAGATAACAATCTTATTCTTGCAAGCATGCAGAGTAAAAAAATATATAAACACAGTATACCAAAAATTTCAGAAGGTGAGAATAAATATATAACTAAGATATTAGGAATTGTTAAACAAAATAAAATAAAATTAATTGTTCCTGTTACTAATTTTGATCTTAATATTCTTTCTAAAAGTAAAGAAAAACTTAAAAGATTAAACTGTCGGGCACTTGTCTCTAATAACCAATTAATAAAAAATTTAATCGATAAAAAAAAATGTCATGATCTTTGTATCCAAAAAAAAATACTCACCCCAAAAATATACTTTAATTTAAAAGACTTAAGAAAGAGTAAAAAAAATATTTTTGTAAAAAAAAAAAGATTTGGTAATTCTTCTCAGGGTTTTAAGATAATCAGAAAAATCGATAATAAAACTTTAAAGGATAAAATTTTTATCGTTCAAAATTATATAAAAGGGAGAGAAATACATTTGGATATTTTAAATGATTTTGATGGCAATTATGTTGCAAGTTGCGCAAAAGAAAAATTGTCTATGAGATTTGGAGAAACAGAAAGTGCCAGGACTTTCTTTAACAACAAAATAAATATTTTAGCAAAAGAAATTTCAAAAAAATTCAGACATATTGGTAACTTAGACTGCGATGCAATAATTGACAAAAAAAATAATGTTTATTTTATTGATTTTAATCCAAGATTTGGAGGTGGTTACCCATTTACACATTTAGCTGGTTTAAATTTTGTTGAAGCTATAATCAATTTAATGAAAAATAAAAAAAATTTAAAAATTAATAAAATACCAAAAAAAATTCTTGCAGCAAAAGGTATCTCTGTTGAAAAACTAAATTAAAATGAAAAGAAAAGACGTATTTATAATTGCTGAAGTAGGACCAAATCATAATGGATCTTTAAAATTAGCAAAAAAAATAATTTCTCTTGTTGCGAAAACGGGAGTTGATGCAGTAAAATTTCAACTAGCTAACCCAGAAAATGTTTATAGTTTAGACTCATTTAAGGCAAACTATCAAAAAAAGTTTGATAATTCAAAAACGATTATAGAGATGAGTAAAAAATTACAATTAAGTAATAGTCAACATACGATTTTATCAAAATATTGTAAAAAAAAACGTCTGATATATTTATGCTCTGCTTTTGATTTAGATAGTTTATATTTTATTGATAAAAAGCTAAACGTACCTCTTTTTAAGATACCTTCTGGCGAAATTAATAGTTTAGACATGCTTGAGTATATAGCAAAAAGTAAAAAAGAAATTTTTCTATCTACCGGCATGTCAAATTTTGAAGAAATAAAAAATTCAACAAATATACTAAGAAGACACGGAAACAAAAAAATTACTTTATTACATTGCGTTAGTTCATATCCTGCTATTCATAGCTCACTCAATTTAAATGTCATGGATGCGCTCAGAGAAAAATTTAAATTTGACGTAGGTTATTCCGACCATTCCCTGGGCTTTGAAGCCTGTTTGGCTGCAGTAGCTAAAGGAGCAAAAGTAATTGAAAAACACGTTACAATATCTAACAACTTTACGGGACCTGATCATAAATCCTCTCTTAAGATTTCTGAATTAAAAAAGTTAGTTCAAAAAATTAGACTGTATGAGAAAATCTTAGGTCAGAAAAAAAAATTATTTTCAAATGATGAAATTAATGTCAAAAATGTTGCAAGAAAAAGTATTGTTGCTAAAAAAATGATTAAAAAAGATACAAAGATAAAAAAAAGTGATTTATGTTTTAAAAGGCCAGGCATTGGTTATTCACCCATGGAGATAAATAAAATTGTTGGAAAAACGGCTTTGAAAAATATAAAACCAAACCGATTAATTTTAAAAAAATACATTAAAAACTAAGGATTTTTGAATTAAAATGGAAAAAATCATAGACCAAATATATAAATCTTTGAGTAAGTTGTTGAAAAAAAAATCTAAAGGATTACATGATCCTTTATTTAAAGGTAATGAAAAAAAATATTTAAACCAGTGTATTAATACAGGCTTTGTTTCTTCGGTTGGAAACTTTGTAACAAAATTTGAAAAACTAATATCTAAGTATGTTAAGTCGAAATATGCTGTTGCAACCAACTCAGGAACTTCGGCGTTACACTTAATTTTAAAATATTACAAAATTAGCAATAAAGATGAGGTTCTTTTGCCAAGCCTTACCTATGTTGCAACAGCGAATGCTGTAATATACTGTGGTGCTGTACCTAACTTTGTAGACATTGATGATGACACTTTAGGTGTGAGTCCGAAAAAATTAGAGAAATATCTTAAAAAAATTACAAAAAAAAAAAATAATTTCTCATATAATAAGAAAACTGGAAAAAAAATAACAGCTCTAATAGCAGTCCATTTATATGGCTTACCTTGTAGAATTGATGAAGTTAAAAAAGTCTGTAAAAAATTTAATATTATACTAATTGAAGACGCAGCAGAAGCAATGGGTTCATTTTTTAAAGGAAAACATCTTGGTACTTTTGGTCAAGCTGGGATACTTAGTTTTAATGGCAACAAACCAATTACATGTGGAAGTGGAGGTATGATAATTACTGATAATAAAGATTTAGCTAAAAAGACTTTACATCTATCAACACATGCAAAAATAGCTAATAAACTAGATCACTATCATGATGCTATCGGATTTAATTATAGAATGAATAACTTATCTGCCGCTGTAGGTTGTGCCCAGTTAGAGAAAATTGATGAGATATTGAATGCGAAAAGAAAAAATTACATCATGTATTTTAAATATTTTAGAAAAAACAAATTTCTTTCTATTTTCAAAGAGCCTTTAAAATCTAAAAGTAACTATTGGCTGGTAATTGGAATACTTTATAATGAAAAAATAAAAAATGAACTTTTAAAATTTCTTCGCAAAAAAGGGTATATATGCAGAGCTATATGGAGGCCTTTGCATACTTTACAAATTTTCAAAAAGTTTCCAAGAGATGAACTTCACAGTTCCCAGAAAATATTCAATAAAACATTAAGTTTACCCAGTAGTCCATCTTTAAACTATAAAAATTAATTTTATGTTAAAACAAAAAATTATAATTATTTCCGTTGGAAGATCAGATTACGATAGATATTACCCATTATTAAATGAATTAAATAGATCTAAAGCAATTGAACTCTTTATTTTTGCAACAAAATCACATCATGATTTATTATTTGGTAAAACAATTAATTTTATAGATAAAAAATTCAAAATTCTTAAACAAAAATACAAAAGTATGCGTAATAATGATCTACCCGTATCTTTCAGTCAAGATTTAATTTTTTTAAATAAGAAAATTAAAAATATTAAGCCACATAAAATTATTGTTTTAGGTGATAGATATGAAATGCTTTTAGGCCCAGTGATAGCTATCCCAAATAATATTCCAATTATTCACTTATACGGAGGTGCTGTCACAGAAGGAGCGACGGATGAACTTGTAAGGCACGCAATCACAAAAATGAGTCACTTTCATCTAGTATTGTTGCAAGATTACAAAAAAAGGCTTTTACAAATGGGTGAAGAAAGTTGGAGAATAAAAGTCATAGGATTGCATGAATTAAATTATAAAAAAAAAATGTTATGCTTATCTAAAAAAAACCTAAGCAAAAAATTTAGATTTGACTTATCAAAACCATACTGTTTATTAACATTTCACCCTGTTACTTTGGAATTAAATAAATTAGAATTTCAATTGAATAATTTATTTAAAGCATTAAAAAAGACAAAGATAAACATAGTAATAACCTACCCTAATGCTGATCCTGAGCATGAAAAAATTATAAAATTATATAATAAATTTTTTTTAAAAAAAAAAAATTACTTGATTGTAAAGAACCTAGGAATGAAAAATTATGTCAGTATACTAAAACATTGTGAATTTGTAATTGGAAATTCCTCTTCAGGAATAGTTGAGGCAGGTTCATTTAAAAAACCCGCAATTAATATTGGCTCAAGGCAAGAAGGTAAAATTAAGCCATTAAATGTGATAGACTCTAAATATACAGAATTTTCCATTGTTAAATCAATTAAAAGAGCCAGCACCTTTAAGTTTAAAAAAAAAATAAAAAAAATGAAGAATCCTTACGAAAGCAGTATGAGTATTCAAAAAGTAGCAAATGAGATAATAAGACTCAAAGTAAACGACAAGCTTTTAAGAAAAAAATTCTTAAATCTATAAATATAATTTTAATATTACTAAATGAACATATATTAATAATTTGAAATCAATGCTTAAAAATTCAAAAAATTCATTATTTGGCTTACCTGAAGAAGTAAAATTCTGTAAAAACTGTGTAGAGTCTAATCAAAGATTCATGGGGTCTGCGCAACTAAATATAAAAAAAGACGATACAAAAGAGGGAGTTGATTTTGATGATGAAGGAGTTTGTTTGTCATGTAGATACTTTGAAAAAAAAGAAAAATTTAATTGGAATGACAGAGAAAAAGAACTGAAAGATATTTTAAATAAACATAGAAAAAGTGACGGGTCTTATGACATACTATTGCCCGGAAGCGGCGGAAAAGATAGTCAATTTTTATCTTACATATTAAAATATAAGTACAAAATGAACCCTTTAACCATAACCTGGGCTCCTAACATGTACACTGATATTGGGTATAAAAATTTTAATACTTGGATATCTAATGGCTTTGATAATATTTTATTCACTCCAAATACAAAAGTTCACAAAAAACTCACTCAATTAGCTTTCAAAAATTTATTACACCCTTTTCAACCATTTACTATTGGCCAATATAATCTAGCGCCAAAAATTGCCCTTCAATACGGAATAAAATTGATAGTTACTGGAGATGCCTATGTAGAAAAAGGTGTTGGTGGAAAAATTCATAAGGAAAAAAAAACTTCTTCAGAGTTGTATTCTATAGAAAAAAATAAACAAACCGATATTTACTTTGGTGGGGTGCATATCTCAGAGTTGGATAAATATGGAATTAGTAAACGAGATTTAAATCAATATTTACCTATCACAAAAGAGAAAATTGAGGAAAGTGGTCTAGAAAGAATTAATCTTCCTCATTATATTAATTATAATCCGCAAAATAATTATTATTTCTGCGTTGAAAAAATGGGTTTCAAGCCAAACCCAGATGGAAGATCTGAGGGCACCTACACTAAATATTCTAGCTTAGATGATAAAATAGATTGTTTGCATCATTATACTTGGTTTATAAAAACAGGAAGAGGTAGAGCAACTGATGATGCTGCTATTGAAATAAGGAACAAAATAATCACAAGAGACGAGGGAGTTGCCTTAGTAAAAAAATTCGACGGTGAGAAACCGAAGAAATATCTGAGAGATATCCTCAATTATTTATCTCTCAATGAAACTGAGTTTGAGGAGATTATTGATAAATTTAGATCTCCTCACCTTTGGGAAAAAATTAAAGGCAAATGGCATTTAAAACATGCTGTTTGGAAATAAAATTAAAAAATCTTCTTCATCTAACAAAAATGCGAATTATACCAAGACTTGATATAAAAGGGTCAAATTTAATTAAGTGTGTAAATTTAGAAGGCTTAAGAGTTGTAGGAGATCCTAATAAATATGCAATCGACTATTATAAAAATGGAGCAGATGAATTGATTTTTTTAGATATAGTTGCCAGTTTATACAGCAGAAATAGTTTACACAATATCATTAAAACAGCTTGTAAAAATATATTTATACCATTCACTGTTGGCGGAGGAATTAGGTCAGTAGACGATGCATTAAAAATTTTTGACTCAGGTGCAGATAAGATTTCTTTGAACACCAAAGCTGTGCAAAATCCAAAATTAATTAGCGATCTATCAAAAAGGTTTGGATCTCAATCAGTTGTAGCTTCTATAGAGGCAAAAAAATTTGATAAAAAATGGAAAATTTATATCGAGGCAGGTAAAGAGCAAACTAACCAAGATGCAATTGATTGGGCAAAAAAAGTTTCAGATCTTGGAGCTGGAGAGATCTTGCTTACATCAATTGACAATGAAGGAACATGTCTTGGATATGATTTAGATTTAATAAATAGTGTATCTAATGCAACTACTATTCCAGTAATTGCAAGTGGAGGATTTGGAAAATTAAATGATCTAAATTTAGCCTCACAAGCTGGAGCAGACGCAATTTCAGTAGCACATATGCTACATTACAAAAAAATTTCTATTTCTGAAATAAGAGAAAAAGCCATAGAATCAAATATCAAAGTAAGAAAATTTAATCAAAAATTTGATTTATCAATTAAAAACAGTTAAATAAATATATTCAAATTAATATGAATACTTTAGTCAACAAAAGTTGTTTGGAAAACTTAAAAAAAAGTGGAGATCCAATTATTATTGCTGCAGCTTTGAAAGAGAGTGAGGCAATAGTGAATGCATGCCGTGAACATGGTATTGTTGCAAAGGCATTTTGTGATAGTGAGAAGAGGAAAAATGGTAGTATTTTCCACGGTCTTGAAGTTATTCATACACCAAGCCTGAGTAAAAAATTTCCAAAAGCAAGAATACTAATAGCAACCCAACAAGTGCAAGATGTTGTTGATCAATTGAGTGAGCTAGGCTATCACGAATTTTACTCTGCTTTAGATCTAACTCAAAATTATAATGTAAATAACTATAATCATAAAATTTCTAATTCATTTATGGAAAAGAGGTTATCAATTTACAATAAAAGTCATGAAGCTTATTTTGATATTAATAAAACATACATGAGAAGTGTAGATGTTATGATAACGACTAAATGTTCACTAAAATGCGAAAGTTGTTCAAACTTAATGCAATATTATACAGATGCAAAGAATACGGATTCTATACCGACATTGGAAGCTCTAGAAATTCTTAACAAAAATGTTGATCATATTTCTGAATTTCGAGTAATTGGCGGCGAACCATTAATGAATAAAGATTGGCATAAAATTGTTCATGGAATTGTCGAGAAAAACCCTGGGAGGCAAGTCTTTATTTACACTAATGGTACAATAGCCCCAAAGGAAGAAATACTTGAGAAGTTTAAAAATACCAAAAGTGTAAATTTTGTTATAACCGAATATGGCGAGTTATCAAAAAATTTGAAAAAATTACATATTCTGCTCGATAAATATAATATTAGTTACTCCTCAACACCTGCTGGCCATTGGGTTGATTGTAGCAGTATAAAACATCACAAAAGATCAGTAAGTCAATTAAAAGAAGTTTTCAAACAATGCTGTGTAAAGTATCTTTACACTTTATTAAATGGAAAACTTTATAGATGTCCTTTTATAGCGAATGCAGCTAATTTAAATGCTATTCCTGATAATCCAGCAGATTATGTAAATTTATTCTCAAAAATTAATATTAAAAAAGATATAAAAAGATTGGTTAAAGGAGCAAAATTTTTTCCTGGTTGTGACTTTTGTGTTGGTAGACCATATGATCCTTCAAGTAGAGTTGGTTATGATGGCAAAGGAATGATAAAAGCAGGAATACAAACAAAGACTCCATTAGAGTACAAGACGTTTAAGTAAATTAGATTATTTTCAAAAAAATTATGAATACTAGTAACACTATTAGTGTAATTATTCCTTTTTTTAATGCAGAAAAACACATCTCTAACTGCTTAGAATCGATAACTAACCAAACGCAGAAAAACACTTTAGAAATAATTATGGTTAACGATGGTTCTACTGACTCCTCTATGGAAAAAATAAGCAAATTTAATTCTTTAAAAATAAAATTATTAAACGTTGAAAAAAATTCTGGTCCTGCTACTGCAAGAAATTTAGGGATCACAGCTTCAACAGGAAAATATTTATATTTTCTTGATGCAGATGATGAGCTAGATACTTGTACGTTTGAAAAATTTAATAAAACTCTAAAAGAAAAAAATTTTGATGTGATTTTCTCTGACAAAAAAAGAATGCTTAATTCACAAAATCTTAAAGAAAATAATTATGAGTATGAGACTGATAAAATATTAAATAATGAAATAATCATAAGTCTTATGAAAAAAAGATTTTTTTATCCTCATGAGTCTCATAGGATTTTTGATTTAACAGGCAAACTTATTAAAAAAGATTTAATAACGAATAATAAAATATTATTTGATAGCGAATTAAGGTACCTGGAAGATGAATGTTTTATATGGAGCGTTTTAAGTTTTGTTAAGGAAGCAAAATATATAAAAGATCAACTTTATACTTACAATGTTAGGCACGGAGAAAGTTCTGGTATTTCAGAGGCATTTACTAATAATTTTAAGTTATCTAATTTTTTAAAAGTTAAAAACCAAATTAAACAAAGTTTAGAAGAAAAAAAGATTGATAAAAATGAAGCTTTAAGAATCTCAAATCAAGCTTACATTTATATAGTGATTGGATCATTAATTTCTTTAAATCGTTCAATTTTAATTGGAAAAATTAAGGAACAAGATAGTTACTTTTATCTAAAAAAAATGATTAAAGAAATTATTCAAGATAAACAAATCCCACAATTGGCAAAAAAATATAAAACGTATAAAAATGAGAGCAGATGGATCCCACTAGCAATAAGTTTAAGATCAGGTTGGTTTGTAGAATTTTTTTGTAAAAAAAGAACAAAAGAAATACTTAAAAAAAGAAAAAACTAAAATGATTAATATTGCCATTATCCCTGCTAGATCTGGTTCTGCTAGGCTTAAGAACAAAAATAGAAAAAAAATAAATGGAATTTCTTTAGTTAATCGGTCGATAAATTTTGCGGAAAAATTAAATTTTCTAGACAAAATCATTGTATCCACAGATGATAAAAAAATTTTAAAAGAAACAAAAAAAAATTATAATTCGATTATTACCATTAAAAGGCCAAAATTTTTAGCGCAAAACAAATCCAAATCTGAAGATGCTATAATTCATGCGATTGACAAAATTGAAAGTAAATTTGGAAAAGTAGGTTCAGTCTTACTTCTACAACCAACTTCCCCATTTAGGTCCATTAAATTGGTAAAAAAAGGATATAAAAAATTTAATCTTCATAAAGAAGAGTCTGTAGTAAGTGTATCGAAATCAAGCAAACCATTTAAAAGGAATTTTAAAATAAAAAAAAAACTCGTATTATCCAAAAAAAACAATAAAAATACCTATCAGATCGATGGTAATTTTTACTTTGCAACACCTTTTTTTTTAAAGAAATATAATTCTTTTTTTTTTAAAAATAAAACCTATCCAATTATTTTAAGACAAAAGAAGCTTTCTGTTGATATAGATACGAAAGAAGATTTGAAAAAAGCTAAATTTATTTTTAAAAAATGAAAAAAAAAGTTTCTGTAGTAGGACTCGGTTTTGTGGGTTTGCCATTAGCATGTATTCTTTCTGACAAATATAAAAATGATGCACAGATTGTTGGAATTGATAGAAAAATAAATAACAAAACTTCTTCAATTAAAAGATTTTTATATGATTTTAAAAAAGGTTTAGTCGATAAAAAGATGCTTTCATTATTAAAAAAAATTAAAAATAACAAAAATTTATTTTTTTCTAATGATATATCAAGTATTAAAAATTCTGATACAATTATTGTTAGTGTAAACTTTGATTTTAAACGTAAAAAAATAAATAAATCATTTAACAATTTAAAAAATTTATTTGCAAAAATAGCAAATAATATAAATAAAAAAACTTTAATTATTCTAGAAACAACAGTCCCTCCTGGTACTTCTGATAGAATAATCTTACCATTAATCAATAAGATATTAAAAAAAAAGAATGCTAGAATAAAAGTTAATTACGCATATAGCTATGAAAGAGTAATGCCTGGTGAGGAATACTTAAACTCAATTATAAATATGAGTAGATGCTATGCTGGTAAGGATCTACAGTCTTCAAAATTATGCCTAAAATTTTTTAGCTCTTTTATAAATGCAAAAAAATTTCCTCTTCATAAATTAGAAAATATTAAAGATTGTGAGACAGCGAAAATTTTAGAAAATTCCTTTAGAGCTGTAAATATCGCATTTATTGATGAATGGACAAAGTATGCTAGTAATATTGGAGTAAATTTAAATAAAGTAATTTATGGTATTAAAAAAAGAAAAACTCATAATAATATTATGAGACCTGGCTTAGGTGTAGGAGGCTATTGTTTAACCAAGGATCCAAGCTTTGCGGTGATATCATCTAAATATTTATATAAAAAAAATTTAAATTTTCCAATTACAACTCAATCAATAAATATAAATAGAAGAATGCCCTTAACTACAATTAAATTTCTAGATGAAAACTTGCCAAAAAAAAGATTAAAAATACTAATTCTAGGAGCTTCATACAAAGAAAATGTTGCAGATATTAGGTATAGTCCGTCTATAGAATTGTTTAAGAAATTAAAGAACAAGGGTCACAAAGTATTTATACATGATCCGTTAGTTTCAAAATTATCAATACCAGAATTTAAAAAAGGTAAACTATCTAATTTCAGCGATTACAACGCGGTTATTTTTTGTGTAGCACATAAATTCTACAAAAAATTAAATTTTAATAGGTTTTCAAAAAAACCCTATTACTTCGATGTCAATATAGTATTTGATGAAAAAGTTATTAAAAAAATGAAAGAAAAAAAATATAAAATAAAGGTGTTAGGTAGTGAGTAAAAATATTATCATAACTGGTGGGGCAGGATTTATTGGTTTTCATTTATCCAAGCAGTTAGAAAAAAAAGGTTATCAAATTTATTTGATAGATAATCTTTCGCGAGGTCAATTAGACTTAGAATTTAAAAATTTTATAAAGAAAAAAAATATAAAATTTATAAAAAAAGATTTAAAAAAAAAATTAAAGTTAAATATTAAAAATATAAGATATATTTTTCATTTAGCTGGTTCAGTCGGTGTTGAGAATATAAATAAAAAACCCTACCAATCGTTGATAAATAATATTATCACACTAAAAAATATTATAGATTTTAATAGCAAACAAAATAATCTTGCAAAAATAATATTATTTTCAACAAGCGAGATTTACTCGCCGCTAATTAAAAATAATAAAATTAAATTTCCTCTTAAAGAGAAAAATAAAATAATTTTTGAAAACGAAAATATTAGTAGAGATGCATACTATGTTTCTAAAGCAATTAATGAGAAATTGATTCAATTCTCTAAAATTAAACATTTAATTCTTAGGCCTCACAATATATATGGTCCTAGAATGGGTTATAGTCACGTAATACCTGAACTTATTAAAAAAATTTTAAATGAAAAGAATAAAAAAACCAATAAAACAATAATTTTTTCACCAAATCATAAAAGAGCTTTTTGCTACATAGATGATGCAGTAGATCAAATAATTAAATTATCATTAAATAAAAAGATTAAGAACTCCGTATTTAATATAGGAAATATGAAAGAAGAAATAAAAGTTATAGATTTAGCGAAAAAACTTAAAAAGACATTATTCAGAAAATCTAAATTAATTCGTGGACCTATTACGGCTGGATCTCCTTTCAGAAGAGTGCCTGATATGAATAAAACTCAAAAAGCGATAAAAAAATATAAATATACTAATCTTAATAATGGTCTGATAAAAACTTTAGACTGGTATTTAAAAGAATTAAAAAGGTGATAATACAGTTCTCATAGAATATGAAAAAATTAATTATTACTAACAACTCTACGATAAAAGAGTCTTTACTTAGGTTAGAAAAAAATTCTCAAAAATGCTTAATGGTTGTAAACAATAATGACAACTTTTTGGGCACTCTTACAGATGGAGATATCAGAAGAGCAATAATTATGGGTGCTAATATAAATAATAAAATTGGACCTTATATAAAAAAAAAATCTTTTACTATTGAAGAAGAAAAATATAAAAAATTGTCAATTGGTAAAATAAATCAAATATTTAGAGAATATGCTGCATCAAAAATAGATTTGATACCAGTGCTTAATAAAAAGAGAAAAATCATTGATATTCTCGAAACTCAAAAAAACTTTAAACAAGATATAAGAATAGAAAATAGATTAAATAAAATTCCTTTAATTTTAATGGCGGGTGGTAAAGGAAATAGATTAAAACCATTTACGGATATTTTTCCTAAACCATTATTGCCAATTAATAATTTACCGGCAGCAGAACATATATTTAACTTTTTTAATAGTAGTGGAGTAAAAAAAATATTTGTGAGCGTTAATTTTAAAAAAGATTTAATTAAGTCTTATTTTAAAGATAAACATTATTCTATTCAATACATTGAAGAGAAGAAAATGTTAGGAACAATTGGGGCTATTTCATACCTTAAAAAAAAAATGAAAACAGATTTTTTCGTAAGCAATTGCGATACTTTATTGGATATTAATTTAAATAAATTTTATGATTATCATAAAAAAGGAAATTTTCATGTTACTCTGGTTTCAGCGGTCAAGAATTATTTATTGCCATACGGATCATGTGAATTAGATAAAAATGGAAATTTAAAAAAAATTATAGAAAAACCAAATTTAAATTATTTAGTAAATACAGGTTTATACTTAATGAAACCTGAAATAATCAATTTTATTCCTCACAATAAACATATGGATATGGATGAACTAATTCAAATTTTAAAAAAGAGGAGAAAAAAAATTGGTATTTTTCCGGTATCAGAGCTTAATTGGACAGATGTCGGTGAGTGGTCTGAGTATAACAAAATTATTTTAAAGTCATAAAATACTTCAATCCATTTAAATCTTTTAAAGATAAAATATGAAAAAAATAACAATCGTTGATTATGGGGTAGGAAATATCTTAAGTATTTCAAGAGCTATTGAAGAGGTAGGCTTTAATACTGAATTAACTGGAGATCATAATAAAATTTTAACCTCTGATTTTTTAATTCTACCTGGGGTGGGGGCATTTGAAAACGCAATGAAACTTTTAAAAGAAAATAATTTAGTCGAAACTTTAAATGAATTTGTAAAACAAAAAAAAAAACCTTTAATAGGAATATGTTTAGGAATGCAGATGTTATTAACCAAAAGTTTTGAAATGGGTGAACACAAAGGCCTAGATTTTATTCCAGGCAAAGTTATTGAAATTAAAAACTTTTCAAATAAAAAAAAAATTAAGGTGCCACATATTAGTTGGAATGAAATATTCGCTAAAAATAAATTGAACAGCAATATTCTTCCAAAAGATTTGATTAATAGAAGTTTTTATTTTATTCATTCTTATATGTCTTTAACAAGTAATAAAAATGACGTTATAGCTTATGCTAAATACTTTGATGTAGAAATACCGGCTATTATAAGACGAGAGAATGTTATAGGTTTTCAATTTCATCCGGAAAAAAGTGGTAAAAATGGCCTTAACCTTTTAAAAAATGCATTAAAAATTTTATAAGATTTATGAAAAGAAATATAAAATATTATACTTATAAAAAACTCAGAGATCGTCATTACCGAGAAGAAAATATAAGAATGAAAAAAGATGGTGGCGGTGGAACAGATTTGGATAATTGGTATGTTCAACCATATAGTTTTTTAAAAGCTATTTTTTACATTGAATGTGGAGTATTGCTTGTTTATACTTTACAATACACTAGAATTACTCCAAACTTTTTAACGGTTGTTTATATTATCCTTGGTTTTTTAGGGGGTATTCTTTTATCGATCGATAATTCGAAGCTAATATTAGTTGGAACTATAATTTTTTTTAGTAAAAGCATCTTAGATTGGAGTGATGGTTTGCTGGCTAGAATCAAAAAAAAAACTTCTGAATTAGGAGCCATGCTAGACTCTTGGGGAGGAGTAGTCGGTGAATACAGTTTTATTACCGGTATAGGTTTTTATCTATTTAATAAATACCAAAATGTATATTTTTTATTTTTAATAATATTAATTCTCATCTTAAAATTTTTAGATTTTAAAAGCCATTATTATATAATGAGTGTATTTACTCTTTTAAATAAAGATAAAAAACAAATTAAATCTGAAAAATCAAAAAAAATTTTAAAGTTTCATTCTTCAAAGGCACTTATGAATATAAAATTTTTCATCTCAAATTTATTTGATGGAAGATCAAGGTCTGTAGATTTTATTTGCCTAATGATTTTAATTGATACATTTTACATAGAAGTATTCTTCATTAAATATATTTTTTATTTTATCACACTCAAAACTGTAATTTTATTTTTAGGAAGCTTTTATATGTTTTATTTTAAAAGTTTCGGAAAAAATATAAAAATTTTATGATAAATCCTGATTATTTTTTTAAATTCTTAAAAAAAAACAATATTAACTTTTTTGCAGGAGTTCCCGACAGTGTATTAAAAAATACTAAAAATTTTTTTAGCACTATTAACAACAAGCATCACATAATCACTGCAAATGAGGGGCTAGCTGTTTCTGCATGTGTAGGATATCATCTTTCAACAAATAATCTGGCTTGTGCATATATGCAAAATTCAGGTTTAGGAAATGCAATTAATCCACTGATCTCAATTTCACATCAAAAAGTATATTCAATTCCAATGCTTTTATTAATTGGTTGGAGAGGCTCTCCAGGTATTAAAGATGAACCACAACATATGTTAAAAGGAAAGATTACACCTAATTTATTAAAATTGCTTGGAATAAAATATTGTATTTTAAATAAGAATAAAGATTTTTATAAGTTGAAGAAAATAATTTCATTTGCCAAAAGAAATAAACAAACTGTCGCATGTTTAATTAAAAAGGGAACTTTTGAATCCTCTAAATTAAAAAAAAAAGAAAATGTAATAAAAAAAACTTTTATCAAAAGAGAAAATTTTATTGAGGAAATGCTTTCTCAAATTAACATTAAGACCAAAATTATTTCTACTACAGGTTTTACATCTAGGGAGTTAAATCAAATTAGGAATAATAAGAAAATTAAAAAAGGATCAGATTTTTATATGGTTGGGGGTATGGGACACTCCTCCATGGTAGCACTAGGAGCGTCTATAAAATCAAAAGAAACTTTAATTTGCTTAGATGGTGATGGTTCATTTTTAATGCATCTCGGTGCAATTGCTAGTATTGCAGCTAATGCAAGGAGTAATTTCAAACATATTTTATTAAATAATTTTTCTCATGAGTCTGTTGGTGGTCAACCTACGAATATTGAAAAAATTAATCTCAAGAATTTAGTTAAGTCGGCAGGATACAAAAAGTTTTATTCAATTAAGAACATTAATGAAACATCACAAATTTTAAAGAAATTTATTAAATCAAAAGGACCATCATTTTTAGAAGTTCAAATAAAACCTATTTCCATGCAAAATCTTAAAAGACCTAAAAATCTTTTAACAATAAAAAAAAAATTTATGAAAAGTTTCTAATGAAGAAAATTAATTTTATCAAAATTAAAAGACCTTATGTCTTTGTGCCGATGTGCTTAGATTTTATGCATCATGGGCATGTAAATATATTAAACAAAGCTAATAAAAAAGGAAATATAATCCTTGGATTAATGAGAGACGAAGCTATTAGTAAATATAAAAAAAAACCTATTAATAATTTTCAACAGAGAAAAACTATTGCTTTAACTCTTAAAAATGTAAAAAAAATATTACCGGTGCATGACTTAAATGATTTTTTAAAATTATCAAAAAAATACAAATTTGAATATTTTGTTCACGGTGATGATTGGAAAAAAAAGCCTCAGTCATATATAAGAAAAAAAGTAATAGATTTACTTAGTGAATGGAATGGTAAAGTTATAGATGTTCCTTACACAAAAAAAATTTCTTCTTCATTAATAAAATTTAGAATACATAAAAATGATAAATAGGATAAATAAAACCTCAGACCTTAAAAAGTTTTTAGAAAATAAGATTTTTCAAAAAATTTTAATAATATCCGGGAAAAATTCATTTTATAAGACTGGAGCTGATAACTTGCTTTCAAAATATTTAAAAAACAAAGATTTTTTTTTATATCTAAAGAAAGGATACCTGCCAGAATATACAGAGCTCAAAGAAATAATAAAATTAAAGGACAATTATAAACCTGATTTAATAATTGCAGTTGGAGGTGGATGCGCAATGGACCTAGCTAAAATATCTAGCGTATTCAATCTTGATAAAGATTTAAAAAAAAGAGTCTTAAGTAATGATTTTTCAAAAATCAAAACAAAAGTATTAGCTATACCAACCACAGCTGGATCAGGAGCAGAAGTAACATCAAATGCAGTTCTATATATCAATAATCTTAAGTTTTCTATAGAAGGTATAAAAGTAAGACCTGACTATTTTTGTTTAATACCGAAATTACTTTTATCGTCGAAGAAATTACTTGATGCTTCAGCTGGATTTGATGCAATTAGTCAATCAGTCGAGTCTCTTTTTTCACAAAAATCCAATAACGAAAGTGTAAATTTCGCCCAGAAAGCTCTTAAAATTCTTTTAAAAAATATAAATAATTTTATAAAAGATAAAAATTTAATTAATTCTTATCAAATGGCGATAGGAGCAAATCTATCTGGCAAAGCTATCAATATCTCAAAAACTATTGCACCGCATGCCCTTTCATATTCATTCACCACAATGTATGGTGTTCCACATGGTCATGCTGTTTCTCTATCCCTTAATAAAATTTTAAAATTCAATTACTTTAATCAGAATGAGTCTAACTGCAATTTCAATGTTAAAAAAAGGTATGACTATCTTTTTAAATTGACTAAATCGAAAAATATTAATGATCTAGATAATTATTTTATAAAGCTTAAAAAAAATCTTAAATTAGAACAAAATCTTGAAAAAATGGGAATTAATATGAAAAGAGATTCAAGGAAAATTTTTTTTAATGTAAATCAACAACGATTAAGCAATAATCCAGTAAAAATCTTGAAAGAAGATATACCCTTAATATTTGAGAGATATTAAGTTATAGTTTGAAATAATGTTTTCGCTTAAATATAGATATCAAAATTTAATATTAAATTATCATGAAAAAAAATAAATCAGTTTATATTGGACTCAGTGCAGATGCTTTGCATCATGGGCACATGAAACTTCTAGAAAAGGGAAGGCAATTTGGCGATATAACAGTTGGATTGTTCACTGATAAAGCTATAGCTACATTTAAGAGACTGCCTTACTTAAATTATGATCAAAGGAAAAAAATTATTTTAAATTTTAAAGGTGTTAAAAAAGTTGTTCCTCAAAATGACCATGACTACTCAATTAACTTAAAAAAAATAAGACCTGACATTATGATACATGGAGATGATTGGAAATTGGGTTATCAAAGCAAATTTAGAAGAAACTGTATTAAGGTTTTAAAATCTTACGGAGGAAAGTTGATAGAAGTACCTTACACAAAGGGTGTAACATCTTCTGCTTTCGTAGAAGAGTTAAATCAAATTGCTATTACTCCAGACATAAGAAGATCCACAATTAAAAGACTAATTCAAACAGGACAATTAGTTAGGATTATCGAGACACATAACCCATTATCAGCGATAATTGCAGAAACGACTCACATTGATAAAGGTGGAATAAAATTTGGATTTGATGGATTTTGGTCAAGTTCTTTAACTGACTCCACATCTCTTGGAAAACCTGACAATGAGTCAGTTACTTATTCTCAAAGATTATCAATGGTAGATAATATTTTTGATGTTACTTCCAAGCCATTAATTTTTGATGGCGACACAGGAGGACAGATTGAACATTTAGATGCGAAAATTAAATCTATGGAAAGATTAGGGATTTCTGCTGTAATTTTTGAAGATAAAACCGGTTTTAAGCAAAATTCACTTTTCAAGAATACTTCAAATCAGAAACAAGAAGATAAAATTAAATTTTCGAATAAGATTAAGGTAGCTAAGAAAGCTCAAAGAAGTAATGATTTTATGGTTATATCAAGAATTGAAAGTTTTATTTTAGGGAAAAGTTTAAGCGATGCTTTCAATCGAGCCCAAGCTTACATAGATGCTGGAACAGACGGAATCATGATACATAGTAAGTCTAATACACCTGCTGAGATATTCAGTTTCTCAAAAAAATTTAAAAAAACATATCCAAATATTCCTCTGATTTGTGTTCCATCTACATATAACCAGGTTAAAGAAAAAGATCTTATTAATGAAGGTTTCAATATTGTCATTTACGCAAATCACATGCTCAGAGCTGCTTACCCAGCTATGCGAAAAGTTGCTTTGCAAATTCTTAAAAGCAGCAGATCAAAGGAAGCAAACAAATACTTATATCCTATTAAAGAAATTTTAACTTTAATTCCTGGGGCAAAATAAAATAAATTGATATCAAAAAAAAAAATAGATGATAACTTTTTTGAAGTTATTCAAAAATTAAATCAAATTAAAATAAATTATTGGATTTGTCATGGAACACTTTTAGGAATTGTGAGAGAAGGCAGCTTAATTGAATGGGACCATGATATTGATATTGCTGTCTGGTTTGAGGAAACCTCAAAAGAAAAAATAATGTCTATTATGGAAAAAATGGGATTTAAATTAAGAGAAGGTTTTGGAGTAGAGGATGATCTTGTTTCTTTTGAAAAACAAGGAGGTAGGGTAGTTGATTTTAGTTTTCTAAAAAAAAAAATACAAAATAACCAAGAGGTTGCATATGTTACATATCATTTTCCAAAAAATGTTTTAATGAAATGTGTAAATGCACTATCGTACTCGGATAGATATAGCGGAAAATTTAAGCAAATTATTAGACTTTTTTCACCGGTAAAATTTATATTTAGAAGATTAAAAAAAAAATTAATTCAAAATAATTTTTTTTACAAAGAATTTAATTTATATGTTCCCACAAAGCTTTTAAATAATTTCATATTCCTAGAAACACAACAACAAAAAATAAGAATACCAAAAAAATATGAAGAATATTTAACTTTTCTATATGGTTTAGATTGGAAAACTCCTAAAAGGAATTTTATTTTTCCAAGAAATTATAAAACATTTTAAGAATGAAAAACAAAAAAAAAGTTTTAGTGATAGGAGCAACAGGATTTCTTGGATTTCACTTTGCGAAATTTTGTTTAAAAAATGATATTTCAGTTATTAGCCTATCAAGAAAAAAACCAAGAAAAATAAGAAAACTACAAAAAATTCGTTACGTCTTTGCAGATATAACGAAAAGAAAACAATTATATTTAAAATTAGAGAAATTGAAAAAAATAGACTATGTAATAAATTTTGGTGGTGAAGTTAACCATAAAAAAATAAATGAAACTTTTTCTAGTCATTACCGAGGCGTAATAAATTTATGTAACTTTTTTATTAAAAAGGATATCAAAAATTTTATACAAATTGGTAGCAGTCTGGAATATGGGGCAAAAGTATCTCCACACAAAGAAACAGATGCACTGCAACCAAGATCAAATTATTCTAAAGCTAAATCTCTATCAAGTAGATATTTAATTAATCTATTTAGAAAAAAGAATTTTCCCATTTCTATAATACGACCCTATCAAATTTATGGACCCTACCAAGATCAGAATAGATTTTTACCAATAATTATAAATAGTTGTCTTAAAAATAAGAACTTCGATTGCTCAGATGGAAAACAATATAGAGATTTTTTATACGTTGAAGATTTTGTTAAATTAGTTTTCAAAATTATGAAAAGTAAAAATTGCAAGGGAGAGATTTTTAATGCTGGATTTGGAAAGCCAATGAAAATAAGAAATATTATAAAAAAAATTATGTTAAAAACAAAAAGAGGCTATCCAATTTTTGGAAAAATCCCTTTGAGGAAAGATGAGAATATTATTACTTACCCAAATATTTCAAAATCATTTAAATTTTTAAAATGGAAACCTAGAATAAATTTTAATCAGGGTTTAAATAAAACAATTAACTTTTATAAAAATAATTGATGAAAATTGTAATTTTAGCTGGCGGATTAGGAACAAGACTTTCAGAATACACTCACTCTATACCTAAGCCAATGGTTAAAATTGGAGGTAGACCAATTATCGTTCATATAATGTCACATTATTTAAAATACGGCTTTAATGATTTTATTTTAGCTACAGGTTATAAAAATTTTGTTTTTAAAAAGTATTTCAAAAATTTCAAAAAACAAGGTTCTCAATTCGAAACAAAAATAAATAATAAAAAATGTAAAATTACAATAGTTGATACTGGTAAAAAAACAATGACAGGGGGAAGGCTTAAAAAAATTAAAAGATACCTTTGTAATAAAACATTTATGTTTACTTATGGAGATGGTATTTCAAACGTTAACCTCAAAAAACTTATAAAGTTTCATAAGAATAATAAAAAAATTGTTACAGTAACTGCAGTAAGGCCGCCAGCAAGATTTGGTGAAATAATTTTGAATAAAAATATAGTTTCATCATTTAAGGAAAAACCCCAAGTAACGAATGGATGGATTAATGGAGGTTTTTTTGTTGCTGAAAAAAAATTTCTAAATTTAATTAGGGGAGATTATGAAATACTCGAAAAGTTTCCATTAGAAACAGTTTGTAGAAAAAAACAATTAGCAGCATTTAAACATAGAGGGTTTTGGAAATGTATGGATGTGAAAAGAGATAGAGATGAATTACAAAAAATATATAAAAAAAATAATTTTTTTTTAAAGAGATGAAAAAATATTTTAAAAACAAAAGAGTATTAATTACCGGCCACACAGGTTTCAAAGGATCTTGGCTTAGTTTATTAATGAAAAGTATGGGTGCTAAAGTTCTAGGAGTATCCAATGGATTAGTTTCAAAACCCTCTAACTTTGAAATTCTAAAACTCAAAGATAAAATTATTAGTAAAAAAGTTGATATTAAAAACTTTGATGTTTTAAAAAAAATGATAAATAATTTTAAACCTGATTTTATCTTTCATCTAGCTGCTGAAGCTATTGTAAAAAAATCTTATGATATGCCCATAAATACTTGGTCAACTAATTCGATGGGAACTGTTAATTTGCTTGAAATAATTAGGACTTATAAAAAAAAAACTGTGATTGTTTTTATAACCAGTGACAAAGTTTATAAAAATTTAGAAATTAATAGAGGTTACAAAGAAGCGGATGTATTGGGCGGCACTGATCCTTACAGCGCGAGCAAGTCTTCAGCTGATATTGCTATTCAATCTTATATTAGTTCTTTCCTAAAAAAGAAAAAAAATATTAAAGTTGGAATTGCAAGAGCCGGTAACGTTATAGGAGGAGGTGACTGGGCAACAGGAAGACTGATTCCTGATTGTATAAGAAAGTGGTCCAAAAAAAGAACAGTAATTTTAAGAAACCCTTTTTCTACAAGACCTTGGCAACATGTTTTAGATGTTTTGCGAGGTTACATTTTTTTAGCTATTAATTTAAAAAAAAATAAAAATATTAATGGTGAGGCATTTAATTTTGGACCAAAAATAGAAAAAAATAGGGAAGTAATAAAAGTTGTTAAATTAATGAAAAACCATTGGAAAGAAGGAAAATGGAAAAAATCTAAAAGTAAAAACTTTTTTGAGGCAAAATTACTTCATCTTAATTCTAATAAATCAAAAAAATATCTAGGTTGGAGTCCATTACTTAATTTAGAGAATTCAATTTACTATACGATATCATGGTATAAAAAATTTTATACAGATAGAAAAAATATATATAATTTTTCTTTAGAGCAAATAAACAACTATTTGAAACTCAAAAATAAAGTAAATTAAATTTTTTTATGAAATTTCATCCATTAGTAAGTGTAGTTATGAATTGCCATAATGGTGAAAAATTTTTAGAAAAGAGTATTAAAAGTGTTATCGGTCAAACTTATAAAAAATGGGAACTTATCTTTTGGAATAACTGTTCAAACGATAATAGCAAAAAAATATTCAAAAGATTTAAAGATAGAAGACTAAAATATTTTGAAAATAAAACATTGAAAAATTTGTATGAGGCCAGAAATTTCGCTCTTTCGAAATGTAAAGGAAAATATGTCTGTTTTTTAGATACCGATGATTGGTGGGTAAAAGACAAAATAAAAAATCAGTTAAAAATTTTCAGAGATAGTCCTTATATATCTATAGTTTACTCAAATTATTATCAATTTAATCAAAAATTTAGAAAAAAGTATTTATTCTCAAAATCCCAACTACCAAGTGGTAAAATTACTCAATCTCTTTTAGATAGTTATAAAATTGGAATTATCACTGTGATGGTAAAAAAAAGAGTCTTTGAAAAAAATAAATTTGAAAAAAAATATAATATTATTGGCGATTTTGATTTTTTTATAAGATTAAGTCTTAATTATAGATTTAAAAGTATTCAAAATCCTTTAGCTTACTACAGAATACATTCTACGAATTACTCAAAATTAAACTTATCTAATTATCTAGATGAAATAAAAACTTGGCTTTTCCTAAATGAAAAAAAATTTAAAAAAAAAGGTTACTCACTTAAATTTTTAAAGTTACAAAAATTTAAGATTAGAGTTAAAAGATTCTTAAAATTTTAGTTTTCTAAAATAGTGATAAATACTGATTTTTTATCTTGATAAATCAAAGAATTTTAGTCATTTTTGTCAAAGATTTTCAAAAAGCAGGCTTGATTTATTAATTGAATTTGTTTAACTCTCACCAATGGGATTAAAAGTTTTATTTGTTATTTACGATAACGGCTCATACGATCAAAATTTTCCTATGGGTGTCGGTGCTCTTTCAGCAATACTTAAAAGAGACGGTCATGAAATCACATGTTGGCATCAAGATATTCATCATTATCCTGACGAAGCATTAACTGAATATCTTGATAAAAATAAATTCGATGTGTGCATCTTAAGTTTAATTGCCGGCTACTATCAATACAATAAAATGAAAGGGCTTTCAGCTGCTATAAATAAGTCAAAACAAAGACCCATTTATTTAATGGGTGGCTATGGACCAAGCCCTGAGCCAGAGTTTTTTTTGAGAAAATCAGGTTGTGATATCGTTTCCATGGGTGAAGGTGAGATTAGTATTTCAAGATTAATGGATGCAATTGAGCACAAAAAACCTTTTAAAGAAGTTCCAGGGATAGCTTGGCTTGAAGATGATAAACTTCAGCAAACACCTAGGCCTCCACTAGTACCTGATTTAGAGGATTTACCTAGAATTCCTTATGAATTATTTCCTATAGACACATATAAACTTTTAAGAACGCCTAAATGTAAATTAACAGATTTTTGTTTTCCAATGATGTCTGCTAGAGGTTGTACATTTAAATGTACTTTTTGCTACAGAATGGATCCTGGTTATAGAAAAAGAGACCCTGAAAAACTATTAGATGAAGTTGAATTTTTATATAGAACTTATGGAATAAATCGAATTTCTTTTCAAGATGATCTGTTAATGTCTTCTGTGGAGCATACTGAAGAAGTTTGCAAAGCATTTTTAAAAAGAAATTTACCTGTGACTTGGGATTGTTGTGGAAGATTGAACTACTGTAGTAAAGAACTTTTACAACTTATGAAAGATGCAGGATGTGTTTTTATTTTTTATGGAGTGGAGTCAATGGATCAAAAAGTTTTAAACAATATGAAAAAAGCCTTGAGACCTGAAATGATTATTAAAGGTATCGAAGAGACTTTGGAAGTAGGTATTAGCCCGGGATTTGGTTTCATTTTTGGTAACAGAGGTGATACAGAGGAAACTTTGAAAAAAAGTGTAGATTTTTTAATTAAGTACGATGACTTTGCTGAAAAAAGAACTATCAGACCAGTCACACCATACCCTGGTTCTCCACTTTATACAGATGCAATTCAATCTGGACTTTTAGACAAAGAGAACCCAGCTGAAGACTTTTATGAAAATAAACATTTAAACTCCGATCTTCTATGTTGTAATTTTACAGATATGACTGATAAACAATTTTATGATGCATTAAAATCAGCAAATAAAAGACTTATGACGAACTATTATGAAAAACAAAAGGAAGGTACTTTAAAACAAATAGACCACCTATACGATAATTTAGACGCAACTTTCAGGGGATTTAGACAAAACGCAGGGACAACTGATGGAGAAAATCCTGCAAATATAGCTTTTAACAAAACAAACTGGGAAAATACAAAAACCGGAGACGCAGACGCACAAAGATTTGCAATATCTGATGATGATGCGAGAAATCAACCAAAGTCCATTAAGAGTTTTGAATTGTATTTGGAACGTAAACAGGCGCGGATTGATAAAAAAATTCTAGAGTCTAAGAATAAAGAAAAAGAAATAAGAAAAAAATCCCTTAAAGCTGCAGTAGACTTAGTATCTTAAGTAAAAAAAAGCTTTCATCACTCATTAGTTTGAGGGTATGTAGTTCAGTGGTAGAACGCTACGTTGACATCGTAGAGGTCATAAGTTCAATTCTTATCATACCCACCAAAATCAGAGAAAAAAGGCCAATATATTCAGGTTTACTTAAATCGAAAAAAATACTATAAGTCTTTGCCTGGTGATTATTGCGAAGGGGCCACACCCGATCCCATTCCGAACTCGGAAGTTAAGTCCTTCAGCGCCGATGGTACTTTGTCTTAAGATATGGGAGAGTAGGACGTTGCCAGGCTTTAAAATTATGAAAGTTGCAAGTTCACTTAAATCGCTTAAAAAAAGAGATCTTAACTCAAAATTAGTTAAGCGTAGAGGAAAACTTTATATAATAAACAAAAAAAATCCAAAATTTAAAGCTCGTCAAGGTTAATTAAAAAAGATGAGCGAAAATGACTTCAAAAAAACATATAGCGGTTTTACCAAATTTGTACTATGGGGAACAGTAGCGGTAATAGCAATTTTGGTAATATTGGCAATTACTTTACTTTAAAACTTAAAAATTAATAAAATGATAGTAGGTTCAATTAGAGAGAATTTAACATTAGAAAAAAGGGTCTCATTAACCCCTGAAACTGGGAAAAACTTAATAGGGTTAGGACTTAAAGTTTGTATTGAAAAGGATTACGCAAGTCATCTAGGGGTCAAAGATTCTCAATATAAAGAGATTGGAGTTGAAATTAAATCCTCTTCCAAAGAAGTTTTAGAAAAAAGCAATCTATTACTAAAAGTAAATTGCCCATCTGAAAATGAAATTAGTATTCTAAAAGAAAATTCAATTCTAATTGGAATGTTTAATCCGTCAAAAAATAGGGATCAAATTAATAAGATAATGAATGATAAAAAAATTAAAATTTTTTCTCTTGAAATGTTGCCTCGTATAACTAGAGCTCAATCAATGGATGTGTTATCTTCTCAGTCAAACTTAGCTGGCTATAGAGCAGTAGTCGATTGTGTTGCACAATTTGAGAAAGCTGTACCAATGATGATGACAGCAGCAGGAACAGTACCAGCCGCTAAAGTTCTTGTGATAGGAGCAGGTGTAGCAGGTTTACAAGCTATTGCTACAGCAAAAAGATTAGGTGCCATTGTATCAGCTACAGATGTGAGAGCTGCTTCTAAAGAACAAGTAGAAAGCTTAGGTGGAAAATTTTTAACTGTTGAGCAATCTGAAGATATGGAAACTGCAGGTGGATATGCGAAAGAGACTTCAGAAGATTACAAAAAAAAACAAGCTGAAATGATGAAAGAGGCTTTAAAGAAAAATGATATAGTTATATGTACAGCTTTAATACCCGGAAAACCTGCACCTAGAATTTTAACAGAAGATTTAGTAAAATTAATGAAACCTGGTTCTATAGTCTATGATTTGGCAGCTGAGAATGGAGGAAATTCTGCATTTTCAGAGGCGGGTAAAATCAACATAGTTGATGGAATAAAGGTTATAGGTGTAAAAAGTTTAATGAATAATTTACCTCTCACTGCTTCCAACTTATACGCTAAAAATTTATTTAGTTTTATAAGAAACTTGTATAGTAAAGAAAAAAAAGATTTTAATATTAATTTAGAAGACGAAATAATTGAAAAATCATTAATTAAAAAAGAGCTTTAATTATGGAAATAGATCCTTTTATATTTAGACTAAGCATTTTTATATTATCAATATTTATAGGTTATTATGTAGTTTGGAGCGTTACACCATCTCTTCATACTCCTTTAATGTCAGTTACTAATGCTATTTCATCAGTAATAATTGTAGGTGCTATAGTTGCTGCTTTAGCAACCTCTTCAGGAAATATATTTAGTATATCAAGTATTTTTGGATTTATAGCTATTTTGTTAGCAGCAATAAATATTTTTGGTGGGTTTTTAGTAACTCAAAGAATGCTTCAAATGTACAAAAAAAAGAAAGATAAAAAGAAATGATATCTGCAAATTTGTCAGCAATTTTTTATCTTATCTCAGGAATATTATTTATCCTTGCTTTAAGAGGCTTATCGTCTCCAGATACATCAAGACAAGGAAATTATTTTGGAATAGCAGGAATGATAATTGCTATTGTAGTAACGTTTTTATCAATCGGAAATTTTTCCACTTCTTTGGTTTATGTAATAATCTTCCTAGCTATAGGTGGAGCGATTGGAACTTTTATAGCCTTCAGGATACCAATGACTGCTATGCCGGAGTTGGTAGCTGGTTTTCATAGTTTAGTTGGCTTAGCAGCTGTTTTTGTTGCCGTTGCGGCTTTTTTAAATCCAAATGTATTCAATTTAGGTGTTGTTGGAAATATTAAATTAGCCAGCCTTATTGAAATGTCAATCGGTGCAGCGGTGGGAGCGATTACATTTTCAGGTTCTATAATAGCTTTTTTGAAATTAAGAGGAATAATGTCTGGTTCTCCAATTATATTTAATGGACAACACTTTTTAAATTTAGCACTTGGTATTTCAATATTTATTTTAATATTTTTTCTATGCAAAACTCAGTCGGCAAACATTTTTTGGATTACAATAATTATCTCTTTTTTAGTTGGCGTTTTATTAATTATTCCTATAGGCGGAGCAGATATGCCAGTAGTAATTTCTATGCTAAATTCTTATTCTGGTTGGGCAGCAGCTGGTATAGGTTTTACTTTAGAAAATACTGCTTTAATAATAACCGGAGCTCTTGTTGGATCTTCAGGAGCAATACTTTCATATATAATGTGCAAAGCTATGAACAGATCTTTTGTAAGTGTAATCCTTGGAGGTTTTGGAGCCGACAATTCTGCAGATGACAAAAAGGATAGCAAAGAGCAAAAACCAGTCAAAAGTGGTAATGCAGAAGATGCAGCTTTCTTAATGAAAAATGCTTCCTCGGTGATCATAGTTCCTGGTTATGGTATGGCAGTAGCGCAAGCTCAACACGCTTTAAGAGAGATGGTAGATAAATTAAAAAAAAATGATATTAAAGTTACTTATGCAATACATCCAGTTGCTGGGAGAATGCCTGGGCATATGAATGTTTTGCTTGCAGAAGCAAATGTTCCTTATGATGAAGTTTTTGAATTAGAGGACATAAACAATGATTTTGCTAATTCTGATGTGGCTTTTGTGATTGGTGCTAACGACGTAACTAATCCTGTTGCTAAAACTGATCCTAAAAGTCCGATTTTTGGAATGCCAGTTCTAGATGTTGAAAAATGTAAATCTGTTTTATTTGTAAAAAGAAGTTTGTCACCTGGATACGCAGGCATAGACAACGAGTTATTTTATAAAGATAACACTTTAATGTTATTTGCAGATGCAAAAAAAATGACAGAAGATATAGTTAAAAATTTAGATTGATGAAAACAAAAATATTCTGTGATATTGCTGACTTCAAAACAATTAAATTTTTTTATAAACAATCTTTAGTTGACGGATTTACCACTAACCCAAGTTTAATGAGATTAGCAGGAGCTAAAAATTATAAAGATTACTCACTTAAAATCTTAAAAGTTTGTAAAAAAAAACCTATTTCTTTTGAAGTATTTGCAGACAATCCTAAAGATATGCTTAAACAGGCTTATGAAATAAATTCATGGGGTAAAAATGTTTACGTAAAAATTCCAGTTTTAAATACGAAAGGACTGTTTACAGGATCAGTTATAAAAGAATTAAGTGATCATGGGATAAAACTAAATATAACTGCAGTTTACACATTTGGACAAACTAAAAAAATTTATAAAAATTTAAATAAAAAAACTAAATCAATCATTTCTATATTTGCTGGAAGAATGGCAGATAAAGGTAAAGATCCACTTCCGATATTTAAAAGAAGCATTTCTTTAACCAAAAAAAACAAAAATATTGAAATTCTTTGGGCTAGTACAAGAGAAGCTTACAATTATACTCAAGCTAAGCAACTCAAATGTAATATTATAACCATGCCGCCTAAAGTAATAAGTCAAATAAAAAATTTTGGAAAAAGTTTTGAGTCAATGACACTTGATACTGTCAAAGGTTTTCTATCAGATAGCAAAAAATCGAGATTTAAACTTTAAGAAGCTTTTGCCTTAGCTCTTGAAATCTTTTTTCTTTCATTAGAATCTAAAACAAGCTTTCTCAATCGACAAGATTTTGGAGTAATTTCTAAAGCCTCATCGGTATTTAACAAACTCAACTGCTCTGCAATAGACATTTTTCTGACAGGAGTTAATACTATATTTTCATCAGTATTTTGCGTCCGCATATTTGTTAATTTTTTTCCTTTTAAAACATTAATTTCAAGATCTCCAGCCTTTGATGAAATGCCTACAATCATACCCTCATAAACAGGATCGTTATGAGCCACAAACATCTCGCCTCTAGCTTGTAAATTATAAATTGCAAAAGCTACCGCCTTACCAGTCTCCATTGAGACCAAGGCTCCATTTCGTCTTCCTTCCATATCACCTGTATACTCTCCATATGAATGAAAAATTCTATTGATGACACCTGTACCTTTGGTTAAAGTTAAAAATCTGCTTGTATAACCCATTAAACCTCTTGTTGGAGCATGAAAGATTAATCTTTTTTTATTCTTACCAGTATCTTTTAAATCAATTAGTTTACCTTTTCGCCTATTCATAGAGTCTATTATTTTTGAAGAAAATTCCTCATCTAGGTCGATAGTTATTTCTTCAATAGGTTCTAATTTACCTCTTTTTTCATCATTTTTTATCAAAACTATTGGAGGACTAACTGTTAGTTCAAAACCTTCACGTCTCATTTGGGTTAAGAGTATTTCTAACATTAATTCTCCTCTACCACTTATTATAAAAGAGTCCTTACTTGAATTCTCTTGAAAAGTTATTCCTACATTGTTTTGTGACTCTGTTATTAAACGATTTCTAATTTGAGTACTCGTTAATTTTTTTCCCTCCGTCCCAGCCAAAGGAGAGCTATTGACTGTAATTGTGATCGACATCGTTGGAGGATCAATTGGAGTAGCGCTAATAGGTTGATCTATTTCTAAGTCACAAATTGTATCAGCAACATTAGCTTTCTCTAAACCAGCAATTATTACTATATCTCCAGCCTCTCCTATTTCAATAGGAACTTTTTTTGTTCCCTCGTATCTAAAAATTTTTGTAAGTCTTCCTTCATCGACTTTTTTACCTTCTAAATTAATCGCTTTTATTTGCTGATTTGCCTTTGCGCTTCCTTGCGCTATTTTTCCGATTAAACTTCTTCCTAAAAAACTGTCTGCATAAAGCAAAGTAGAGAGTAGGGCAAACGGCTTAGATTTATTTAAAGAAGTCGGTTTTACATTATCTATAATGCTGTCCAAAAGAGGTTTTAAATTTTCTCTAGGACCGTTTATTTCATTTGATGCCCAACCTGCTCTACCACTTGCATATAAGACTTTAAAATCTAATTGTTTATCATCAGCATCTAAACTAACAAAAAGATCAAAAGTTTCATTTAAAACTTCATCAGCTCTTTGATCAGATTTGTCCATTTTATTAATTACAACTATTGGTCTTAAGCCCTGCTTTAGTGCTTTTGATAAAACAAATTTTGTTTGAGGCATAACCCCCTCAGATGAGTCAATTAAAAGTAAAGCACCGTCTGCCATGTGCAAAACTCTTTCTACTTCAGCAGCAAAGTCTCTGTGACCTGGAGTATCTATTATATTTATTCTTGAATTTTTCCAATTTATAGAAGTAGGCTTGGCAAGGATTGTAATTCCTCTCTCTTTTTCTAATTCTCCCGAGTCCATTACTCGTTCCTCAATATGTTCATTTTCTCTAAATGTTCCACTTTGCTTCATAAGATTATCTATAAGAGTAGTTTTACCGTGGTCAACATGTGCAATGATAGTTATATTTCGAATGTTTTCAGGCATTTAATTTATATTTATCAACTAATTTAATTTTTTTTTTATTTCTAATATAATTTTTTACCAACCCATTTTTAATTAAGCGGTTTATTTTGATGACAGTATTTTCATTAAAATCTTTTTTAAAAAAAATTTTACTTTTTTTCGTCTTTATTCTTTCCCCTTTATAATTTGGATTCTTAAATAAATAATCTACAGCTTTCTTAACTAGTTTAACGCTTAATTTAGTATTTCTACATCCAATTGAATGGGTATTATCATTTTCCTTAAACTCTGACTGAGCCTGTAAAATTATCCTACCAGCGTCAATTTTGTCATTTATAAAATGGATAGTAACACCTGTGTACTGCAATTCCTGATTATAAAATGTCCATACATTAGTGCCTGTTCCGCGATAGTATGGCAGCAATCCTTGATGAATATTTACTGCATTGGTTTTTAAAATCTTAAGTAAATTTTTTTTTAAAATTGATGTTGCATTTACTATGATTAGAGTAGGGTTAAATTTTTTAATTTGCTTAATTACTCTTAAACTATTGATCTGACCTCTATTTACTGAAAAAAATAACCTTTGATTTAACAAAGTTTGGTTTTTTTTACAGTATTTATAAAAATTTTTTTTTTCATAATTATGAACATCTCTAAAATGATTTCTAATAATGATAGATTTTTCTTTGGTGTAATTTTCAAAAATTTTTTTTGGATATTTCTCTATTATTATTTTCGCATTAGAAAATTTTTTAAGTAAATTAATGGCTATAAATTTATGTTTAATTAAATCTCCACTTAAAATCAAAACTCTTGATTTATTATTTTTCATTTCTTATAAAATTTCTATAAACATATTTTGATATAGATAAAGATGAAGTCAAACCAGGTGATTCAATTCCAAATAGATTAATCCAATTATACTTTTTTAATTTTTTTATAAAGAAATCCTCATTTTTTATTTTATTATTTACAGTTATTTTTGTTCTTATACCTTGTTTAAAATATTTTAATTTACCCTTATCTATAAATCTTAAATTTTTTCTTAAAACATTGAAGAAAAGGTTTTTGTTAACTTTTTTTGATTTTTGGACGTTAGGACCAAATAAATATCCCCCTTCAAGCATCGGGACTATATCCACTCTAGGAGTTACAGTGTTAGGTTTTTGGGATTGATAAATTATCTTATTTATTTTCAAATTTTGTTTTGTTTTTAAATATATACCTCTAACATATCTATCTTTTGGGAATTTTTCGTTTGGAAAATTTTTTTTGGCAATTTTTATTGCATTAATTCCGGCCGAATTAATTATATAATCAAAAGAAATATTTTTGAAATTATTTACGATAAAGTATTTATCTTTTTTAATTATTTTCAAATTTTTAGATTTAAATTTATATTTAACAGAATTTTTCTTCGAAATTTTATAAAGTTTGGAAATAAAAGATTTTACATCAAATATTCCCGATGAAGGTGACATCAATGCCTTGTAGCCAATAACATTCGGTTCTATTTTTTTTAATTTTTTATAATTTATTAATTTACAATCTTTCAGTCCATTTTTAAGGGATTGTTTTTTTAACAAATGTAAATACTTTTCTTCAATTTTATTTTTTGCAATAAATAATTTACCAACCTTTGCATGACGGATTTTATATTTTTTGCAAAACTTATAGATCAGTTTTTTCCCCTCTATAGCAAGTTTTCTCTTTAAAAAATTTGTTTTATAATAAACACCTGCATGGATAATCTCTGAACTTTTACTCGTATTTTCTAATCCTATACTTTTATTTTTTTCTACTACAAATACATTAAGACCTCTCTTTTTTGATAACTCATAGGCAATAGCTAAACCGACAACACCTGATCCTATTATTAAAATATTTTTCATTTGATAGCTTTTTTAAAACTTAAAATAAATTTTTTCATTTGTTTAGGAGGACATCCCGCAATGACCAATCCATTTTTAAAAGGTATCTGTAAATTATTTCTAACAATAATTTTTTTATTTCTTAATTTTTTACTTACTTTATTTACTAAATTCATATTTTTTAAATTAATAAATATAAAATTACTATTTGACCCACCATAAAAATCTATTTTTAATTTCCTTAATTCATTTTTTAAATAAAAAAAACCTTTTTGAACCTCTTTAACGTATTTTTTAGTTATATCTAAATTGTCCAATACGAAATTCATCGCTTGTGCTGATAATATATTCGTTTCATACCCACCTTTTGATTTCGAAATAGACTTAATATTATTTTTATTAGATATCATATAGCCTATTCTTGCGCCTGCTAAACCAAATGCTTTTGAAAAAGACCTCATTATTAAAACATTTGAATTTTTTTTTATTAATTTGATAGCTGAAAATTTATTAAACGGATAGTAAACCTCATCAACTACCAAGAGTATTTTCTTTTTTTTTAAAAAACTCGCTAATTTTTTTATAAATGATAATTTTACCTCTCCTTCGACAGGAATATTTGGAAATGTGACAAATACGACAGAAGTATTTTTATTCACGAGATTAAAGATTTTTCGAAGATTTAAATTAAAGTTTTTATCGTAACCATATGTCCTAACTTTGAAGTCATAAATATCTGAATAAATTTTATAAAGAGCAAAACTTGGTTTAGGTACAATGATTTCTATTTTATTATCGATATAAATAGTATCTAAAATATTTTTTATAGCCCCAGAAACACCTTCAGTAATCAACAAGTTTTCAGTATTTATTTTTAGATATTTTGATAGTTTTTTGTAAGAATTCTTTAAATTTGGGTATAAGTTTAAATCAATATTATTGAAATATTTGTTTAATTTTTTTTTATGAATTTTAGAGAAGGGGATAACCTTTTCATTTCTATCTAAATTTAGTTCATATTTAGTCCTATCGGTAAAGTTAGATTGTCTATTGGTTGAAATAATATTTTTTTTAAATTTGAACACTTTTGTTTATATCCTAAATCTTTTAATTAATATTTAAAAAAAATCCCCATGTCGAATAAAAAAAATTGGTTGCGGGGGCTGGATTTGAACCAGCGACCTTCAGGTTATGAGCCTGACGAGCTACCAGACTGCTCCACCCCGCGTTAGTTTATTTTTTCTTAATATTTATAGCTTGAAGTTTATCTTTTTCCTCTTTTATATCATAAGCTATTTTTTGTTCTTCTTTTAGAACTCTAAGTTTTGAATTTTCTAGCTCTGATACGTGAAGAAAAATATCTTTTTGCGTTTTATCATCCGTGATGAATCCATAACCTTTTTTGGCGTTAAACCATTTTACCTTACCAGATGGCATTGTTAGACCTTTCATTTTAAATAATTTTTAATACCTGTTCTTAAGTTTTTGAAGTTTTTTTATTCTTTTCAAGTTTTCTGTCTGAACTCTTTTTTTTCTTTCAGATGGCTTTTCATAAGTACTTTTCATTTTCATTACTTTAAAGAAACCCTCTTTTTGCAACTTTCTTTTAAGCACTCTTATAGCCTGTTCCACATTATTATCTTTTACATCTATTTTAATAAAAACCTCCAGTTAATTTTACGGTAAGTATCACTTGAAACTTTATTTGTCTATAGTGAAGCTGCTTGAGCCTTTTTTTCCTCTCTTATTTTAGCTTTTTTTTCTCTTTCAACTCTTCTCTTCGCTTTTTCGAGACTTTTTTGAAAAGCTTCTTGAGTACATAATGCCAAAACCACTGGATCTCTGGGTTTCAAATTAGAAAAATTCCAATAGCTTCTTTTTCTTATAAGAGAAACTGTTGCCTTTGTACTTCCAACAAGTTTTGAAATTTGGCCATCAGTTAATTCGTCTGCATTTTTACATAACCATAAAATTGCATCAGGTCTATCTTGTCTTTTAGAAAGAGGGGTATATTTTGGTTTCTTTCTTTCTTTAATTTCGACCTCTTCTATCTTCTTCAACAGACTTAGTTTTTTATTCGAGTCCTTGGAACAAATTTCAATTTCCTCTCTAGAAAGTTGACCAGCCAATATAGGGTTATATGCTTTAATGCCTTTAGCGACATCACCGTCAGCAATTCCTTTTACCTCAAGTTCATGTAAATTACAAAATTCAGCTATTTGTTTGAATGTTAATGTTGTATTTTCAACAAGCCAAACAGCTGTTGCTTTTGGCATAAATGGAGATTCAGTCATAATTACTTTTTTGATCTAAGGTTACTAAATTTTTTGTTATATTTGCTTACTCTACCCTTATCTAAAATTTTTTGAGCACCACCCGTCCATGCATAGTGAGATTTTGGGTCAATATCCAATTTAAGGGTATCATTTTCTTTACCCCAAGTTGATCGAGTTTCGAATTCTGACCCATCTGTCATAACTACTTTTATTTTATGATAGTTAGGATGAATGTCTTTTTTCATGAACGGAGTTTTATATTAATAATTTTTTTTATTCAATATCTTTTTTGTTAATCAAATCTTTTAATTCATCGTGTATATTAGCATTTGAGGCGATTACATTCTTTTTTAAAGGATTTTTTTGGTCATCTTCAAAAAAATTCACAAATCCCCCTGCTTCTTGAACGATTACAATACCAGCCGCTATGTCCCAGTAATTTAGTTCTCTTTGCCAATATCCATCAAATCTTCCATTTGCAACATAAGCCATATCTAAAGCAGCGCTTCCGAATTTTCTTACATTTGAAACTTTGTTGGAAATATTTATATATTCCGAGAAAATTTTACTTTTGATTTTGCTTGCTTGTTTTGGTCCTCCAGTTACAAGAACAGAGTCTATCATTTTTTTTTTATTTGAGACTCTAATTCTTGAATTATTCAAAAAGGCACCATTTCCTTTTTCCGCACAAAACATTTCATTGGTAATTGGATTAAAAATTATACCACATCTTATCTCTTGATTTTCTTCATAACCTATTGAAATGGCAAATTGAGGAATTCCATTTAAAAAGTTCATAGTTCCATCGATAGGATCAATTATCCATCTGTTATTTATATTTGATTTATTAATTATCCCACTTTCTTCTGTCACTATACCGTAATCAGGGTGAGCCTTATGTAACTCTTCTATTAATATTTTCTCTGTTCTTTTATCTGCTGAAGAAACAAAATCTCCCGGTGCTTTTGTTGAAATTTGTAGGTTTTCAATTTCTCCAAAATCTCTAATTAATGACCTAGAGGCTTTCATACAAGCTTTAGTTATTAGATTAATTTTTGGAGAGTTTAACCTCATTAATTTACTCTTTTAACATATTCTAAAGTTCGAGTATCTATTACGATTTTTTCACCAGCCTCTATAAAAGGTGGTACATTAATTTTAATTCCGCAATCCAAAATTGCTGGTTTGTAAGATGATGAAGCAGTTTGATTTTTTATAGCTGCATCTGTATTTTCAATAATACATTCGATGTTATTTGGTAATTCTAAAGAAATAGGCTTTTCTTCCATGAAACAAATAGTTACCTCAAGATTTTCTTTTAAAAGTTTATATTGTTCTCCAGTTATTGATTTTGAAATTTCAACTTGTTCAAAAGTATTATTATCCATAAAATGGCAATTATCGCCGTCGATGTATAAAAAATTAAATTTTTTTTCATCGACTTCAGCTTTTTCAACGCTCTCACTTGATCTAAACCTTTCATTTAATTTTGTGCCTTTAAGCACACTTTTTAATTCAACTTGATTGAAAGCGCCTCCTTTTCCAGGCTTGACATGTTGAGTTTTTAAAACGTTCCAATAGTCGTTCTTGTGTTCAATAATCATTCCCGGTTTTATTTCATTTGCAGTTATTTTCATTTGAACTTTTTAATTGCTAATTCTGGTTTTAATTTTGGGTTATCCCAAATAAAACTTGATATTGCAATATATTTTGCTCCAGTGTTTAATAATTTTTTATAGTTTAAATTATTAATTCCACCAATTACCACAATTGGCTTTTTAATGTTATTTTTTGACCACTTTAAAACATTCAAATTAGCCTTTTGAGCTTTTGGCTTTAGCTTTGATCTAAAAAATGAACCATGAGCGATGTAATCCGCTTTATATTTGATTGCATTCACTGCCAAATTTTTTGAATTATGACAAGTAATCCCCAAGATTTTATTTTTAAGTTTTTTTCTAGCGATTTTAAAAGACCCATCAAGTTGCCCCATATGGCATCCATCTGCTTTAGTTTTGTTAACTAAATGAAAATTGTCATTTAAAATAAACTTTACTTTATGCTTTTTTGTAATTTTTCTGATTTTATTTGCGATTTTGAGAAGACTATTTACATTAACCCTTTTTAATCTCAATTGAAAAAACTTTACATTTTTAAAAGATAAAACTTTATCTAATTTTTTATAAAAGCTTCTCTCAATTTTTATAGGCGAAATTAAATATACGAACCTTTTCAATGGTTTTAAGCCGCAGACTCTTTCTCTAAGTTTTCTGACCATTCTCCTTTTGAAGATAAACCATTCATTTTAGCTCTATGATTAAATGCTTTTTGAATATTTTTAGAATTATTTTGATCTTTTCCAAATTCTTTTAAGGCACTTGCTTGTAAACCTCTACCATAGGAAAAAGTAATCAAAAAATTACTATCGTTAATCTTATTAATTGCATTTAAATTTTTACTTGACTCAATTTCCGATTGACCACCTGATAAAAAAGCAATTCCGGGAACTTCACTAGGTACATTTTTTTTTAAACAATCAAGAGTTTTTTTTGCTATTTCCTCTGAATTAGATTTATCTTTACATTCTGAGCCAGGTATAACCATATTAGGTTTTAGAACAGTTCCTTTTAAATCTACTTTATGAATTTCAAGTTCGTTGTAGCATTCACTTAATACGTCAGTTGTGACTGCATAACATTTTTCAATGTTATGTGGACCATCCATAAGAACCTCAGGTTCAACAATTGGAACCATTTTAGCTTCTTGCACCAAAGCTGCATATCTAGCTAATGCATGTGCGTTAGACTTAATCGATTGAGACGAAGGAAATTTTTCTGTGATCTTATATACAGCTCTCCATTTAGTAAATCTCGCTCCTAAATCATAGTATTCTTTTAACCTTTCTCTTAAACCATCTAAACCTTCAGTAATCGTCTCATTGTTTGAGCCCGCCAAAGGTTTTGCACCTTTGTCAACTTTAATACCTGGTATAGCACCGTGATTAGAAATTAATTCAGGGATTGTTGGTCCTAAAGTTGTTTTTTGCCTTATAGTTTCATCAAACAAAATAACTCCTCCAATAAAATCTTTCATTCCACTAGCATTAAATAGTGTTTGACGGAAAATTAATCTGTTTTTTTCCAAATTTTCAACATTTATACTTTTAAATCTTTTAGCAATCGTTCCGGTGCTTTCATCAGCTGCTAAAATACCTTTGCCCTTAGCACACATTTTTTTTGCTATATCATTTAAATTCATTAAAGCTTATTTATTTTAAAACACTAATACCAGGCAAGTCTTTTCCTTCTAGGTACTCTAAAAATGCACCACCCGCTGTTGATAAGTGAGAAAAAGAAAGTTTATTTTTACTCTTATTAATTGCTGCTAAAGTATCTCCACCACCAATAACTGAAATCAAAGTCTTTTTTTTTGTATTTTGTGAAATATTTTCAGCTATAGACATAGTTCCATTAAGAAAATTTTTATTTTCAAAATACCCCGCAGGACCATTCCATAATAAAGTACTAGATTTATCTATTGTTTGGTTAATTTTTTTAATTGTTTTAGAACCAATATCTAAAATAATATCATCCTTTTCAATATGCTCCAGGGTTTTGTTATTTCCATGCCCTTCGAGGGAAGTACTGACCATACAATCTTCAGGAATTATAATTTCACATTCACTTTTTTTAGCTTCATTATAAATTTTTTCGATAATTTCTGTAGTATTATTTTCTACTAATGATTTACCAACTTTAAATTTTTTAAAAACAAAAAAATTATTTGCCATCGCTCCAACAATAATAAGATTATTAATTTTCTTAATGAGACTTGTAATTACATTAATTTTAGTAGATATTTTTGAGCCTCCAATAATGCATGTTACTGGTTCCTTATTATCCTTAATAACAAGATTCATTGCATCAATTTCTTTTTTTAAAAGGGGACCAGCATATCT
>CACDSA010000001.1 GCA_902555185.1 uncultured Pelagibacteraceae bacterium | reverse complement strand
TACAATAGCTGGTTGCAAAAAATATCTTTAGTCAAAGAATTTAATGATTACTTAATTTTAGGGGTCCCAACAAGATTTTTTAGAGATTGGATTGTTTCAAGGTATTTAGACAAAATATTAGAACAAGTTAAAAACTTCAAATTAAGTCTAAATAGAATTGAATTTAAAATTATTGAAGAAAATAAGCAAAACCAGGAATTTATTAAAATTAGCGAGCTCAACAAAGTTACCGAAATAAAAGACTCTATTCTTAATTATAATAGGTTAAATCCAAATTTGAACTTCAGTAATTTCATTCAGGGAAAGAGTAACGACATTGCACTTTCATACTCCAAAAAGGTTTGCGAACATCTATCACGTTACAACCCACTTTATATTTGTGGCGGTGTGGGTTTAGGGAAAACTCATCTTTTAAATGCAATTGGACTAGAGCTTCAAAATGACAATAATGTGATGTTTATATCTGCTGAGAGATTTATGTATCATTTTATTAAATCTATCAAAAAAAACGATATGGTAAACTTTAAAGATTTTTTTAGAAAATCCTCGGTTTTTATAATTGATGATATTCAGTTTATAAGCGGAAAAGACAGCCTCCAAGAAGAGTTCTTTCATACTTTCAATAGTCTTATGGATAAAGGATCACAGATTATAATTTCTTCAGACAGATCACCAATGAAATTAGATAGGGTACAAGAACGAATCAAGTCAAGATTAGCTGGAGGCCTAGTAGTAGACATAGAAGCCCCGGATCAAGAGCTAAAAATAAAAATTATAAAAATGAAAATAGAAGAAATTCAAAATCAATTTAAAGAAAGTATAAAATTAAATGATGAAGTAATTAATTATATAGCCCAGGAAAGTAAAACAAATATAAGAGAGTTAATAGGTGTTTTGAACAGAGTAATTGCTTTTAGCAGGGTGCACAATAAAATTCTTAATATTTCAGATTGTAAAAATATTCTAAAAGATGTTTTTAGCCAAATTAGAGTCATTACAATTGATAAAATTCAAAATATAGTTTCAAATTATTACAATATTCTATTGAGTGATATGCTGTCTCAACGAAGGTCAAGACCTTTAGCAAGACCAAGACAAATTGCAATGTACTTAGCAAAAAAAATGACAAGTCGATCACTACCTGAAATAGGTAGAAGATTTGCTAATAGGGACCATACAACAGTGATACATGCTGTTAAAACCATTACTAGACTATCTGAACAAGATGACGAAATGAAAAAAAATATAAATCAGATTAAAAGTTTATTGTTAGAACAATAACAAAATGCAATTTAAAGTAAAAAGAGATACTCTTTTAAAATCCTTAAATTTTGTTCAAGGTGTGGTTGAAAAAAAGAATACCTTACCAATACTTTCAAATGTTTTACTTCAATTAAAAGACAGGAAACTTTCGATAGTTGCGACTGATTTGGATATTGTTTTTTTTGACGAAATTAATGATGTAAAAATTATCAAAGATGGTAGCACCACAACTTCTGCTGCAATACTTTTTGACATATTAAGGAAAATTTCTCTTAATTCAGAATTGAGTTTTGAATTAAAGTCTGAAAACAGACTCAGTCTTAAAAGTGAAAATTCAGATTTCAATCTTTTATGTCTACCAACAGATAACTTTCCAACTTTTGCTGACAATTTTGAAGGCTCCGAAATAGATTTAGAAAATAGTAAATTTTTAAAACTTCTAAATAAAGCTAGAATATCTATATCAAATGATGATACGAGACATTATCTAAATGGAATTTTTTTACATTTAACCGAAGCACACGGCAGAAATTTTTTAACTGGCGTTGCAACAGATAGTCATAGATTGTCGTCAAGCAGTTTAGAGATAAAAAATATTGATAAATTTCCCTCTTTGATTATACCTAGAAAATCTGTTTATCAGTTATGTGCGCTTTTATCAGAAAATACTGAACCACTAACCATGCAAGTTGATGAAAATAGAATAAAATTTACTTTAGGCACAATTAGATTCATTTCAAAAGTTATTGATGGTAAATTTCCAGATTATAAAAAAGTTGTTCCTGAAAAAAATGACAAATCATTATTAGTTTCCTCAAAAGATTTTATATCTTCAATTGAAAGAGTGGCTAGTGTTTCTTTGGATAGAAAAGAAGGAGTAAAATTAGCAATTAATAAAGATAAAATTCAGCTTTCTGTTAATAGCGCAAACTCGGGAGAGGGAAACGAGATAATTAATGCTAAATTTAGTTCTGATAATTTAAATATCAGTTTCAATTCTAAATATCTAATTGATATTGCTTCCGAGATTGAGGATAAAAATTTAAAAATGAATTTTAAAGACTCCGTATCCCCCGTTCTCATTGAGGATTTATCAGATAAGAATAGTTATTATGTAATTATGCCAATGAAAATCTAAAAATATAAAAATTAGATTTTTTTTTTATTTTTCGATCAAAACTGTTGGTACTGAATACTTTTAGAACATCTAGTTGCACATACGTTTTATATTGTCAAAAAAAAATGATATATTGAAATTTCTTAAAAAAATAAAATGTCAAAAAAAAAAGAGTTAATTAATAACCAATCTTATGGCGCGGATGCCATTAAAGTTCTTAAAGGACTAGATGCAGTAAGAAAAAGACCTGGAATGTACATTGGAGACACAGATGATGGCTCTGGTTTACATCATATGGTTTTTGAAGTGATCGATAATTCTATTGACGAAGCATTAGCGGGACATTGTAAAAATATCATTGTTACAATAAATCAAGATAATACTGTTAGTATCGAAGATGATGGAAGAGGAATCCCAGTGGATATGCACAAGGGTGAAAAAATTTCAGCTGCAGAGGTAATTATGACCCAATTGCACGCAGGTGGAAAATTTGATCATGAATCTTACAAAGTTTCAGGTGGTTTACATGGCGTAGGAGTATCAGTGGTAAATGCACTATCAGAAAAGCTGGAATTAAAAATTTTTAGAGATGGAAAAGAATATGAAGTTATCTTTAAAGACGGAAACTCTTCTAAACCATTAAAACAGGTCGGAAAAACAAAAAAAAGAGGTACAAGAATCACATTTTTACCGTCAAAAAATATATTTTCATCGATAAAATTTAGTAGCAATATTCTAGAAAAAAGAATCAGAGAGTTAGCTTTCTTAAATAAAGGTATATCAATTTCTTTAATTGACAATTCTTCAAAAAAAACAAAAGAATATTTACACAAATATGATGGAGGGATTGTTGAGTTTGTAAAACATATAAACAATAAAAAGCCAGTTTTAACAAACAAAAATGATAAAGAAGTTTTCAAAAAACCTATTTACGTCAACTCTTCTAAAAATAATGTTGTAGTAGAATGTTCTTTTGAATGGAATGCAGGCTATTCAGAGGAAGTTTTACCTTTTACTAACAATATTCCCCAAAAAGATGGAGGGACGCATTTATTAGGATTTAGAAGCGCGCTAACGAGGGTGATAAATAAATATGCAAACGATAGAAATAATAAAAAAAATAAATTAACATTATCTGGAGAAGATATAAAAGAGGGTTTGACTGCAGTTCTTTCAATAAAAATGCCTGACCCAAAATTTTCGTCACAAACAAAAGATAAATTAGTATCTTCCGAAATAAGAAACATTGTAGAGAATATAATTGGTGAAAAAGTTTCTACCTGGTTTGATCAAAATCCGTCTATCTCTAAAGTTATTATAGAAAAAATTACTCAAGCAGCTATGGCGCGAGATGTAGCCAGAAAAGCAAGAGATAGCGTTAGGCGTAAAGGAACTTTTGAACTTTCAGGCTTACCGGGTAAACTTGCGGACTGCCAAATCCAAAAAAGAGAAGGTACAGAGTTATTTATAGTAGAGGGTGACTCAGCTGGTGGCTCGGCAAAACAAGGTAGAGTAAGAGAGTTTCAAGCTGTATTACCTTTAAGAGGTAAAATTTTAAATACTTTTGTAAATGGAAAAAAAAATGGGGAAGATCAATCAACCAAAGCTTTATCCAAAATGATGTCATCAAGTGAAATCGTCACGTTGATTAATGCTTTAGGAACTGGTTCAAAAGACTTTAATATAGAAAATCTTCGTTATGATAAAATTGTAATTATGACGGATGCGGACGTTGATGGATCTCATATAAGAACTCTTCTTCTTACTTTTTTTAATAATTACCCATTCAATCAACTTATAGAAAATGGTCATGTATATTTAGCTCAACCACCATTATTTAAAGTAACTAAAGCAAATAAAAGTGTTTATATTAAAGACGAGAAAGAATTGGAAAATTATATTTTAAAATCTGAAACTAAAGATAAAAAGATTAAAAAAGGAACTACAGAATTTAAAAAATACTTACAAGAGCAGAAGGAAAAACTTTCTATCCAAAGATTTAAAGGTTTAGGTGAAATGAATCCTGAAGAATTGTGGGAAACAACATTAAATCCTGATAATAGAACCATGTTAAGAGTTCAGTACACAAAAGGCACTAAAGACAAATCAAAAGAAGATCAAAAAATGATTGAAATTTTGATGGGTGATGAAGTCGCTCCGCGAAAGGATTTTATTACTAATAATGCTTTAGATGTTATCAACCTAGACATTTAATTAGATAATGAACCTTTCCACTCTTTTTCGAACAAAAGAGAACTTAAGCTTAGATAAAAATACATTAACAATTTTAAGATATATAGCTATTATTGGTCAAATTTTAGCAATTAGTATAGTTTTTTATTACTTAAATTTACCGTTCCCTATTATAGAAAGTTATTTGATCATTTCACTGGGTTTAGCAACAAATTTGTATCTTCAATTTGGTATTAAAATCAATCAATTAAAAGATTTCTATGCAGCTCCATTCCTACTGATCGATTTAATTCAATTAAGTGCTCTTCTTTATCTGACGGGAGGAATTTTTAATCCTTTTTCTTTTCTCCTAGTGATCCCAGCCATTGTTTCCTCAACATTTTTAAGTATGGGTACAACAATTATTTTAGGATTAATAACGTCATTACTTTTGTTAACTATATCATTTTTTCATTTACCTTTACCAGGGGAGGACATGAACTTATTACACTTTCCAAATTTTTACAAAATTGGAATAATAATCTCTATATTAATTGGTTTAATATTTTTAAGTTATTTTGGTATTCGTTTCTCTGGTGAAAAAAAGAAAACAGAGGAAGCTTTTAAAAAACTTCAAGAGGTGATTTATAAGGAGTACGAATTAGAGTCTTTAGGGGGGCAAGCTGCAGCAGCAGCACATTCTCTAGGAACACCATTAGCTACAATAAGTGTAGTTGCAAAAGAATTAAAAAAAGAAATTGGAGACAATAATGAACTATCAAAAGATATTGATCTATTAATTAGCCAATCTAAAAGATGTAGTGAGATCTTAAAAAGAATTTCAAAAAAACAGATTGAGGAGGATAAATTTTTTAGTTCAACAAAATTAGAAAATTTACTTGAGGAAATTATAAATTCGTTTAAAGAAACTTCTTCAAAAGAAATTATCTTGGTATCTGATAATGATAAAAATAAAATTGATATTCAAAGATCAGCGGAAATGATCTATGGATTGAGAAATTTTATAGGTAATGCGATTAAATTTTCAAAAACTAGAGTTAACGTTTTTCTAACTAGCAATGATAAAGAAATAAAAATCACAGTGAATGATGATGGGCCAGGGTTCCCTAAAGATATAATTCAAAAATTGGGTGAACCATACATAAGATCCAGATCATTAGAATTAAATTCAAACTCAGGTCTAGGTCTTGGAACTTTCTTAGGTAAAACTTTATTGGAGAGACAAAACGCAAAATTGATGTTTAAAGATGATAAAAATTTAGGTGGTGCTTCGGTAGTTATAAGTTGGTCACCAAAAAATATTTTAATTAACGCTTAAATTCAAAAGCATATGAAAGGATCTTATAAGCTAATTTTGCGACTAAAAAGTTATATGAGTCAAATTTTTTTATTGGTGCTAGCTCGTTAATGTCCGCGCCAACTATATTTGATATTTGGCAGACTTTCTTTATAATTGGCAAAACTTCGTCCCAAAATAATCCACCTGGTTCTGGGGTTCCAGTTGCTGGCATAATACTTGCGTCAAAACCATCTACATCAAAAGTAATATAAACTTGTTTATTTTCAAATAAATTATCTAATCTCTGAAGATCCCAATTCTTTTTATCTTTAGCCCAAAAAATTTCTATCCTATCTTTATTCTTATTATAAAAATTCATTTCAGATTTTGAGAGATTTCTAATTCCAAAAGACACAACTTTTAAATTTTTAAAATCTAGACATCTTTTAATTGCAGAAGCATGAGAAAACTTTTCTCCTTGATAACTTTCTCTTAGATCGGCATGAGCATCAAAATGAAGAAGAATTAACTCTTTATGTCTTTTAGCAAATGGTTTAATTGATCCTGGAGTAATAGAGTGTTCTCCTCCTAGAATTAGCGGAAATTTATTCTCAGAAAGTATCTTTTCATTAATTTCTGATAATTGATTTAAAGCATCATTTAATTTATTTTTTATCTTAAACGGTTTTAAAGTTTGAATACCGATTTCTTTGTATGGCTCTTTGTTTAACTCTTCGTCAAATAACTCAACTTGATGAGAAGCCTTAATTATTTCTTTTGGTCCATTCTTACATCCGCTACCATAGCTCACAGTTTTTTCTAAACCGAAAGGCACCACAACTACTTGCGATTCAGATTTGTGATTTGCATCAAATCCCAAAAAACCTTTTTTTTGGTCTAAGTAATTCATTTAAGACTGAAATATTTGTGAAAAATTTCTTTTTGTTCTCTTTTTCCAATTAGCTCTATGATATGCATCACTTGCAATTAATGGCAATACACTCGTAGCTTCAGCAAATACCATTTGTTCTTTTGTAATATCAACTTTCCCCCATGAGCTAGCTTCTTTTAATGTAGAACTACTGCAAGCACCATCTCTAGTATCAGCAACAGTTATTTGTATAGCATATTTATGCATATCGACCTTTTTGCCTAACAATTCTGCACAAACAACTGTGTCCTGAATGAAATTTTTAGGCACTCCTCCCCCAATCATCAGCAGTCCTGATTGCTTTGATCGAAGCTTAATTTCAGTCAACTCTCTAAATTCTCTTATGGAGTCAATTGTAATATGTTTATCAGGATTCTTTTCTTGATGCATTACAAGCCCAAAACCTGCAGAGCTATCAGTGAAAGCTGGGCAAAATATTGGAACATCATTATCATATGCAGTCTCAATTAAAGAACCTTTTTTTTTAGAATTAGATTTAAGATATTTTCCTAACTCTAATATGAATTCTCTTGAGGTATAAGTTTTAGGTTTTAATGTATTTGCAATATCACAAATAGTTTGGTCACATGCTTGTAGTTCTTCCTCATCTATATAGGTATCATAAATTCTATCTATATAGTTATTTCTTAGTTCAGTATCATCTTGAAACTGAGAACCTTGATAATGTTTGAAGCCTAAAGCTTCAAAAAAATCCATGTCTATAATCGAGGCCCCTGTGGCCACAATAGCATCAACCATGTTATGTTTTACTAAATCAGTGTATAAATCAATGCATCCACCTGCTGAAGTTGAGCCTGCTAAAGTTAAAAAAATTGAACAATCTTTATCTGCAAGCATTTCATTATAAATAGCTGCCGCTTTGGCTGTATCTCTAGAAGTAAAAGACATCTTACTCATACCATCAATAATTTTACGAGCATCAAAAGACTTGATATCGATGTGTTCAACCGGGGAATTAAGCAAAGATTTTTTATTGTGTCCGATATTTGGACTATTTTTTTTATTCATTAAGCTACTAAAGAACCAACTTTATCATTAACATTATCGTACATTGATATAATTGGTTTGTCACTTAATTCGTGAATATCATTTGAATAAAAACCGTTGAAGTTTGTTCTGAAAGTAAGACTGTAAGCTCCTAACTGACCTAACTCTATATAGTCACCCTCTTTAATATTATTTGGTAACAAAAAAGGTCCTTTCATGTAATCTAATCCATCACAAGTTGGTCCAAAAAAACTAAAAGCAGTTAGTTTTTTAGACTGAATTCTTCCGCTTGTAATCATCTTTGATGGTAAAACAAAGTTTGGTGCTCCAGCATCAAATAAAGATCCATACGTTCCGTCATTTATGTAAAGATTATTTTTCTTTCTTAAAATAACTTTCACAATTGTAGATCCACTTTCTGCTACAAGAGCTCTTCCTGGTTCACATATGATTTCTGGTAATTTATTTAATTTCAAGTTATTTAGCTCTTTTTTAATTTCATCCATATAATTAATTAATGGTTCAGGATTGAGATCTGGATATATAGATGGAAATCCCCCGCCAACATTAATTGTATTTGGTACTATTTTTGTTTTTTTAATAATATTTCCAATTTCACGAATTCCTTTTGAGTAAGAAATTTTATGCATACATTGAGAGCCAACGTGAAAACTTATGCCAAGTTTTTTTGAATGTTCCTTACATAATCTTACTAATCCTAAAGCTTCAGAGGGAAGCGCACCAAATTTTCTAGATAGATCTATTTCAGCGTGTTCATTCGAAATTGCAATTCTTACAAATAATTCTAAATCTTTTGCTTGATTAGTAGCTTCTAGAATTTTCCTTAACTCATCTTTACTATCAAGAGAAAAGCTTTTAACACCATAATTGAAGTAAGCCGATGATATACTTTCTTTACTTTTAATAGTATGCATAAAATGTAATTTCGCATCTGACTTAATTTTATTTAGGAGCTTAATTTCATTTAGAGAGGCAACATCAAATTCATTAACACCATTAGCAATAATCTGTTTAATAATTTTTTCGTTTGGATTCGTCTTAACAGCGTAGAGTATTTCTCCAGGAAAATTATCTTTAAAAAATTTTACGGATTTTTTAATCTCGTTTAGCCGTATACAATATACGGGGTAATCTGGTTGTAATGAGTTAACTAATTCGTTAACTGTTTTAAATTTTCCCATTTCATGTGTCCCTCGTTTAATTACACAAAGATTTTTTAAAAAATTTAATAAAAAAAACCTTATTTATTTCGCGTTTAAGGTTTTTTTAACTCTATGTAAAGAAAAAAAGGACATTTTTGTCGTGTTGAAATTTTGTCAACAGTACCTATATGGCTCTATATGAGATCGCAAAAAAACGCCCCAGAGCAGCTAAAATTAGCAGACTTTGCTGATAAATCGCTATTAATCCTTGATGATGATGATCCTTTAAGGGGTAGGCTTGCAAGAGCCATGGAAAAGAAAGGATTTCAAATTAAAGAGGCCAAATCAGTAGCTGAGGGTCTTAATATTGCTAAAACAGCTCCTACAGCCTTTGCTGTAATTGATCTTAGGCTTGAAGATGGCAATGGATTGGATGTTGTTAAAGAACTTTCAAAAAATAAAAAAGATAGCAGAATTGTAATGTTAACGGGATACGGGAATCTACCTACGGCTGTAGCTGCAGTGAAAGAAGGCGCAATCGATTATATAGCTAAACCTGTAGATGCAGATGACGTTGAGGCGGCTTTATTGGCTTCACCTGAGTCAAAAGCAAAACCACCTGAAAACCCAATGTCTGCCGATAGAGTAAAATGGGAACATATACACCGAGTCTTCGAATTATGTAATAGAAATGTTTCTGAGACAGCAAGAAGACTTAAAATGCACAGAAGAACCCTTCAAAGAATTCTTTCTAAAAGGTCTCCAAGATAAAACTAAATTAATTTTTTAATTTTTTTGATTTGATTAATTGCAAAGGTAGCAATTAGTATTTTGAAAAGTTCTGCAAGTAAAAAAGGATGTGCACCCAACTGATAAATTGGTTTATCCCAGCCAATTAAATTCCCCAACCAAGACATTCCTAAAAAATAAATAAAACTTGTTGCAAGCAAAAGTTTTAAAAAGTTTTTTATTACATTACTATCATAAGTAAATTTTCCAGAAATATAGACTGCAACTAAGAAACCCAAGAGATAACCCATTGTAGGACCAGTAAAATAAATTAATCCTATACCTTTTTCCGGAGTTCCTGAAAAAACAGGTAATCCAATAATTCCTTCGAATAAATATAAAGATACAGTTGCCAATCCTAATTTCCAACCAAAACCAATACCTATTACTAAAATCACAAATGTTTGCATCGTCATTGGAACAGGATAAAAAGGAATTTTAATTTTTGAAGAAATAGCTAAGACTATGCTTCCAATTAAAGCTAGGAAAACATATTTTAATATTTTTGATTGTTTTAAATTTTTTACTAATTCCATACAATTAAATAAACATTTTTTTCATTAAAATCTAGTGCTTTGTTAATTGTATAAATACATCTTCCAAGTCACCATCATCTGTGGAAATGTCCTCAATTTTTAAGTCATTTTGCTTAAAATAATTAATTATTTCACCAAAATTTAATGAATTTTTTTCATATATTGCAGTAATTTGATTTTTTGAAATGATTTTAAACTTAATACCTTTCATAATTAGGGGGAGATTTAAATTTACATTTTTAACCTTGAAATTGATTTTTTTAGTTTTAATTCTCTCTAAAAGTTTTTCTGTTGTATCTAAAGCAACTAAATTACCTTTATCAATGATAGCTATACGATCACACATTTCTTGCGCCTCCAAAAGATAGTGAGTTGTTAAAATTATTGTTACACCCTCTTTATTAAGTTTTTTTACATTATTCCAAAGGTTGTTTCTAAGCTCCACATCCACTCCTGCTGTTGGCTCATCCAAAATTAATATTGGAGGCTGGTGAACCATTGCTTTTGCAATTAAAAGTCTTCTTTTCATACCACCAGATAAACTTCTTGAATACGCGTTAGCCTTACTTTCCAAGGAAACCATTTGAAGTATTAAGTCTGTTATTCTATCTCTTTTGGCTATTCCATAAAGACCAGCTTGAAGTTCTAGTAATTGTTTTGGACTGAAAAAAGCATCTAAGTTTACTTCCTGCGGAACTATTCCTATCGAAGCTTTAACTTGCCTTGGGTTTTTGTCTAGATCGAAACCCCAAACATTAACATATCCGGATGTTTTAGTAACTGTTCCTCCTAAAATACTTAAAAAAGTTGTTTTGCCAGCACCATTCGGCCCAAGCAGTCCGAAAACTTCTCCCTCTTTAACTTCAAAATTTAAATCAGTTATAGCTTTAGTTTCTTTTTTTGTTTTGGAATTTGAATAGGTTTTATTAAGATTTTCAACAGTTAAAGCATTATTAGACATAATTTTTTAATCTTAGTTAAGAATTCAATGTAATATGTATATATGAGTTCAATAAAAAAAACAGATCATTTTTATTTAATAGATGGTTCAGGCTATATATTCAGAGCTTATTACGCTTTACCGCCTTTATCTAGAAAAAGTGACGGTCTGCCCACAGGAGCTGTTAGTGGTTTTTGTTCGATGCTTTTTAAACTTTTAGAGGATGCTAGATCAGATGATTCTAAAAACAAACCTACTCATTTTGCTGTTATATTTGACTCAGCTAGAAAAAATTTTAGAAATGAAATATACAGTGATTATAAAGCAAACAGGGCAGAAGCACCTGATGATTTAGCCCCTCAGTTTGAATATATAAGAAAATCTGTTGAAGCTTTCAATTTACCATCAATTGAACTTTCAAATTATGAAGCAGATGACCTTATAGCAACTTATGCAAAAAAAATTACAGAAGCAGGAGCAAAGGTAACCGTAATTTCATCTGATAAAGATTTGATGCAGTTAGTATCAAATAAAGTCAGACTATTTGATCCTATGAAAAGTAAAGTAATAGGTGAAAAAGAAGTAATCGAAAAATTTGGAGTTAAACCAGATCAAGTAATAGACGTGCAATCACTTGCTGGAGACAGCTCAGATAACGTCCCAGGAGTTCCCGGCATTGGCATTAAAACAGCATCAGAACTTATAAATAAATACAAAACGTTAGAAAATTTATTAAAAAAGGCATCAGAAATACCTCAAAATAAAAGAAGAGAAACATTGCTATCTAACAAAGATAAAGCCATGATTAGTAAGCAATTAGTTACTTTGAAAAATGATGTCCCACTCAAGAATGATGCTGCTGATTTCATCATTAAAGATATAGATAGAGATAGATTGTATGATTTTTTAAGAGAAATGGAGTTTAATAGACTGCTAAGCAAAGCAATTAGTTTTTATGGCGAACCATCAAATAAAGATTTTAACAACAAAACTCTAGTAAAAAAAAATAATAAGATAAATACCAAGATCTACAAAACTATTTCAAAAGAAAAACAACTTGACGAATTAATAAAAAAACTAGATGAAAAAGCAGTTATAGCGATTGATACTGAAACTTCTTCTCTAAATCCACAAGAAGCAGATCTAGTGGGTATATCTTTATGTTATGAGGCTAACCAGGCCTTTTATATTCCAGTAGGTCATAAAGATAGAACGGAATTAAAAAAGGATATAGTTTTAAAAAAACTTAAACCAATTTTAGAAGATCCAAGTATAAAAAAAGTCGGCCAAAATATTAAATACGATTTTATTATATTTAAAAATAACGGCATCGAATTAAGCTCAATAGAAGACACGATGTTACTTTCGTATACATTAGATGCTGGAAATAATAGACATAACATGGATACTCTATCTGAATTGCACCTTGGCCATAAAACTATCTCGTATAAAGATTTGGTAGGCACTGGAAAAAAACAATTAAATTTTGCAGATGTAGATATTAAACCTGCCACTGAATATGCTGCTGAAGATGCAGACATAACTCTAAGATTATATGAAGTTTTATCTGAAAGAGTATCTGAGGAAAAGTTAGAAAGAGTTTATGAGGAGTTTGAAAAACCAATGATCAAAATCCTTTCAAGGCTTGAGATGAACGGCATAAAAGTTGATGATGCTTATCTTAAAAAGCTTTCTAAGAAATTTGAGGAAAGATTAATAACTATTGAAAAAGAAATTTACAAAATATCAGGTAAAAAATTCAATATCGGATCACCAAAACAATTAGGAGAAATAATTTACAATGACCTAAAGATAGCTAAGTTAAAAAAAACAAAAAAAGGCAGTTTAGCTACGAGTGCTAAAATCTTAGAAGATTTAGCTTCCACAGGACATAAATTTCCTAATTTGGTTTTAGAATGGCGGCAGGTTTCAAAACTAAAAAGCACTTACACAGACGCTTTGCAAGATCATATAAGTAAAAAAACAAAAAGAGTTCACACTTCTTTCTTACTAGCAGCAACTAATACTGGCAGGCTAGCCTCGAGTGATCCAAATTTACAAAATATTCCTATAAAAACTTTGGATGGCAAAGAGATTAGGAAAGCATTTGTAGCTGATAAAAATAATTTACTTATTTCAGCAGACTATAATCAAATAGAAATGAGAATTCTTGCCGATATGGCTGATGTAAAAGAACTAAAGAAAGCTTTTAAAAATAATCAAGATATCCATTCTTTAACAGCAAGCCAAGTTTTTGATATTCCAATTGCAAAAGTGACAGATGATTTTAGACGAAAAGCAAAGGCTATTAATTTTGGAATTATTTACGGAATAACACAATATGGATTAGCAAAACAAATATCTGTATCAAACGAAGAAGCTTTAAGTTTTATTAATTCATATTTTAGGAAATTCCCTGAGATAAAAGATTATATGAACACTACGATTAAAACTTGCAGGAAGCAGGGTTTTGTTACAAATATTTTTGGAAGAAGAATTCATTTAAGAGGAATTAATGATAAAAATTTTAGTGTACGAGCTTTTCAAGAAAGAGCAGCCATTAATGCTCCAATACAAGGATCAGCTGCAGATATTATTAGATTGGCAATGATAAAAATTGATAAGGTTCTTGAAGAAAAAAAGAATGCAAAAATGCTTTTGCAAATACACGATGAACTTATTTTTGAGTGTTTAAAAAAAGATGAGAATGAAGTAAAGAAGATAGTAAAAGAGGCAATGACTTCAGTTTCAAGTTCGGATCATCATATGTTTTCTATACCCTTAGAAGTTAGTGTTAACTCAGGAAACAATTGGGGAGAAGCCCATTAAACGCCTAAATTTTGACATCATAATCAAGAGAATAAAAATATGACCCAAACAATTGCTTTAGTAGATGATGATAGAAATATACTAACAAGTATAAGCATGGCGTTAGAAAGAGAAGGTTTTAAAGTCCAAACTTATATTGACGGAGAGTCTGCTTTAATTGGATTGACTAGAAATCCACCTGATTTAGCAATTCTAGATATTAAAATGCCAAGAATGGATGGAGAAGAGTTGCTAAAAAAACTTAAAAAAAAAATGTCAATTCCAATAATCTTTTTAACATCAAAAGATGATGAGGTTGACGAACTCCTTGGTTTAAAGTTAGGCGCTGACGATTTTGTTAAAAAATCTGGTGGTTTTTCAACCAAAGTTTTAATAGAGAGAATAAGAGTTCAACTAAGAAAAAAAACTAGCACTGTCGATGACACAAAAAATATAATTAGCCATGGTAAGTTAAAATTAGATCCTGCTCAGTTAGAGTGCGAGTGGAACGGAAAAGCCTTACCAGATAAATTGACAACTACTGAATTTTTAATTGTCAAAGAATTAGCTAAAAGACCAGGTGTGATAAAAGAAAGAGCACATTTAATGGATATTGCCTATAAGGAAAATACAGAAATTGAAGATAGAACTATTGATAGTCATGTAAAAAGAATAAGAAAAAAGTTTAAAAAGGTAGATGAAAAGTTTTCTGCAATTGAAACTAGATATGGAAGCGGGTATAGATGGAATGTTAGCTAATGAAACAAAAAAAATCAGCTTCTATTCTAAAGAAGTTTTTAATAATTAATCTTACAGTCTTTTCTGTCTTAGGACTTTTTACAATTATATACCTTGAAGCAATCCAGCCAACGTTAGTTAAAGAAAGATCAGATAACCACAAAATTGTTATTAATAATACTAAAGAAAATCTTGAAAGACTAAATATAGAGTACACAAAAGAGGGAATTAGAGATTTCTTACTCTCCACTAGATTTTTATTTCAAAGCTTAGATCGTGTGCAATTTTATGATTTATCTGGAAATCTTATAGGTGATACAAATATTTTAGACTTGGATCAAAGTGTTTTTACGGGATCAGACATAATTTTTGAAGAAGCTTTAGGAACTGAAATAATTACACCAGAGATTGAAGAAAGACTTGAAGAGGAACAAAAAGATGAAATTAAGGATATAATTACGAATAAATATAATGATGAAATAATGACACTTACAAATGATGAAAAAAATAATTTTTTTGTAAGCACACTTAGCAAAATAAAATTTCAAAATAATGACATTGGATACATAGTTGTATCTGAACAAGCAAATGATATCACCATTGCTGTTAAAGAGAGAAAAGCTTTTATCATAAGAACTATGATCGCTGTTGTGATCGTTATTTTAATTTTTTCTCTATTTTTAAATAAATATATTTTAAAACCAATTGGTCTGCTGGTTAAATTTAGTGATGGAATTAAAAAAAAATCGAATCAGACCATTGATATAAATAAAGTTTTTATAAGAAACGATGAAATTGGGAAATTAACTCAATCAATTGATGAAATGACCAAAGAATTGCAACAACGAACTAATAGAGCGGAAACATTTTCAAATGATTTAGCTCATGAAATTAGAAATCCACTAGCATCTTTAAAAAGTGCTTCAGAACTTTTAGATAAAACTACTGAAAAAAATGAGGGTGAAAAACTTCTTAAAATAATAAATCATGATGTTGAACGAATAGAGAGATTAATAACTGATTATACGCAAATGCTTAAAGATGAAGCATCTTTATCTCGTGAGAAAATGAGTAAGATTAATTTGATTGAAATTGTAAATGGTGTAGTAGAAGATTTTAATCAAGATCTTATTAACCAAAATAAAAAAATTCAGATAAAAGTTATAAATAAAATTAAAAGTAAAAATGGTTATTTTATATTTGGTATAAGCAATAGATTAGAACAAGTTATTGCAAACCTATTAGATAACTCTATTTCTTTTAGTGAGAATAATCAAAAAATTGAAATTAGCCTTGAAGAAACATCTAGTAATTTATTACTATCAATAAAAGATGAGGGACCTGGTTTTGCTGAAACATCCCCTCAGAAAATTTTTAAGCGTTTTTATAGCAATAGGCCTACGAGTTTTGGAAAACATTCTGGCTTAGGTTTAAATATTGTAAAAAATATTGTCCAATTACATAAAGGTACAATAGCAGCTTCAAATAGACTTAATGCAAAAGGAGCACAGGTTGAAGTTTTACTTCCTAAATTATCCTAACATTATTTCTTGCTATGGTTTATTTATGTTGATAATAACTCCTTCAATATGACACAAGATTATAAAGTAAAAGATATTTCCCAGGCAAAGTTTGGTAGAAAAGAAATTTCTCTAGCAGAGACAGAAATGCCAGGACTTATGGCTTTGAGAAAAGAATATAAAGGTAAAAAACCTTTAAAGGGTGCAAAAATCCTAGGTTGTCTTCATATGACAATTCAAACTGCAGTTTTAATTGAAACTCTAGTAGAGTTAGGAGCAGAGGTAAGATGGTCATCTTGCAACATATTCTCTACACAAGATCACGCAGCAGCAGCAATAGCTAAGGCAGGTATTCCTGTATTTGCTTGGAAAGGGGAGACCGAAGAAGAATACTGGTGGTGTGTTAAACAAACTATTGAGGGAAAAAAAGATTGGAAACCAAATTTGATTTTAGATGATGGTGGCGATCTTACAGCTTTAATGCATAAAGAATATAAAAATTTATTAAAAGATATTAAGGGAGTTTCAGAAGAAACTACAACAGGAGTTTTAGCACTTAAAAAAATGGAGTCTAATAATGAATTATTAATTCCTGCTATAAATGTAAATGACTCAGTTACAAAATCTAAATTTGACAACCTCTATGGTTGTAGAGAAAGTTTAGTAGATGGTATAAAAAGAGCAACAGATATAATGATGTCAGGTAAAGTTGCTATTGTAGCTGGATTCGGTGATGTTGGCAAAGGAAGCGCAGCTTCATTACGTCAAGCAGGTGCAAGAGTAATGGTAACCGAGACAGACCCAATATGTGCGTTACAAGCTGCTATGGAAGGATACGAAGTGGTTGTTATGGATGAAGCTATTAAAGATGCCGATATAGTTGTAACTGCTACAGGTAACAAAGATATAGTCACAGCGGATCATATGAGGAACATGAAAGACAGAGCAATACTTTGTAACATTGGTCACTTTGACAATGAAATTCAAGTTGAAGCGTTGAAAAATTATAAGTGGGATGAAATAAAACCTCAAGTTCATGAAATTGAATTACCTAGTAAAAAAAGAATTATTCTTTTAGCAGAAGGAAGACTGGTTAACTTAGGATGTGCTACGGGTCACCCTAGTTTTGTGATGAGTGCTTCATTTACAAATCAAGTAATTGCTCAAATTGAATTATGGAACAATTCAGATAAATATGAGAAGAAGGTTTATGTACTTCCAAAGCATCTTGATGAAAAAGTTGCGATGCTTCACTTAGAAAAAGTAGGTGCTAAACTAACAAAGATGTCGAAAGAGCAAGCCGATTATATTAGCGTTAAACCATCAGGACCATTTAAGCCGGATACTTATCGCTACTAGTTGTAGCTAATGATTATTAAATCTTTAGACCATTTAAATCAAATATCTAAAAAAATTTCAAAAAAATTAAAAAATGGAGATTGTATCTTCTTGATTGGAGAAATCGGTGTAGGAAAAACTACGTTCACAAGATATTTAATTAATAACTTACAAATTCAAAAGGGACTTAAAGAAACAGAAGTGTTGAGTCCTACATTTAACTTACTTTATGAATATGAAATTAAAGATCTTAAGATTATGCATTATGATCTTTATCGAATTAAAAAAGTCAATGAATTAGATCATCTTGGTATTTTTTCAGAAAATGAAAAAACAATTAAAATTATAGAATGGCCAGACTTAATTAAAACACCATTGACTAATAAATTAGAAATTCATTTAGAGTACGGAGAAAATGATAAGGAAAGAAAAATGAAAATAAATGGGGTAAACAAATGGAAAGATTTTGAAAATGAAATATAAATTGAAAAAAATTTCAGGAGATGCTTCATTTAGAGAATTTTATAGATTAAAAAAAAATAACAAAACCTCAATCATTGTCTCTGCTAAAAAAGAAAAATTTAAAAATCTCGCAGTATATGCAGTGATAAATAATATTCTTAACAATAACAGGATTAATGCCCCAAAATTATTAAGTAATCATTATAAAAACGATATGATCGAGATATCTGATTTAGGAGAAAAATCTTTCTACGATCACGTAATTTCAAAAAAAAATAAACTTAATAGCTATAAATTGCTAATAAAATTATTAATTAAGATGCAAAATATAAAAGTAAAAAAACTTTATAAATTTGAAAAGTTTAAAATTAAAATACCAAATTATACATTATCAAATCTTCACAAAGAGTCAGATTTGTTTTTTGATTGGTACTTAAAATATTTTATCAAAAACAAAAAAATTAGTAAGATTAAGAAAATTCTTAGATCTGAATTAAATAAAGCGTATAAAAAATTAAATTACAAAAATAATACATTCGTACATAGAGATTTTCATATTTCAAATGTAATGATTAATAAAAACAAATTAGGAATAATCGATAGCCAAGATGCAATTATTGGAAATCCTTTGTATGATGTATCATCTTTAATTGATGATGTGAGGATAAAATTATCAAACAAATTACAAAATCAATTATTAGATTTTTATCATAAGAATTCAAAACTGAAAATCGATCACGTTGAAAAATTAAAAAATGATTTTGATATTTTATCGATCCAAAGAAATTTAAAAATATTAGGCATATTTGTACGTTTATATAAAAGAGATAACAAAGATAACTATCTTAAATTTTTACCTTACACATGGACGCTCATAGAAAAAAGATTACAAAACCCAGCACTCAAAAACTTAAAATTATTATTTTATAAACACTTGTCTATTAAAAAACTTAAAAAACTAAATAAAATATGAAAATTAAATATGGAATGATTTTAGCGGCTGGACTAGGAAAAAGGATGCAGCCTTTAACAATTAAAACTCCTAAACCATTATTAGAAATAAATAATTATACATTATTAGAAAGAGCGATAAATTTATTGATCAGCCATGGTGTGAAAGAAATAAGTATTAATGTTCATTATCTTCCTGATCAGATTAAATCATTTATCAACAGACAGAAATTCAAAGCTAAGATCACAATTTCCAATGAAGAAAATTTATTATTAGACACAGGCGGAGGTGTACTTAAAGGTACACAAAATTTTGGCAATAATCCTTTTTTTGTAATTAATCCAGATACTGTTTGGAGTAAACATTACCTTGCAGAATTAAAGAATCTAGAGGTTATTTATTTAAAGAATAATAAACCGACGTTACTTTTAGTGAACAAGAAATTATCCATTGATCCTTCCTTTAAAGGAGATTTTAATTTAGATAATGAAAAAATTTCCAAGGATAGTGAAAATCAATTCATTTTTACTGGATTGCAAATTATTAATAGAAATGTTTTCACGAATGAAAAATCAGAAGTTTTTTCAATGAACAAAGTATGGAATAAATTAATAAAAGATAAAAACTTACTGGGTTTAGAAAGTAATCAAAAATTTTACCACTTAAACACTTATGATATGTATAAGAAAATTCAAAGTCTTAATATTATTGATTAAAAATTATATCCCTAGCTCTGGACTTGTCTAAGTAATAATATTTTTCAATTTTTAAATTATCACCAAATTCAATTAACAGCGGATTACCTGTTGGTATTTCCAATTCATTTATTTTTGTATCCGAAATATTAAATAAATATTTACATAAAGCTCTTAGAGAGTTTCCATGAGCTGAAATTAAAATATTCTTATTTTCTAAAAGATTTTTCTTAATTTCATCTTCATAAAAAGGTACCACCCTGTCATATGTACTTTTTAAGGACTCAGTAAATGGGGTCATTCCCACAGGTATACTAGCATTCAGTGGACTGAATAAATTTAGGTATTCACTTTTTTCCTCCATTGGAGGAGGAGCTACATCCCAGGATCTCCTGTACTTTTTGAATTGTACTTCACCAATTTTATTCTTTGTTTCTTCTTTGTTTAAACCCGTTAAAGATCCATAGTGCCTTTCATTAAGTTGCCAAGCAGTATTGAATTTAAGTTCTAGGTTATTTTTTTTAAGAATAGTTGTTAGAGTTTTAATCGCCCTTTTTAAATACGACGTATAAGAGATATCTATGTTAATGTTTAAATCTTTTATAATCTGACCTGATTTTTCTGCTTCCTGGACCCCTTTATGTGAAAGATCTACATCTACCCAACCTGTAAACCTATTTTCTGCATTCCAAATACTTTGTCCATGTCTTGTGAGAATTAATTTAGTCATAATAGTTAAAATAGCTATTATGTACTATATTTAATCATTAATGAAAAATACTATATTTAAATTAACAGAGTATGTTTACTATTTTTCATTATTAGTTTTACTTATTCTGTATTTATTTCCTGGAAGTTTAATAGGATATTTTTTATATGGCGACTTAGGCCAACAACCAAATTTAATAACCAATCCAATTGGAACATCCATAAACCATTTAATTTTTTTCTCTTATATTACTGTATTAGTAATAATAGTCAGATTAAGAATTAAAAATATTTTTACTAATTATCTATCTATTCTATTTATTTCCTGCATATTAGAAATTTTTCACTTAATAGTTCCTAATAGGGCTTTTGAATTGTATGATTTAATAGCTAATTTTATTGGAGTGGTTATAATTTTATTAATTAATTATTTTATAAAATGGCGAAAACATCTTTAATATTAATTATAACGTTTTTCTTAGCCCAAACGTTAAACAGCACAGAAATTTATGGAGTACCAAAAATAATTGATGGTGACACTGTGCATATTAATAATAAAAAAATAAGGCTGGAAGGTATTGATGCCCCAGAAATTAAACAACAATGTAAAAAACCATTTTTAAAAATTTCAGCAATAATTGGTTTTGAATTTAATAAAAATTATTTATGTGGCGTCATAGCAAAAAAAAAATTAATAGATAAAATTAATTATTCAAAAATAAAATGTATAACTTCATCAAAAGATAGGTACAAAAGATTTTTAGCCACTTGTTATAAAGATAAAATTAACCTTAACAAATGGATGGTAAGGAACGGTAATGCAGTAGCGTATAAAAGATATTCAAAGGATTATGTGAGAGATGAGGCTTACGCAAAAGAAAATAAGCTCGGCTTATGGGAAGGATCTTTTATGATGCCAGAAAAGTGGAGAAAGCTTAATTAATTTCTAGTATAAATTAATAAGTGATTCATTTTAAAAAAATTATATTAATTTTAATTTTATTTATTCTTAGCGCATGCTCTTCGATTCCAAAAAATACGCAAAATAGTTGCGCAATTTTTGAGGAAAGATATCTTTGGTATAAACATTCAAAAGCTTCGTATGAAAGATGGGGAGCACCTATTCATTTACAATTAGCCTTTGTCAAAAAAGAAAGTGATTTCAATTGGTTGGCTAAGCCACCACGAAAAAAATTATTTAAAGTTATTCCTTTCAAAAGACCTTCAAGTTCATTTGGTTACTCACAAGCAGTAAAAGGAACATGGGAACAATATAAACGAGAAACAAATAGCCCATTAGCAACAAGAGCAAGATTTAAAGACTCCGTTGATTTTATTGGTTGGTATATTCATAAAACTAATAAGATCTTAAAAATTTCTAAGAAGGATCCATATAGGCAGTATTTAGCTTATTATAAAGGCTGGGGTGATTATAAAAATTATTCAAAAGACGAGAAAGCTATTATCTATGCAAAATCAGTTAAGGATATGGCAAACAAATATAGAAAACAATTAAAACTTTGTAAGAAAAATTTAGATAAAAATAAGTATATTATTTTTTAAGTTGCTTAATCAGATCTATCTCAACAGCATCAATTCTCTTAGTATTCTTTCCGATAATCGTATAAATAGTGGGAATTACATAAAGTGTAAAGAAAGTAGAAAAAAGCATTCCACCAAATATAGTTATCCCTACCGTAAGTCTACTTGCTGCACCCGGGCCTGTTCCAAGGATTAAAGGCAAGACTCCTATGATTGTAGATAAACTTGTCATAAGTATAGGTCTTAATCTTATTGCTGCTGCTTCAAATACAGCAACTTCTATATTTTTACCTTCTTTTCTTAATTGATTTGCAAATTCGACAATTAGAATTCCATTTTTTGCGGACAATCCTATGAGAATTATAAGAGCTATTTGACTATAAACGTTTAGAGATGAACCGACCACTAGTAAACCCAGTAAACCACCAAGTATAGCCATTGGCACAGTTAACATTATTGTAAATGGATGTTTCCAACTTTCAAACTGTGCGCTCATTGCGAGATAAGCAGTTATCAAAGCAAGTGCAAAAATTACATACAATTCAGTATTAGTCTTTTTATATTCCTCGCTTTCACCCTTGTAAGCTATTTTGGCTTGAGGAGTATTTTGTTCAACTACTCCAACTAAAAATTTAAGCGCTTCATCCAGTGAATAGTCACCAACTAATCTTGCTGAAATAGTTACAGCCTTTTGCCTATTATATCTTGCAAGGAAAGGCGATTGACCTTCCTCGTCATATGCTACTAGATTAGAGATCGATACAAGTTTATTATTGTTCTTTGATCTAACAAAAACTTTACTTATGCTATCAGGCTCCTGTCTATCTTTAATATCTCCTTGAAGAATAATAGAATATTCTTTACCGTCTCTAGAAAAATTTGTAACCCTTCTTGATCCGAAAATTGTTTCAATGGTTTTGCCTATATCCTCCGTTGAAACTCCAAGGTCAGCAGCTTTCTTTTGATCAATTTTAACATTTAATTGAGGCTTGTTTAGATCGAAGTCATCTTCTATCGAAGTGAGTCCTGGATTTTTTCTTGCCTCTTTTTTAATGATTTCTTTCCATTCAATAAGTTGATCGTAAGTATTTCCTAAAATAACAAATTGCACAGGGCTTTCAATTCCTCCTGTTCTTATTCCTTGAGGCATAATTGGAAAAGCTAATACACCTGGTACTTTTGAAATTTCCCCAAAAGATTCTCTCATTATTTGAACACCGTGACGATCCCTTTTTTTCCAAGGCTCAAGTAGTACAATAATAAAACCGCTATTTACTTGTTTTGCAGATTTACCAAACCCTGGCACTCTCATAATCAATTTTCTGTATTCACCTTTACCTACATTAGGTAATAAAAGACCTTCAATTTCCTCAGCTCTATCCTTCGTAAAATTAAAGCCGGAACCTTGAGGTGCTTTTACGATTACAAAGAACGCCCCTCTGTCTTCAGGAGCAATTAATTCTTTTTTTGTAAAATTGAAAAAAAATAGAGTTAAAGCTAATGTTGCTAATAGAAAGATTGTTATTGTTGTTCTTTTTTTGATCCAACCTAGCAAAGATACTTTATATAAATAAGTTAAATTCTTTAAAAATTTCTCAAATTTTAAAACTATTTTTGACTTATTCATATTATGCTTAAGAAATTTACTCGCCAACATTGGACTCAAAGATAAAGCCACAAAACTTGATATAATGACAGCGGCTGCAAGTGTGATTGCAGTTTGTGTAAATAGCACACCTGTAATTCCTTTAATAAAAATTAAGGGAACAAAGACAGCAACTAAAACAACTGTTGTCGCGATAATTGCGAATGAAACTTGCTTAGCTCCTTTAAATGCCGCAACAAGAGGAGTGTCTCCTAACTCTATTCTTCTTACAATGTTTTCTAACATTACAATCGCATCATCTACAACAATTCCAATGGCTAACACTAAAGCCATAAGAGTAAAGAGATTGATTGAAAAATCAAAAATATAAATTGCTAAAAAAGTTGAAATTAATGAAACAGGTAAAGCTACTAAAGGAACCACCAGGGCTCTTATATTTCCCAAAAAAAGGTAAATAATTATAGTTACTAAAATTAAAGCAATAAAAAGAGTTTTATAAACCTCTTTAACTGCAGCTTTAATATAATTACTTCTATCAAATGAAACTTCTAAAGTTGTATTTTGGGGTAAGCTAGGTTTGAGCTCTTTAATTTTCTTTTTAATTCCATCAGCAACGGCAATAGTGTTAGCATCTGATTGCTGGTAAATTCCTATTCCTACTACTTGCTTTCCGTTTCCTTTAAATAAAGTACGTGTGGACTCTGCACCAAGCTCTACTCTTGCTACATCAGAAAGTGTAATAATTGATCCATCAGTTGCTCTTTTAAGGGGTAAATTTTTGTAATTTTCTAAATTACTGTAGGCTTTATTTAATTTAATAGTTAGATCAATATCTTTTGATTCTATTCTCCCTGCCGGAAATTCTACATTTTCTTTTCTTAGTACATTTTCAACTTCTTCAGTAGTTAAATCTCTTGCAGCAAGTGCAATAGGGTCCAACCAAATCCTTAGTGATAATTCTCTTTGACCACCAAGTCTAACTCGACCTACTCCATCAACTGTAGAAAATGTATCCGTTAAATACCTGTCTGCGTAGTCAGTTAGCTCTAAGTCAGACATAGTTTCAGAATTAAAAGATAACCACATTGTTGTACGCATACCTGCACTTTGTTTAAATATTTCTGGTTGTTCAGCTCCTTCTGGTAAGTTATCTAAAACTCTAGACACAGAACTTCTTACATCGTTAGTAACATCATCTAAATCTAAATCAGTTTCAAAAGTTAGAGTAATTCTTGAACTCTCATCTTCGCTGAAAGAGTCAATAGTCTCTAATCCTGGAGTTCCACCAACAAAATCTTCAATTTTTTGTGTAATTTGTGTATCAACTATTTCAGCCGAAGCCCCTCTATATTCAGTTTGAATTGTTACAACTGGTGGCTGCACATCAGGCAATTCATCTGTTGGTATTTCTTGAAAAGTAACTAAACCAAATATAACTAAAACCAAACTCATTACTGAGGCTACAACAGGTCTTTTGATTGAAAGGTCAGTTAAAAACATTTATTTTGTTGAAGTAATAATTTTTATTTTACCTTTATCTCTTACTTTAGAAATACCTTCGCTGATCACAAGATCACCTTCATTTAATCCAGATATAATAGAAACTTTACCAAAATTTCTTTTACCAATTTCAATATTCTTTTTTTCAGCGGTGTCTTCATTTACAGTATAAACGAATGCTGTATTTCCTTGGATTGTTACAGCGCTTTCCGGTACACCAATTTGATTTTTTTCATCATAAATAATCTTTACAGTCATTAGTTGACCTGGAATAATTTCAAAATTCGAATTATCGACTATTATTCTTGAAAGTATCGATCTTGTAGAAGGGTCAATACGAGAACTTATTGTTTCTATTTTACCCTTAAAAATTTTTTTGTAAGCAGAACTAGTAACCTCAGCTTTTAGCCCTGTTTTAAGAACACCTACATAATTTTCAGGAACTTTTATATCAATTACAATTTTCTTAAGATCATCAAGTGTAATAATTAAACTTTCTGAACCTAAGACGCCTTGAGCTATTTCCCTCTTCCCTACCTTGCCAGCAAAATCTGCTATTAAGCTTCCACCATCTTTTAATGTAAGTATTTTTTCTCCTTTTTTTACGAATCTATTTTCTAGATTAAACTTTCCATTAATATTACTTGCTTGAACTCTATAGGCTTTTGAGTTCTGAGCAATAGCGGTACCAAAAGTTTCAATACTTTTATAAAAAAGCGATTTTTCAACTGTAGAAACGATTACACCTGGAGCTGGTCTCACGCTAAATTTTTTTTTAAAATGAAGACCTATAAAGTGCCTCGCTGTAACAATTGCAAAAATAGCTATAAAAAAAATTATTAGAAAAGTTTTAATTTTTGATGAAGTTGTCATATTTTTTTAATCTAATCCGTACTCTGCCCATGAACCGTCGTAGATAATAGGTTTTTTACCACTTATAATAGAATTAGCTAGACCTAAAATGCATGCTGTAACTCCAGAACCACATGTAAAAGCCATTTCTTTTTCAATCGATACTTTTTTTGATTTGAAAATCTCAATTAAGTCCTCTTTTTTTTTTAAAGTTCTATCTTCTCTTAAAAGTTTTTGGAAAGGTAGGTTAATTGATCCTTTAATATTTCCGCTTTTAAGTTCTTTTCGAGGTTCAGGCTGTAAGCCTAAAAATCTTTGCTCCCCTCTGGCGTCTAGCAGTTGAAATTTATTATTAGTAATATTTTTGTTTACTTCATCTTTATTTATTACAAGAGATGTATTTTCAATTGCAATGTATTTAGATTTGTCAAAGCTAACTATTTCTTTAGTAGTGGGACGTTTTTCATTTCTCCATTTTTTAAAACCTCCATCTAATACTGAGATAAGTTTTGGGTCATGGCCAAAATACAAAAAAGAGTACCAAACCCTACAAGAACTAAAAACATCTGAGTTGTCATAGACGATTATGTGATCTGAATTAGATATTCCTAAACTAGATACAATCATTTCCCAATCTTCTTTAGACGGAAGCATATGTGGAAGATTAGTTTTTTGATTTGAATTTTTATCTATATCAAAGAATATAGAGTTAATGATATGCTCTGTTTTGTACTCTTCAAATGAATTTCTATTAGCATTTGGAAGATGCCAGCTAGCATCTAAAATTTTTACTTTTTCAATATTCTTATCTAACCAGTCTGTAGTTACTAATTGATTCATTACCTGTTTTTTTCAATATATTTTTGATGATATTCTTCAGCTTTATTGTAGTTTTTAATTTTTGAAATATTTGTCTGAATTTTACCATCTAATTTTTTGTTAAATTCTTTTAGAACTTCCAAAGCGTCTTGTTTTTGCTTTTCATCTTCATAAAAAATCTCACTTCTATATTGAGTCCCAACATCTGGAAATTGCATATCTTTTTGTGTTGGATCATGCATTTTGAAAAATAAATCTAATATTTTTTTAAACGAAATTTTACTTTCATCAAAGGTAAGCCTTACAACTTCAGCATGTCCAGTGTTGCCAGTACATACTTCTTCATAGGTTGTTTTAGCGCTACTTCCTCCTGCGTAACCTACTTCGGTTTTTAATATTCCTGGTTTGCTTTTAAAGTTTTCCTCAGGTTTCCAAAAACATCCAAGTGCGAGTGTACATTTCTGCATAAGTTATTTAATATATTTTGAAGAAGAAAGGATAGTAAATTGTTAACACAAAATCAAATAGGCGTATTGTACATGGTAGGAAGCGTTATCTGCTTTTCAATCATGGATATCTGTGTGAAATGGCTTGATTATTATCCAGTTGGACAAGTTTTATTTTTAAGATTTTTTATAGGGTTTATTCCGATTTTTTTTATTATCCCAAGAGATAAATTATTTAGTTTTTACAAAACATCAAGACCCGGTCTTCATGCATTTCGAGCTCTTTCAGGAGCAGCAGCTATAATTGCATTATTCATAGGATTAAGAGAATTGCCATTAGCAGATGTTGTATCTTTAACTTTTGGGGGACCAATATTCGTTACAGTGGCTTCAATTTTTTTTCTATCAGAAAAAGTTGGAATAAAAAGATGGTCTGCAGTATTTTTAGGTTTTATTGGAATGTTATTGATAGTGCAGCCTGCTTTTATAGATTTAAATTATTTCTACATTACACCAATAGTGTTTTGTATCTTCTTTGCTTGCGTTGCAATTAGTGTAAGGGCTTTATCAAAAACAGAGCCAAATTACACAATTGCATTTTATTTTACTTTTCTTTGTACTTTACTTGGTCTTGGTTCAATATTTTTTGTGGAGTGGAAAATGCCAACATTAATTGATTTTATTATTTTTTTAATCATGGGTTTATGTGGAAGTATAGCAAATCTTCTTCTAACTCAAAGTTATAGACTAGCCGAAGCATCATTAGTTACACCAATTAAATATTTAAGTCTTGTCTTTGCAATTGTATTTGGATTTTTAATATGGAGTGAGGTACCTAAGATTTTAACATTATTTGGCGCACTATTAGTCATTACAAGTTCATTAATAATATTTATAAGAGAGTCCCAACTCAAAAAACAAATAGTTAATCCAAGAGCATGAGAAAGCCGAGCTATTGGAATAAGGCAAAATCTATTTTGTCCAAAAAAGATAAAGTAATGAAAAAATTAATTAACACTTACAAAGATGGTGCACTTGTGACAAGAAATGATGTCTTTTTCTCCCTCTGCAAAAGTATTATTGGCCAGCAAATAAGCGTAGCTGCAGCCAATTCAGTCTTTTCAAAATTTAAGAAAAGTTGCAAAGGGAAAATTACTACAAGAAACGTTAATAAATTATCTTCTCAAACTTTAAAAAGGTGCGGATTAAGCAGGCAAAAAGTGAAAGGAATAAAGGATTTAGCAAAAAAAATTATTACAAAAGAATTTAAACCTCATTTGATAAAAAACATGACTGATGAAGAGGCCATCGAGTATTTATCTAATTTAAGACAAATTGGTAGATGGTCTGCTGAAATGATTTTGCTTTTTACTTTTAATAGATCAAATATTTGGCCATTACAGGATATAGGTTTGCTTAGAGCAATATCAAATAATTATAAAAAAAAGTATTTTCCCCCTAAAACTTTTTTAAACAAACTTTATAAAAAGTTTTCTCCTTATTGTTCTGTTGCGACGTGGTATCTTTGGAGATCAATAGATGATGAGCCTATACAGTATTAAGAACCTTCAATCGTTTGATGTTGACGTTCTGCGTAACCCTTGAGAATAGAGTGCGCTTCTTGATATTCTTTTGAATTGTAAAACTTATTAGCTTCATTATAGGATGGAAACTCAATTACAACTGTTCTAGGAGATTTTTCACCCTCATTCGAAGTTGATCTTCCCCCTCTTATCAAAAATTTTCCTTTGTATTTTTCAACTGCTGCTCTAGCCTTAATTGCATATTCTTCCAACTTATCCTCGTTAATTATATTTTTATAAACACAAACAACATATCCTTTCATTTACAACTCCGTTAAAATAATTTAGCTTTCTTCATGGCAGATAAACTTATCATTGATTGGAAAGAGTACAATCAAATCGTTGAAAAATTAGCAATACAGATTCATAAAAGTGGATTTAAGCCTAGTTTGTTAATTGGAATTATGAGGGGCGGTGCACCGATTATCGATGTATTAAGCCGTGTATTTAAATTAAAATGTGCTTATTTAGCAGTAGAATCCTACTCTGGTGAGGGCGTAGAGGATCAACAAGGAGATTTAGTTTTTTCTAGGGAAATGAGTTCTACAGTTCAAGATATGAGAGGTAATATTCTTCTTTGTGATGATTTATCTGATACGGGAGTTACACTTAATAAAAGTATTGACTGGTTAAAAAAATATCCTCCTTTAAAAGGAAATATAAAAGAAATTAAAACTGCAGTTCTCTGGAAAAAAAAAGATTCTACTTTTGAACCTGATTTTTGTGCGCAAAGATTAGTTAACAATCCTTGGATTGTTCAACCATTTGAACATTATGAGGAAATAAAAGTTGAAGATTTAATTAAGAAACATCAGAAGATTTAAGGGCCAGAGTTTACTGGCCCTAAGATTTTTAAGCTACGTAAAAACTAATTACGCTAAATACTGCAATAACCCAAATAGCGGGTGAAGTTTTTCCAAATTTACCAGTAAATATTTGGATCAAAGCATAAGAGATGAACGCTAAAGCAATACCATTGCTAATACTGTAAGTTAGCGGCATAGTTATCATAGCTACAACTGCAGGCCCTGACTCCGCAATGTCATCCCATTCAATATCAGTTATATTTCTGACAAACAATATAGCCACATACAATAGTGCTGCTCCATCTATTTCTTTCGGCAGACTTGTAGCTAACGGTGAGAAAAATAAGCATGCTAAGAATAAGACACCTATCACTAGGGAAGTCATTCCTGTTCTTCCACCTGCTTTTACTCCTGCCCCAGACTCTACATAGCTCGTGACCGTTGTAGTACCCATCATTGCACCAGCAACCGTACCAACACTATCAGAGAGCATAGCTTTATTTATATCTTGCACTTTACCTTTTTTATCAACTTTACCAGCTACGTTTGCAACAGAAGTTAGTGTCCCTGCTGTATCGAAAAAATCTATAAACAACAAAGTAAAAACTATCGAAGCCATACCAGCTGTTAGTGCAGCTTTGAGATCAAACTCAAATAAGTAAGTCATTGGAGGAATAGATCCAACTACTCCATTAAACTTAGCTAAACCAGTAGCCCAAGCAATTATACTAAATAAAAGGATACCTATTATAATATTCCCTCTAATTTTCATTTTTTCTAAAACAATCATGAAAACAAAAGTTAAACACCCTAGAAGCACTAAAGGATTTTTAATATCACCAAGAGTAACAAGTGTGACTGGGTGATCTCCTACCACTCCCATTATTTCTAAACCAATTATTGCAAGAAATAATCCAATGCCTGCTCCAATTCCAAGTTTCAAACTTCTTGGTATTGAGTTTATTAACCATGCTCTTAAAGGAGTAAGTGAAATTGCTAAGAAGATTATTCCAGCGACTAAAACTGCTCCCAATGCAGCTTGGGGCGTATAACCCATTCCAGCTACTACTCCGTAAGCAACAAAGGCATTAATACCCATTCCAGGGGCTAAGCCGATTGGCCAAGTTTTTCCATAAAAAGCCATTATGAAACAAGCAAGTGCTGTTGCTAAAATTGTTGCGGTGAATACCGCACCAAAATCAAAAAAACCCTTTTCTGTTCCAGCAAATTCACCAGACAAGATGAAAGGATTTAAAAACATTATGTAAGCCATAGTAAGAAAAGTCGTTACACCGGCAATTACCTCTGTTTTAAAATTTGTTTTATGTTTCCTATATTCAAAATATTTTTCCATCATAAAATTAAACCTCCATTCTGAGTTTATTACTCTAAATATGTATCAAAATCTTATCTAATTCTGACATAGCTACTTAGATTCAACCAATGGTAAATATATCTGTTTATAACTTTTCGTTATAAAATAAGGATAAGGATGAAAAAATTTTTATTTACAATTTTATACACATTATTTTTTATTTCATTGATTGGTTGTCAATCTGTCACAAAAAAAATTGAAGATACGGCCACCAAAGAAGAGCAGGAATTAAGTAAATGGTTAAATAAGTCTGAAGAAGATCTTAAAAGTTTTTATGGCCAACCTGATAAAGTTGAATTCTTAAAAACAAGAAATCGAAATTATGTTTATATTACTGAAAAATATAAAATTAAGTGTGAGCGTAAGTTTGAGGTAAATCCTAGGAATATTGTGGTTGGTTTCAGTAGTAAAAACTGCTTTTAATTACCTGCGGAGTAAATACTCCGCAAGTAAGGCAAACTTATTTTATCTCAATAAGTCTTTTTTTCTTTATTTCTGGGATGATTTTTTCACAAGAAATAGTCAGCAAACCATCTTTAAGCTCGGCACCATTCACTTTTACATCATCTGCAATTGTAAACGATCTAGCAAAAGATCTTTGCGATATTCCTCGATGAATAACCTCATCACTCTCTTTTACTTCATTTCTTTTAACATCTTTTGTTTTCACAGTTAAAAGATTATCTTCATATTCAACTTCAACATCATCTTTGTTAAAGCCAGCAACTGCCACTTCAATAGCATACTTGTCTTTGCCTGCTTTTCGGATGTTGTATGGCGGGTAATTGCTTTGCACAGCAAGACTGCCATTTCCTAACATCGACTCGAATTGATTAAACATGTCATCGAATCCAATGCTAAAAGGTCTTAGTGAATTAAAGATCGATAGATCCTTACTTGTCATATATCCTCCTTTGTTAGCAAGGTTAATGTCAGTTCCATTTGGCAACCGACAACTTAGATATGGGAATTATTTTTATTTTTTCAAGATAATTATTTAAAAATTTTTGCAGATTTTAAAATAAAAGAATATTCTTCTGCTAGTTCCGTGATTGCATTGTCGCGTCCAGACATTCCTCCATGACCTGCTGCTTCCATTTTGCATTTTAATAATTGAGTATTGTTATCAGTTTTTGTCTCTCTAAGTTTCGCAATATATTTAACTGGTTCAGAGTAAAGAACTCGATTGTCAAACAAAGACGTGGTTATAAGCATCGGCGGGTAATCTTTTTTCTCAATATTATTATAAGGTGAGTAAGATAGAATATATTCAAAGTACTCTTTACTTTTAATTGGATTTCCCCACATCTCCCATTCACCTGGAGTTAAAGGCAATTTGTCATTTAACATAGTAGTCATAGTATCTACGAAAGGTACTAATAAAAGCATTCCAAAAAATAAATCTGGAGACAAATTAGCTACCGCCCCACCTGTAAGACCTCCAGCTGACCCACCATAGAAACAAACTCCACCTTTATAAGTATATCTTTGCTCTATTAAATGATTTGCACATGCAATGTAATCTAAAAAGGTATTTTTCTTAAATTTTTTTTTACCCTCTGTGTGCCAGGCATCTGAAACATCGCCGCCACCTCTAACATGTGCAATTGCATAAGTAATTCCTCTATCAACCAAACAAAACCTTGATGCACTAAAGGATGGAGAGACGCTATGTTTGTAAGCACCATAAGCATAGAGAAGGACCTTTGATTTTCCATCTTGCTTTGCGTCTTTCAATCTTACTAAACTAATCGGAATCATTCGACCATCATGGGACTTGGCTTTAATTCTTTCCACCACATATTTACTAGCATCATGACCAGATGGAATTTCTGTTTCTTTAACTAATTTTTTTTCTTTAGTGACGATATCATACTCATAAACTCTCCCTGGAGTCGCCATACTCTCCCAACCAACTCTTATCATTGTAGTATTTGTATCTCTTTGCATTAAAGAAACTCCGGGAACGCCTATTGATTCATCTGAAATTTTAATTTCTTCTTCTTTGTTAGTTTTAATATTTCTTACAAAAAGCTTTGGTATAGCATCAGACTTTTCTGATCTAAGGATATAATCGTCTAAAAACTCTAATCCACCAATAACAGTTTCTTTTTTTGCGGGTATAAAAACTTCAAATTTATCTATCTGATTAGTCTTACATCTGAGCACCTTATAATCCCGAGCATCTTCATTAGTATGAACATAAAAATAACCTTGCCAAGAGTCTATTGAATAACGAACATCATTTTTTCTTTTTTGAAAAAGAGTGGGATTAATTTCTTTAGCATCAGTGGGAAAAAAATATTCTTCAGTTGTGATGTGATCGGAAGTTCCAATAATGAAATATTTTTCATCTGAGGTAATACCAATTCCCACAGTAAAAGTAGGATCTTTTTCTTCAAAAATTAGCTGATCTTGATCGGTTGATGTTCCAAGGACATGTTTAAATATCTGTCTTGGTCTATGATATTGATCTAATTTTGAATAGAAAAAGCTTTTATTATCTAAGGCCCAAGTAACACCGCCACTAGTATTTTCAATTATATCTTTTTCATTTTTTCCGGTTCTGAGATCTCTCAAATAAATTGTATAATATTCTGATCCTTTTAAATCTAGGGAATAAGCAATAAAATTATCACAATGAGAAGTGCTCACAGTTCCAACTCCAAAATACTCTGAACCAGATTTTTTCTTTTCCAAATCACCATCAAAAAAAACTTCTTCGGATTTAGAACCATCAATGAGTTGCCTCATTCTCTTACCGTAATTACCCTTAGCTTCTGTTTTTGACCAGTAATAATATCTTTTATCTTTATATTTTAATCCAGTATCATCTAATTTAATTTTTCCTTTGATTTCGTTAAATAAATTTTTCTGTAATTCTTTAACGTTTTTGAAGTAGTCTTCAGTTATTTTGTTGTTAGCTTCTATGTAATCCTTAACTTCATTGTTTAACTTTTTTGGGTCCTTTAAAACCTCAAGGATATTTGGCTGATCAACCCAAGAGTAATCATCTTCTAGTGGTATTCCGTGGTAATTTTTCGTAGTCTTTATTTTCTTAAGTTTTGGTATATTCATAATAGAAAATTATATGAATTTGTTTTTGTTGGGTATTATCATTTTCGTCGTAATCTACCTTTTTCTTAATTGGTTCGCTAGGGCTAGTTCAAAAAAGATAGCTACAACTATAAAAAAAATTGCAATTTATATATCATTGATTTTAGCTGTACTATTTACAATTGGCGGCAAATTCATTTTCAGTCTTCCAATGTGGTTGATTCTGCTCTCAGGGCTTAAGATTAAAGGATTTACTGCACTGCAAATGTATCAATTATGGAGATTAATCCAATTCATGAAAAATAACGCTGGAAGATTTTCTCAAGGTCAGTTTGGCCAAACTCCAGGATCATCAAGTCTTACATCAGAAGAGGCCTATAAATTGCTAGGATTAAAAAAGGGTGCAAGCAAAGAAGAAGTTTTAAAAGCAGCTAATCAATTACAAAAAAAAATTCACCCTGATATGAACCGCAATGTAGACAGTTCTAGATTGAGTCAACTAGTAAATGAGGCAAAAGAAAAAATATTAAAAACTGATTTTAGTTAGTCAAAAGCTCAATACATTTATTATAAACTTTATCAAAAGAGATTTTGTCTGAACCCAAAGTATCATGGGTTGTTGTTTCTTCGGTCTCACCTTCTGGAATAACTACATTAATATTTTTTGAGTACTTTCCATAAGCTAGAACTGGACTATCCATAAATAAGGCTACAGTTTTTAAATTTAGAGCGGCACTGATATGCATAAAACCTGTGTCATTTCCGCAGTATAAATTACAATTTGCTATAATTGGAAGCATTTCATTTATTTTAAAATTATTTAAAGAAATACAATTAGATCCTATATTTGAATTTGATATTTCATTTATCAAAGGCTGGTCATTTCTTCCAGCTGCTAAATAAAATTTCGATGGAAATTTTTGATTTATTTTTTCACATAATTTAATAAAATTTTTTATTTCCCAGCGTTTAGTTGGTCCGGATGCACTAATACCTAATACAATACATTTATAATTCAATGACATATTTTTTTGAGCTTTTAGTATCTTTTCCTGATTGACAAAGAGTTTTGGTTGTGTTGATACAATTTTATCAATTTCATTCTCAGTAAAAATTTTTGCTGTATTGACAATATGCTGCCCCTTTTTTTTAAATAGAGGATATTGAGCAATTTTTTTGATACCTGCAAATTTACAAACTAAAAAATATCTTACTGAACTATTAAATATGAATACTTTATCAAATTTTTTTTCTTTAATATCTCTTATCAACTTAATAAATCCATTTAAACCGTCGTGGCTACCGGTATTATCCTCTAAGCGATCTAATGTTATCACTTCCTTGATATGAGGATCGTCTTGAAAAAGCTCTTTCGCCCTAGTATTTTCTTTGGCTAATATTGAAACTGGTTTTTCATATTTTTTCGATATTTCATGTATAAAATTTAGGTGAATTATACAGTCTCCTAGCCCAACTTTATTTATTAGAATCAGAACTTTCATTTTTGAAACTTATATTATAATTTATTTCAATAAATTGGGACAATAAGATGATGAAACGAGGCGTATACGCAGCAAGTTTAAGTGTTTTAAATAAAGACTTAACGTTAAATGTCGAGGCTACTATTTCTCATGCTGAGAACCTAATCAAAAACGGACTACATGGATGTTTCTTTTTTGGAAGCACTGGAATGTCACAACTAATTTCTAAAAATGAAAAAATGGAGCTAATTTCGAAAATTTCTACACACAAACAAAGAAAACACTTTTATTTAGGTACAGGCTGTAACAGTCTTAATGAAAATATCGAGTTAATAAAATATGCTAGCGAGTTTGATTTTAATACGATTTTGTTAATGCCAAGCGCATACTATGTTGGAAATTCTGACGAAGGAGTATTTGAGTTTTACAAAAAAATAATTTTAGCATGTCCAAAAATTAGAATTGTAATTTATAATTTTCAAAAATTATCCGGTTATATTTTTTCAATTGACGCAATTACAAAATTAGTTGAGTCATTTCCTAAAAATATAATTGGAGTTAAAGATTCATCTTACAATTTGTATGAAAATTTAAAAATTAAAAATTTTTTAATATTTCCTGGTAGCGAGGCTAAACTACTCAAAGGATTAGAAAAGGGATCTAGCGGTGTTATAAGTGCAGTAACTAACTCAACGCACTCTTTAGCTAGAAAAGTATTTGATGATTTTGAAAATAAGATGCCACAAACAAAAAATGATCAATTAATACGTGTTCGTGAAACCTTCGACGGCTATAATTTAATATCAGCTTTGCACAGTTTTCATTCGATAAAAGATGAAAATTATAAGAATATATTACCTCCACTTACTTTGTTAGGTGAGCAAAAACTGAAAGAACTTATTGAAAAATTGAATAAACTAAAATTTATTAGTGAAAAAAACCTAGCAGCGTAATTTATGATTTTAGCAAAATTATTTACAAAAATTTTCAAAGAGGGTGGAATAATACTAATTGACTCTGAAAATCAAAAATATATTTGTGGTTCACCAAGACAAATAAACCCTATAACTTTAAAACTTTTGAAAAAAGATTTAAATTGGAAAATTTTACTCAATCCTGAACTTGAATTTCCTGAAGGTTTTATGAGAGGAGATATAGTCATTGAAAATGCCTCATTGAAAGAATTTTTAATGGAAGTTCTAAAAAATCTTGGAAGAAGTGAAGTTAGCACAACAAGTATTTTTTTTAAAAAAGTTTATCAAGCATGGAGATTTATTACTAATTTCAATTTTCCAGGTAAATCAAAAAAAAATGTTGAGGCCCACTATGATATTGGCGGAAGAAAAGGTGAAATTCTTTACGATGTGATGCTTGATAAGCACCATCGCCAATATAGCTGTGGTTACTGGAAAGATGAAACTAAAACTTTAGAAGAGGCACAAGAAAATAAAATTCAACATATAATAAAAAAACTTGATATTAAAAAAAATCAAAGAGTTTTAGATATTGGTTGCGGGTGGGGCGGTCTTTGTTTTGAGATAGCAAAACAGTATGACTGTGAAGTAACTGGAATTTCATTAAGCACTAATCAAATAAATTACTGTAAAGAGAAGGCCAAGAAGTTAGGTTTGGAAAATCAAGTTAAATTCGAATTAATAGATTATAGATTAGTAAATGGAAACTACGATCGTATTGTGTCAGTAGGTTTTGGGGAACACTTAGGAGTAAAGTTCTATAACACTTTTTTTAAGAAAATTAACAGTCTTTTAAATGAAAATGGAAATTTCCTATTTCATCTAATTGGTGTTGTGGACAAACCTTCTGCTCCAAATCAATTCATAAATAAATACATTTTCCCAGGGGGTGTATGTCCCTCACTGAGTCAGCTAATAAAACCAATAGAGAAAACTGGACTAATCGTTGCTGACACAGAAACTTTAATAAGACACTACGATAAAACGCTTGAGGCTTGGCTAGAAAGATTTTTAGCAAAAAGGAATGAGATAAAAGATTTGTTTGATGAAAAATTTTGTAAAATGTGGGAATTTTATTTAGCAAGCTGTGCGGCAGCTTTCAGATACCGCGATCTTGTTGTTTTTCAATTACAAATTGTCAAGAACTTTCATTCTGCTCGTAGAACAAGAGACTATATATATTCATAAAAACTGTTATTAAATAAAATAACAGTATGAAAAGAAAAAAAAAAAAACTTAAAAAAATTAAGTCAATAAAATCAAAAAAATTCAAATCGAAAAAAAGTGCTAAAAGACGAAAAAAAATTACCAAAAGAAAATCAAAAATAAAAAGAATTCTTAAAAAAAAGGCAAGAAAAACTAAGTCACGAAAAAAAAAATTTATTCCGTCTAAATTCAAATATAAAAAAATCCAAAAAACAAGAGCGGTTGTATCAGGAATTTTAAGTTTAAGCGATAAATTGAGATCAATGCTCAGATTTAATTTTAATCTAGATAAATCTCTGCAGAAATTCTTTCAAGGTATTTCTAATCGAGTTTCAAATATAAAAAAAGTTATTCAAGAGGAAAGAGAAAAACAAAAAAAGATTAAAATTCAAGCAATGCAGAGGGAGAAATTAGAAGCGCAAAAACGTTTCAAACAACAAGAAGAGCTTGCAATTAAAGCTAAAGCACTTGAACTTAGAGAGGAAGAAAAATTAGGCCGCGAGAGAAAGATAGAATTGCAGAAATTTATAAGATTGGAGCAAGCCGAACTTAGAAAAGAGCGAGCAGAGAAGCAGAGAAAATTTTTAGAACAAATTGCTTTAGAAAAAAAGATAGAGCAATTTAGAAAAAGAGAAGCTTTAGAAATAAAAAATTTGGAGAAATATGTACTAAGCCAACAAAGAGAGTCCTACAAAGAAGTTCAACAGCGCATAGAAATAATTAAAGAAAAATATAGATCTTTAAGAGAACAAAAAGTTAATGAAGCAATCAGAGAAAGAGTTGCTCAACTAGGAATTAAAATTGAAGATACAGATAATAAGGAAACTTTATTAGAAAAAGAGAGAATTTACAATCAGGAACGAGAAAAAATTGAGTATGCTTTAGAAAGCTTTTATAGATCTGCTCATAGTTTATGCTTTCAAATAAATAAAAGATATATTCCAAAATATTTGAGTATTATGAGGGTAGTTGATCGAAGATTTGAGACTGGTGAAATATTTATAAAATGGGATGATACGGTAGAGGATGATTGGTTAATTTTAATATACATCAAAAATAATTCACCTGACGAAGGGATTATAATTGAAGATAAATCAAATCCAGAAAAACATAACTCCTATGAATTTAAACCAACAGAAATATTTAGAGCTTCAGATCTTATGGTGGACTCGCTTACTAAATTGCTTGATAAAGAAAGAAATAAAAAAAAAGTTAGTTGATAAGGTCTTTTAATTTTTTAATCTCACCAATTTTGAATAAAATAGCTTCGTCTTTTTGATATCCGAACTTTTCAGCATTTTCTTTAAACCTTACGGGTGGTTCCCAGATTGGCTCCAAACTTAATATTGCTGTTCCCCAATGCATTCCTATAACTTTTTTTACTTCTAAATCTTTCATTAAAGATAAAAGCTCTTCAGGATTTGCGTGAGCTGTAGATTTATCCTTAACCGGAACCAGTGGATAGAAATTATAAGCACCCAAATTTCCAAAACCCAAATCAATAGGACCAAATTTTTTTCCTAATTCCTTGTAAAATGGTGCTGGTCCAGTATCACAAGCAAAAAAGATTTTTTTATCTTTATATTCAATTAAAAAACTCCCCCAAAGTGATCTATTTGTATTTCCATCTCCCCAGATCCATCGTTTGGACCAATGTTGACTTGGAAGCATTGTTACTGTGACTTCATCATTAATCTTAATTTTATCAAACCAATCCATTTCTTTAACAGTATCTTTTTTATATCCATTTTTTGTGAAATATTTCCCAAGCTTGAGAGGCACAAGAACTTTAGTATTCTTATAAGGAAAGTTTTTTATTGTACGAATACTCATGTGATCATAATGATTGTGTGTCAGCAAAAATAAATCTATTTTCGGAAGTTCTTTAAGAGTTAAAGGAGATTCTATGTATTTCTTGGGCCCAAATATCATAGGCCCATAATTCTTTTCGAAAACTGGATCAGTAATAATTGTAGTGTTTCCGAGTTTAATTATAAAGCTCGCGTGATCAAGCCACATTACATATGAGTCGGAATTATGTTTTTCAAGATTTTTTAAAACTATTTTTTTATCAATTACATGTTCAGGTGGATAATCAATTTTAAGTTTCTTTTTTTCCTCCCTAAAAACTTTCCAATCCCATTTAAAATTAGGATCCCTTTTAGGACCTCCCTCAAGGTTTCTAAAAGCATATAATTTTCCGTCTTTATAAATATGATGATAAGGTTTTTTTTCCATAGCATTTAAACTAATACTTAATGAAAATAATGTACACAGAATAAGGGGTATTCGCATACCCCTTATTAGCACAGACAATTAAATTTAAAAGGAAATTAAATATCTGAACAATTAGATTTATTTATTCTCTTATCAAATGATTTAAGTGCTTCTTTTGAAATGACCCAAACATACGAGCTTTCTTTTAAACCATTTTCATCGGCAGCTGTGCATCTTTTACCAAATTTTACTTTGGCCATGTTACTTCCAGCACAATTGGTCAACATAAGCAACAATATAAAAGTAGATAATATTTTCATGATTTAAATTTAAAGAGAGAGTCTGTGTTTTGCTTGGCATAATTTGGACCGAAAAAAGAAATTGAAACTTTATTGAATAAGATAAAATTTAGCTTTATGATTGAAATTATGTCTAAAAGCCACATTTATGAATTGAAAGTTTTTGTTGAAGACATTGACTTTGGTCGAGTATTTTACTCTAGATATCTTCAGTATATCGAGAGAGCTAGAACGGAGTTAATACACGAAAAATTTGGTCTTTCTTTAACTCAACTTATGAACGAGCACGATGTAATGTTTGTCGTAAGGGAATGCAACATTAAATATCTAAAATCAGCAGTTTTTGAAGACAATTTAAGCGTTGAAACAGCTGTTTTAAAAAAAACTAACGTTAGATTAAACTTGCTTCAAGAGGTTAAAAGAGGTGGGGAAGTTCTTGTCAGTGCAGAAGTGGAACTAGCAGTGGTAGATCGAAGTGGGTCAATAAAAAAACTTTCCAAAGATTTTTTTGCAAAAATTTAAATTTGGCTAAGAAACGCCTAATATCTGCCTAAATTTTCGTTATAAAATATACTCAACTCAAGTTTGCAAATTCAGCAATACTCATAGAGTTAAAAATAAACTAAAAGGAATTATGAGAATTAAACAACTAAAAAAAAACAAGTTAAAAACTAATATTAATAAGAAATTCAAAAAAATCTCTCTCTTCGAACTACAAAATAGTGCAAAATTTCTAAATTTTAGAGTTCGAGCATAATCTTTCCTCCTAAATAAATCAGTGGCTTAATCTAATTAGGCCATTGTTTTTATATCAATAATTGTTAAATTAATCTGTGAAGCGTAATAAACTGAATAATAAAGTAGCAATTATTATGGGATCTCAATCGGATCATTCCATAATGAAAGAATGCGCTAAAATTTTAAAGACTCTCAAAATTAAATATCAAATTTCAATAGTTAGTGCGCACAGAACACCAAAAAGAATGTTTGAATTTGCAGAATCAGCCTCAAAAAACGGTTTTGGTGTTATTGTAGCTGGAGCAGGGGGCTCAGCACATTTGCCTGGCATGGTGGCATCTTTATCTTCCTTACCGGTAATAGGAGTCCCGATAGAAACAAAAAAACTTAAGGGTTTAGATAGTTTGTTATCAATAGTACAAATGCCACGTGGTTGTCCCGTGGCCACAATGGCAATTAATGGATCTATGAATGCGGGGTTACTTGCTGCCTCGATAATTGGAAATTTTGATGAAAAAATTAAATCAAATTTAGAAAAGTGGAAACGTTTACAAACCAAATCCATTAAAAAAAAACCATAATTCGATGACAATAAGCACCTTAGGGATCATTGGTTCAGGTCAACTTGGATCATTACTTTGTCAGGCTGCAAAAAAACTTAATATTAAAACTGTAGTAATATCAGATGATGAAAATGGACCTGCTCAAAATTATTCGGGTGAATTTATCTACTCACAATACGACAACAAAGAAAAGATAAAAGAGTTTGTAAGCAAAGTCGATATTATTACTTATGAGTTTGAAAACATTCCAATAAATATTTTAAATGAGATCGACAAAGAAAAAAAAGTCTTACCTAAACCTGAAATAAATAGAATAATTCAAAACAGAAAATTAGAAAAAACTTTCATCAATGATTTAGGTATTAAAACTACAGACTGGGCCTTTATCAAACAGACCGGAGATGTCGAGAAGAATAAAAACTTATTACCCGGAATTTTAAAATCAAATACACTTGGTTACGATGGACATGGACAATATGTTTTAAACTCTCTTGATGATGTAAAAAAAAATTGGTGTTTTACTGCTGATTATATTTTAGAAAAAAAGGTAAATTTAAAAAAAGAGATATCAGTTGTAATAACAAGATATTTAAATGGTGAAATTTATATTTATGAGCCTATAGAAAATATTCATAAAGACCAAATCTTAAATCATTCAAAAATTCCTGCAGATATAAATAAAGAAATTTTTATTAAAGCACAGAGAAATGCAAAACTTATTTCAGAAAAATTAGATTATGTTGGCACGATGTGTGTTGAATATTTCATTGATCAAGACGATAATTTGTTAGTCAATGAAATTGCTCCAAGAGTCCATAATTCAGGTCACTTAACAATAAATGCGTTTTCCATAAGCCAATTTTCTGGACATGTTGCAGCTGTGTGTAATCTTGGTGTAAAAAAAGTTGAAAAAATTTCTAACGCTGAAATGTTTAATGTCTTGGGAAAAGACATCGAAACTTATAGATCCAAAACATTTAATAAAAATGAATTTTTTTATGATTACGGGAAAAAATCAATTAAAGATAAAAGAAAAATGGGACACCTTACGGTTTTAAAAAAATAATTATTTAATTGTTATTCTATGCATAACTCTTCTGCAGTTCTTTATTTCACTAGCCATATGCAGAATACTTAAATTATCCCAAAGACAGATATCGCCTTTCGTCCACTCATATGAAAATATAAAGTCTTCTTTATTTACGTGATCTATTAAATAATTTTTTAAATATTCAGCTTCGTCTTCCTTTACATTTTTAATCTTTATTAAATGTCCTGGAGATATATAAAGAGTTTTCTTTCCATCTACAGTAATAACTATCGGATGTTCGGCTTCCATACTTTCTGAAGATTTTATTCCCATTTCTTTTTCTCGTTCAAGTCTTGTTACTGCTATAGGACCTGCCGATGAAAAAACTCCAGTAGCGTCTTTAATTTTTTCTTTAATGTCGTTTGGTAATTTATCATAAGCATTAAAGCCAGATGAGAATATAGTATTGCCTTGGCCAACTGGTATTTCAATACCCATTAACATTGTATATCTAGGTCTATCGTTAGCTAAATAACTTGTATCCTGATGAAGCCAGCTAGAACCGAAACTTAAATTTTTATCATCAGGCTTTCTCTCAATTACATTTATAAATGGAAATTTTTCATCTAAACCTTTAAGTCTTGGATATACTACGGGTTGACCTATATTCTTTGCAAAATTTTGATAGGTTTCAGGATCAAGATTTTGTTCTTTTATAAATATAACTCCATACTTGTTTAAAATCTTTTTTATTTCTATTGCCTGATCTTGATTTAGGGATTTTAAATTAATGTCGTTGATGTAAGCTCCAACATTATTTTTTCCCGGTGAGATAGATAAATTCATTTAGTTCAAAGGTTTAATTAAAGCAGGGTCATTATTTACTGGATTATTAACATCTTTTAAAATTTCATGAAACTTTAAATTGGGTGGTTTTATAGAGTTTAATATTTCCATAGCATCTTTTTTAATGTTCAAATAATTATTTATCTGGCTTTGATTAATAATCATTGGTTCTCTGTGATGAATGGTACTAATTTTTTCAGTTGCTTCTCTTGTAATTATACAAAATTGGTCATTCTGATATATCCCAGCAAAAAACATCAATTCATCATTCTCTTTTGAAAAATAATAGGGAGTTTTTGTTTTATTTTCTCTTTTCCATTCATAATACCCATCAGCTGGAATAATACATCTTGAAGTCTGGATAAGATTCTTAAAAGTAACCTTTTCCATAAGGGTTTCTCTTCTTGCATTGATAAGAGGAGAAAATTTGTCTAATTTTTTAGACCAACTCGGTACTAATCCCCACTCATAAAGCTCAAGAGCCTTACCATTTGAATAGGATTTTATTACAGGTAACTTTTGGGTTGGGTGTGCATTATAATTATCTGTATCCTCAACCTTGATGTTTGTTTTTACCAAATCGGCGGTTTTAGTAACTGGTTTTCGAATGCTATATCTTCCACACATTATTTATTTTTTCTCTCTCTTTTAAGCTTTCTCTTTTCTTTTAAAGATAACTTTGCTTTTTTCATAAAGCTTCTATCTTTTTGACTTTTACCCGAATATCTTTTTGACATAATTATTCCTCTATTATTTCATGAAATTGTTCACCTAGTCCATCTACTTTTAAGTGAAGTTTGTCACCTGCCTTTAAAAATTCAGGTTTTTCCATTTCCATTGCCGTGCCCGCAGGTGTCCCGGTAGTGATAATTGTGCCAGGATATAAAGTCATAAATTGACTTAAGTGAGAAATTAAAAAATTGAAATTAAAAATCATTCTTTCTGTATTTCCAGTTTGTCTTCTGTTGCCATTTACATCTAAAGCTAAATTAATATTATTTAAGTTTTTTATCTCATCTTTTGTCACAAGGTAAGGCCCTGTTGGTCCTGCTATAGATTTACCCTTGATCCATTGACCACCTCTTTCTTTTTGCCAAGATCTTTCAGATATGTCATTGACGATACAATAGCCAAATACGTAATCTTGAGCATTTTCTTCTTTAATATATTTACCTTCTCGACCAATAATCATTCCAACTTCAACCTCGTAATCCATTTTACCAGCAGATTTAGGTTTTACTATTTGATCATTAGGACCCTGAATACATCCAGAGCTTTTATTAAAAACAATTGGTTCAGTTGGTAATTTTGATTTGGTGCCTTCTGCATGTGCTTTGTAATTTAAACCTATTGCCAAAAAATCTACAGGATTTGAAATGCAAGCTCCAATTCTAATATTTGAGTTAATTTCCTTCAGTTCAGATAATTTTATTCTTTTTAATTTAGTTAATGTTTCTTCATTAATTGTCTGAGGATTTAAATCTTTAATGTGACCTGATAAATCCCTGATGATATTATTACTGTCTATGGCAGCAACAATTTCACTTCCTAACTCACCAACTCTTAATAATTTCATTAATTAATTTTAGTATTGGAATCTCTATTTTACAAATCTTTTGATTCTTTCCTCAGTAGTCGTTTCAGGTCCAGAGTATGGGGTTTCGTAACTATTAGTCCTCGTTAGAACATCTATTCCTTTAGTAAAAATAAAGATAAAAAAAACAATAAAAAAGACTGCAAATATTTTTGCAGGGTTATAATTACCGGATTGAAAAACACTGACTGGTTGCTCTTGTTTTTTATGAAAAAATTTGAATGTTAAGTAAACTGCTATAATTAATCCAATATGCGCCATGACTACTCCAGCCCAACCAAAAATAAAAGAGGTTACACTAAATACATAGAGGCTAAACACAGTGGACCAAACAAAAGATAAAACAATTAAAATTTGAAGCCTTACAGACTTTGGCAAGCTTCTTAAGTCGTTTTTACTATCATCAAACATGATATTAGCTGCTTCAGTCATCCAATTTTTAAAACTTTCCATAACTGCCTTATATACTTTTTAAATTGAAATTTAAATTATTATAAATTTCGCACTAGTTTTCTTACTTTTTCCATATGTAAATTAAATTTTTCCTGTTTCATACCTGGTAAAACCTCATAAAATCTTATGTAGGTTGTTTCCATTCCACCAAGCTTTAAAACTCCTGCTTTAATTCTTCTAAATGGAATATTTTGAAACCAGGTTTGAATTGAAAACCAATTTCCACCGTAAGACATCGACATTATAGCTTTTCTACCTTTCATCGCACCTGCAACAGGGTAACCCCAATTGCCAACAAGTCTTTTAAAAGAGAAAAACCATTTAGGAGCTAAAGTTAAATCAATCCAATTTTCTAAAATTGCAGTTGCTCTCAAATTATAACAAGGTGAAATCATAAATAATACATCACTAGCTTCTAGTCTTTTTCTATAATCTAGAATTTGATTATTAGGGCCAGAACCATCAAAAAAAGGGATCGGTTTTTCCTCATGTAAATTAATTAAATCAATTTGATAACCTAATTTTTTTGCTTCTTCGATAAAAGTATCTCTTACTGAAGCATTAAATGATTTTTTTATGTCATGATGGCCGTAAACAATAAAAATTTTTTTTGACATCTTTATTTGTCTATATCATTTTTTTCATTTTTTCGTATTAGAAATCCCGAACCTATCCCCACTCCAATGGCTGATATAACCCACGAGTATTCTTGTTCGCTGAAAAGAACTAATAGACCAAAACCTATAATGATTACTCCTAAAAGCTTATTATCCATTGACAAATATAAACCTTATATTAAAGTTTACTTACCCATATGTCATGGGAAAAAAGACTCGGCATTCGACATGCCGGACCTATAAAGGGTTGCAAAGTCGGTAGAAATGAAAGGAGTTGCTATGAATAGATTTAGCAAACTGTATGGAAATTCTGCCGTTAAAAAAGCTGAGCAGAAACTCTCAATGCAGTTAAGTAAAAACCAAAAAGCCCCCGAGGCTAACGCCAATGGAACGGCTGGTTATTTGGTTAAAAACGGAAAAAATTCCGGAAAAATTTTGAAGCATTTAAAAACCGATAAAAATCAGCTTTAAACTTTTATAGGGTGGGGACTTTAAAATCCCCACTCAAGTCTTTAATATCCTCCTAATGGAAAAAAAAAATTTTTATGATCTTAATTTTGATCAACTAAAAACTTTTTTAATTGAAAAAGGAGAGGTTGAGCCAAAAAAAGCAAAGATGAGGTCTCAACAACTTTTTAATGCAGTTTATAAAAAAAATATTAAAAGTTTTGATGAGCTAACAACATTTGGAGTTGAGCTTAGAGGCAAGATCAAAAATTTGATTAGTTTAGAAAAACCAAAAATTATAGACGTTCAAAAATCAAAGGATGGGACTATAAAATTTCTTTTAGAGCTTAAAGATAAACGTAATGTTGAGACAGTCCTTATTCCGGATAAATCCCAAAGCAGATATACAATTTGTTTATCTGTATCAGTGGGCTGTTATCTCTCTTGCGAATTCTGTGCAACAGCTCAAATTTCTAAAAAATTGGTAAGGAATTTATCACCTGGAGAAATAATTTCGCAAATAATTTTAAGTAAAGATTATATTAATGATTGGTCAACTCAGAAAAAAATAACCAATCAAGTTTTGATGGGTGAAGGCTCGCCTTTTCTGAATTTAGATAATGTAAAAGTTGCTATAGACAATTCAAAAAATAAAGATGGCTTGGAGTACGGAAGAACTAGAATTACAGTAAGCACAGTAGGAGTAGGAATTAAAAAAGATAATTTAGATGCAATAGAGTGGGCTGCAAATGAATTAGATGTTTATCTTGCATGGAGCTTACATAGCTCAATACCAAAACACAGATCAGAATTAATGCCAATAAATGATAAATATTCAATTAATTCATTATTACCACAACTAAAAAAGTATTATGAAAAAACAAAATTACCTATTTTTATTGAGTGGATATGTTTAGATGAGAATTTAACAGATGATCACGCTAAAGAATTAATAAAGATTATGAAAAAAGTTCCTTCAAAATTAAATTTGATTGAGTTTAATCCTTTATCAAATAAAGATTTTAAACCAGCAACCCAAGAAAATATTGATAAGTTTTCTAAGACAATTCAAGATGCAGGTTTTCTTTCTCTATTTAGAAGAAGTAGAGGTAGAGACATAAATGCATCTTGTGGATCACTAGCGAATAGTAAAGCTATACTTAATGGATAATTTACATATTTTTTTAGGTGCAACAGTTGCGGACGCAGCGACTAGACCTCTGCATTGGGTATACGATCCAAAAAAAATGAGGAAATATATCAAGGGAAAAAAAGAAATTGCTTTTTTGAAAAAAAACAGAAGTCCTTTTTATAATATTAAAACTGGAAATGTCTCAGGATATAATGACGTTGGACAGGTGATGTTTAAGACTTTGCTTTCTTCAAAGAAAAAATCTGATATTCTTAAAAAATTCAAAAATAATATAATAAAGTACTTTGGACCCGGTTCGGATTACTGGAAGAGTTTAAAACAAAGACAGAAATATAAGAAGATTAAATGGAAAAAGCCATTAAATGGTCCATGGATACACCAAAATTTTATTGAAACTATTAAAAATATTAAAGACAAGAAAAGTATTACTGGTGGAACAAAAGTAAATGAGAGCGATGGTTTTTGTGCAGCCTTGCCTTATTATTTTTTAGTGAGCAAAAAAGAAAAAGAGGTAAAAAAGGTTATTAGAACTGTTGCCAATTCTAAAATTAATGTAGTTTATGGATTAGCCAGGTTAAAGATTATAGATTTAGCTAATAAGGGAGAACAGTATCCTGTTCAAAAATTCATTAAAATAAATAAGAAAAATAGATATTTTAAAGAAGTAATAATGAATATAAAAAAAGTATTTAGACTTAAAAAACAAAACCACATAACTTTAGTTAGAAAGCTAGGAAAAGCGTGTTCAGATCCCGGAAATTTCCTTAGTGCAACTCATAGTATTATTTCTTCAAGTAATTATAAGTCAGCAATTATTAAAACTATTAAAGCCGGTGGATGTAACTGCTCGCGAGCAAATTTTGCTGGGGCTTACTTTGCAGCTTTAAAGGGAACAAAAGATATTCCAAAAGATTGGATAAAAAAAACTAAACAGGCAAAAAAATTACTTAAATTGTGAAAAATACCTTTTACTTTTAAACCAACCTAAACTGCCTTTTATATATTCTCTATCTAGTTCTATAGAAATCCATTTCCTTTTTTTTAATGAAGATACATAACCAGTTGTATTTGATCCTGCAAAAGGATCTAGAACTGTATCTCCCTCGTCTGTAAGGAAATCTACAAAGAAACTTACTATATGTAATGGCATTCTAGCATCATGTGTTTTTATTTTCTCGTTTTTACAATATATTGCATATTTGGTGGTTTGAGTATTAGATACCTCAATTACGCTTGGTAAACTCTTGTATAAAAATTTTTCATTTAATACATTCGGGGGAATAGCACCATTATTTCTACTTAAAAAACTCTCAGCATTAATTCTATGACCTGATGACCTTTTACCAGCATTATATTTTTGCTTTCTTAAAAGTTTTTCCATTCCTTTACTATATGGAACTAATACTTTTCTATTATCAGCTTTAGGGTAAGCAGTTTTTGAAAACCACCATATCTTCGTGAACGAGTCTTTAGCTCTTAATCTTTTTTTTGTTACCCATTGTGCGGGTCCAGGAAGTTTAGCAGTATTGTTCCAAATGAATTCTTGACAAAGTTTTAGCTTACCTTTTTCCATAAAAGTTTTTAAAGCCTCGTAACTAGTTAGAGACATAGTGGGTTCGCCCTGCGTCCAAGAATTGCCAAGTTCAACAACTATTGAACCATCTTTAGTTAAGAGTTTGGCTAATGGCTCTGCATAGTTTGAAAACCATTTAATATAAGATTTAGCACCGCCTTTTTCATTTGAAGCGTTGGGTCTAGAATTCCCTTCATGATTACCGTAACTTTTTTGATTATTTAGCGCAAATGGAGGCGAGGTTAATATTAAGTTTATCTTACCCTCATATTTCTTTAGAAAACTCTTCTCTCTTATTAAATCATATGAATTTTCATTGTAAATAATGCCCCCATTAGGCTTTTTAGGCTTAAGAAATTTTTTTTTATTTTTCTTCATTTTTTTGTTGACTTCGCCATATATTACTATATAAGGGCTATGTGAACAACAAAGATTATTTGTATATTACAAGATACATTTGTAAAATACAGCATAAATTGGTAATTTTTGGTTTTTTTTACTAATTTTAAGTTGTTCATAGCTTAAGCAATTAAAGGCTAACTAGTATGTATTACTCCTTTCGATATTAGTTAGCCTAAGAAAGGAAGAAATGGAAGAAAAAAAGAAGAATGTTAATAAAAGAAAAAGATTTACAGATTTGGCTCCTATCAGGGTCAACAATGTTCTTAAACATCTCAGATTGGTTGGGAATATGACAAATAAAAACAATTACAGCTATGACAGCAGTGAATTTAAGAAAATTTTAAACGATATATCTGAGGAATTAAACTTAATTAAATCTAAGCTTAATGCACAAGAAAGCAAAAAGAAAAAAACATGGAAACTATAAATATTAATCCTGGAAATAACATAAATAAATCAGACTACACCCTAACAAAAGATATTTCTTACGAGGGAACAGTTTTATTATTAATACAAAATCTTCATGACCACCACGAAGGAATTAGAGAATTGATTAAAAATTCTGGCTCAGCTCTAATAAGAGAAAATAAAATGGATGAAGGAAAAGAAGTAATTCTTTTACTTAAAAATAAAACAAAAAATTCACCAAGTTTAATTGGTTTACTGGATTTTGTTGGTATGACTAGAAAGCGGATGATCACCATGAAAAAACTAAATGATCAAAATGCTGCAATAGATAGCACAGTAAAAAAAGAAGATGTTTGGGGAGGTCATGGAAATGGAGGTAAAATTTATGCGATTAAATTATTTGATAGTGGAATGTGGCATAGTTGCTTTAATAACAAATTTAATGAGGGCGGTTATGTTTCAAGCTATGTTACCACAAAAGATATAAAAAATAATAGTTGGTGGATGAAAAATGAAGAAAATGTTACTAATCCAATTAAAAACAAATTAGAGAAATTTTTAAAACAATTTAATGTTAAATTTTCTGATTTACCAAAAGCAGCTCAAGCAAAACTAAAAAAAAACAATGGGAATTTTACCTTTTTTATTGGAAAAAACCCAGAGGGTTTCCAAAAAAATATTAAAAGATCTGAACTTTTAGAAGCTCTTTTAAGAGACACTGAGTCACTAGAACCTTTAGAAAAATTAGATCTTCATGTTTACTCAGAAGGCGAACATATAAAAGAAAAAATTAACAATATATATGAGCATAAACCTGAAGTTATAAAGCCGCATAAGGATTTCATTGAACCAAAAAAGATTCCAATACCTGATGAATTATACGATAGAACAACCAAAGAAATGGTTTCACTTAAAAATTCTAAAGAAAAATATTTACTAATAAAATCTTGCGAATTAGATATGTCTAATTCGAGATTTAAAGATAGATTTAAATTTAGAGGAAAGTCTTCAGAAGGTATTCAAAAATATTATGGTTACATACATCCAAGAAACTGCACATCTCAATATAGTGCATTTCCAAAACATTTATACGGAGAATTTTTTTACGATGAACTATGGAAATACGCTTCTGTAACAAGGCAAGAATTTTCTGATAGCAAAGAAATTAGAGCTATTCAAAGCTTTATAGGTGAACATCTTGATAAAATTGCACAAGAACATGATAAATCGGCACAGGATGCAATGGAAAAAAAAGCTCAAGAAGAAATTAATAAATTCAATAAAAATCTTGAAGATTTATTCTCAAAAAATAACTTTATAAAAAATTTTTACAAAGGTGGAGTTTCGGGAAAGGGCACGGGTGGTGAAGGTGGAAGAAAAAAACCTAAATCTGAGAAGTCAAATAAAGTTGAACAAATTGTACTCAATCTCACATATGACTATTGCGGATTAGGAGTAACTTTTAGACCAAATATTAAATCTTATAACAAAAAAGGTTTAGAGAATCAGGTTAAAGAAAATGAAGTAAATAACCCAGCAATAAATTTTGAAATATCTGATGAAAATATAATTGAAGAACATGAAAAATCCTTAAATCTCTTATTTTCTAAAAATCCTGGAACAGTTAAAATTAAAGTTACCTCTAAAGATTTAAAAACAAAAATTTCATCCAATACAGTACAGTTAAATGTCATTCAAATCTCAAAAATTTCCTTATCAAAAAAACTATTAAAACTACCGGAAGGATCAAAATTAAATTTGATGCCTAAAATAATTGACAACACAGGTAAACAAATAAATGGATGTTATCTATTATGTATAGCTGATGACAACGATATAGTTGCAACATCAAGTATAGGTCAAATTTATGGATTAAATTTAGGAGAAACAAAAATAAAATGTATGACAAATGATTGTGAAAGCGACGATTTGAAAATAGATGTTATCAAAAGTGATAAAAAAAAAGGAAAAGGAGGTGGTTTTCCAAAAGTTTTAATAAGTGGCATTGATGCCGATCCTTTAATCGAAGGGTCTGATAAACCTTTTTATCTTAAAGAAAAAAATCCAAAGATTTATCAAAGATTACAAGATGTTGAGAAAGGTATTTGGTGGATTAATTTACAAACTGCGATTGCATCAAAAATTTATAAAAGAAAAGGATTAAGCAAAAACTACCAGGCAGGAGAAAAATCAAAAGAATTTAAAATGTATATGCTTATGAATTGGCTAGAAATATTAGCAAGAGTAAACATAAAGAATAATGAAACACCACCAGCTTCTGTTGCAGAGTATTTAGCTTTTATTGATAACCAACTAGTTGATTTTGATCAATTGATGAAGCCACATATGGAAAAGATTTTAAGCATAGATTTTACAAAAAGAGATGAAAATTAAAATATCACAATCTGATAAAGCTTTAATATCAGCATACAGAATGCTGCAAGACAAGGAAGTTTTTTCAGCTGAAGATTTAGCTGTAAAAAGTTGGCAGGAATTCCCCGAAGATTTTTGTTTGGCAGGTTATAAGAATCATCCTAATTCAAATAAAGTTTATACATTTGTCATGGGCCAGAACGCTGCCTTGATAAAAAATGGTTACATAAAAAAAATTGGAGAAAAACAATATAAAATTAGCAGCACAGGGATAAGTCATGTAGAAAATAATTTAAATCAAGGAGAAAAAGATAACAAAAAATTTAAAATAAATTTAGGAAGACAAGAAACAAACAAATTAAAAGAATTTTTAGAAAATAAAATTACAAAAACTATATTACAAAATAATAGTATAGATGATTTAGATTTTGACGATGTTAGTCGATTCTGGAAAATTTCAAATTCAGTTACATACCCCGATCTCATTGAAAAAATAAGTCAGGTAGATACTTGGTTAAAGCAATTAAAAGAAGAAATGAAAAAAGAAAAAAGAAAGAATATTATTATTGGGGATAGAAACGGAATCAATGATAAGCAGCTAAAATTACTAATAGAATCTCAAGAAGTTTTTAAAAATAAATTTAAAACAGAAATAAATTACATTAAGGAGCAAAGGCCTAAGCCAGTCCGAAATTAATGAAAATAAGCAATCCTGAAAAAATATTTAAAGAATTTTTGGACAAACAATTAATTAATTATACTTATCAAGTCAAAGACTTGCCTTATAAAGCTGATTTTTACTATAAGGATTATAATCTAATAATTAATATTCATGGATGTTTTTGGCACAATCATGGATGTGTTCATTCAAGAATTCCTGAAAAAAATACTAATTATTGGTTAAGTGTATTTGAAAAAAATAAAGCCAGAGATTACGAAAATACTAAAAAGTTAAAAGCTTTAGGATATAAGATTATAAATATTTGGGAATGTGTGCTTAATGATGAAAAAGCTAAAGCACAAACTTTTAAAAATCTAGAGCGAATCATTAATGGAGCAATTTAAGATGAGGAGAATGTATAAAGATCATTTTTATTATATTTTACAAAATAGACTTGAATACGCTAAAGATTACTTAAACGATACCAATGCATACCTTAGAAGTATTAATTTTCACAACAAAGTGCAGAAAGAGTTCTATAGAGATAAAAAAATACTTTTTATTCTTGTTAGTCTTTTAAATTTACCTACTGATGTCTTAAGATATTTAAGATATATGATTGGTGTATTTAATTGTCGTAAAATTTTAAAAGAAATAGAAGTTCTTGAAGCAGAATTAAAAAAATACGAAGGGTAATATGGATATAATTGTTTTAGTTTTAGTAGTTATTTTATTAGGGGTAAATATTTTATTTTTCTTAAAATTAAAAAGCCAACCGAAAAAGGAAGATGATAATGAATTATTAAAAATTAAAGAGGATATAGGTGGCCTAAAAGAGACTTTTAGTCAGTCTTTTAGCAATATGAGCAAAGAAGTTGCTAAAGATATGACCGGGGCTTTAACGCGAGTAGATGAAAAAGTATCTGTATTTAATCAACAAGTTTCTGAATTAAATAAAAGCCAAGATAATTTTACTCGAATTTTGAGCGGAGTGAAGAGTTACGGTACTCTTGCTGAATTTGGATTAGGAGCTCTTTTAAAAGATTTATTACCAGCTTCTCAATTTATCGCTAATGCAAAAATGAAAGATGATACCTCAGAGACAGTTGAATTTGCTATTAGACTTCAGGATGTTCTTTTACCTATCGATAGTCACTGGCCAGTTGAAAAATATAAAGCTATTGATGATGCCTATAACGCAAATGATAAAGAGGCTCAAGCTGAGGCTAGGAAAGATTTAGCTGCTGCTTTTAGACTAAAAGCAAAAACAGTGAACTCAAAATATATTGCCCCACCAAAAAGTACAGACTTTGCAATAGTGTATGTGCCCACAGAAGGTTTGTTTGCAGAACTTTCCAGTTACAGAGACCCAAAAACAAAAGAACTATTATTACAAGAGCTTAGAACAAAATATAAAGTTACAGTGTCAGGTCCTAATACTTTATCTGCTTTGTTGCAATCTTATCATTTAGGATTTCAAACACTAAAAGTTCAACAACATGCAACTCAAATCTATAGTGATTTAAGAAATATAAGCTCTAGATTTGAAAAACATTTTGACGGGATTAAAGACTTAAGAAAGAAATTAGAGCAAGCAATGACTGCAACCGACGGTTTTGGAAGAGATGCTAGATCTATAATGAATACGCTTGGAAATATAAAAGATCCAGAACAAGTAACAGACTCCTTGAAAGAAAATCCAGAAAAGATAAAAGTTCTCAAGTAAACATAAATTATGTCTAACTTTGTCTTTTACGATTTTGAGACCAGTTCATCTAACAAGTATTGGGGCCAAATAATTCAAATTGGTGCTGTATTAACTAATGACAATTTAGATGAACTAGATCGTTTTGATGCTAGGTGTAGATTAAGTCCTGGAATAATTCCAGAAGCCATGGCGCTAATCGTGAATAAGACCTCACCCTCGATGCTTAAAAAATCCAACCTCTCTCATTATGAAATGATTAGGCAGTTTGTTGAAACACTTAAAAGATGGGGCAAGGCTACTTATATTGGGTTCAATAGTATTGAGTTTGATGAGGAATTTTTAAGGTGCACTTTATTTCAAACATTGGAATATCCTTACATTACTAGCACAAACGGAAATACTAGAGGAGACATCTTAAGTTTAGCAAGAGCCGCTAACTTATATTACCCAAATACACTTAAAAATTCTGTAAATGAAAAAGGAAATGATGTTTACAAATTAGATCAAATGGCACCTTTGAACGGAATTGAACATGGAGATGCACATAGCGCAATTGGCGATGTGATAGCAACTATTGGAATAGCAAAATTAATTTCAAAAAAAGCTCCAAATGTTTGGAAAGCAAGCATGTTAACTATGGATAAAAATCAGTCTTTAGAGCTAATAAAAAAAGAATTACTTTTTTGTACGAATGAATATTTTTATGGAAGAAGCAGACCATATGTTCAAACATTTATTTGTCAGCATCCTCAATATCAATGGCCATTATGTTTTGATTTAAGACATGATCCTTCTCCTTATTTAGACATGCCAATATCAGAATTAACCGCAGCGATGAAAAAGCAGCCAAAATTTATTAGAACTGTTAGACACAATAAACATCCAGTTATCATGAATCCTTCGTATGGAAATCAATTTGATGAGTACAAACTTATTGGAATAAAAAAATTAGAGGAAAGAGCTAAAATGATAAAAGATAACAAAGGTTTTGCGGAAAAAATCACTTCAGTTAAACGATCTGAAATTGATGAAAAAGAACAAACAAAATCACAAGAGGATTTATACAATGAGGAAAGTATTTACGTTAAATTTACCTCAATAGAGGATAATAAGATAATGCCAGAGTTTCATAGTGTTGATTGGAATAAAAAACTTCAGGTTATCTCTAAATTTAAAGATGAGAGGTTACAATACTTTGGAAAAAAACTTCTTTACATGGAAAAACCTGAGATTTTATCTAAATCTGACTTTAATTTAATTCATAAAGACATCTCAAAAAAACTTTTAAGCACTAATAATGAAAACTGGAATACAATACCTAGAACTTATTCAGAGATAGACACTTTAAGAGCCAAATTTGAAAAAGAAAACCAACCAGAAAAACTAAAAATATTAGATGATATTAACGCGTACGTTGAAGATTTAGAAAAATTTTATTCATCTGCGTAGTTGACAAAAATTCAAAAACACTTATTTAAAGGTTATGGCATTTAAAGATTCTACTGACGAAAAATTTGGTGATCAAATAGGTGGGAGCAAACTTTCATTGATACAATTTTCAGCTTCATGGTGTTCGCCATGTCAGCAGCTTAAACCGATAATAGAAAAAATTTCAAATGACATGTCAGATAAAATTGATTGTTATTATCATGACATTGAAAGTCAGCCTAATGAGCCAACTAAATATTCAGTGAGAGGTGTGCCAACAATTCTTTTATTTAAAGAGGGAAAACTTTTAGGAACGAAAGTTGGTGCTTCAAGCGAAAAAGATATGCTAGAATTTATTAAACCTCATATTTAATTTTTATTTAAAATATTTCCACAGTTATAAAGGCTACCAAAACAAACAATTAGTTTTTTTTCTTTACTACTTATTTTTTTTAATGCTTCTGTGAAATTATTACTTTTTTCTACTAGTAATTTATTTTTAACTGCTACTTTATAAAGTTCATTTGCCGAGACAGAGTTGAACTCATTTTCGATGGGCATCGTAACAATTTTTTTAAATGCTCCTTTCAGTTTTTTGATAAATAAATCTGGGTCTTTGTTTTTAGTCATAGCCCAAATTCCATATTTAGGAATTTTTATATTTTTTAAATATTTTGCAAGGTTTCGTGCATCAGCAATAGCATGTGCGCCGTCAATCATGATGATTTCATTTCTATTCAGTTTATTTTTAATTTTGCCTTTACTAAGGTATTGAAAACGTCCCTCAAAAGAGAGCAAAGGTAAGGCCTTTTGAATAGTTCTCTTATCTATATTAAGATCAAGAGCTACCTTAATGGCTAGACAAACATTTTCAAACATTCCTTTAGAATGAACATTTTTGGTATTAAGCTTTATTTTAAATTTTCTATCTTGATAGTAATACTGTTTACCTTTTTTAATTAATTTCCAAGAGCTTGGGTAAATAATTTTACTTGTATTATTTTTTAATTGCATCTTAATTTTTCTTAAAACATATGGTGATTGTTTACCTATATAAATATTTGTAAAATTACTTAGAAACCCCACATCTTCTTTAATTACTTCATCTAAAGTTTTTCTTTTTAAAAAATTTAAATGTTGTTTATTGATATTTGTACAAATCTGAATTTTCGGAAAGTCATTGATATTATTTGAGTCTAACCTCCAGAGAGCTCCAGTTTCTTGTATATTGTAATCGGCGTTTATTTTTGAAGCATTAATAACGTAAACCAACGTAAGACACTCAAAAACTGTTAGAGGAATATTTAATTTTTCTATCTGCTTTATAGTTTTTTTAATTTCTGAATGGGTCAAGTATTTATTACCCATGTAAAATCTTTCACTTATGTCTCGCAGTGAAGGGGAAATATGAGCAGTCACTTTTTGATTATTTGCTTCAATAAATGACTTCAAAGTAAATAATGTGGAAAATTTTCCTGACTCACCTATGACCGAAATTACATTTTTAAGTTTTCTTTCTGGATGTCCTAACAAATTAAGCGCTTGCTTTATTCTCTTAAGGCCAAAAATTACAGATTTATTAAAAAGCTTATGATTAGCTAGCTGTTTGTATAGATTTATCGATTGTGACATTAGACTCTTGTTTAGATTGAGCTTCTGCCTTTTTCAATAAAACTTTTAGTAAAGTAGAAATAGTTGAATTTAAATATTGTCTCTCAACTACCAAATCTATTTGTCCTACATCTCGAGCCCATTCTGAGGTTTGAAAATCGTCTGGTAAAGTTTCTCTTACTGTATCTTGAATAACTCTGCGACCCGCAAAACCAATAGTTGCACCTGGTTCCGAAATTATAAAGTCACCTAGCATAGCATAGCTGGCTGTAACTCCACCTGTTGTTGGCATACAACATACAGAGACGAATGGAATATTTTTTTTTCTTAGTTCATGTACTGCCAGTGAAGTTCGACTCATTTGTGACAAGCTTATCATTGACTCCATCATACGAGCTCCACCAGAGCTACTAAAAAAAATATAAGGGATATTTTTTTCCAAAGCCTTTTGTGCTCCCGCTATAAATGCTTCACCACTTGCTGCACCTAGAGAGCCTCCAATAAATCTGAAATCTTGAGCGCCAACAATTACATCTAGTCCTTGAACTCTACCCACTGCAATTAATACAGCATCATCTTGTCCGGTTAGCTTTCTTGCAGTTTTTAAACGCTCAGTATATTTTTTTTTATCTTCAAATCCTAAAGGATCATCTTTAGGAAGAGGCGTTTCAATTATTTCAAAGTTTTTATTATCAAAAAAAATATTAAACCTATCCATGCAGGTCAATTTATGATGTGCCCCACATTTTGGACAAACCATAAGATTTGTATACATATCCTCCTTGTAAATTAAGTTTTTACAGCTACATGTAGTCCAAAGATTCTCCTCAACTTTAGAAGATTTTTTTTCAAAAAGGGATTTTATTTTAGGTTTAATAAATTTTGTTATCCAATTCATAAAATTTTTTTCTTCAGATTATACATTACTTGATCTAACTTTGTGACAGGATTTTGTCTCATTTTGAGTGAATTTGTTATTGTTTTACATAGATAACTTCCTAAAACTAGTCCATTTGCTGATTTTAAGGAGGAAATAGTTTTATCAGTAATTCCGAATCCAATCACAAGGTTTTTTTTAGGATTGATTTTTTTTATTGCATTATAGTTTTGAATAATTTTTTTTGGTGAAACTTTTAATTTCCCCCCAGTAGTTGATAACATTGATATGTAGTAAATCATATCGTGTGAGTCTTTGATAATTTTTTTCATTCTATCTTTAGACGTAGTTGGGGATAAAAGTTGTATGAAATTTATTGATTTTCTTTTGCACTTATTAGCGAAATTTTTATTTTCAGGGTATGGAAGATCAACTATAATTAATCCATCCACTCCTGATATTTTACAACTTTTTAAAAAGTTATCTTCACCGTTTTGATAGATTAAATTAAAATATCCCATTAAAATAATAGGTTTATCAGGATTATTTTTTTTAAATTTTTTAACAATTTGAAAAACATCTTTTAATTTTATTCCATTTTTTAAAGCTCGGTGTGAACTACCTTGTATTTGCCCACCATCAGCTATGGGTGTATTATGCGGAAATCCAAGCTCAAGAATATCTGCGTATTTAGATATTTTATTTAAAATTTTGAGAGAATTATTTTTAGTGTTATCTCCAGCAACTGTGTAAGTAATTAAGGCAGGTCTTCTCAGTTTTTTACATTTATTAAAGGCAAGAACTATTTTTGATTTCATCTTGCGTAAGACCCTAATTTTCGTTGAATAATATCTTTATCTTTAAGACTATCGCCGCAGGAATTTACAATAATAACTTCGGATGATTTTAATTTAGGAGCTAATTTAATTGCTTCAGCAAAAGCATGTGAAGGCTCAAGTGAAGGAGAAATATTTTCAAGTTTCGAAACTAATTGATAAGCTTTAAGAGCTTCTTCATCACTTGCAGATGTATATTTAGCTCTTTTCGCATCTTTGAGAAAACAATGAAGAGGAGAAATTCCAGGGTAATCAAGACCTGCAGATATTGATTCAGTTGAACCTATTTGACCTTCTTTATCTTGTATTACATACTGGGCAGCTCCATGAAGAATTCCTATTTTAGATCCATTAGTAAGTGGAGCTGCATGTAAATTACTATTTTTAGGGCCACCAGCCTCTACTCCAATAAACTCAGCATTAGTATCCATAAATTCATTCCAGAAACCAGCCGCAGAACTTCCACCTCCCACACAATTAATTAATTTTAATTTATCAGGAATTCTTCCAAATTCCTCTTTAACTTGCTTAATTAATTCTCTTGAAATTTGAGCTGTACTCCATGCACAAATTTTAATAAATATGTTAGGACCTACTGTTGAACCTACACACATATGTGCAGTGTCACAATTTGAAACCCAATATCTCATACATTCACTCACAGCATCAACTAGTGTTTGACTTCCAGTAGTAACAGGAACTATTTTTGCACCATTTTTTTTGATAGCTTCAACGTTAGGTCTTTGTCTTTTGATATCTTTAGCACCCATAAAAATTTTACATTTAAGACCAAATTTTTTAGCTGCCATTGAAAGCATTTTGCCTGCATATCCTGCGCCGGGTATCCCCCACAATCTGTCGAAGTCCGGCTCTTCGAGCTATTAGACAATGTACCGTTGCGTTATAAATTTTATGTGCCCCACCATTAGCCTCAGATACTACTTTTGCATAAATTTGAGCACCTCCAAGTCTATCTGTTAAATTTTCTAATTTTATAAAAGGCGTGGGAGCACCTACATAAGATTTGAAGTAATGATCTCTTTCTTTAAGAAATTTTTTATCCTTCCTTAGCTTAGTAAATAATTTTGTTAAATCGTCTATGGGTTTTTTTAAAGTTTCAGGTATAAAATTTCCACCAAATTTACCGCCATACATACAGTTTTTATCGTGTTGATCGATTAACGGTATACCTTTTCTAATTTTTAATCTCATTTACTTTTTTAATAAATCTTTTTATTTTTTGATGATCTTTGTATCCTATTTGTGTATCGAATTCCAAGCTACTCGACAAATCACAAAAGGTAACTCCTAATTTCGCAATATTTTCAATATTATTTTGAGAAATTGATCCTGCAACTGCGTATTTTTCACCTTTGGGAAGTTTTGAAATCAAATTTTCAGGAAACTCTATAGACTTTTCCATACCAGGTGTATCAAATAAGATAATATCGGCTTGCTTATATTTTTTATAATGATTGATATCCGACTCTTTGTTTATCTTAATAGCTTTGATTATTTTTAAACCCATAGATTTAATTTCTCTCACTCGTTCAATAGTTTCCGAACCATGTAATTGGATATAATCAAAATTTTTTAAAACTACACTTTTGATAAAATCATTAGTTGGATCTACGGTTACTGCTGTAAAAAATGAATCTTTTTTATCGTAGTTCTTTAATTTCTTAACATCTTCCAGGTTTAAGTTTCGTGGAGATTTTTCATAAAACACAAAACCTAAGAAATTTATTCCTAGATCTATACAAAGCTGAACATCTCTGATTGGGTGTAAACCACAAACTTTAACTCTCATGTTATTTTAATTCTTTGATCAATATTTGTATATTTTTTTTTATATTACTTGTGAGGCTTCTACCCATGACAAGGGCAGTTGCCCCATTTTGAAAAGCCTGTCTTGGCGTCATCACTCTTTTTTGATCACCTTTGCTATGTCCAATTAATCTAATGCCTGGAGTGATTATTTCTTTTTTAAAAACTTTTTTTACAATTTTTATTTCATGGGGGCTACATACAATGGCATCTAATTTTGCTTTTGCTGCAAGCCTTGCTTGCTTAAGCACCAATTTCTTTACATCTTTATCAAACCCTATTTCTTTCAAAGACTTGTTATCAAGCGAAGTAAGTATTGTTACACCAATTAATTTGGTTTTGCCTGAAACTCTTTTAGCATCTTTAAGAGCTTTCATACCTGAACTAATATGAATTGTAATATAATTCAATTTTAAATCTTTAACTGCTCGTATCGCAGAAACACACGTGTTGGGTATATCAGCAATCTTGTAATCTCCAAAAGTAATCTTATTTTTAAGACGAGATACAAATTTTCTCCCATCTTTAGAGTTTAAAAACTCCAAGCCGAATTTATATCCGAAATTAATCTCTTTAATCTGCGAATGCTTGATTATCAATTTAATTTTTTTTAAACTTGTTGTATCACATGCAATAAAGATATTTGGTTTTTTCATTCGTTTATTAATTCTTTTAGTTTTTTACTTGCTCTAAATCTTATCTTATTTTTCTCAGGAACATAAATTAATTCACCAGTTTTAGGATTTCTGGCTTTATATTTTTCTTTAATTTTTTTTAAAAAAAAAGTTCCAAAACCTCTTAACTCAATATTTTTACCCTCTTTGAGAGCTTTTTCTATACTATTACTAAATACATCAAGAGCTAATTCTATTTCAGATTGACTAAGTTTTGGATTTTTATATCTAAGTTTTTTAATGAGCTCTCGTCTTGACAATTATTTTTCTTTTTTCTTTTTTTTACCTATAGCCTTTTCAAATATACCTTTTAAAGTTGCCCCAGATTTTGTGGCATTTTCTCCGAATTTTTGAATTAACGTTTTTTCCTCGTCAAGCTGCGCAGCCTTTGGAGATAATTTAATTTTTCTTAACTTATAATCTAACTCAATTAATTTCGCATCTAGAGCATTTCCCGAAGAAAAAATATCAACTCTTTGGTCGGCGGTTTCTTTAGCCAGGTCAGCCTTACGGATTGTTACAATAAGCTTTTTATCTTTGTCTATCGAAACTTTCACTCCAGTTTTTAAAACCTCGTGAACTCTGGTTGTAATAACGTCCCCAATTTTTTTATTATTTTCTTTAAACCAATCAAAAGGATCTCTTTCAAGAGCTCTTTTAGAAAACTTAATTTTATCATCTTTTACATCTAGAATTTTTACCTCGATAGTGTCGTTCTTTTTAAATTTTTTAAGATTTTCAACGTTTTCGTCATAAGAAATTTCTTTATAATGTAACATTCCTGAGATTTTAGAGTCCGTCAATTCTCCAAAAATAGCTTTATCTGTAATATTATTTATTTTGATCTTTACTTTTTCCCCGATTTTTTCTCTTAGTTCATTCCATGGATTATCTAATGTTGCTTTATAGGATAAAGAAACTCTTTTTGTGTCCTTATCAATACTAACAATTTTAAATTTGATTTTTTGAGAAACTGATAGAATCTTACTAGGTTTAACATTCTTATTAGACCAATCTAATTCAGAATTATGAATTAAACCTTCAATGCCGTCTTCAATTTTAACAAAACAACCATAATCCATTATTTTAGTCACAGTGCCATCATAGATCTCTCCAATTTTATATTTTTTTTCAATATTCTGATAAGGATCTTCTGTTAATGCCTTAACAGAAGCAGATACACGATTAGTTTTTTCATCTATCTTTGTAATTTTGACTTTTATTTTCTGACCAATTGAAACTAAATCTGCAGGTTTTTTTACTCTTCCATGACTTAAGTCTGAAACGTGAAGCAAAGCATCTATCCCATTAATGTCTAAAAAAATTCCCCAATCTGTTGTGGCTTTAACAATTGCATTTTCAATTATATCGCCTTCTTTAATATTTTTTAGTGCTTTGGATATTTCAGCATTCTTACTTTTTTCTAGTACTGCTCTTCTTGATACACATACATTTCCTCTATTTTTGTCTATTCTTGTAGCAATAACTTTTACTGGAGTATTCATGAGATGATCAATCCTTTTTAGAGGTCTAACATCAATCTGGGAAGAAGGCATAAAACATGGTAGACCCTCAACAGTAGCGATAAAACCTCCCTTTACCTTACCTGTTATGTAGCCTGTCATCTCTTCTTGTGTTTCAAAATACTTTTGCATTTTTTTCCATGCTCGCATTTTTCTAGCTTTATCTCTAGAAATGACTATCTCACCTCTAAAACTTTCAATTCTTTCTAAGAAGACGTCTATTTGAGATCCTACTTTTAATTTTTTAAAATCATCGTCATTTTTAAACTCTTCAATTGGAATCATACCTTCCATTTTTGCCTTGCAATCAACAACTACAAAGTTTTTGGTAATTTCAGTAATTGTAGCTTTGATAATTTCGTTTTCTTTAAGCTTTCTGTCCTTAAAGTCTTTTTCTAGTAAGTTTTGGAATTCTTTTTGTAGAGTTGTATTATTCTTTAATTCTTGTTCAGTTGACATACTTATTTTCTTAAAACTTTCTCCACATGTTTAATCATTTTTTTCAACATAGCTTGTTTGTTCAATTTTCCGGTGTCGATTTCTACCGAATCTCTATGTTTAAGTAAAGGGGAGTTTTTTCGCTTAGTATCTAATATATTCCTTATTTTGAGGGCCTTTTTAACATCTTTTAATTTTATTTTTGAGTTCTTTTTTTTAAGCTCTAAGTACCTTCTTTTAGATGCAACATTCAAATTGCATCTAAAAAAAAATTTTACATTAGACTTTGGCAGAATTTTTGTTGATATATCCCTTCCTTCAATACAACAATTTTTATGCTTTTTTGAAAAATCTATTTGAAATCTCTTCAGGATTTTCCTGATTTCATTTTTTTTTGCAATTTTAGAACTATGTTCAGAAATTAAAGGAGTATGAAGATTAATTTTATTCAATCTGTTATAATTTATACTCTTAAATTTTGATCTTAAAAATTTTAATTCATTTGAAGGTTTTTTTTGTAATATTAAAAAGCTTGCATATCTATAAAGTAAACCTGAAGATAAAAATTTTAGTTTATATTTTTTTGCAATCATCTTCGCTCCAGTAGATTTTCCAGTAGCAGCCCCACCATCACAAGATATTTGTAAATATTTATTTTTGAATTTCAAATTTTGCTCCCAATATTTTCATAATTTTCAAAAAAGACGGTGCTGATGTAAAAACAGTCTCAAAATTTTTAATTTTTGCTCTCGCGCCTGTTAATAAAGCTAGAATAAATGTCGACATACATATACGATGATCACCTAAGTTTGAAACTAGGATTTTTTTATTGTTAGCATTGAACATACCTTTTCCATAAATCTTTAAGTCATTTTTTGAAAAAATTGATTTTATACCTATTTGTTTTAAAATCTTTTGCATCTCTCTAACCCGATTACTTTCTTTATTTGCTAAATCACCAATTCCTTTAAAAATAGATATTCCTTTTGTTAAAGCAGCTATCACAAACAATATAGGATACTCATCAGTAGAATTTACATAATAAGCTTTTGATGTACTAATAGTTTTAATTTTACTAGTTCTAACAAAAATATCTCCACGAAGTTCATTATTTATATTTTTCAAATTTTTGAAGTAAATTTTTGCTCCTTGATTTTTAAGAATCTGATAAAATCCTACTCTAGTTTTATTGAGACCTACATTCTTAATTTTAAGATTTGAATTTTTGTTTAATATTGTTAATGCAGTAAAAAAAGCTGCACTAGATGGATCACCAGGTATATTTACATTGATTGCGCTCAGATAATTTTTTCCAAATATTGTAATTACTTTTTCTTTTCCATTTTTAACATTAATCGCTTGTTTATTTTTAAGTAACATTTTCTCAGTGTGGTCTCTGCTTCTAAGCTTTTCTTTAATTGTTGTATTTCCAAAAGAATTAAGACCAGCCAATATAACTGCACTCTTAAGTTGTGCCGAAACTCCAGCATTATAATTGATACCTACTGGCATTTGAGAGGAAGTAATTTTTAATGGAAATTTTACTTTTTTTCTTGGTGAAAACGAAGCTCCAAATTCAGCCATAAGATTTATTAATTTTTCCATACTTCTTTTATTTAAAGAATGATCACCTTGAATATAAATTTCAATATTAGGTGTCGTAGCAAGTAAGCCAATTAAAAGTCTTGCTAGCGTACCAGAATTTCCAAAATTAAGTTTAGTATTTTTTTTAGCCTCAAAAGATCCTAGTCCTTTACCGTAGATCACATAACTTTTTGAAGTTGTTTTTTTTATTTTTACACCAAGTTTTTTGAGACAATTTATAGTTGCAAGAACATCTTCAGACTCCAGGGCATTTTTAATTTTAGATATATTTTGGCTTATAGCTCCAATTAAAAAACTTCTTATAGAAATAGATTTATCTGAGTCAACAATTATAGATTTTTTGTATGAGTTAATTTTTTTATTTACAATTAAATCAAAGCTTTTTGAAGACATTAATTTAAGAGAATTGTGAACCAAAATATTGTTCTATTGCCTTTGTCGATTTTAGCAGCTCTCTAGAAGTTCCTTCTGCTATAACTGTATGTTCACCTAATACATAGCTTCTATCAGTTATATCAAATAAGTTTTTTACATTATGGTCTGTTACAAGTATTGCTGTTCCACTAGATTGGATTTTTAAAATATATTTTTGTATATCTTGAATTACAAGGGGATCTAAAGCAGCTAACGGCTCATCCAACAGAACTATTTTTGGTTTATTTATCATTACTCTCGCCATCATCAGTCGCCTAATTTCGCCACCAGATAAAACAGATGCATTCAAGGTTCTTAAATGTTGTAAATTAAATTCATCTAGTAGTTTTTCTGTTATAGCTTTTTGGCTGTCAGATCCTTGGATAGAAATTTGAGCTATACCTAAAATATTGTCATACACAGACATATTAAAAACACTTCTTTGCTGTGGTAGATACCCTAATCCCTCTTTAGATCTTAAGTGTATTGGGATTTGTTCTATAGACTTAGAGTTCAAATAAATTTTACCTCCCTCTACATTTTGTTCTCCTATACACATTGAAAAAAGAGTAGTTTTACCACAACCATTTGGTCCAAGAACACCAACGCATTCACCAGGAAAAACTTTCAAAGATAATTTTTTAAGAATAGGTCTTCCGTCAAAAGATTTACTTACATCTTTAACCTCAAAAATTGGCTTATCTTTCTTAAATTTTAAAATTCTAAAACCTTTTTTCATAATTATTTTATATTTACATTAGCATTTATTTTACTATTTTCAAAAGAAGCAATATTTAACGTCTGTTTTTTTATGTCAAATAAGAGCTTGTCAGCATTAATTATCCCTTTTGCATCTTTTACTTTAACTTTCTCAGAAATAATCAAATAACTTTTTGAATTTGAATACTCTGCCTTTTGAGCATAAAGTTCACTTTCCCCATAATTAGCTTTCACATTTCCTTTAAAAATCATATCTAGGTTTTTACTATTGTAAATTCCATTATCTGAAAAAACACTCAAAACGGTGCCGTCTTTGAAATAGAACATCGCCTCAACTAATTTCATATTTACAATTTCTTGATTAGTTTTTGTGCTGAAAGCCTCTTTTGATTTTAAAATATATCTATTACCAGCTAGATCTAAACCTGAGTACTCTATATTATAAAAAACATCCTGATCTTGAGATTGATCTGCTAATTGCCTTTTTATTTTTTCTTGAGTTTCAGCTGGAATGATTAAATTTTTGGAAGTTTTTTCTTTATCGTAATAAGTAAAAAATATTACTAAAACTCCCACAACTAATAAACTTGATTGAATTATTCTTAATTTTTTTTTTCTATCAATCATTTTACACCACTCTGTAATAAAAAATGGATATGAATTATACCTTTTAAAACTTTATTATCTTTTTTATAATCCTTATCTGAAACGACTAACAAACTAGTTATTTTTCGTTCATTCATGATCGCTAATGCTTTTGATGCTGGCATATTTTCATTAACAGTCAGAGGACTTTTAGTCATTAATCTACTCAAACTTTTGTCTTTGGTATAATTTTTAAGTTCTCTTCTTAAATCACCATCTGTTACTATGCCTGAAATATATTTATTTTTTATTATCACCACTATTCCTAGTTTTTTATTATTCATAACTTTTAAAGCTTCTCTAAAATTTTTCTTATAACTTATTACAGGCATTTTATTTCCTTTTACCATAATATCTTTTGCTAATAGTAAAGAGCTTCCAATATTACCTCCAGGATGAAAAATTTTAAATTTTTCTTTTGAAAAATTTTTTTGATGCATGACTGTAGTAGCTAAACAATCGCCTAAAAGTAAAGTTATTGAGGTGCTTGAGGTTGGAACAATACCAGTTATATCGGATTCTTTTACTTTAGGTAAAACTAATTTAACGTCACTTGCTTTTAACAAAATACTATCTGGTTTAGAAGCAACACCAATTATTTTAATTCTAAATCTATTTGCATATTTTAACATATTTGTTAGTTCCGATGTATTTCCTGAGTAAGAAAAAATAATTAGTAAATCCTTTTTTTCTATCTGACCCATGTCTCCATGAAGAGCTTGGGCAGGGTCACAAAAAAAACTTGGAACTCCAATACTAGAAAAAGTGGCTGAAATCTTTCTAGCAATTAAACCAGACTTTCCAATGCCAGCAAATATAACCTTTCCCTTACAGTTTAAGATTAGATCAACCGCTTTAGAAAATGACTTATTTAAAACTTTTTTTATTTTTTTTAACTCATTAATTTGAACTATCGCTGCTTTATTTGCTAATGATATATAATTTTTATTGTTCATTAATGTTCAAAAATATCCTCTTTAAATCCTTTTTGATCTAATTCTACTCTTGTGCTTAAAAAGTCCAAACTTTTCTGGAAAATTTCCATTCTTTTCTCTCTCAAGAGCATTTTTTCTAACTCTTTTTTAATTTTATGTAGATAAATAACATCATTAGCAGCATACTCTAATTGCTTATCAGACAAGTCATCTATGTCTTTATTCCAATCACTACTCCCATATCTTTTGTCTAAGGATTTATTGCAAAATTCTTGCACTAAGTTTTTCAAGCCGTGCGCGTCAGTGTATGTTCTTACAATTTTGGATGCAATTTTTGTATCAAATATATTTTTTAATTTACACTTTAGAAAAAACTCTAAAGCATTTTTGTCAAATCTTAAAAAGTGACCAATTTTTAAAATTTTCTCATTTTCTAGTACTGAAACCAAATTAGGTGCTTTATAATTATTTTTATTAGGCTGGATAATAAAAACATTGTTATTTTCATCACAGATTTGAATAAGGCTGAGTTTGTCTCTTTCAGGGATCTGCAAGCCAGTTGCTTCAGTATCTATTGCAATACTATTTTTAAATGAATTTGCTATTTCTGAAGTTATGTCCTCTTTAATCTTAGTTATTTTCATATATAAGTTTAAATACCATGAAAAATCAAATTTGCACAATCTTAGGTGGTGGAGGATTTATAGGGAGATATCTTGTTCGAAATTTGACCAAGAAAAACTATAGGTGCATTGTTACTACAAGAAAACCCTTTCAAAAGGGCTATTTGAAGACCCAGGCCACACCTGGTTCTATCGAACTATTAGATTGGAATCCAAATAATTTTTCAAATTTAAAAGAAGCTATTAAAAATTCAGATGTTGTTGTGAATTTAATTGGCATTCTCTTTGAGAATAGAAAACAAAAATTTTATAATATTCACTCAAAGATTCCTGAGACGGTCGCTAAGATTTGCTCAGAGTCAGATGTAAAGAAATTTATTCACGTCAGCGCTATTGGAGCAAATGATAAATCAAAATCTCTTTATCAAAAATCAAAATTTCTCGGAGAACAAAAAGCACTAGAGAATTTTAAAAAGGCAGTAATTATTAGACCTAGTGTAGTATGTGGCCCCGAAGACAACTTTACCAATCTTTTTTCAAAATTAAGTATATTGCCTGTAATTCCAGTTGTTGGAAAAAATTATAAGTTTCAACCAATCTTAGTTTCAGATGTCGTAAGCTCAATTTTAAAAGCAATTGAAATTAAAAATAATGAAAGTAAAATATATGAGATTGGAGGACCAAAAATAATAAGTTTTGGAGATATGGTTAAGTCAATTTTATCAACTATTAATAAAAAAAGGTTTGTTGTTGAAATGCCAATGCCTATAGCAAAAATTCAGAGTAGTATAACGGATTTACTTCCTTTGCCTCCGATTTTAACAAGAGACCAATGCGAAATTTTATCTGAAGCAGATAATGTTGTTTCAAACAATCACTTAACGCTTAAAGATCTTGATATAGACCCAGCAGACGTTGAAGAAGAGATGAAAAAATGGTTATGGAGATATAGAGATGGCGGCCAGTTTGCTAAAGCACAATGAAAAGTATAAGTTTATTTAGTGGATATATTTATTTAATTCTTGCAATCATAACAGGTATTGCCTCTAACGGTTTTCTCAAAACTACAGAAAGTTTTACCAAGCTCACACCAACAATTTTTTGCATCACAAGTATTGTTGTTTGTATTTTTTGTTTATCTAGAGCGATGACTATAATACCTGTAGGATTTACTTATGCGACTTACGGAGCACTAACGATAACTGCGGTTACTTTATTTGGAATTTTCAAATATAATCAAACTCCTAACCTCTATGGAACTTTAGGTTTAATATTAATTATCTCTGGAGTTATAATTTTAAATACTTTTGGTAAAGTAAAATAAAACCCTAGGTAGAAATTAATTTTTCTCATACCGACTCCTCTTTATATATAATTTGTGTTAGTTTTTTTCTTTTAAAAGAAAACGGGGGAGATCTATGAAACATTTAAAAGCAATAATTGCTTCGATTGCACTTTTCGCAATGTTTGCGGGAACGTCGCTTCAAGCAAAAGTAGAAATACAATGGTGGCATGCTTTTGGTGGAAGACTTGGTGAATTACTTGATGAACAAGTAAACAAGTTTAATGCAAGCCAAAACAAATACACTGTGGTTCATACTAGAAAAGGTAATTACTCAGAGACTCTTAATGCTGGTATAGCCGCGTTTAGAGCTGGACAACATCCAAACATTCTAATGGTATTCGAAGTCGGTACTGCTAGTTTGATGGCAGCAAAAGGAGCTTATGTTCCTATGTACCAACTTATGAAAGATGCTGGTCAGAAATTTAATCCGAATGGTTTCGTTTCAGCGGTAAGTGGTTACTACACTACTACAGATGGCAAAATGTTATCTATGCCATATAACTCTTCAACACCTGTTCTTTGGGTAAATAAAGATTTGATGAAAAAAGCAGGTCTTGATCCAGAGATGGACCTAAGTACTTGGAAGAGAGTTGGAAATGCACTTGATGCAGCAAAAGCTAAAGGTATTGATATGCCTTTCTGCACTTGTTGGCACTCATGGGTACATTTAGAAAACTTTTCAGCGTATCACAATATACCATTCGCAACTAAAGCTAATGGATTTGCTGGTTTAGATACTGAGTTGGCATTTAACAGCCCAGTTCATATCAAGCACATTCAAACTTTAGGTAAATGGGCACAAGAAGGTAAATTTAAATACATGGGTAGAAGAAATGAAGCTGGTAAAAATTTTAGAGCCGGTGAATGTATGTTAATGACAGAGTCTTCTGCTGGTTATGCTGGTATCAAAAAAGAAGCAAAATTCGAATTTGGTATTAGACACTTACCTTACTATGGAGCAACTGAAGCACCTCAAAACACAATCATTGGTGGTTCTTCTCTATGGGCATTATCTGGAAAATCTAAAGAAGAGAATAAAGCAACAGCTGCATTCTTAGCTTTCTTATCTAAAACTGATATTCAAGCTAAGTGGCACCAAGATACTGGTTACTTAGGTGTAACAACTGCTGCTGCTAAAAAAACTAAAAGTTCAGGTTTCTACAAAGCAAATCCTGGAACTGATTTAGCTGGAATACAGATGATGAGAAATAAAGTTACTCAAAACTCTAAAGGCTTACGTCTTGGATCTTTTGATCAGATAAGAGGTATTATCGATGAAGAGATGGAAGGAGTTTACAGCGGTAAGAAAACTGCTCAAGTAGCTTTAGACAGCGCTGTAAGAAGAGGTAACGTTCTTTTAAGAAGATTTGAAAGAGCAAATAAATAAATCAATTTAATTTACTAGGGGCGAAAGCCCCTAGTAACATTCTTAAGATCAAATGGAAAAAAGAGTTTTTTTTAAAGGCTGGTGGTTACCAGCACTACTAGTTGCACCTCAACTACTGATTTCTTTTGTTTTCTTTTTTTACCCGTCAGGCCAAGCCATTTGGAATTCTTTATTTTTACCAGATCCTTTTGGATTAAAAACAGAATTTGTAGGCTTAGATAATTTTAGATTTTTATTATCCGATCCTTATTATTTAGCAAGTTTCAAAACGACAGTAATTTTTTCAACTGCAGTATCAGTTTCATCAATGGCTTTAGGTTTATACTTAGCAGCTTTAGCAGATCGATTGATTAAAGGTGCAGGCGTTTATCAAACCTTATTAATTTGGCCTTACGCTATAGCACCAGCTATTGCGGGTGTGTTATGGTTATTTATGTTCAATGGAAACATTGGGTTAGCTTCTTATTATCTTAAAGCTTTAGGTTATGAATGGAATCATACTTTAAAAGGTGACCAAGCAATGTTTCTAGTTATTTTAGCCTCATCCTGGGGAAGAATTAGTTATAACTTTTTATTTTTTTTAGCAGGACTACAAGCTATTCCAAAATCAATTATTGAAGCGGCAGCAATAGATGGAGCTAGTTTTTGGAAAAGATTTGGTACAATTGTAATACCTCTACTTTCACCCATCACATTCTTTTTATTAGTCGTGAATATTGTTTATGCTTTCTTTGATACTTTTGGAGTAATACATACAATCACTTCAGGCGGACCTGAACAATCAACCACTATATTAGTATATAAAGTATTTTCCGATGGCTTCGTGAGCCAAGATCTAGGTTCAAGTGCAGCGCAATCTGTAATTCTTTTAGTGTTAGTTGGAATTTTAACTGTGATTCAATTTAAATATATAGAGAGAAAGGTTCATTATTAATGGTTGAGAAAAAGAAATCGGGATATTGGTTAACTCACCTTGGTTTAATTCTTGGTGTGTTATTTATATTTTTTCCAGTTTGGTTAACTTTCGTTGCATCCACTGTAACACAAGATGCAATTATTTATCCCCCATTACCAATGCTACCAGGAACAGAATTCTTTGAAAATTATGCTAATGCATTATTTAGAGGTTCACCAGAGGGATATGGAGCCAAAGTTCCTGTAATAAAAATGATGATGAACTCAGCAATCATGGCAATCGGTATTACAGTTGGAAAAATTATTATCTCATTATTGTCAGCTTTTGCATTTGTTTATTTTAGATTCCCATTCAGAAATTTATGTTTTTGGTTAATCTTTATAACTCTAATGCTTCCAGTAGAAGTAAGAATAGTGCCGACTTATGAAGTTGTTGCAAATTTAAATCTATTAAATTCTTACACTGGATTAATCTTCCCTTTAATTGCATCAGCTACGGCAACTTTTTTATTTAGACAATTTTTTATGACTATACCTGATGAAATGGTTGAAGCAGCTAGAATGGACGGATGTAGTCCAATGCGTTTCTTTTTTGATATATTAGTTCCAATTAGCAAGACTAATATCGCAGCTTTATTTGTTATTTTATTTATTTTTGGTTGGAACCAATATTTATGGCCATTATTAATGACAACCGATCCTGACATGAGAACTATTGTAATGGCGATAGACTCAATGATACCAACTGGAGATGATTATGCACACTGGCCAACGGTTATGGCAACCGCGATGTTAGCTATGGTACCACCAGTAATAGTAGTAATAAGTATGCAAAAGTTTTTTGTTAAAGGATTATTAGAAAGCGATAAATAATGTCTCAAATTAGTTTACAAAATTTAAAGAAATCTTTCGGAAAAACGCAGGTTATTCATGATCTTAGTATTGACGTTAAAGATGGTGAGCTGATTGTAATAGTTGGACCATCAGGTTGCGGAAAATCAACTTTATTAAGAATGGTGGCAGGCTTAGAAGATGCTAATGAAGGAAATATTTTAATTGATAATAAAAAAGTAAACGAGCTTGAACCCATGGAGCGAAATATTGCAATGGTATTTCAAAATTACGCTCTTTATCCTCATATGACTGTTTTTGGTAACATGGCCTATGGTTTAAAAATTGCGAAAGTACCAAAAGAAGAAATTGAGTCTAGAGTTCAAAAAGCTGCTGAAATTTTAGAGCTTGGAGAATTATTAGAGAGAAAACCCAATCAATTATCTGGTGGACAAAGACAAAGAGTTGCTATGGGAAGAGCCATTGTTAGAAACCCAGTGGCTTTTTTATTTGATGAACCATTATCAAACCTTGATGCGAAATTAAGAGTTCAAATGAGATTAGAGATTAAAAAACTTCAAACTCAATTAAAAACTACTTCTCTTTATGTAACACATGATCAAGTTGAAGCGATGACTTTAGCTGATCGTATGATTGTAATGAACGAAGGTAATGTAGAACATATTGGAACACCTTTAGAAGTTTATACGAAACCTAAAACTTTATTCACGGCTCAATTTATCGGAAGCCCAGCAATGAATATTTTAAAAGGTAATTGTGGAGGCAACCAATTGATTTTGGCAAACAAAGCTTCACTTTCAGTGAATTCAAAATTTAATGGACCTGTTAATATAGGTATGCGACCTGAAGATTTTGAATTAGATCAAAATGGTCCAATCAAGTTAAAAGTTGAACTTGTAGAATTAATCGGAGCCAACACACTTATTCATGGTAAACTTGAAAATAGTAATGAAATTTTAGTTGCAAGTATCTCAGGTGTTGTTAAAGAAGACACTATTGGAAAAAATATTAATCTTTCCATTCAAAATGATAAACTACACCTGTTTGATACTAATACTGATTTGAGGATTAATTGATCAATCCATTTTTAACGAAACCTAACTACATAAGAATTTACGGCCACAGAGGAGCTAGAGGCGATATTGTTGAAAACTCAATCTCTGGTTTTAAATATACATTTGATCTTGGTATCAAAGCTGTTGAGTTTGATGTTGTAATTTCAAAAGATAATATTCCAACAATATTTCATGATTACAGATTAAATCCTGATTTAGTTAAAGATGCTTCAGGGAACTGGATCACAGATAAAAGCATGAAATTAGTAGAACTCACTTATGAAGAAATTAGCAAGTATACTATCGGAAGTGTAAAGCCCGAAACAAAGTACGCAAAAAGATTTAAAGATCAAAAACCTATCACAGGAGAAAAAATACCAAAATTAACTGATTTCTTTAAATTAGTGACGGAAGATAAATATAAAGATGTATTTTTAAATTTAGAAATTAAATCAACTCCTACACAAGAAAATGTAACACCAGATCCAGAGAAAATGGTTTCTTTGGTCCTTAAAGATATAAAAGATTTTAAACTTGAGGACAGAACTTTAATCACTTCTTATGATTTTAGAATTTTGTATGCGCTTAAAAAACAAAACCCAAATATCCTAAGAGGATTTATTACTCTTCAACAAGGACTCTCAATAACTAAAAAGAATATCTACGAAAACTCTCCATGGATGGTTAAAAATTATCCTTTGGAAGAATTATTTTTGCTACCAAATATTATTAAATCATTAGAGGGACATGTATGGAGTGTTTTTTACCGTGATGTGACTAAACAAAATGTAGAATTAGCACACAAACATGGTTTAGCTACTTGTGTTTGGACAGTGAATAGAGAAAAAGATATTATTAGGATGATCGAGTACGGAGTTGATGGAATTATCACTGACTATCCAAAAAAAGTTCAAGAAATTTGTAAATCCAAAAATATCTCTTGGTTTTAAGCCTGAAAACTTGAAAATATATTTATCATCGTGTAAATAAACCCATGGCAAAAAAAAAATATCAAAGAAACTGGTTAGAGAGAAAACTTGATGAATATAACCATACAATGGAGCTGATTAGAACTATCCTACCTTTTTTAATACTTTTGCTACAAATTTACATACTAACGAAACTCATTTAACACATCATCAAATATCAGGTATAACTCAATAATGACTTTATTGTTTTTATCACTAGCAGGCATCATTGCAATCATTGTTATTCTTGTATCGGCAAAATTTATTAAAGCAGGGTTTGATGCTAGAGGTGAGGTTAAAGAGGAACAAAGAAAAGATAAACTTAAGCAAGAGGATGAAGATATTTTAGATGAATTAAAAAGAAAAGATCTTTCTGAGGAAGACTTAAAAGATCTTTACGATAAAATTCAGAATAAAAAAAAAGATGACAATGAGTGAGTCTTTAAAAGAGATTAAATTTCTAAATGATTTACCTGATCAAGTTATAGTAATAGATAAATTTAAAACAATTAACTTTGCAAATAAAAGTGCTAAAACTCGTTTTGGATCTAATATTGAGAGTCAAAATATTTCAAGTATTGTGCGTGATGCGGAATTGTTAGATCAGATCGATAAATCATTGGAAAAAAATCAAGGCGGGATCTTGGATATTGAAATCAAGGCCCCTAATTTCCAATATTATAAAGTAAGTGTCATGCCTGGACCAAAAAATTTATTAAATACGAGTGATAGTGTAATAATCTTTTTTAAAGATTTGACTGATATCATTAAAGTTCAAAAACTCAAATCTGATTTCGTTGCGAACGTCTCTCACGAACTTAGAACGCCTTTGCAAAGTATTAAACTTGGTCTTGAAACAATCAATAATGGTCATGCGTCTAAAGATTTAGAAAGTCAAAAAAAAATATTACCAGTTGTTCTTCAACAAACTTCAAGGATGGAAAGTATTGTAAATGATCTTTTATCTCTCTCAAGAATAGAACTTCAAGAACATATAAGACCGAGTGAAAAAGTGGATTTAAATGAGATTATTTCTCACTCAATTGATTTAAATAAAGAAATCATAAAAAAAAATAATATGAGCTGTAGTTTCGATAAACAATCAGACAATATAAAAATTAATGGCGATAGAAACAGGTTAATTGAGGTTTTTAATAATCTTATAGATAACGCAATAAAATATAGTGAAAAAAATAAGAAAATAAAAATAACTACTAAATCTAAAGATAATAATTTTCATGCAATAGTCGAGGATGAAGGTATTGGGATATCTAAAGAAAACATACCCCAGATAACTGAGAGATTTTTTAGAGTAAATCCTGCTAAAAGCAAAGAAGTTGGAGGAACTGGTTTAGGTTTAGCAATAGTAAAACATATAGTGAATCAACATAGAGCAGAAATGTCTATTACAAGCGAATTAAATAAAGGTACCAGTATTTCCTTAGTTTTTCCAATCAGTTTATAAATTCAACTAAAAAGTTAGGTTTGTAACAAAAATTTAATATTTGTTTAATAAATCAATAACTTTGAAAGATTATATTTTAGCTATGTTTAAAAAAGGAGATAAATATGAAAATAATTAAAAACATAGTAGCAGTTATTGTTATTCTTTCTTTTGCTTCATACGCACAAGCAAGAGACCAAATTAAAATTGTAGGTTCTTCAACAGTTTACCCATATGCAACAGTAGTTGCTGAGAAATTTGGAAAACAAGGTAGTTTTAAAACCCCAGTAATTGAAAGTACTGGTACTGGTGGCGGAATGAAATTATTTTGTGCTGGTATTGGAGTAAACCACCCAGACATCACTAATGCTTCAAGAGCAATTAAATCTAAAGAAAAGGCTTTATGTGAAAAAAATGGTGTAAAAGATATAATAGAAGTAGTTGTAGGAAATGACGGTATAACATTTTCTCACTCAGTAAAATCACCTGACGCAAATTTCACAAAAGAGCAACTTTGGAGAGCTTTAGCAGCAAAAGTAGATGTTAATGGTAAATTAGTAGAAAACCCATATAAAAAATGGAGTGATATAGATGCAAGTTTACCCAGTAAAAAAATTGAAATCTTAATTGCACCCCCAACATCTGGAACAAGAGATGCTTGGAATTCATTGGTAATGAATAAAGGTTGTTCAAAAGAAGCTAAATCTTTATTTGGTGATAAATCTAAAAAAGAATGTGCAAAAATGAGAGAAGATGGTTACGCGGTTGAAGCAGGTGAAAACGACACTTTAATTGTACAAAAACTTGCAGCAAATCCTGATGCTTATGGTTTCTTTGGCTATAGTTATTATTTAGCAAACAAAGACAAAATAAAAGCAGCGGCTATTAATGGGGTAAAACCTTCATTAGAAGGGATTCAAGATTATTCTTATCCAATAGCAAGACCATTATTCTTTTATGCAAAAAAAGCTCACGTTGGAGTAGTCCCTGGTCTAAAAGAATTTTTAGATGCATTCACTTCAAAAAAAGCTATGGGATCTAGAGGTTACTTAACTGATATTGGATTAGTGCCACTAGCTAGTGATAAGTATAAAATTACTAGAACTGCAGCAAAAGACTTAGTTACAATCAACCTCAAGTAAAAGTTGTTAATTAATGAAAAAAAGGCCGATTATTCGGCCTTTTTTTTTATTCTCAATTTAAAGTTTAAATATTTAACAAATCTGTAACATTACTCATCTACATAAAGATCATGAATTCTTTAATTGCGGGAGTAATTTTAATTCTCTGCCTTTCAAGTTATTTTTTCGGTAGATCTGAAGCTCGTAAGTTAGTTACTCAAAATATTAAACTAAAAGCGCTTCCCGCTTATTATGGTTATTATTTATCTTTATGGTGTGGCTTACCGGCCTTAATTATTTTTGGATGTTGGTCACTGTTTGAACCCGCAATCATCAAAGTTTTGATACTTAATAATTTTCCTCAAATTGAGTCTAAAGACTTATTTTATGAGCAAACATTATCATTTTTTAATGGAAATTTTTCAGGTGAGATAACAAATGAAATTAAAGCAGCTTCAATAAAGTACTCTTCAATTAATATTATTGCCCAAAATTCAAAAATTGTAATTATAGCTGCGGCGTTAATTGGCTCTCTAACTTTTGCATACAGAAAAATTCAAAATAACAATAAAGCCAGAGATGATGTTGAGATAATACTAAAAGTTTTATTATTTACCTCTTCTTTAGTAGCAATTTTGACAACAGTAGGGATAATTGTATCTCTGTTATTTGAAAGTCTAAAGTTTTTTTCTACGATAAACATATTCGAATTTATATTTGGTACCTCTTGGAGTCCCCAACGTGCTTTCGTAAGGGATGCATCTGCTATAACTCCTGAAGAACTTTTAGAGCTTCAAGATGCTTTTGGTTCTGTGCCTTTATTTGCAGGTACTGCATTCATCGCTTTAATTGCTATGTGTGTTGCCGTACCAATAGGTTTATTTTCTGGAATATATTTAGCTGAATATGCTTCAACGAAAGTTAGAAAATATTCTAAACCAATTATCGAAATCTTAGCTGGTATACCAACTGTGGTTTACGGTTTTTTTGCTGCTTTAACTGTTGGACCTTTCTTTAGAACGTTTGGTGAGAGTTTGGGTCTTACTGTTTCATCAGAAAGTGCACTTGCAGCTGGATTGATCATGGGAGTTATGATTATTCCTTACATATCTTCCTTATCTGATGATGTTATTAATTCGGTTCCGCAATCTTTAAGAGAGGGATCTTACGCAATAGGTGCTACTAAATCTGAAACTATAAAAAAAGTTGTAATACCAGCAGCTTTACCAGGAATAATTGGATCTATTCTTTTAGCGGTCTCAAGAGCTATTGGAGAAACTATGATCGTAGTAATGGCTGCAGGTTTAGCGGCAAACCTAACTATAAATCCTCTTGAGTCCACTACAACCATCACAACTCAAATTGTTATGATACTAGTGGGAGACCAAGAATTTGATAGTCCTAAAACACAAGCTGCATTCGCATTAGGATTAACATTATTTATCGCAACATTAATTTTAAATTATATCGCATTGAGAGTTGTTAAAAAATACAGAGAAAAATATGACTAAAGAGCAAAGGTTAAAAAAAAGATATAGAGCAGAAAAAAGATTTAAGATGTACGGCTTAATCTCTGTCAGTTTAGCAGTTATCTTTGTATTAATTCTTGTTCAAAATATTTTTTCTAAGGGAAGTTCAGCTTTCAGTAGAACGATGATAGAAGTCGCAGTAAATTACGACTCCTCTCTTCTAGAATTAGAGGGTCCAATTAATCAAAATTCTCTAAAAGATGCAGATTTCTATGATTTAGCTGTAGAAAGTCTTTTAAAAATATATCCTGCAAAAGATTCTAAAGAAGAAAGACAAATTTTAAGATTGTTTAGCCCTGATTATGAATTTGAGATTAAAGATTTTTTAATTAAAAACCCGAATAAAATTGATCAAATTGTTCTAGTCAAAATCACAGCATCCGATGATATTGATCAGCTGAATAAAGGAAATTTTCCTAGAGATTTACCAGAGGACAGAAGACGAGTTAGCAATTATCAATTAAATATTTATGACAATTTAATTGAAAAAGAAAAAATTGATAAAAAGTTTAATAATTATCTTTTTACCAAAGGAGATTCTAGAGATCCTGAGTTAGCTGGTATAGGAGGTTCTTTAATGGGATCATTCTTTACAATTATAATTTGTTTAATCTTGTCTTTCCCAATAGCTATAATGGCTTCAATTTATCTGGAAGAGTTTGCTCCAAAAAATAAAATAACCGACTTTATAGAAATTAATATTAATAATTTAGCAGCAGTACCATCAATAGTTTACGGTCTTTTAGGTTTAGGAATATTATTAAGTGTAATGGAATTTCCTAGGTCTACCCCATTAGTTGCAGGAATTACATTATCTCTAATGACTTTACCGAGAATAATAATTCCATGTAGAGCATCATTAAAAGCTGTTCCACCTTCGATAAGAGAAGCAGCATTATCAGTTGGAGCTTCAAAATTTCAGACAGTGTTTCATCACGTTGTTCCACTGGCTATGCCAGGAACTTTATCTGGAACAATAATTGGTCTAGCTCAAGCTTTAGGAGAAACCGCTCCTTTAATTCTTATCGGGATGGTCGCTTTTGTAGTTGATATTCCAAGTTCACCAGTTGATCCATCAGCATCTTTACCAGTACAGGTTTACTTATGGTCTGAGCAAGCTGAAAGAGGATTTGTGGAAAAAACGTCGGCAACAATTATGATGTTGCTTGGCTTTCTTATTGTAATGAATTTCATTGCCGTTTATCTTAGACAAAAATTCGAAAAAAAATGGAATTAAATAATTCAAAAATAAAAATAAAAGCAAAAAACTTAAATGTTTATTACGGAAAAAAACAAGCTTTATTCGATATTAATTTAGATATTAATCAAAAGGAAGTAACAGCATTAATTGGTCCATCAGGATGTGGTAAATCTACATTTATAAGATGCATTAATAGAATGAACGATGTAATTGATATTTGTAAAGTAGAAGGGTCTGTTGAAATAGACGGAGCTGAAATTAATGAAAAAAATGTTGATGTAGTTACACTTAGAGAAAAAGTGGGAATGGTGTTTCAAAAGCCAAATCCTTTTCCAAAAAGTATTTATGATAATATTGCTTATGGCCCAATTATACATGGTGCTGCTGAGAACAAAGATCAAATGGATAAAATAGTTGAGACAAGTTTAAAAAAAGCAGCTCTTTGGGATGAAGTAAAAGATAGATTAAATGAGCCTGGCACAAGTTTGTCAGGGGGGCAACAGCAAAGACTTTGTATTGCTCGAGCACTATCGGTTAATCCTGAAGTAATTTTAATGGATGAACCTTGCTCTGCTTTAGATCCAATCGCTACCGCGAAAATAGAGGAATTAATAGATGATTTAAAAAAAAGCTACACAATCGTAATTGTTACGCACTCAATGGCACAAGCAGTAAGAGTTTCTCAAAAAACAGGTTTTTTTCATCTTGGAAAAATAATAGAAGTAGATTCAACGGATAAAATATTTAAAAATCCGGCTAATAAAATGACGCAAGATTATATTACAGGGAGATTTGGATAAATGTCTGGAACAGGCCATACAGTAAAATCATACGAAGAGGAGATGCAAAGCCTTAATGATAATCTTGTAATGATGGGTAGTCTTACAGAAAATCAGATGGCAGATGCGATGGCAGCCGTTATTAAAGTTGATAAAGAATCAGTAGACAAAATTGTAAAAAATGACGGAAAAATTAACGAATTAAGATCCACTATTGATAATCAAATCACAACTGTTTTAGTGAAAAGAGCTCCAATGGCAGTTGATTTAAGAATTACTATTTCAACAATGAAAATTTCACATGATTTAGAAAGAATTGGAGACCTAGCGAAGAGTGTAGCTAAAAAAGTTAAACCGCTACCAGTAGATTTACCTGACGAACTTATAGGAAGTCTTAGAAGGTTAGGAGATTTAGTACAAAAACAATTAAAAGATGCTTTGGACGCTTATCTCAATAGATCAAAAGACAAGGCAATTGAAATTTGGAAAAAAGATGAACAAGTAGATGATTTGACTAATTTAGCTATGAATGAAGTTGCAACTTATTTACAAAAAGACAAAAAAAATTTAGAAATGGCAACACATTTATTATTTGTAACAAAAAATATAGAAAGAGCTGGAGACCATATAACTAATATTGCCGAGTCTCTTTATTATTTAATTGAAGGCGAATATCTTGAGGGGGCAAGACCAAAAGGTAAACCTATAGAAAGTTAATGAGCGCCCATATTTTTGTTGTAGAAGATGAAAAGCCAATTTTAACCCTTCTTACTTATAATCTTCAAAAGGAAGGATATAAAGTATCCTCTAGCTCAAATGGAGAAGAAGCTCTTTCGAGTATAAAAGAAAAAAAACCAGACCTTGTTTTGTTAGATTGGATGTTACCTGATTTATCAGGAATAAAAATTTGTCAATATTTAAAACAAGATGAAAAAGTAAAAAATATACCTATCATTATGTTGACGGCAAAAGGTGAAGAGGAAGATAAAGTCAAAGGACTTAATACTGGTGCAGAAGATTACATGACAAAGCCCTTCAGTTTCCCGGAGCTGTTAGCGAGAATAAAATCTTTATTAAAAAGAGTTAAACCTAATATTGTAAGTGAAGAGGCTACTTATTTAGATCTTAAAATAGATAGAGAGTCTATGAAAGTATTTAGGAAAGAAAAAGAAATTACTTTAGGTCCTAAAGAATATAAATTACTTGATTTTTTAATTAAGCAACCAAAAAGAGTGTATTCAAGAGAGCAGTTGTTAGAACATGTTTGGGGAGATGATATTAACGTAGAGTCTAGAACAGTGGATGTTCATATTACCAGATTAAGACAATCAATTAACATTGAAGGGGCTAAACCTTTAATTAGAACTGTCCGTTCAGCTGGGTATTCTTTAGAAAATTAATTGATAAAACCCTATTAAAAATAAAGGAATTTGTAATCCGAAGTTTGTAAGAATAGCTTTATCTTTTGATAAAAAACCAGCAATAGTCCAGCCTACAACTCCAGCACCATGGAACATTATATTTACTGGATAAATATTTAAGTTAGTTAATAGTATTCCCGTTAAGACTAAAAAAGTACTTAACCATTTAAGGTATTTTTTAATAAATTCCATTTGTGCTTGAATTACCCTGAGGCCTTAACTTTTTTCTCGATAAATTCTGGAATCTCATCACCAAGATCATCGTCTTTTTGATTTTTAGGTTGAAAGGCATACAAAACATGAAGTTTGCAATAAGGAAAATCTCCCTCAGGCTTCCTACCGCAAAAATAGAATTTTTCCTCATTTGGATGACCGATAGGCCACTTGCACGTTTCATCTGTAAGTTCTTCTAGAGATTTAGGGTTTTCTGGCTCGAAGTTTTTATCTAATAAAATTGATTGAAATTTGGCTTTTCTTGATGTTGGCGCTGGTCCTCTTCTAATCTGCTTATGATCATTGGTTCTAGGCGAATTAGATTGCTTGGAAGGGGCTCTAGCTTCTAAATTTAACCTATGAGCTTTACCTATTACTGCGTTTCTAGTTGTGTCACCTAATGCCTCGGCTATCTGACTTGCAGTATGCCCTTTTGACCAGAGTTCTTTTAATTTAGCGACTTTTTCTTCTGTCCAACTCATAGTATATAATTACAATATTTAGTAATTATTAAAAACTTAGGGCATAATATTGTGGTTTAAAACATTAAAACGCATCAAAGCTGTGAGTAGATTTAGTTTTGCACAGTTTTTTTAATAACAGGTTATAAGACTATCAATGGTTGAAATTTCGAAAAAATATAAAATTGGAAAAAGAAGATTTGGATTAGTTAATTGGTACGGAACATGGACTTTATATAAAAAAGAAGTTCTAAGATTCTTAATTGTGTGGATACAAACTATTTTTTCCCCACTAATTTCATCTTTACTCTTTTTACTTGTTTTATCTTTAGCCATTGGTGCTGATAGAGGAGATGTTCTTGGTGTACCTTTTATTACTTTTTTAGCGCCAGGGTTGATTTCAATGCAGGTAATTCAACAATCCTTCTCTCATTCCTCATCATCTTTTATGATTAAAAAAATTGATGGAACTATAGTTGATTTATTATTTGCACCCCTTTCTGCTGGAGAAGTTACAATTTCTGTTTCTCTTGCGGCTGTAACAAGAAGTGTATTAATTGGAATAGTTTCGATTATTGTATTTAAATTAATTATAGATATTGAAATCAAAAACTATTTAACGCTTATAGCATTCACCTTACTTTCTTCTTTTATTTTAGGAAATATCGGAATCATTGCTGGGTTATGGGCTGAAAAATTTGATCATATGGCAACAGTCACTAATTTTGTAATAGTTCCATTATCTTTCTTATCAGGGACTTTTTATTCAATAGAGAGACTCCCTGAATTTTTGCAAACAGTGAGTAAAGTAAATCCTTTTTTTTATATGATTGATGGTTTTAGATATAGTTTTATTGGCACTTCAGACGGTTCAATCTCTGTTGGTTTGTTGTATTTAACTGCCTTGAGCTTTGTTAGCTGGCTTGTTTGTTATTTATTGTATAAAAAAGGTTATAAAATAAAATCATGAGTAAAATTTTAAATACTTATAACAGAAAGAAAATTTCTTTTTCCAAGGGAAAAGGAAGTTTCTTATATACAACGAATGGAAAGAAATATTTAGATTTCGTTCAAGGAATTGCTGTAAACTGTCTTGGCCATGCTAATGACTATTTAATAAGATCAATTAACAAACAATCTAAAAAACTATGGCACGTTTCAAATGTTTTTACTATCCCTGAGCAAGAGAGATTGGCCAAAAGATTAGCCCAAAAAACATTTGCTGATTATGTAACTTTTCAAAATTCTGGCGCAGAAGCAACGGAGGCAGCTATTAAATTTGCTAGAAGATATTTTTATTCAAAAGGTCAGCCAAGAAAAAATAGAGTTCTTTGTATTAATAATAGTTTTCATGGGAGAACTATTGCAGCTATTTTCGCCAGCAACAGTAAAAAAGCAATTGAAGGTTTTAAACCTAAAGTAGATGGTTTTGATCATTTTAATTTCGGCGATCACAAAGGTTTAGAAAAAGCGATAACGAGTAGAACAGCAGCTATCATGGTCGAGACAATCATGGGAGAAGGGGGCATTAAAGTTATTCCAGATTTTTGCCTCAAAGGCTTAAGAAAACTATGTAATAAGAAAAAAATTTTATTAATACTTGATGAAGTGCAATGCGGCATTGGAAGAAGTGGCAAATTTTTCGCTTTTGAATATGCAAAAATTAAACCTGATATTGTCCCAATAGCAAAAGGGATTGGCGGTGGTTTTCCAATAGGTGCAGTTTTAGTTAATAAAAAAGTAGCATCAGGCATGAAGCCAGGGACTCACGGATCAACATTTGGAGGAAACCCTTTAGCAATGAGTGCTGGTAACGCAGTCATGGATATAATGTTTAAAAAAGGTTTCTTAAACAATGTAAGTAAAAACGGAAAATATTTTATAAATCAACTTGATAAAATTAAAAATAAGTATCCCAAAGTTATCAAAGAAGTAAGAGGTAAAGGACTGCTCATTGGACTTTGTCTTCACATAAATCAAGCTAAATTTATTCAAAAACTTTTAGATAATAATTTGTTAACAGTTAGAGCTGCTGAAAATGTTGTCAGACTTTTGCCTCCTTTAAATGTAACAAAGAGCGAGATAAACTTAGGTTTAAAAATAATTGAGAAAGTTTGCAAAAAATTTTAAATGAAAAACTTTATAAATATCTCTGACTGTTCTTCAGTGGAGCTTAGAGCGATTATTGAAGAAGCAAAAAAGAGAAAACAAAATAGATCTGGATTAAATAAATCTGCGCCCGATGAAGATAAGCCCTTTGAAGGTAAGTCAATGGCTATGATTTTTGAGAAACCCTCAACAAGAACAAGAATGTCATTTGACATCGCTGTAAAGCAACTAGGAGGATCATCAATTATTTTAAATCCAGATGGCATACATTACGGCAAGGGAGAGGAAACTTTAAAAGATACAGCTAAAGTTCTATCGGAGTATGTTGATATTGTTATGTTGAGAACTTCATCTCACAAAAATTTAGAGGAGTTCGGAAAGCATTTAGATGTCCCTATTATTAATGGCCTTTCAGATTTGAGCCATCCATGTCAGATAATGTCTGACATTCTTACTTATGAGGAAAGCAACGGTTCCATTGAGGGCAAAACTGTTACTTGGATTGGAGATGGTAATAATAATATGTCAAATTCCTTAATTGAAGCTGCTGGGAAATTTAATTTTAAACTTAATATTGGTTGTCCAAAAAGATATTCTCCGAATAAAAGTATATTGAAGCTAGCGAAAAAGGAGAAAGTAAAATTAACAATCACTTCAAAACCTTTAGAAGCGGCTACAGGCGCTGATTGTGTAATGACTGATAAATGGGTTTCAATGAATGATAAAGTAAATAAAGTTTCTAAAAAGAAAACTTTAAAACCCTACCAGGTTAATAAGAAATTAATGAGCAAAGCTAATGCGGATGCTATTTTTATGCACTGCCTTCCAGTCGGAAGAGGTGAAGAGGTTACAAACGAAATAATAGACGGAAAACAATCAGTGGTTTGGAGACAGGCGTTAAACAGAGTACACGCTCAAAAGAGTATTATTAAGTGGTGTATGGATTAAGGTAAAGGTTTTGGATTATCACCTTTTGAATTCATATATAAAATAACTGAAGCTCTATCTTTTTCTTTTCTAAGACCTGCAAAAGCCATTTTAGTTCCTTTAATATACGCTTGCGGTTTAATTAAGTAACTATTCATTTCTTCAAAAGACCATTCTTTAGCATAAGCCACCATTGCTTTAGAATATTTATAATCATTCACCGAACCAGCTGTTCTTCCAATCACATTCCATAAATTTGGACCTATCATATTTTTTCCACCAGCTGCAATCATGTGACAAGCGCTACATTTTTTAAAAACTTTTTCTCCATGAGCCAAGTCTCCCATAGCTAATAGAGCTTTTATATCTACTATTTCAGGAACTTTTTCAGCAGATTCAATCGTGCTACTAGTTGAGGCAACTTCTAATCCTTCAACTTTATAGGCCGTTTGCTCAGGTTTTTCTACGTGGAATAATATGTCCGTGAATTTTCCAATACCAATAACAATAAGGGCTGTTAGAAGGACTGCGGCTATTATTTTATTTAATTCAAAACTATCCATAATTTTGGTAAATACTATTCAGACGTATAACACGAGTTTTAAAAAAAAAACTTAAAATTACCAAAATTTTTTGCGTCTCTAGGACGCATAATTATGAATAAAACTGCAATAATAATACCCTCAAGATTAAATGCTCAGAGGTTACCCAATAAACCTCTTAAACTTATAAACAATAAAGAGATGATTCTCCATGTTTATGAGGCTGCATTAAAGTCAAATGCCGAGGAAGTTTACGTAGCGACCCCAGATCAAAAAATAATTGATATTATAAAAAAATTTGGTGGAAATGGAGTCCTTACAGCAACTAACCATGAAACGGGAACTGACAGGGTGTTTGAAGTCTTTGAAAAAAATTTAAATAGCAATCCAAATATTATTATCAATTTACAAGGTGATATGCCCAATATTCACCCAGAGACTATAAATGATTTAATAGATTATATGAAAAAAGGTGAGTGTGAAATTGGAACTTTAGCGAGTAAATTAACTTCAAATTCAGAATTAGAAGATGAAAATATTGTAAAAGTCTTAGTTAAAGAAAACTTAGAAAAAGGGAAGTTTGTCAAAGTCTTGGATTTTGTAAGAATTAATCCCAAAAAAGAATTTAAAGCTTATCATCACATTGGTATTTATGGCTTTACTAATAAAGCTTTATCGCGTTATGTAGGACTAAAAAGATCAAATCTTGAGCTCGAGAGAAAATTAGAACAATTAAGAGCAATGGAAAATGGAATGACTATACATGTTGGATATGTTGATTCATCACCCTTAAGTGTAGATACTGAAAGAGATTTAAATGAAATAAAAAAAATAATGGAAGAGAATGAGTAAGAAAAAAATTGCTATACAAGGTGAGCTTGGGGCCTATTCACATATTGCTGTTGAAAATCTTTACAAAAATGTAGAGATAAAGACCTGCGCAACTTTTGAAGAAACTTTTAGAGAAGCTTACAACGACCCAAGCTGTAAAATTGTAATACCTATTGAAAACTCCCTTGCAGGAAGAGTAGCCGATATACATTATCTGCTACCAAAATATAAATTGCAAATTCATGGAGAACATTTTCAAGCGGTAGAACATAATTTACTGGCTAAACCTGAAGCAAGTATCAGTGATATTAAATTTGTAAGGAGTCATGCGCAAGCAATAGGTCAGTGTCAAAATTTAATAACTAAAAAAAAATTAAAACCCATAATCTCGGCAGATACTGCAGGATCCGCAAAAGATTTAGCTGAAGGAACAGATAAAACTATAGCTGCAATAGCATCTGAACTTTCTGCAAAAATATATAATTTAAAAATTTTAGAAAAAAACATTGAGGATGAAAAAGGAAATGTTACACGTTTTTTGATAATGGGAAAAAATATAGAACAGCCCGAATTTAAAAAAGAAACAAACTTCATAACAAGTTGTATATTTAGAGTGAAAAGCGAACCATCAGCTCTTTACAAGTGTTTAGGTGGTTTTGCAACTAATCAGGTTAATTTAACTAAACTCGAAAGTTTTTCAGTCAAGAATACTTTTGATCAAGCAAATTTTTATTTAGATCTTGAAGGTCATTTGGAACAAGCTGGGGTAAAAAAGGCCCTGGAGGAACTTGGTTTTCACACCGAAACTTTAGATATTTTGGGAGTTTATGAGGCTTCACCATTCAGGCAAAAATAGTCCACAAAATTTAATTCTACCCTTGTGGTATTTAATTTGATCTTGATATAATCATCTTGAGGTTGGCATCAGGTGGATGTTTCATAAACCCGGTCAGGTCTGAAAAGAAGCAGCCGTAGTGAAAATTTTTCAGGTTGTTGCCTGCCTCTAACAGATGACAAACAAAATTTTAGCTTTAAAATATAGACCGCAAGAATTCAAAGATCTAATTGGTCAAGAGGTAATGACTAAAACCATTACTAATGCAATAAAACTAAATAAAACTCCCAATGCTTATTTATTAACTGGAATACGAGGCGTTGGAAAAACTACTACTGCAAGACTAATCGCTAAAGCTCTCAATTGTGAAAAAAATAAAGATACCAAAGCAATTTGTTCTGAACAAAAATTTTGTGCAACTTGTCAAGAAATCATTAATTCAAACCATATTGATATTTTGGAAATGGATGCTGCATCCAAAACGGGTATCGATGATATTAGGGAATTAATCGAAAACTCTAAGTATAGCCCTACGAGTGCGAAATTTAAGATATTTATAATCGATGAAGTACACATGTTATCTAAACAAGCTTTTAATGGACTGCTTAAAACTTTAGAAGAACCTCCGCCTAGTTTAAAATTTATCCTAGCGACCACAGAAGTAAGAAAAATACCTGTTACTATTTTATCTAGATGTCAAAGGTTTGATCTTAAAAGAGTGAGTGTTGAACAACTTTGTTTACATTTAAAAAAAATTTCTGATAAAGAAGGAGGCAATATTACGGATGATGCTATTACTCTTATTGCAAGGACTTCTGAAGGTTCAGTTAGGGACTCAATTTCATTGTTAGATAGGGCTTTAATCTCACAATCAATAAACGAAAATAAATCTATAGACGAGCAAGATATAAGAAAAATGCTTGGCTTAGCAGATAAAAGTAAAGTAATTAAATTATTTAAAGAAATTTTAAGTGGAGATGAAAAAGAAGCTATAAAAAATTTAAAAGAACTTATTAACCAAGGATTAGATGCCAAGAATTTTCTAAATGATATCTTAGAGGTTTTGTATCTTTTTAGCAGAAGAATTAATTTAGGACCTATCGAAAAAGATTTGTCAATTTCAGAGACTGAAGTGCAGTTAGTTGATCAATACTCAACAAATATAGATATGCAAGATATTGGGCTATTTTGGCAGTTAACAGTAAAAACTATTGATGATTTAAGAATTATTGGAAACGAGAATGTAACTCTAGAAATGTATGTAATGCAATTAATGCATCTTAAAAACTTGGAAGAAAAAAAAGATAACGATAATGAAATAGATGCTCCTACAACAAAACAAGAGAGCATGTCTGAAAAAAAAGTTAATGAAAAAAATTCAAATGATAATTTTGGAAAAAAAATAAAAAGCCAATTAAAGAATATTGACCAAATTAAAACAAAACCAGCAAAAGAATTATCAGATGAATTAAAGACGACAAAATTGGAAATCACTAGCTTTCAAGACTTAGTGAACTTAGCGGACAAGCAAAAAGAGATTGAACTAAAATACGATTTAGAGAGAAACGTAAAATTAGTCAGTTTTAACAAAGGAAAAATTGACATAAGCTTTAATGAAAAATTAAACAAAAATTTCATTAAAAATTTAACAGAAAAATTGCTAGTATGGACAGGTGAGCGATGGATTATTTCTTTAAGTAAAAATATTAATGCGAAAAGTATTTATGAGAAAAACTTAGAAAATAAAAATAGTGAAATTGAGATGTTTAAAAATACTAACATCTCAAAAAGAATAGAGTCTGCTTTTTCAGATGCAGTGTTAATAGATGTTTCGGAGGATGAATAAATGACTAATTTTTCAGATATGTTATCAAAAGCTAAAGCTATGCAAGAAAAAATGAAAGAAGCACAGGATCAAATTAAAAAAATTGAAGTTGAAGGCATGTCTGGCGGAAATTTAGTAAAAGTTATTTTGACAGGGGATTATGAAATCAAATCAATAGAGATTACAGAAACAGCTAAAAAAGAAAACCAGGAAATAATAAATGACCTGATTATTGCAGCTTATAATAACGCTAAAGAAAACTTAAAAAAAAAGTCAGCAGAGGAGCTTTCAAAAGTTACAGGAGGTTTGAATCTACCTTTAGATTTTAAAATACCCTTTTAATGGACAACGACATCCCAGAAATAAATGAACTTATTCAGCAATTTTCTAAATTACCCGGATTAGGCCCAAAATCTGCGAAGAGAATAATCTTAAAGCTAATAAATAATAAAGATAATATGATTAAACCTTTAGCTAAATCATTAGCTCAGGTTTACAAAAAGGTTGTTCGATGTGTCGATTGCGGAAATTTAAAGATAATAGATAAAATTTGTATTTGTTCATCAGACAATTCGTACGATAAAATTTGCGTGGTAGAGAATTTAGCAGATATGTGGGTAATTGACTCAGCTAATATTTATAAAGGTCATTATCACATCTTGGGGGGGACATTAAATTCAAATGAAAATTATGAACAAAAAAATTTATTAGTCGAGTCATTGGTTAAAAGAATTAAAAAAAATAATCTGAAAGAAGTTATTATAGCAACAAGTGCTACAGTGGAAGGACAGACCACAGCTCATTATATAGAGGATACAATTAAAAATGATAAAATTAAGATTACTAAATTAGCTCAAGGACTTCCAGTAGGTGGAGAAATTGAACAACTTGATGATGGAACTTTATTTTCAGCATTCAAAAATAGAGTTCCAGTTACAGATTAATTTATAGATTTATTTTCTAATCTTTTCTTGTGTAATAAAGGTTCAGTATACCCTGATGGCTGTATTCTTCCTTTAAAAACAAGATCACACGCAGCTGAAAAGGCTTTTGAATTATCAAAATCTTCTGACATTTTTTTGTAATACGGGTCGTTTTTGTTTTGATCATCAACAATCTTTGCCATTTTTTTTAATATTTTCATCACTTGTTCTTCAGTACAAATTCCGTGATGAAGCCAATTTGCAATGTGTTGCGATGATATTCTGAGAGTCGCTCTGTCCTCCATTAGTCCAATATTATTTATATCAGGGACCTTGGAGCACCCAACTCCTTGATCAACCCATCTAACAACGTAACCCAAAATCCCCTGCGCATTATTTTCTAACTCACGATTAATATCTTCAGTAGCCCAATTAGGTCTATCAGCTTTTGGAATCTCTAAAATGTTCTCTACTTTAGCTTTAGATCTTAATTTTATTTTTTTTTGCTCTTCAAAAACATTAATTTTATGATAGTGCAAAGAATGCAAAGTTGCAGCTGTTGGAGATGGGACCCAGGCACAGTTAGCGCCAGATTTCGGGTGCCCAATTTTTTGCTCCATCATATTTGACATTTGATCTGGCATTGCCCACATTCCTTTTCCAATTTGAGCTTTTCCTGAAAAGCCACAATTTAAACCAATGTCAACGTTCCAATCTTCATAAGTATTTAACCATAATGATTTTTTCATATCACCTTTGAAGATCATTGGTCCTGCTTCGAAAGATGTATGCATTTCATCACCTGTCCTATCTAAAAAACCAGTGTTGATAAAAACAATTCTATTTTTTACTTGTCTAATGCATTCTTTTAGATTCACAGTAGTTCTTCTCTCCTCATCCATGATGCCAACTTTTATAGAATTTTTCTTGATACCGAGTGTCTCTTCAACTTTTTCAAATAAAGTATTCGTAAAAGCAACTTCTTCTGGACCATGCATTTTTGGTTTAACAATATATACAGAACCAGTTCTTGAGTTTTTTTTATTTTTAAAATCATGCAAAGCACATAATGATGAAATGAAAGCGTCCATGATACCTTCTGGTATTTCTGATCCATCATTTAGCAGAATGGAGGGATTTGTCATCAAATGACCTACATTCCTATTTAACATTAAAGCTCTTCCATGCAGAGTAATTTTTTTTCCCTCTTTAGAGTTATAGGTTCTGTCTGGATTAAGTTTTCTCACGATTTTTTCTCCATTTTTCTCGAATGTGGAAGTTAAATCACCTTTCATGAGCCCTAGCCAATTCCTGTAACATTTTATTTTATCCTCTGCATCTACCGCCGCAACTGAGTCCTCATTATCAATAATTGTTGATAGAGCTGATTCTGCTATTACTTCTGAAATTGAAGCTTTGTCAATTTTTCCAACTGATGTACCAGCATCAATAATAATATCTATGTGAAGATTATTATTTTTAATTAAAATAGAATTTGGAGTATCTTTATCACCATTAAACCCAATAAATTGATTATTATTTTTGAGATAACCTTTATTAGAATTAGAGTACAGAACTAACTTATTTTCTTCTATTTTAATCTGTGAGATATCTTTCCAACTACCTTTTAATAAAGGAAAATTTTCATCTAAAAAATCTCTAACAAAATTAATAACTTTTAGGGCTCTATTTTTATCCCAAGTTTTACCAACTTCACCAGGTATCACATCAGTCCCATACAGTGCATCATATAAACTTCCCCAACGTGCGTTAGCTGCATTTAAAGCGTATCTCGCATTATCAACTGGAACTACAAGCTGTGGCCCAGCTACTGATGATATTTCGTCATCAACTTTAGAAGTTTCTATATTAAAATTATCACCCTCTTTTACTAAATATCCAATAGATTTTAAAAAATTAATGTATTTAATTTTATCAAAATTTTCACCTCTACTGGATTTGTGCCAATCATCTATCTTTTTTTGTATCGCCTCTCTTTTTTGAATTAAAGCTTTATTAATAGGAGAAAGATCGTGGACTATCTTAGAAAATTTATTCCAAAAATCTTCAATATCTATATTTGTATTTGGAATAACCTCTTTGTTTATAAACTCCAAAAGATTTGAGCTTACTTTTAGGCCATTTTTATCAATCATTTTCATTACGTGCTGATCTTTACAATATTTTATAATATAATAATACTAGTATAATTGTATCATTTATATGAAAAATTATTTAGATTTTGAAAAAGAAATCAAAGCATTAGAGCAAGAAGTTGATGGATTGAAAAGCCCATTTGGCTCAGAAGGAATTTCTGAGGTTGATACAAAAAAAATAAGAAACACCCAAGAAGAAATTAATCAAAAACTTGGAGAAATTTATTCTAATTTGAATAGTTGGCAAAGAACTCAAGTTGCGCGACATGAGGATAGGCCTAAGGCAAATTTTTATATAAAAAAAATATTTTCTAAATTTACTTTGCTCTCTGGGGATAGATATTTTGGTGATGATAAGTCTGTGATTGCAGGTTTTGGATTAATAGACCAAAAGTCAGTTTTAATCATTGGTCAGGAAAAGGGAGAAGATTTAAATAGCAGAATAGAAAGAAATTTTGGAATGATGAGGCCTGAAGGATATAGAAAATGTATAAGACTTATGAAGCTTGCTGATAGATTTCAGATACCTGTTATTACTTTTATCGATACACCAGGTGCTTATCCAGGAATTGGCGCTGAGCAAAGAGGACAAGCTTCAGCAATAGCTAATTCAATAGAATGTTGTATGTCTCTAACTGTGCCAAATATTTCGGTAATAATTGGTGAAGGTGGGTCTGGTGGGGCAATTGCTTTAGCATCATCAAACAAAGTTATCATGCTTGAGAATTCTATTTATTCTGTGATTTCTCCAGAGGGGTGCGCATCAATACTATGGCGTGATCCAACTAAATCCTTACAAGCTGCTGAAGCAATGAAATTAACTGCTAAAGATTTATTAAAATTAAAAATTATTGATGAAATTATTACTGAGCCACTTGGAGGAGCGCATAGAGATCCAGAAAGTATCGCAGCTGATATTAAACATTCAATTATTAAAAATCTAAAGAATTTTGAGAATTTTAGCAAAGATGAAATATACGATCATAGAAAAAATAAGTTTTTACAAATAGGAAGAGATAGAGGTTTCGCACAATCAGCAGGTTTAGACAAAGAAGGATTAAGCTACAAAGAATCAGGTTTGAGTAAATTAAAATTTCATATAGATAAAAATAAATACGTTTATGCAGGTATAGGAGCGGTAGTATTTGCAGGTTTAATGGTGCTATTAACCTGATTTTGTTGCAAAAAAACAATTGCGTCAAATAATATTAATCTACTATTGACTTTTGTTGAGCAAATCTATTTAAGGGGTTTGACTAATCTTTGATTAGTTAACGTAAATTAATATAAGGAAAAGTAATAAATATGAGTACACTAAAAGGTAAAGTAAAGTGGTTCAATGGTACTAAAGGATATGGTTTCATTGAAAGAGAAGACAAAGAAAAAGACGTGTTCGTCCATTCTTCTGCTGTTAGAGAAGCTGGTTTAAAATATTTAAACGAGGGTGATGAGTTAACGTTTGAAGTGGAGAGCACAGAAAAAGGTCCTTCAGCAGTAAAACTGCAGAAAACATCTTAATCTAATTTCCAAAATCACTGATTAACGGGACATTAACTTTAGTTTTCACTAATTTATTGTCCCGGTAATTCCATCTTGAAAAAGTCATAATTATTTCTTAAATAAGATATATGTTTATAAAAAAGGACATTTCTACAATCAAATCACATTCTCACAGAATGCACGCTAGGCTTTTGCTTAGCTTATAATCAAAAATATATAAATTTTATAAAAATTAAGATAAAAACAAAAGGGATGCAGCAGTAGCTCAGTTGGTTAGAGCACTAGTTTGTGGAACTAGGGGTCGGTGGTTCGAATCCACCCTGCTGTACCAAAAAATGATTAAAGAAAAAAAAATTAAACCTTCTAAAGAACTTCCTTTGGGGTTTGTAGACAGGCAAGAAAAAGAACTTCTAATCAGAGATTTTATAATTTCTAAAATTAAGGAAGTAATGATCAAGTATGGTTTTCAGTATCTCGAAACACCAAGTTTTGAGTACTCGGATAGTATTGGAAAATTTTTACCCGATAAAGAAAGGCCAGATCAAGGTGTTTTTTCATTTAAAGATGAAAATAAATGGCTTTCATTGAGATATGATCTTACTGCACCACTAGCAAGATACGTGGCAAAAAATTACTTAGAAATTCCAAAACCTTTTAAAAGATATCAACTTGGCACTGTATGGAGAAATGAAAAACCTGGACCTGGTAGATTTAGAGAATTCTTACAATTTGACGCTGATTATGTAGGAACTAAAAATTTACAAGCAGATGCCGAATTATGTGTAATGATTTCAGAAATTCTTGAAAAATGTGGTTTAAGTCAATCAGATTATGTAATTAAAATTTCATCACGAAAGATTACTGAGTCGTTATTTAAAAAAATAAACTTAGAAGATGATAATCAAAAACTTACAATTTTAAGAGCTTTAGATAAAATTGATAGGCTGGGTTGGGTTGCAGTTAAACAGTTGTTAGGAGAAGGTAGAAAAGACAAATCAGGTGATTTTACTAAGGGGGCAAAATTAAGTTCTGATAGCATAGAAATACTTGAGAAGGAATTAAAGAAAAAAACTCCGAGCTCAGAAGATTTAAATGAAATATTAAAAATATTTAAAAATTATAATTTTCAAAACTTTGAATTTGATCCATCTATTGTAAGAGGGCTGGAGTATTATACAGGCGTAATCTTTGAAGTGAACTTAAAATTTGATGTAAAGAATATTAAAGGTCAATCAATTCAATTTGGTTCTATTGGCGGAGGTGGAAGGTATGACAATTTAGTAAAAAATTTTGGAGATTACGATGCTCCAGCCACAGGAATATCAATTGGTTTAGATCGTTTAGTTTATGCATTAATCCAAAAAAAAGAATTTAAAATCAAAAAGTCAAAGCCAATTGTGATTTGTGTGTTCAATAAAGAATCAATGAAGGAGTATATTAGTTTACAAAAAATTTTAAGAGACGCTTCTATTAGCACTGAAATTTATCCAGGAGAGAATAAGTTAAAAAAGCAAATGGAGTACGCAAATAAGATCAAATCCCCTGCAGTAATTTTGTATGGAGATGATGAAATTAAATCAGGTAAACCAACTTTAAGAGATCTAACTACAGGTAAAGAAAAATCAATTGAAATAAAAGAATTAGTTAATGAAATCAAAAAAATTATCTGAAGCAATAATTAATACGTTTGAAAAAAATGGTTTTGTATTATCTGAACCAGATATTCTTTTGGACTCTAATTATATCATAGAAAGATCGGGAGAAAAATTTAAGAATTCAATATTTACTTTTGAAAATGAGGAGGGAAAAACTATGTGTCTAAGACCAGATTTGACCGTTGCATCTTGTATAAATTATATAAAGAACAAGACATTCTCGAAAATTTATTATTCAGGTCAAGCTTATCGAAGAATAAATGAAAAAGGTGCAAAATTTATAATCAATCAGTTGGGAATTGAAATTTTCGGTTCAAAAGATAAAATTAAAGACGATTTTAAAGTAATCAGCACAATAGTCAATTCTGTAAAAAAAATTAAAAGTAAAAAATTAAAGATAAAAGTTGGAGATATAAGCTTATTTAATAGTTTAATTTATGCTCTTGATATGCCTGAAAGATGGAAACTAAGATTAATAAGACATTTTTGGAGACCAAAATATTTTGAGGAACTTTTGAAAAGATTAGAAAAAAATACAGATATAGACTCTGTCACTTTTGTCACAGACAAGAAGCGATTTCGCGAAATGAAAAAAATGAGTCAAGGCCAATTGATTGCAGGAAGATCAATATCAGAAATTTTAAATAGGTTTGAAAAAAAATTTAAAGATCCTAGATCATTTGATGAAGGAAAAAAAATTGTTCAAATTATTAAATCATTTTTAAGAATTAATTGTAAATTATCAAAACTAGATGAAAAATTAAAAACTTTCATAAAAAAAAACAATTTAGAAAAAAATATTTTCAAAGATTTAAAATCTATAAAAAACTTAAGGAATCTGAAACAAGATGTAAATTTTATCTCAAATTTTGGAAGAGATGTAGAGTATTATACAGGAGTTGTATTTGAAGTCTTTGACGGTAAAAAAGAAATTGCAAGAGGTGGTCGATACGATAACTTATTAAAAAGTTTAGGAGCTAAAAAAAATACTCAAGCCGTCGGTGCTGCAATTAATCTAAAAAATATATGAAAGACTTAATTACTATAGGCTTACCAAGCAAAGGGAGATTAAAAGAAAAAGCTATATCTTTTTTTGAGAGCAAAGGTTTAAACATTCTACAAAGCAGTAAAGAGAGAAATTATTTTGCAACCATTAGAAATAAAAAGAATATCAAGATTATTTTTCTCCACGCTAAAGAAATAATTCAAAGATTAGGAGATGGCACTTTAGATTTGGGTATCTCAGGCCTTGATCTTTTGAGTGAGTCAGACAAAAATTTAAGAGAAAAAATCAGTATTAAATCAAAACTTGACTTTGGAAATGCAAATCTAGTCATCGCCGTGCCAAATGACTGGATCGATGTTCAAACAATTGCAGATCTAGAGGAAGTCTCGTTTGATATTAGATCAAAAAGAAATTCTAGACTTAGAGTGGCCACGAAGTACCCAAACCTTACAAATAATTTTTTGATTTCAAAAGGTGTTACACAGTACAAAATAATTCTAAGCCTTGGAGCTACAGAAACTTATCCATTTATAGGTTCATCTGAAATTATAAGTGACATAAGTTCAACAGGGAAAACTTTAGCAGATAATAACCTTCGAATTCTTAAAGACGGGATAATTTTAGAGTCATCTGCTTGTCTATTTTTCGCAAAAAGACAAAAGAAAAATGTTCATAAGTTTTTAGAGGAAATTAAATAGTGACAGTTAAAATAAAAATTTTAATAATGGGTCTCCCAGGGTCAGGAAAGACTACGTTAAGTGACAAACTCGGTAAATTATTGAAAGCAAATAGGGTAAACGCTGACGAGGTTAGAAAAAAATTTGATGATTGGGATTTTAGTTTAGAAGGTAGAATTAGACAATCAAATAGAATGAATAAAATAACTGATGAAGAATTAATAAAAAATAATATCGTTATAGCAGATTTTATATGTCCTACTAAAGAAGCAAGAAAAAAATTCAACTCTAATTATATAATTTGGATGAATACAATTAATGAAGGTAGATTTGAGGACACTAATAAAATCTTTGAAGTTCCAAAAAAAACAGAAATTAATTATGAAGTAAAAGAAAAAAATGCTGATAAATATAAATATTTAATCCTAGAAGATATAAAAAAAAAATTTAGTTTTTAGAATGAAAAATTGTTATCTTCACATAGGAAATTTTAAAACTGGAAGCACATCTCTTCAGAGTTTTTTATATTTGAATAAAGAAATTTTAAGAGAATATAATATTCAAAGTATTGAAGAAAAAAATTACTTCAAGAAAACAATTCACAACCAAAACTTATATAAATTATTTGATAAAAAAGATTTTAGTAAGATCAAAAAATATTTTTCAAAAATCAAAAAAAACTCTAATGTAATCTTAAGCTCAGAATTTTTTTCTTGTTTTTCCTATAATTTAAAAAAAATCGAATACGTAAAAAAAACTATCTCTAAGCTTGGTTTTAACCCAGTCATTATTTTTTATTATAGATGTGACGGTGCTTATCTGTATTCTTTATATGCTCAACAGCTGACACAAAAGAAAAATATTAAAATAGAAAGTGTTTTTGATTTTAAAAAAAAGATTCAAAAATTTCATTTTTATCGTAATAAAAAAAATAAATTTTACTTTATGAGTCAAGATTATAATTTAAATAATAAGAAAATAGTAGAAAACTGGAAAAAAATTTTTAAAAAAAATTTCTTTTTTATAAAGTTTGAAAAAAATAGTGGCAAAAAATTATTTTATGATTTTTTAAATATTTTAAAACTTCCTAAAAAAATACAATTTGAATTTCCCAATAAAAAAAATGTTTCAAGGAAAATTAAGCCTTGGAATTTAAAAAGAATTTTTTTTTATATCTATTTAAAATTTGCGCAAAAACAAATATTCACAAATAATCAACTAGATTTGAAATAAAAACCCCTCTGAAACTAATGGTTTGAGGGGTTTTGAAATTTGCGAGTTTATTCTGGGTTCTGCCAAGAATTTACATTCCCATGCCGCCCATGCCGCCCATGCCACCCATGCCACCACCCATTGGAGGCATTGCAGGACCAGCATCTTTTTCTTCAGGCTTGTCTGCTATCATTGCTTCTGTTGTAATTAATAGTCCAGCTATTGAAGCAGCATCTTGTAATGCTGATCTGACAACTTTAGTTGGATCAATAATTCCTTTAGCAAACATATCTACATAATCCTCATTTTGTGCATCGTAACCTTGAGAAGCTTTTTTACCTTCTAAAAGTTTACCTACAACTACAGAGCCATCGACACCTGCGTTTGCCGTAATTTGCCTGATCGGAGCTTGAAGAGCTTTTTTAACAATCTCGACACCAGCTTTTTGGTCATCACCTTTTACTTTAACACCGTCTAAATCCTGTGCAGCATAAAGTAGTGCACAACCGCCACCGATAACAACGCCTTCTTCGACGGCCGCCCTAGTTGCATTCAGAGCATCTTCAACTCTATCTTTTCTTTCTTTTACTTCAACTTCTGTAGCACCGCCAACTTTAATCACAGCAACACCACCAGCAAGTTTAGCTAAACGTTCTTGAAGTTTCTCTTTGTCGTAGTCAGATGTTGTCTCATTAATTTCAGATCTAATTTGATTACATCTAGCTTCAATGTCAGATTTTTTACCCTCACCAGCTACAATTGTACTGTTCTCTTTATCGATTTTCACTTTTTTACAAGAACCAAGATCTCCAATTTTAACGTTCTCTAATTTTATTCCAAGATCTTCTGAGATTACCTGACCTCCAGTCAAAATTGCAATATCCTCTAACATTGCTTTTCTTCTATCACCAAAGCCAGGTGCTTTAACAGCAACCACTTTAAGACCGCCTCTTAACTTGTTTACAACTAAAGTTGCCAAAGCTTCACCTTCAACATCTTCAGAAATAATCATTAATGGTCTATTAGCTTGAACCACTGACTCTAGTAATGGCACCATTGGTTGTAAGTTTGTTAATTTTTTTTCAACTAAAAGAACTAAAGGGTTTTCAAGTTCAGTTGTCATCTTTTCAGTATTAGTTACGAAATAAGGAGAAAGATATCCTCTATCAAATTGCATACCTTCAACCACATCCAACTCAGTTTCAACTCCTTTTGCTTCCTCAACTGTAATTACACCTTCATTACCTACTTTTTGCATAGCTTTAGAAATCATGTCACCTATAGATTTTTCACCATTTGCTGAAATCGTTCCAACCTGAGCAACTTCTTCATTGGCCTTTACTTTTTTTGATGATGTTTTTAGTTTATCAATTACTTGCTCTACCGCTTTGTCGATACCTCTTTTGATATCCATCGGGTTCATCCCAGCTGTAACGTATTTAAGTCCTTCATTAACAATTGCTTGAGTTAAAATAGTTGCAGTGGTAGTTCCATCGCCAGCATTATCATTTGTTTTGCTAGCAACTTCTTTTACCATTTGAGCACCCATGTTTTCAAATTTATCTTCAAGCTCAATCTCTTTTGCAACAGAAACACCATCTTTTGTTGTTCTCGGAGCACCATAAGATTTATCCATTACGACGTTACGCCCTTTTGGACCTAAGGTTACTTTAACAGCGTTAGCTAGAGTATTAACTCCAGTAAGCATCTTAGATCTTGCCTCGGTATCAAATTTAATTATTTTTGCCATTTTTTTCTCCTATAAAGGTTATTTTTTACTTTTTGAAATTCCCATTATGTCTGACTCTTTCATAATGCTGTATTCTTTACCGTCAATTTTGACTTCAGTTCCAGACCACTTTCCGAAAAGGACTATATCTCCAACTTTTACGTCCATTGAAGAAACTTTACCGTCTTCATTTTTGGCACCTGGTCCTACAGCTACAACTTCACCTTCTTGAGGTTTTTCTTTAGCAGTGTCCGGTATGATAATTCCGCCAGCAGTTTTTTCCTCGCTGTCTAGCACTTTAATAAGCACACGATCGTGCAAAGGTCTAAATTTCATATGTATTTTCTCCTATAAATTTTTATGTAGTGTTGATATGGTAAGTTTTAACTATATTTCAAGAGGCAAAAATCATTAAAAAGACCATTAAATACTGTATTAATAAGCATTAAAAGGAGAGAAATAGCATATTGAAAGAACTAAACCATTTAGAAGATATTTTTGAAAACTACGATACATTTATTATAGACTTGTGGGGGGTAATGCATGATGGAGTTACTCTTAATCCAAATGCTATTGAAGCAGTTGACAAACTGAAAAAAAATTCGAAAAAAATAGTATTTTTATCTAATGCACCCAGACCTAGTTCGAAGGTTGTTAATTTTTTACTTAAAATGAAAATGGATAAAAAATATCTAGAGCATGTAATGACCTCAGGTGAAGCAGCAATGCACGCAATTAACCAAAAAAAATTTGGTAAGACATTTTACCACCTCGGACCAGAAAGAGATATTTCTATATTTGAAAAAGTAAAAGACAATAGAACTGATCTTAAGAGTTGTGATTTTATTTTATGCACTGGATTATTTGATGATTATGAAAATGATTTAGATTATTATAAAAAATTTTTATTGAAACATGTTTCAAAAAAATTAATTTGTACGAATCCAGATTTAATAGTTCATAGAGGCAGTGTTGAAGAGTTATGTGCAGGTTCAGTAGCAAAAGTTTTCGAGGATCTCGGAGGAGAAGTTATTTATTTTGGCAAACCACACAAAGAAGTTTATAGTATGTGCTTTAGCTCTAATGAAAAGGTTTTAGCCATTGGTGACAACTTAAGAACAGACATTAAAGGAGCGAATAATTTAAAAATTGATTGTATATTTATATCTGAAGGTGTGCACAGGAAAGAATTTAACAATTTTTCTGAACCTAACAAACTTTTAGAAAAATATAATGTAAAAGCAAATTTTTTTCAAAGAGAATTAAAATGGTAAAATGAAAATTTACGATAATCCAAATTTAGATAAAAAACATTGTAACGGAGTAATAGCTATCGGTAATTTTGACGGATTACATCTAGGCCATCAAAAAGTTATTAAAGAGGCAAAGCAAAAAGCTAAAAAAAATAAGATACCCTTTGGAGTTATGACTTTTGAACCTGTTCCAGTAATGTTTTTTAATGATAAAATTAAAAATCATAGAATAAATTCGTTAGAACAAAAAAAAAATCAATTCAAAAAATTTAAATTAGATTTTTTAATTATTATAAGATTTAATAAAAATTTTTCATCTCAATCACCAGAAGAGTTTATTAATAAAATAATTTCTAAAAAAACAAAATGTAAATATTTGTTTGTAAGTAAGAATTTTAAGTTTGGTTTTAATCGACAAGGAAATATAAAGACACTTAAAAAATTTGAGAAAAAATATAACTTTAAAAATGTTATTACTAAACCCTATAAAAAAAATAATAAAATAATTTCATCCACATTTTTAAGAAAGAAAATAAGATCAGGTAAAATAGATGAAGTTAATAAATTTTTAAATCGTATTTGGAGCATCAATGGAAAAGTAATAAAAGGACAAAGAAGAGGACGTAAAATTGGTTTTCCAACATGTAATTTAAAATTGGGCAATTATGTTGTCCCTAAGCTTGGTGTCTATGCTGTTAAAGTTAAAAGTAAGAATTTTTATAAGAAAGGTATTGCAAATATAGGTTACAGACCAACATTTAATGGACAAAATTTATTATTAGAAACAAATATCTTTGGAATTAATAAAAACTTATATAATAAAGTGTTAGGTATTTACTTTAAAAAATTTATAAGACCAGAAAAAAAATTTAGGAATTTGAAACATTTAAAAAAACAAATCGAACTCGATATAAGACAGGCAAAAAAATAATGTCCAAAGACACCTTGCAACTTCCCAAGACAGCTTTTTCGATGAAAGCTAGTTTACCACTTAAAGAACCTGAGATTTTGAAGAAATGGGAAAAAAATAAAATCTTTGAAAAACTGAGAAAAAAGTCTAAGGGAAAAGAAAAATTTGTTCTTCATGACGGCCCACCTTATGCGAATGGACACATACATATGGGGACTGCATTAAATAAAATTTTGAAAGATATGATTACTCGTTTTCATCAAATGAATGGAAAAGATTCTGTTTACGTCCCAGGTTGGGATTGCCATGGGCTCCCCATAGAATGGAAAATAGAAGAACAATACAAAAAAAAGAAAAAAAATAAAGACGAAGTACCCATTAAAGATTTTAGGCAAGAATGCAGAGAATTTGCAAAAAGTTGGATCGAAGTTCATATTAAAGAGTTTAAGCGATTAGGGGTAGTTGGTGATTTTGAAAATTATTATTCTACAATGAGTTACGAAGCAGAGGCTCAAATTGTAAGAGAGCTAGGTAAATTCCTTTTAGATGGAAGTTTATATCAAGGATTTAAACCAGTTCTTTGGTCTACTGTTGAAAAAACTGCTTTAGCTGACGCAGAAGTAGAATATTTGGATCATACTTCAAATACAATTTATGTTGCATTTAAAGTTAAAGAGACTAACAAAGACTTTCTAAAAGACTCAAGCATTATAATTTGGACTACTACACCCTGGACTATACCTGCTAACAAAGCATTAGCTTTTAATAGCAATATCGAATACGCAGTTTTGGAAATTGAACATCTTGAACACTTTAAAGATAAGAAAATTGTAGTAGCAAAAAATTTAATCGAAACAATAATTAAAGATTGTGAGATTAAAAACTATAAAGAGTTAAAAACTTTTAAGGGTTCTGAATTTAAAGGAACGTTATGTAGTCATCCATTAGTCAAAATGGATTTTGACTACGATGTTCCAATGTTAGATGCTCAATTTGTAAATTTAGAGCAAGGAACGGGGATAGTACATTGTGCTCCAAGCCATGGCCCAGACGACTTTAATTTGTGTTTGAAAAATAATATACCGTCACTCTATACAGTCGATAACTCAGGTGTTTACACTAAAGAGGTACCTTATTTTACAAATACACATGTATTTAAAGCTGACCCAATTGTTATAGACAAATTAAAAGAACAAAAACAATTACTTAAAAATGATAAACTTAATCATAGCTATCCTCATTCTTGGAGATCAAAAGCTCCATTAATTTACAGAGCGACGCCTCAATGGTTTATCTCTATGCAAAAAAACAAATTGAGAGATAAAGCTGTAAAAGCAATAAATGAGACCGTCTTCTTTCCAAACAAAGGCAAGGACAGACTTTTATCAATGATTGAAGGAAGACCAGATTGGTGTGTTTCAAGACAACGAGTTTGGGGAGTGCCGTTGCCAATATTTATTAATAAAAAAACAAAAGAACCACTAAGAGATCAAAAAATTATAGATAGAATAGCATCTATTTACGAAAAGCAAGGATCTGACTGCTGGTTTACAGACGATGCAAAAATTTTTTTAGGTGATGATTATGATACCAAAGATTATGAAAAACTTAACGATATCGTTGAAGTATGGTTTGATAGTGGTTCAACACATAGTTTTGTTTTGGAAAAAAGAAAAGATTTGAAATGGCCTGCGGATATGTATTTAGAGGGATCTGACCAACACAGAGGATGGTTTCACTCTTCCTTATTAGAGTCCTGTGGTACTAGAGGCAAAGCACCATTTAAGAGTATTCTCTCGCATGGCTTCGTTGTAGATGGCAAAGGTATGAAAATGTCTAAATCGATGGGTAATGTCATCTCTCCAGAAGATATATTAAAGAACTATGGAGCTGACATTCTTAGGGTTTGGGCATCTGCATCCGATTATGCTGAAGATTTAAGAATAGATAAAAACATTTTAATACAGCATGCAGAGTCTTACAGAAAAATTAGAAACACCTTCAGATTTATGCTTGGAAATTTAAAAGATAATTTTGAAAAACAAGACTTTGAAAAAATAAAATTTAATGAACTAGATGAATTAGAGCAATTTATCTTACATAAATTGTTTTTATTAAATAAATCTGTTGATGAAAATTTGAAAAATTACAATTTACATAAACTATATAAAGAGCTTTTGAATTTTTGTACACTGGATCTTTCCTCTTTTTATTTTGATATAAGAAAAGATGTTCTTTACTGCGATAGTATAAATTCAAAAAAAAGAAAAAATTGTGTAGTTGTTTTAAACATAATTTTGGAAAGTTTATTAAAGTGGTTCGCTCCAATTTTAGTTTTCACTACAGAGGAAATCTATAGTTTAGTGAATAAAGATAATTCTGAAAGTATTCATGAAAATAATTTTGTTAAAATTCCGTCTAGCTGGAAGAATGAAAAGTTGAATGAAAAATGGATAAATCTATTTAAAATTAAACAAGATACAAATATTGCAATAGAAGAGAAAAGGGCCAATAAAGAAATTGGATCAAGTTTAGAGGCAGAAATTAAAATAATCTTAAAAAAAGATAAATTTGAACTTCTAGATAAATTAGATTTAGAAGATTATTTTATTGTTTCGAAAGCAGAAAAAGAATTATCAAATAATGATGATATTAAGATTGAAGTAAAAAAAGCCAATGGACAAAAATGTGAAAGATGTTGGAAAATCTTAGAGAAAAAATGTCAGAGAGAAAGTTGTCCGATAAAATAGAAAGTCAACATTTTGATTGATCTTAAAGATATAAAAAGCAAAATCCTTCGATTAGATAATTTATATTTTCTAATTATTATTTCTTTAATTTTTGCTGCGGATAGACTCTCAAAAATTCAAATACTAAAAAATTTAAGTGAAAAATCTTTCTATATAAATGATTTTATAAATTTAGATCTTGTGTGGAATACAGGTATTGGCTTTGGTTTATTAAGTTTCGAATCAACATTAATATACAATTTAATTTCTATTTTAATAATCACTGTAATAATAGTTTTAATATATATGGCGTTAAAATCAGAAAAAATTGATAAAGCGATTTTTTCTATTATAATTGGCGGAGCGATAGGTAATATATATGACCGAATATTTTATAGTGCAGTCCCTGATTTTATAGACTTACATTATGCAAATTTTCACTGGTTTACATTTAACGTGGCAGATATATTTATTACTATAGGTGTAATAACTTTAATATTAAAAGAGATTTTAATAAAAAAATGAAAAAAATTTTAATCTATTCATCTCTACTTATCTTTGCTTCTTGTGCAAGTTTAGAAGAAGCCAATAAGGTTTTAAAAAATGAAAAAATCAAAACTACTGATGAATTTTTAGTCAAAAAGAGAGAGCCATTAATTTTTCCACCTGATTACGATAAAATACCAGAACCAGGATCAAAAGCTAAGAATATAGATAAAGAAGAGGGTATCAAAAAAATTCTAAAGGTTCCTAAAGAAAAAATTTCTAATAAAAATAGCTCAACCTCAGTTGAAGAGAGCATACTTAAAAAAATTCGTAAGTGATTGAAAAAATAATTTTAAATAAGGTTGATAGAAAAAAATTCCTTAATAAAAAATTATATAATAAATTTCAACAAAATATTGATGAAGTTCTATATAGCTTTGAACTTGCTGATAACTCCCTAAATGTTCTAAGTAAAAAATATAAATTTAACTTTAATCTTAAAGATTTAAATAAATTTAAAAAATTTAAGTCAATAGTCATTATTGGGATGGGAGGTTCTATACTAGGTGCAGAAGCTGTATATAATTTCGTAGGAAAAAAAATAAAAAAAAAATTTTATTTTTTAGATAGTTTAGATAGTGAGAAAAATATTCACTTAAAATATAATCTTGATTTGTCTAAAACTCTTTTCATAATAATTTCTAAATCAGGAGAAACAATAGAGACAATAGCTAATACTTTTTTTATGCAAATTATTAAAAATAATCCGCGCAATGTATTAATTATATCTGAGAATAAAAATTCTACGTTGTTTAGATTATCAAAAAAATATAACATTTATTTTATTAATCATAAAAAATATATCGGTGGAAGGTATTCTGTTCTGTCTGAAGCAGGTATAGTTCCTGCTTACTTTATGGGAATAAATATTTCTAAAATTAGAAAAAATATTAGAAAATATTTGATAAGAAAAAATATAAATATTTTAAGAGAAAATGTTTTGATTTTATCAACTTTATTAAAAAAACAAAAAATAAATAATTTAATCTTTTTAAATTACTCCCCCCATTTAGAAAAGTTTCTTTATTGGTGTCAGCAGCTAATCGCTGAAAGTTTGGGAAAAAAAGGTAAAGGCTTTTTACCTCTTATTTCTAATAACCCAAAAGATCATCATAGTTTACTACAATTATTTTTAGATGGCCCAAAAGACAAATTATTTTATATTTTTAGTTCAAATGAAAAAAAAACAAAAAAGGTAAATACAAAAAAATATATTGATGGGATTAATTTTCTACACAACAAAACAATAGATGAAATAAAAAAAGCTCAGAAAAATGCTATTATTGAGGTGTTAAAAGAAAAAAAAGTGCCCTACAGAGAATTTAAATTGAAAAAATTAAATGAAGAGTCACTAGGTGAGCTTTTTAGTTATTTCATGCTGGAGACAATTTTGGTTGGTAAAGTTACAAATATTAATCCATACAATCAACCAGCAGTAGAAAAGGTTAAGATCTATACAAAAAAAATTCTCACATAAAAGTTCCAAAAATTATTTTAGATCTTCCGTATTTTTTTACTTTTAATGATTTTAAAATATTACTCAGGTCATCTTTTGAGTTTTTTTCGCGATGAATTATTACTATATGTTTAGTTTTAAATATTTTAATTTCCTTTATAGTTCTTAAGTTGTTAGAAAATTTTTTATCAACAAAAGGTGGATCAAAAAAGAAAATATCATATTTTTTTTTATAATCATTTTTATCTAAATCTTGTATCTTTTTATTAAATACAAATGCTTGATTTATTAAACCTAAGCTTTCTAAGTTCTTTTTAAGCACTTCCGATACTATAATATTTTCCTCTACAAAAGTTACCTCTTTCGCCTCTCTTGATAAACATTCCAAGCCGAAAGATCCTATACCAGAATAAATATCAAGAATAGATGCATTTTTAATAGGGATATCAAAATCTTTAGAGTGAATTAATATATTAAAAATATTTTCTTTGACAGAGTCTTTCAATGGCCTCGTAGATCCAGTTTTTAAAAATTTTATTGATCTTCCTTTAAACTTACCACTTATGATTCGCATTTCCAATTACTTTCCAGCCAATATCTTTTCTATAAAATCCACTTTTCCAGTTTAACTTTTTTATTAATTTATTTATACGATTCCTTATTTCTAAAAAATTACTTCCCATAGAAGAAAAATTTAATACTCTCCCACCATTAGAAAAAATTTTATTATTAATTAATTTTGTTCCCGCGTGAAAAATAAATTCATTTTTTTTTAATTTCAAATTGTTGATATTTTTAATTTCCTGAAGTTTTCTGTAATTTCCAGGATATCCTTTTGCACACAGTACAACAGTCATGCTCCTTTCTTTACTCCAAGTAATCTTAGTATTTTTAAGGTTATTTTTTGAACAGTTAATTAAAATTTTCAATAAGTCTTCTTTTAATCTCGGTAATATTACTTGACATTCAGGATCGCCCATTCTTATGTTAAATTCTATGAGAAAAGGTTCACCATTTTTAATCATTAGTCCAATATATAAAAATCCTGTGTAAGGTTTTTTTCTTCTTTTAAAATAAAGAAAAGTAGGTTTCACTATTCTATTTATTATTTTTTTTTCAATTTTATTATCAACGATAGGCGCAGGCGAGTAAGCACCCATCCCCCCTGTATTCGGTCCTTTATCATTTTCGCCAACCCTTTTATGATCTTGTGCAGTTCCAAAAAATTTAAAAGTATTTTTATCAGCTACTACAAAATAACTAGCTTCTTGACCGTCTAAAAATTCCTCAAGCACAGCTTTTTTTGATGACTTAAATTTCCCATTGAATATATCTTTGGTAGAATTAATAACTTCTTTTTTAGTAGCACATATTGATACTCCCTTTCCAGCGGCTAAACCATCTGCCTTTACTACAATAGGTAATTTATTTTTTTTAATAAAATTAAGAACTTGTAATTTATTTCTACAAATTTTAAATGCAGCTGTAGGAATTTTATTTTCTTTGCAAACTTTTTTCATAAAAGCTTTTGAACCCTCTAATTTTGAAGCAAATTTATTTGGACCAAATACAGTAATTTTATTTTTTTTTAGATAATCAACCAAACCTTTAACTAAGGGTTCTTCTGGACCAATAATTACAAAATCAATGTTATTTTGCTTTAATAATCTTAATAAATTTTTAAAATCTAAAATATTTATCTCTATATTTTTTGCAATTTTAGAAGTGCCAGCGTTGCCTGGGAAACAAAATATTTTTTTGGGTAGCTTGGATTTGTACAATTTGAGACATATTGCGTGTTCCCTGCCACCGCTACCTATTAATCCAATATTCATGATAAATTATATATTGTATAGTTTATTGATGATAAAAAAAAAAGCTAAACTTATATTTAAACACAACTCTTTTGATATTGTGGAAGAAGGTGATTATGTTCTATGTGCAATATCTGGGAAAGAAATTCTATTAAAAGATTTAAACTACTGGAATGTTGATTTACAGGAAGCTTATTTTTCTCCAATTGAAGTAAATGAGCGGTACAAAAATTTAAAGTAAAATTTTTATTTCCATCTATTATGCGTCCATATCCATTCATTAGGATTATCTACGATCATTTTTTCAAGAATATTATTCAATTTTAAGGTTAATTCATTTTTATTTTGAAAATCGGAAGCAATTATCTTATCGAAAAATTGGATGGTAAAGTTTTCATCAACACGTTCAATAAAAACTGGAATAATCGGAATTTTATATTTCAAAGCTAACTGAGCTGGCAAAGTTGTTGTTAATGCTGGTTTTCCAAAAAAATCTATTTTCTCACCCTCACTTACTCTTTGATCAATCATTAAAGCAACTGAATATCCTTTTTTTATAAAATCTATTGATTCTCTTACACCTTTAATTCCTTTTTTAATTTGATGTTTGCAAACATATTTTTTTCTTAAATATTCCATTAATGGATTTAAAAAATAATTATTTAATGGTCTATAAATAGTTGCAAGGTTGATATCTTTCTTAGTAATTTCCATAGACATCAACTCAAAATTTGAAAAATGACCAGATACAAATATTACTGGTTTTTTCTCCTCTAAAATTTTATTAAGATTATCAATCCCTTTTATTTTTACGTGGTTTTTACTTTTTCTAAAATAATCTAAAAATACATACTCAATAAAAGTTTTTCCATAATTTTTCCACATGTTTGCTATAATCACTTTTTTTTCTAATTCAGAAATATTTTCTTTAAAAGTAGTTAAATTATTGAATATTACTTTTTTAGATTTGAAAATAGGTCCTATGAAGTAAAAAACATTTGAAAATATTTTTCTACTAAGTGATAAACCCAATGTCCTTCCTAAAATAAAAAAAAAATAAA